>JAZLHA010000001.1:0-51149 GCA_045616625.1 Candidatus Enterousia sp.
ACCCTGTGGTATGACTGTTACTTTACTACCGCTAAAGTCTGGTGTCGTATACCAACCATCAAATGTATAATCTGACATACTTAAATTTTGTAAAGTAAGTGGTAAATCTTCCGCACTATAAGAACGGTTTAATCTTCCTGAATTTATACATTGTCGACCAACAGGAAAACCGTTAGCACAAGCCAGTGAGATATCCCCATTCATGTATGTTATCGTGTATGTGGTAGAAACAGAATCAGCAAAAGCAGCCGCAAACAAAAACATGCTTGTTAATACAATTATATCAAAAAAACGCAGAAAACAGCGAGTTATCTTTATTAGCAAAAACCTTCCTCTTTTATCTAATACAGAGAGTAGAAAAAATCAAAAGTTTGTGCAAGGGAAAAAGTGTATATACAAACAACTTTTTTATAAAAAAATAGACACTTGATGTGTCTATAAAAATCTGGCGGAGATGGAGGGATTTGAACCCCCGATACAGTTGCCTGTATACACGATTTCGAGTCGCGCGCATTCAACCACTCTGCCACATCTCCGGATGATATTTACTGCGATATTATATTCATTCGCATAAGCATTGCAAGTGCAAATTAAACCTCAAAATTATATCCCTTGACAGATTTAACAATGGCATTTACCAATTTGGTTTGGTGTTCAGCCGATTTTAGTAATTTTTCTTCATTTCTGTTTGATAAATGCCCAAGTTCAATCAATGCCCCCGGCACAGTCGAACGCAACACCGCAAACGGCGCATGCCTTACATCGGGCCCTGGTTGTTGTGTAATACTAGCACGCTTTAATGTACGGGTACAAGATGCCGCATACTCTTCGGACATTTCAGCAACTGCATGTTGTTGCAACGACGACAACGCTATACGTATATCCTTAGAAAACTGTTCAAAACCACTAACATCTATTTTATCAGCGGCATTTTCAGCATCTGCCAATTTTTGCGCCTCTTCGTCAGATGCTTTTTCAGACAGTGTGTATATCGAAAACCCCTTCATTTCGCGGGATGGATTTGCGTTTGCGTGCAATGATATAAATAAATCACCCTTGTACTTTTCAGCCAATTCGGCACGCTGCGCCAATTTTAAATATCTATCATCAGAACGCGTTAAATATGTTTTGAACCCTTCGCTATCCAATGACTTTTTTAGTTTTTTTGCAACAGATAATACAACATCTTTTTCCCTGGTTCCACCCTTGCCTATACAGCCAGGATCCTTGCCCCCGTGACCAGCATCAATAACAATTACATATTTCTTTTGCGGTGTAATAGCGGTTAATGTCGTTGGTGTTGTGCCAGTTCCAGACACCGCCCCCGCAGTAAAATCAACAACCAAACGATAATCGTTATCACCATTTGGTTCCAACAACATAATTTGATTCTTTGGAATTTCGGCAATAGGCTTTTTTAAATTAGCAACAATCTGTAATTTGTCGGCATTTTGTACCTGGGTAACACTGGAAATCAGCGTTCCTGATGCCAATTTAGGTTTAACAGTATTATCAACAGTGGTATTAGAAATTGTAACCACTAATTGATTTTGCGGATAAGATAACGAATAAGACGGTCGCAGGGCCGTTTCAACAACCAAACGAGTCTTGCCACCTGGTTGTAATCCGGTACGCATTGAAGTTAATGTATTACGCGCAGCGAAAACCATACGTGGCCACAAAGCAACCACGCACGCGGTAAATCCTGATACTTTTAAAACATCCCTTCGTGTAAACTTCATTTTATGGAATTATATCAAAAAAACCGCTTTGATTCAAGCGGTTTAGATGGATTATTTATGTCTAAAATTATTTATTCACGCAATTTGAAAACGTTTGCGATATCATTATTGTTTCAGACTGATTTAATGTGGTCACAGGAATAATATAACAACGGGCACTATCACGCAAAACAAATACTTTTGTTCCTTGTTTATATGCCGCCTGCATATTAGACATTTGCGCAGGGGTTAAAAACGCATTTTGTGTTGTTGCAACATTCGACATTCCAGCTTTTATAACCTGTTCTGCATCAGAATATGTATAAACATCAACCATTGGTGTAATTTCCATATAAATCGACTGTGTTTCATATGGATTTGGAACCTTTTGGGTCGTGGTTGGGAAAGCAACACCTGTGACTAACGCCGCCGCAGTTTGCAATGCGGTTGGTTCATTAGAATACGTCGATGGCGATGATGTGTTCATTTGCACATTATCACCGCATGCCAAATTCATACGGTTTGTATAACCTGCCAATACCGCATCAACAGCAGCCTGCCAATCTTCACCTTTTTGATTAAGATTTAATGAAACTATCTTTTCAGCCCATCCCCAGACACTCGCACCAACATTACCAGCACTGGCAAAACGGGTTACCATTTCCGCAGACCCCCCAGGAACACCAGATCCACAATAATCATTTAAATATGTATTCAATTTGCTGGTTGTTTCATTACCGTATGCCAATGCCACCGCATGACATGACATTGCAGCCTCTAATTCCTGACGACGTTGAACACATAATTCAGAATGAGATTTTGATAATTGTGTCGCCATATTTGCCATAGATAAGTATGACATTAGTTCCTGTTGAACATATTTTGGACACAAATTAGCCGCTGTATTCACCCCACCCTTGTTTGAATATACCGAAGAAGCATATTGAGGAAGTAAAACAGACGTATCCTTTTGCAAGCATAACAACGCAGCGTTGTAAAGTTCACTTTCTGTCGCATGAGCACAGCGACCGCCAGTATTCTGACCAGGCACAACAGTCATATCACCGCAATAATCATTCAAACATGCCATAATACGTTCGCGACAAGAAGATTCAACATCGGGTTGTGTCACCATATAGTATAAATTACGTTGATTTATACGATACGCCTGGGCCTGGGCATTCAAACCACGCAATCCGGCAGCACCACTATTTGTCACCAATGACGATGTTGCGCGCACGCCAGAATTAGTTGTAGCAGCATTCGCAGACATAGCAAATATACCAACAATACCGAATAAAACCGACAGAAAATATGACTTTTTCATTATAATCCCTCTCGCTATTGTTTTAATAATATCATATTTCTACTTCTAAGGCAATAAAATTATAAAAACATTGATTTAGATTTTTTTGTTGATAAAATCACAAGCATGATAATAGACAATGAAACATTTTCACAAATATCTGAAAACATTTCGGTGTTAAGGGGGTTTCTTTGACCCGGACAAGATAAATTCAGAAATTACCCAACTAAATGAACAGGTGAACGCACCTGATTTATGGAACAATCCTGAAAACGCCCGCAATTTATTGCAAAAGAAATCTAATCTGGAAAAACAACTTTCTGATTTAAATTCTTTGGAATCTGATTTTGAAACTTTGTCAGAATTGTATAAAATTGCACCAAACGATCCTGATGTTATAAACGGTATCGAAAAATTAGCAAATAACGCGCACAGTGCGAAATTTATCACCCTATTCCGCAAACCTGGCGACGAAAGTGGCGCATTTCTGTTTATCCAAGCCGGCGCCGGCGGTACCGAGGCACAAGATTGGGCGCAAATGCTATCGCGCATGTATCACAGATGGATTGAACGCCACGGTTTTACAATCGAAACCATCGAAGAACATTTGGGTGATATTGCTGGAATTAAAAGTGCGACCTATCGTATTTCTGGGGATAAAGCGTATGGTTGGTTAAAAAACGAAATTGGGGTTCATCGCTTGGTTCGCATTTCGCCCTTTAACGCCAATGGAAAACGCCAGACAAGTTTTGCATCTGTGGATGTATGGCCTGATGTTGATGATTCTATTGAAATAGAAATCAACGAAAAGGATTTACGCATTGATACATACCGTTCATCTGGTGCCGGGGGGCAGCATGTTAACAAAACAGATTCTGCGGTTCGTATTACCCACATTCCGACAAATACCGTTGTCACATGTCAAAATGAACGCAGTCAATTTCAAAACAAAGATATGGCAATGAAAATGTTACGCAGCAAATTGTACGAACTGGAACTGCAAAAGCGTGCAGCCGAAGAAGACGCTGCCAAGGCCAATCAAAAAAAGATTGAATGGGGCAGTCAGATTCGCAACTATGTTTTGTACCCGTATCAACTGGTCAAAGATGTCCGGACAAATGTAGAAAACACTGATTCTGGTGCGGTTTTAGACGGCGATTTAGACGAATTTATGTTGGCATCATTACAACAAGACTAAACCTTGCAAAACACATCAAATATAGTATAATTGCAACAAACGCACCCGTGGCTCAACTGGATAGAGCATCGCCCTCCGAAGGCGGAGATTGCGCGTTCGAATCGCGCCGGGTGCGCCAGAATAAAAAGAAAAACATCACCAATGGTGGTGTTTTTGTTTTTACTGTTGGAACACAACGGAGATTCGAACGCAGTTCGACAATGAGTAAGCGAAAACAAGCATTGCGAAGTTTGAGTGCTAACGAATGCCCCACAAGCACACAGTGCCGAGGGAATCCGCCGGGTGCACCAGAAATAAAAACGGTCATTTCTGACCGTTGTTTTTTATTTTTGTCGTCTGATTAAATCACGCAATGTAGTTGCCAATCTGTCTTTTTCAGATGTAATTACTTTGGCAGCGGGTATTTTCCAATCTATACCTATTTCTGGATCATCATAACGAATTCCATATTCAGATGCCTTGTTATATAAATTATCACATTTATACGCAAATACCGCAGTTTCAGACAAAACAGAAAAACCATGCAGGAAATTGCGTGGTATAAATAACTGACGCTGATTTTCATCAGACAGTTCAACAGCAACATGTTTACCAAATGTTGGCGAGTCCAAACGAGTATCAACCGCGACATCTAAAACCTTGCCTTGTAATACACGTACCAATTTCGCCTGGGAATGTTCGCCCAGTTGACAATGCAACCCACGAATAACACCATACACAGAACTTGACTGATTGTCTTGAATAAAATTATTGGTTATTCCATTTTTTACAAATTCTGCCCTATTATAACTCTCAAAGAAATATCCCCTGCTATCTTTAAAAATAGTTGGTTCTATGATATACACGCCCTGTATTGATGTTTTTATAAAATTCATTGTATTTCTTTTATTGATTGTATTTCAAATACTATCAAAATATATTTAGAAATCAAGATATTGATTCATATTATTTAATTTTATTGTTTTTATTTTTTCATTGTTTAATAATGAACTCAACAGGAGAAAAAACGATGAAATATGCGCTTATGTTACCAATTGTTTTGCTGTGCGGTTGCAACAGTATTTATATTCAACCCAACACAACGATAGATAAAAACAAAGATTTCTATGCCAATCGTGGTGGTTATACTATAAAACGCACTATTAAACAGGCTTTACAAGAACGCGGGTATAATGTCAAAATCGGCAAAGTAAAAACAACAATTGATAACGATGAATTCGAGGGTGTTAGTGAAGAAGTTCCATCCAACAACGCCTATATCGTGCGTGTAAATGAACGTGAAGAAGTTTTTAGACCCGTTTGGTGTATGTTTAACGGTTTTTGGTGGTGGCGTTTTAATGTTTCTATTGTTGACCAAGACACAAAACAAGAAATTGTTTCGTGGCGCGGACGCGGTTGTGCGAACAGTTCTATGCGTAAGTTGAACCAAATTTTAGACACATTAGGAACAAAATAAACTTGATTTTTATACTTGATTTACTACTCTATAATTACAACAAAAAAAAGGGAGTGAATATGAAAACTATTTGGTTAACATTACCTATCTTGGCGCTGGGCGCATGTAATACAATTGATATGAAGCCACATTCATTAGACACAACAAAGAAAATATATGTTGATACCAATGGCGAAACAATGCGTTATTACCTAAAAGATGAATTGGAAAGCCGTGGTTACAAGGTGACTGTGGGCCGTAAAACATCCGTTCAGAACACGACAACCAACATTTCTGGGGATAAAGATGGTCGTGTTTCTACAACAACAATTGATGGTGCGCGTTATATTGCAACAGTAAACGAATATAATGTTGGCGATTATATGCGTATTCTGGGGCGTTTCCCGGTATGTATGTTTAACGGTTGGAAATGGGTTGACTTTAACGTTTCAATCGCAGACAACGAAACAGGAGAAGAAATCTTGTACTGGTCCGGCATGGGATGCAAAGGTAACGTAAAAAGCAACCTAATAGATGTCTTGGACGAATTAGAAAAATAAGTTCAATCAAATTACCACACCCCGATTTTTATCGGGGTGTTTTTTTGTCGTTGCAAACGAAATGAAGCAATCCATTTGTAATAATGATAATAACAAACAAAAAACCCCGTATCGGGGCTTTTAAAGGAGGGACAAAGAGACCTTTGTCCATTGGTGGACATCACCCCACCAATCTCTATCATTCAAACATGTCATGCGATAAATCCATTTCCGGCATCTTGATTTCTATCGAATCATTCATCGGCAATGCCACACCAACACCACAATCGTTCATCGCACCTTTTAGACATTGTTTGTTTAATATATCTTCTTCACGCAGTGACTCTCTTGTATCGTTCATTCGTGCCACTATTTCCGGTGTCGGTATAGTGCAACCATGTGACAATACACATTCCTTTTGCGTCGAATTCATTGTCTTTAACAACTCTATATCTATTGTTGGATTCGGATCAGACATATCATATCCATACGATATGTTTATAATAGCAATTCCAAATAATATTATCAATAACTTTTTCATAACTTATCCCTCTATTCTTCTTCAGCAGCGGGTTCCGCAACTATCAATTTCCATCCGGCGAATGTATACCCAGCCTTAACTGGTGCAGGTGTCGGTAATACAATATCACCATCATACGTACATGTATTTTGCTGATACAGTTCACCATCACTCTTCCAATCTATGCTTAACAGATTAGCCAGACATGCCGTCATATCATCATTATTATGATATCCGGTATCACAAGCCAAATCATATTCACATTGTGGATACGCGTTATTGACATAGAACTTGTTCGCATCACCAATTAATGTTGATGTTCCATGTTCGACCGGTTGTGGTTCTGGACATGTGATATAGCATTGTGTGATTGCGGTTGAACCAGCATCGGACAAACCATCATCCGGACAGATATCACACCCAACCTTGTTACTGAAACTATCCTGGAATTCAAATGTATGACGATAGTTATTTGCCGGACATGATGTTTCCAGCGAAGTACCGTCAAAGACCAAGTAAAAGTCATAATCTGCACGTGCACCAGAAATCGTTCCAAATAGATTTGTTGGTATATAGCCCGTTAAATTAGACGCACCGTTAAATGTTTGACGAAACATATACTCTGCTGGGGCGCCCGATAAATTACCAAATAGGTTTGACGGTATAGAACCCGTTAAGCCAGAACAACCGTAAAATGTTGCACCAAACATAAACGCTGCTGGGGTGCCCGATAAATTACCAAATAGGTTTGACGGTATTGAACCAGTTAAGTTAGAACAATTAACAAATGTTTGTATAAACATATTCTCTGCTGGGGCGCCCGATAAATTACCAAATAGGTTTGACGGTATAGAACCCGTTAAGCCAGAACATCCATAAAATGTCATACTAAACATATTCTCTGCTGGGGCGCCCGATAAATTACCAAATAGGTTTGACGGTATAGAACCCGTTAAGCCAGAACAACCGTAAAATGTTGCACCAAACATAAACGCTGCTGGGGTGCCCGATAAATTACCAAATAGGTTTGACGGTATAGAACCCGTTAAGCCAGAACAATCGCAAAATGTTTGTTTAAACATATTTTCTGCCGGACTGCCTGATAAATTACCAAATAACCCCGACGGTATTGAACCGGTTAAACCACTTAAGCCATAAAATGTATTAGCAAACATTTCCTCTGCTGGACTGCCGGATAAATCTTTAAATAATGGCGGAATGTTTCCGGATAATTTTGTATTCCAAAATGTTGTATTAAACATATAACGAACCGGTTGACCGTGAACACCGGTAAATAATTCGGCGGGTATTGAACCCCTCAGGTTGGTACAACTCCTAAACGTCATTGCAAACCTTGGTTGAGTTGCCAATGTACCACCATCACCAATCGTCGAAAATATCGAACCCAATGAACCAGATATTCCGGTTAAGTTGGTTTGGCCAGCAAAACTTATAGCAACATCATTATAATTTATTGTACTATGAGTAGATTGTGTTGTTGTGGAATATCCGGTCGCCTGACCCGCAAACCTTACATTATGGGAACCAGACTGACTATATGTATGTGAATATGTTGTATGTCCCGTCACATTACGTGTTATTTTTTGAACCGTACCATCACCCCAATCAATATAAAATGTTCCGCCCGCCGTCATTTCAAAACCCGCACTGGTGCCAGAATATGTTGCGGTAAATTTTGGTTCCATACATTCGGAAATACTTGCCGTCCCCGGTGCAGAAAATGTTCCCGTTGGACATAATGCAATACTGGTGTCCGCCGTTTCAATTGTATATGTGCCACCACCACAATAACTGTTCGTTGGACATTGACGACATTCAACAGTGGTATCATCACTATATAAATATTGTCCAGCATTACATGTATATGGTATTGGGCTATATTCCGCTGTAAAATTATTTGTAGCATTACCCATTGCCACACCCAAAAAGTCTATATTACAACTATTATTTATCGTATCGTTATACACACCATCCACAGCAAATGCGTTCCCAGCAATCGCCATCAAAATTATTCCCGATGTTAAAAATACCTTGGTGTGTGACATTCGTCCCTTCCTTTCTTTATTTTACCCATTCTGTGTGCACAAGAATATCAGTATTCATTCCTGTGTAAAACAAATTAGAAAACCACCATAATATAAATATCAGGGTGGTTGGAGGTTGAGAACTATTGTTTACAGAAGATAGTGGCACCTATTCTTTATATTTGGTGCGCCCTCCAACCTATTTTAGTTGGAGTTTTTATTGTCCCTACGGACACTGTAAACATAAGGGTTCTCACACCCCATACTGATATGATTCCTAATCAGTATATTGCTATAATATCACAAAACGCTAATACCGTTCAAGACAAAAAATACAGTAATAAAAAAAGAAAAAACATTATTGACTGGATTGCTTCACTTCGTTCGCAATGACAAACAAAGAATAATAAATGCGACATAAAAAAACGCACCGTTTGGTGCGTTTTTATTTCAATATTTTTTATTATTCATCAATGTTTGCATATTCACAAAAGCCTTCGTTCGTATCGCAACGGGAAATTACACCTTCGCTTATGAAATAGCCCTGTTCATGTAAACATGCCGGACATACGGTTGGGGCTTCGGTTCCAATGTGCCAATTTCCACAATTTGTGCAACGCCACATAACAATCTTGTCTGATTTGAATAATGTGCCGTTTTCCAACGCCTCTGCCAGCGCACGAAAACGTGATTCATGATAACGTTCCGCATAACCGATATTTTTTAACACATCTGCGATTGCTGGGAAACCCTCTTGGGCGGCAATTTGTGCAAAACGCGGATACATATCTGTATTTTCTTCGTTTTCACCGTATGCAGCAGCCTGTAAGTTTTCAAGTGTTGTTCCAATTTTACCCGCTGGGAATGATGCGGTTATTTCTAAATCGCCCCCCTCAAGAAATTTAAACAAACGGGATGCATGTTCTTTTTCCTGGTCTGCTGTTTCCAAGAATATTTTTGCGATTGCCTGAAAACCCTCTTTATTTGCCTTGGACGCAAAGAAAGTATAGCGATTACGTGCCTGAGATTCACCGGCAAACGCCATTAATATATTTTTTTCAGTCTGGGTTCCTTTGATAGATACCATTTTCTTTTCTCCTTTTTATATTTATTATTTTTGGCGCTATAATTATATCAAAAAATCGCATAAAATCAAATTTCTTTAGTATTTATCATATGCGTTCCAGTATATCAGCGTTTGCGCCCTCTTTTTTCCATATTTAATATTTGGGAACGATAACGATCGAATATTTTTAACTTTAAATTTTTTGCTGCCGAATCTATATCTTCGCCCATGGCGTAAAGTATTTTTGACATAGCCACGTATGTATGCCAATTAGACAAAGGTAAATTTGCAAAACAATAAATAAATTCAGATTCTGGCACCATATCCCGAGAGTTAAAACAAATCTCACCCAATGTCCAAATAAAATTATCATCAAACAAAAGGCAAGGAGTCAATTCATTTTTATTGCTTATAGTGGAACAATAATAAACACCATTTGGAATCTTTCTAAAATTATCCCGTTCTATCTTTTTTTTAAGTTCGTCCGACCTTGGGTCTTTGTTCTCAATTCTATGTATAATTCTTACAAATTTTTTATAGTCAAAATCTATCGGTTTATGATTTACATCATATATTTTATCCGTCAAACGGTTAACATCTGTAAGACTTATTATCATTACTCTAACCCTAACATTTGTTTTTCAATTGCACTTATCATATCTTCGATGCCGATGCGGCCGGCGGCACTAATTGTCAAAATTTCTGTTTTTTTCTTGCGACCAAAAGACTTTTTGAAATCAGCCATACGCTGTTTCAAATCGTCGCTATCTATCGCATCTATTTTATTTATAACAACTATTTCGGGTTTGTTTAGTAAACCGCCACCATATGAATCCATTTCATGACGAATTGCCCGATACCGTGATGCCCAATCAGATTCTGTGCCGTCAATTACATGCAATATCATTTTTGTTCGTTCAGCATGGCCCAAAAATCTATCGCCCAGGCCCACACCGGTATGTGCCCCCTCTATCAATCCGGGCAAATCAACCAAAACAAATTCGCGTTTATGTGCGTACATTACACCCAATTGTGGATTTAATGTGGTAAATGGATAATTTGCAATCTTTGGTCGGGCAGATGTCACCGCAGACAAAAGCGTTGACTTACCAGCATTTGGGAACCCAACCAAACCGATATCTGCAATCAGTTTTAGGCGCAAAACAACCGTTCTTTCTTCACCCGGTAGACCGTCATTTGCCTGACGCGGGGCGCGATTTGTCGGACTTTTAAAGTGCAAATTTCCCCAACCACCATTTCCACCACGCGCAGCACGATATTCCATACCGTCAATATTCAAATCAGCATATTCCAATTCTTCATTTTCAGACAATATTACCGTTCCCGTTGGCACAGGCAAAACCAGTGTTTCGCCCGAATATCCAGTACGCATTTTTCCCATACCGTTTTGACCGCGTTGCGCCACAAAATTCGTTTTAAAACGATAATCTATCAAAGTGTTCACATTTGGCACAGCGACGAACACTACATCGCCACCACGACCACCGTCACCACCATTTGGACCACCAAATTCAATGTATTTTTCACGTCTGAAACTGGCGGCACCATTACCACCATCACCAGCCTTGATATGAATTTTTGCTTTATCTAAAAATTTCATTATTTATACCTTTGATATCTATTATAACTTAAAAACTTGCAATTTCCACCACAAAGATTTATACTTCTCCTTGCTGCGCAAGTAGTGATGATTCTGAATCCGTTGTGCAATACTCATTTTGGACCCGGGGGCGGTACCCGGCACCTCCACCACTATTTATCTTATGGGGGTGTAATAGCTTCGACAGATGACGAAAGACAAATTGGGTGAATCCGACGTGGCGTCGTTAAAAGCTAAATAAAAACTGAATGGCGATAGAATCGCTGCGAACGACAATGTTCGCCTTGCAATGGCTGCCTAATATGGCGTTGAATATGGTTGGCAATTGTTGACCTATTCGTTTTAGCTTTTGCGGGGTCGTCGGGTACCTGGCACCAGAAACCCGACATAAATATTGAAAATAAATAAAAGGATAAAAAATGTTTGGAAAAATTAAGAAAGTATTCTTTACAGGAATGTTTGGTGTTTTGTATATTTCTTTCTTGGCTCAATTAGTTTATGTTTTGGGTTGGCTTGACGGTATTGAAAACAAATTAGTCGCTTTGGCAGTATTGTCTATTGAATGGTTGGTTTTGATTTCTGCACGTTATTTATCAAAACGTTCCAGCAGCAATGTTCAACAACACAATGGCGGTTTTCGTCGTCACTAAAAACCACTCAAAACTTATTAAAAGTCCCGATAATGCGGGACTTTTTTTATTACCTTGAAAATTAAGAAAAATATTCTATATTCTATATCACTATGAAAGAATATATTCTATCTGTTCGTGATTTAGTTGTGCATCCTGATTGCACAATACCTGTATTTGTTGACACACCTAAATCTGTTAAAACCATCGAAACCGCCGCGGCTACAACCGGACGCGTTGTTTTGGTTGCCCAAAAATCGTGGGACGCAGACAGACCTGATGACATTTATGATATTGCAACAATTGGCGATATTAGTCATGTTTTACGTATGCACGACGGCGCTATTCATACTATTGTTCATACCACAAGTATTGTTAAACTATCTGATATTTCTGTGGTGGACGGTATATTTACAGCAAACATTCAACCGATGGAACTGTTGGACGATAGTAAGTTTGAACAGACAATCGCCCTGCGTGATAGACTGGCTGAACATATAAAACAGTTGCCGGACCTGCGTAAATCTAAGATTGAAAAACTGTGTAATGTTATTCAAAACTATGAAATGTCCGCCTTTGTTGACACCGTTATTCAGATTCTGAATATAAATACAGATGTCGCGATTAAGGTTTTATCCGCAAACACTTGGCGCGAAAAACTAATTCTGTTGATGGAACATATTGATTTAATGAACGAAACAGAAAAGATAGAAGTTTCAATAAATCGTCGTGTTCAACAACAAATGGAAAATGGTCGCAGGGATGCTATACTACAAGAAAAATTGCGTGCCATTCAGCACGAGATGGGTGATGACGACGGTGAAAATGATGGACTTAGTTTGCGTAAAAAGATTGAACGCTCTGACCTGCCAATAGACGTCAAAGAAAAGGCAATGTCCGAATTCAAGCGCATGCGTTCAATGGGTCAGATGTCCCAAGAAGGCGGTTTGATAAAAAATTATTTGGAAGAATTGTTATCTATGCCGTGGAATAAATCAGACAAACAAGACATTGATTTACTAACTGCACGTGCCGTTCTGAATAGTGAACATTCTGGAATGTCCGCAATCAAAGAACGCATTTTGGAACACATTGCTGTTATGAAAAAAACAGGCAAGAACCAAGGTAGTATCTTATGTTTCGTTGGTGCACCTGGGGTTGGTAAAACATCACTTTGTAAATCTATTGCTAATGCTTTGGGACGTAAATATCAACGTATTTCACTCGGTGGAATTACAGACGAAGCACATTTCCGCGGTCATCGTAAAACATATATCGGCGCACAAACCGGTCGTATTATGGATGCTCTTAAACGCTGCAAGACAAACAACCCTGTTATCGTATTGGATGAAATAGATAAAATGGGGCGTGATTGGCGTGGCGATCCGGAATCTGCCCTGCTTGAAATACTAGATCCAGAACAAAACAAAACCTTTCGTGACCATTATTTAGAAGTTGATTTTGACCTATCTAATGTTTTGTTTATTGCAACCGCCAATAGTTTAAATCTGTCCGGTGCGTTAAAAGACCGTATGGAAATTATTGAAGTTCCAGGTTATAACGAAGATGAAAAATTACAAATCGCACGCGAACACTTAATTAAACGCGCTGCAAATGATACTGGCTGGAACGTAGATAACATATCTATCACAGACGATGCAATCTGTCATATTATACGCAATTATACATCTGAACAGGGGGTGCGTGAATTACAACGCGAACTAACCGCCTTATTGCGTAAACAATTATTAAAAAACAATGGCGACGATACATCAACAGAATTTACCACTGATAAAGTCCAGGAACTTTTATCAGGAAATAACAATTTGGTATTAAATAAAAAAATTGGATTTGGATTACATATTTAAAAGGACAAACTATGAACATTGTAAAAAATATTCGTCTGTATTTTGAATTAAAAGATTTTTTAATTCGTACACCATTTGAGTTAAAATACAATGAGTGGACATCTGATGATTTAATGCATGTGTATCATACAGAAAATGCTAGTTATACACTAGACGACAAAGATTCTTCATTAAGATTTTGGGTTCGCGAAAGAAATGTTACAAAACGCAAAAAACCTTTTAAAACAGAATATGCATTGCATATTAAACACAACGATGGTGCATTGTGCGATATAGAACCACATTTTGTAAATCATGGTTTGCTTGCAAAGACTGTGTTTCGTTTTTGTGCTATTTATGACAATCAAAGGGCATAAAAATGATTTTGGTTATAAACACTTCGGGAAATGGAATTGAATTGTTGTTGGACGATAAACACACAACAATACAATCTGAAAAACAGGCTATCGCATTACCAGCAGAAACAGAAAAGTTTTTATCTGAAAATGGCGTGAGTTGGAATGACATTAATGCCATAGGTGTAGTTGTCGGTCCTGGAAGTTTTACTGGTATCCGCCTGGGGATCGCATACACCAAAGGGATCGCAATGGGCTTAAATATACCTGTTATTCCAATAAACGCATTTGAATTATATCTGGACGAATATCCTGACGCTTTTGTCGCTATTGAATCTGGACGCGGTGATTTCTTTGTTGGCGCAAAAAATTTAGAACCGTGCACTATGGATATCGATACAGTCGAGACAAAACAAATGGAATGGTCACAAACTGTGGGACATAAACCATTTGACTTAAAACGCGCCATAAAAATAATCGAAAGGAAATTAGCAGATAAAAATCAAGAACCTGTCGTTCCATTATACTTACGACCAAGTTATGCCGAAGAAAATGCTAAATGATTTAGAACAACTTTATGCAAAATGTTTTCCTGACCGCAAACAAAAATGGACGGCCGATGATTTTGCAAAAACAAAACAATCAGGCGCGGAAATTATTGCGAGTCAAAACGCATTTGTTGTATATCGTTGTGTTGCTGACGAATGTGAAATTATCCTACTTGGTGTAGCACCCGAAATCAGACGCACAGGCACCGCCTCTTCTCTTATGACTATTATTGAAAAAGAAATTAAAAGTCAAGGGGTTAACACTATATTTTTAGAAGTTTCTTCAACTAATACTCCGGCTATTGAATTGTATAAAAAATTGGGATTTTTACCCGTTGGTTCGCGTCCAAAATATTACGAAGATGGAGCCGATGCAATTGTTATGAAAAAGCAAATTTATGATTAGATTTTATCGGTCACAAAATCAATTACACGCGAATCAAAAATAACATCTCTTGGACGTAACGGTGATGCAATATGAATATCGCTTGCACTGCGCGTACGCGATAACGCAACATAAGTTTGCCCATGTGCAAATGCACCACGCGATATATCAATTATAACCGTATCTAATGTTTTTCCTTGGGCCTTGTGTATAGTCATAGCATAACCCAAATTTAGCGGAAACTGCTTATAACTACCTATTTCCCGCTCAATCAATTTATCATTTTCATCACGTTCGTATTCTATCTTTTGCCATTTTTCAGTTCTAACCGATACAATATCACGATTCTTATTAAACAACTGAACAAATATTTCATACACACCCAATGACACAACACGTCCCATTGTTCCATTACACCACTTATCACCATTACGAACGAATACAACCAATGCACCCTGCTTTAATGTTAGTTGTATTGGTGCAGGTACATCGTGTTCTGAAAATTGCCCTGACAATTCACCGGCATATGTAAATTCTGGTGCATTTATTTGCACCAAACGCGACGCGTTTATATTTTCCGCAACAGTACGAAAAGGCGTTATTATAACAGCATTGGACAACCGCTCAGAATCAAGTATTCTCAACGAGTTAAAAAACGACATTGAAGTTAAATCACCGCCGCGCAACTTGTTTAAATTTTCCAATAATGCCCCATCGTTTTGACGGTATACCATATCAAAATCAAACTTTATAAATCGTGATCTTTTATAAACATTACTATCAAAAAAATATGCGTTTTCATGTTCGTATGCACTTTTATAATATGGAATTGCTTCTTTGGTTATCACAGGTGGCAATTGAAACAAATCACCGATGGCAACAATTTGTATTCCACCAAAAGGTTCGTTATTGTGTCGTGCCATACGCGCCAAAATATCAATTGCATCCAAAAGGTCGGGCGACACCATTGAAATTTCATCTATAACTAAAACATCGGTCGCATTTAATATGTTGCGCGGTTTAGCCTTTAACTTTAATAATTCAGGCATAATAAAATCACGTGGCTGTATTTGAAACAAAGAATGTATAGTTTGTCCCCCAATATTTAATGCAGATACCGCCGTTGGACACGCACAAATAATTCTTTTTTTAGATGCGGTTTTTAAGTAATTCACAAATGTTGATTTACCTGTTCCTGCCTGACCCAGAATTAAAACATTACTATTAGTGCATTCAATAGTATTAAACGCTGTTATTTGGTTTTCATTTAAAATTGGAACTAAATCTGCCATGCAATAAATCGTTGCATAACACACGATTAAAAGCAATGTAAAAAAGACTTGCAACCAAATTCAAAATATATATAATACTACTTGCTGTGGGTTAATAGCTCAGTTGGTTAGAGCGGAGCGCTCATAACGCTTTGGTCGTGGGTTCGAGTCCTACTTAACCCACCACAACATAAAAATTTGCGCCGTTGGCGCATTTTTTTGTGATGATAACAATCAATAATCTCTTTTATTCTTTTTTTGTACTTTTTTTAATTTTTTATCTTTATCTGGATAAAATATTATATCAGAAAATTCCGGAATTACTTCATACATAAGTAATGAACTTGGTCTATTAGACGGTATAACCATTGTATCACCACAGTTACCATCAAATACTAAATCATTATCTTGCATAGAAAAAGAAGCCTCACACGAAACGGTACATTTATAAGGGGCATTATAATATCTATTCAATACACATTTATATTTTTCTGTTTCTTCTGAATAAGAACAAGTTGCTACGCTATCTGTTTCATAGATTTTTACTGACACCCAACGACCATCAATCTTAGTTGTTCCGTTTTCAGGAGTCACCTTCCCCGCCCGGCACTCCAAATCAAACATTCTCTGCGCCAATAGTGTTATTGGCAAATTCAAAGGGCCATAAGTGTTATACGTTCTATATTCTTTTGATGATTGGGCATTGAATTTTTTTACCGATGCTTCATATGCCTCTAAATAAAAATTTTTACATTTTTGTGGATCAAGTTTCTTTAATGTATGATTTTGCTCTGCAAAATACATTGTGTCCAATACACAAGTAAAATACAATTCAAATAATGAAGCCGAAAAATCGATTTGATTGCCATTACTTAACTTTTTTCCTATGTTTTCTATGTAATAATCATCTGTAAAATTATGATTATAAAATTCAAAGAAAATTTCTATTTCTTCATTCGTAAATTTTACTTTTTTAAGTATAGATCTAAGTTCATCATCTGACCAAATAAAATGTTGCCGAAATTCATAAGAATCATCCGAATCATCTGTACGCCAAGATATAAAATCGCCATCAACATAAGCCAAACTGTCTTTTGACAATTTCCACGCAAAATAATCACCCTTGTTAACCGTTTCTGCACAAACGAGTACTGGGGAAAGCACCAATATTAAAACAAAAAAAGTAAACTTATTCACTTTGATTTCCTACAATCGTAGTGTACCAAAAACCTAGGTTTTTTTGTACCCCCATGCGGGCATTTTGAAAAAAATTAAAAAAACCACGCGAAGACGCAGAATTCTGGGCAAAACCGCGAATTGAAAAAATTAAAAATGTAAAAAAAAGTTGTTGAAATTAAACCTAGGTTTTTTTGTACAACCTAGGTTCAGAATTCTGCGGGTTTGTGATGATTTTTAGTAATAAAAAAGATACTTCTTGATACACAAAAATAAAACACCCTTGCGGGTGTTTTAAGATTTTAATTCCTGGCGGAGTTATAACTTCTTGATACGCAATAATAAAAATACTTTTATTTTGCACGCATAAGTTTATCTATTACTTTTTCAAGGAAAGAACGTTCATCTATTTTATAACCCGTAGCCTCGAGAGCAAGTTTAGCATATTCAAACTGATTTAAAATCGTGTCATGGCGATCATAAGATGCATCTGGATTAGAGTTTTCTAACATTTTTTTGTAATATTTGTATGATTTTAATAATTCTTTTTGTTGTGTTGTTAATTTAGACATAAATTTACCTCTTTAAATGAGATTATTATAGCATAATTTTTATAAAAATAAAATTAAATATTCTCATATATGGTCATGCGCTGCGCTCTGACCCATCCCTTCGTCACGCCAGTTAAAATCAAAAACACCCCTAAGGGTGTTTTAAGATTTTAATTCCTGGCGGAGACGAAGTATTCCCTCGGGCTAATGCCCTACGGGGCAACCATGACGATTTCGCCGCACTACGTTTGCGAAATCTACTTGTTGTCGAACCTGCGCAACTTTGTTGCGAAACTGTTTTACACACTTCTATATCCGGTACAAAAATAAAACACCCGAAACGGGTGTTTGATTTTTGTGGCGGAGACGAAGGGATTCGAACCCTTGATGCCCGGATGAGCATACCACATTTCCAATGTGGCGCACTAGACCAACTATGCGACGTCTCCTGGTGTTCTCTATTTATTCTTCGTCAGAAGCGTCAGGTGTGCTATCTTCTTCGGCATCTGCCACGATTTCTGTATCTTCTAACAAGGCATTTTCCAATTCTGCATCAATGTCACGCAAAGCTGGATCTTCACTGCCAATTTCTAATGTTTCTTCTGAAGCCTCTGTAATTGGGGTTTCTTTATAAGATTGAACAAATTCATGGCGTAAATTATCAACACTTAATTTGCCACTGGCTATTTCGCGCAATGCAACAACTGTTGGTTTATCTTTGCCCTGGTCAACCACAGCCTCTGCCCCGCCATTCAAATCACGAACGCGTTGAGATGCCAGCATTCCCAATTCATATCTGCTATCTACGTATGGTAATGTATCAGAATTAGTTGTACGTGCCATTTTATAAATCCTTTATTGAAATCATTTTTAGCCTTGTTATAATGCCCCATGGATATAAAAAATGCAAGCAGAAAATATAAAAACATTGACTTTTGGGTGCAGATTGAACGCATTGGAATCTGAAAAGATTCAAAAAATGCTTAGCCCACATATAGATTGTGCCATCGTGGTAAATACTTGTGCCGTCACAGCCGAGGCCGAACGTCAATCTGGGCAAGCAGTTCGCAAAATCGCACGTGAAAACCCAAATGTTGTTATTTTTGTGACGGGATGTGCCGCCACACGCAACCCAGAACTATTTAATTCTATTCAAAATGTTGTGGTCATCCCTAATTCGCAAAAAACTGATTTGAATTCATATCTAAGTGCTTATCACCCTATTTTTGACTCACAAATCAAACAATTTACAGACACAACTGAACACCTATCTAAAAAATTTATTCAAGTACAAAATGGTTGTAATCATAAATGTGCGTATTGCGTGACACGGCTTTTGCGGGGACCAGCGATGTCTTTTGATTATGCAGATATCTTAAAAAACGCCAAAGACGCCGTCAAAAGCGGATTTTATGAAATTGTCCTAACGGGTGTTGATATCGCGTCATACGCTAAATCAGAAAACGGGAAAATGTTATTCATTTCTGATGTTTGTAAAAAACTATTAAACGATGTTCCAGAAATTAAACGCCTGCGTTTGTCATCTATGGACCCGGCAAGCCCTGAATTATACAAAATTGTTGATTTGATACATTCTGACAATCGTATGATGCCGCATTTACACCTATCTATGCAGTCGGGCTCTAGCACTATTTTATCATCCATGGGACGCCGTCATAGTGCGGACACTGTGCGTAAATTGGTTCAATATGCACATGATATTACTTTTAGTTGGGATATTATTTGTGGTTTTCCAGGTGAAACAGACGAATTATTTAATGAAACACTTGCATTAGTCCAAGCGGTAAAACCAATAAAAATTCACGCATTTCCTTTTTCAGCGCGTCCATACACAGCCGCCGCAACAATGCCAAATCAAATTGATCGCCCTATATCAAAAAAACGCGTTAAAATTATTACTGATGCGGCCAATAAAAATTTACAAGAATATATGAAAACACAAATCGGCAAAACAGTATCTGTATTGGTTGAAAATGATAACAATGCCCGCACACCTGACGATATACCTGTTAAAATTGCGGGATTAGAAATTCCGCCAAAAACGATATGTGATATAACTTTGGTTGATGTGTCAAATACGACATTTATTGGCAAATAATATTTTCACAAAAAATTATGGAAATGCCATTTGTTTATTGCTAGTATCAAACAGACATGAAAAAGATACTAGCATTATTTTTAATATCTCTTGTTCCATGCTTTGCATTTGGCGATTTTTCAACTAATGCACGGTCTGCGTTTTTAATAGATTATGATTCTGGGGCAACAATTGTTGCAAAAAACGCTGATACATTGATGCCACCATCGTCTATGATAAAACTGATGACTTTAACGGTGTTGTTTGATGAAATAAAGGCTGGTCATATTTCACTGGACGACAAATTTCCAGTTTCTAAAAATGCAGATTACAAAAATCCGTTATGGTACCCGGCGAGTAAGATTTGCCTATCCGCCGGTCAAACAGTATCTGTACGTGATTTAATTTTGGGTTTGATTGTGCTGTCGGGGGGTGATGCTTCTGTTGTTGTTGCCGAAAAACTGGCTGGAACAGAGGCAGAATTTACATCACTAATGCAAGACAAGGCGCGTCAAATTGGTATGAAGCAATCAACATTCGGCAATGCAAGCGGACTGCCCAATGATAAAAACCTTATGACATCGCGCGAATTGGCGATGCTCGCGAAATATATTATTTCTGAATATCCTGACTTGTACCCAATGTTTGCGACCAAGAAATTTGAGTTTAGTGATTACCAATCTGATTGGTGTCGCGAATGGGGAAAAACACATACATTAAACTATAATAAATTATTGTTTACTATGAAGGGTGCCGACGGTATGAAAACAGGCCATACTGATGATGGTGGCTATGGCATGGTGGCAAGTAGCAATGTCGGTGGTCGTCGTTTAATCGGTATAATAAACGGACTTAAAGCCAAGGGACACGACGGTTTAGCAACAGAAATGAAAAAATTATTAACATACGGTTATGATAAAACGATAAATCATACTTTTTATAAACCGGGTGATAAAATCGTTAAAATGCCAACGTGGTATGGCAAGGATGAATTTGTTATGGCAACAATAGAAAAACCGTTTACTATTACATTAAACAAGCCAAAAAAACTTGATAACATTCGCGTTGTCGCACAATATAACAGCCCTATTCCTGCACCAATTCATAAAGGTGATGTAATTGGAAAAATTATTGCAACCAAAGATGGTCAAGAAATTGCAAGTTCTGATTTGATTGCGATGGACGATGTAAAACGGGTTCAATTTTTTAGTCGTATTATTCAAAATATTATGGTTATATTTGGTTGGGCAAAATAAATGGTAAAAAAAGCAAAGACATCTTGTTATACTTTTCCACATCCAATGGATAATGAATATCTGGTTGGGCATACAACCACATTAAACAACTTTATGAACGCATGGAACGGTCGTGATGCACATCCGATACACCACGCATGGATGTTTACCGGACAACGCGGTATTGGTAAGGCCACAATGGCTTATAAACTTGCAAGAATGGTTTACGGCAATGTTGGTGACTTTTTTATCATAGATAGCGCGCACAACATAGATAAAGATAAAAAGCCAAAACCAGATGGCAAAATATCCGTATATACCGTTCGTGAAATTATCGACAAGATGCAGATGTCTTCTATGTCGGGCGATTGGCGTGTTATATTGATTGATTCTTTGGACGAAATGACAACCGCGGCGGCAAATGCAATCTTGAAATTACTAGAAGAACCACCCGCAAAAACCTTGTTTTTGCTAATTTCGCATAGCCTGGCGAGTGTTTTACCAACCGTTCGTTCACGAACACGCCTTGAAAAAATGCGACCACTGTCGATATCTGAATTGCGCGATTTATGTGCAAAATTTATTCCAGAAGAACCAATTAGTCCTGACATCTTAAAACTCGTCAACGGTAGTTTTGGTAAAATTGCAGAATTAAAACAGTCTGGGGGTGATGAAATTTATACGGAATTGGTTGATATATTACAAAATTCCGGCACTTCATCATCTGATCTGATGGCGATTGCGAAAAAAATTGCCCCACTGCCTGAACTTTATAGTATTTTATTGGATGCGATTGCGCAATTTGGTTTAGCTGAATTATACCCTGTTGCAACCAAGGCTATCAGAAATATCACAACAATAAACATTGAACCAGAAATCGCCATATTCAAAATTTTGTGTGAGATTAAAAAATGTTTATAGATACACACTGTCATTTAACCGATAACTATTGTGATGGAAACGCAAATGCGGTGATTAAACGCGCAATAGACACCGGTGTTGGCGTTATGATATGTCCAACGGCGGATCCAGCCGACATTGAAAACGCGATTAAACTATGCGATACATACGACAATATTTATGCGACAATCGGTATTCATCCTGAATATGCAGATACCGCCAAAGCGGTCGATTTTTTAACAGATTCTGTATTAAATCATCCGCGCGTTGTTGGGGTTGGTGAAATCGGACTTGATTACCACGAACGCGACGATAATCGTAGTGCACAAATAAAATTATTTACAGAACAATTAGAAATTGCCAAGGCGC
Source organism: Candidatus Enterousia sp. (assembly GCA_045616625.1). Classification (GTDB taxonomy): domain Bacteria; phylum Pseudomonadota; class Alphaproteobacteria; order Rs-D84; family Rs-D84; genus Enterousia. The sequence goes on from JAZLHA010000001.1 coordinate 22,817, forward strand.
ACAACCTGCCTGTGGCGATTCACACACGGGACGCTGAATCAGATACACGCGATATTTTAACATCTGATTATCATGGTGTAATGCATTGTTTTACATCCAGTTGGGATTTAGCACGCGTTATGTTGGACCGCGGTTTTTACTTTTCTGCGAGTGGCATTTTAACTTTTAAGAATGCGATTGATATTCGTGAAACATTTGCAAAAATCCCAAACGACAGAATTGTTATTGAAACAGATTCGCCATACTGTGCACCAGTGCCATATCGTGGCAAACAATGTGAACCGGCAATGGTGATTGAAACGGCGCGCGTACTCGCCCAAATTAAAAATTTGCAATTAGACGAACTTGAAACTATACTGGCAAACAACACACAGAAATTATATTCCAAGATGAAGTTGAAATAATTATGACCAGAACAATGATAAAATTTGGACAGGTTTCAGAAAATCGCAAAGCGCGGTTTAATTATTCTATTGAAGACACAATAGAAGCGGGTCTTTCATTGACTGGTGCGGAAATTAAATCTGTGCGTTATGGATTGGTGACGATTGTTGATGGCTTTGTGCAAAGACGCGGTGATAATTTATTTTTATCTGGTATAGAAATTCAGAAATTACCCACTGCTGCACGCATTGTGAATTTTGACGAACGTCGTCCACGCCAATTATTATTACACAGAAATCAAATGAACCGCCTGATTGGACAATTACAAGAAAAAGGCGCGACCATTGTTCCATTAAAACTCTATTTTAATGAACGCGGACGATTAAAGGTATTACTTGGTATCGGTCATGGTAAAAATCGCATAGATAAACGCGAAACAATCAAAGCGCGCGAATGGGAAAAAAGCAAAGCCCGTATATTAAAGAATAAATAATTTATTCATTTCTAAATATATTTTAATCTAAATCTAGTCATCGACTGAATCAAACATTGCTAAACGGAAATAATTGCTATCTTGTACAGCATAAGCACATTCGGTAGCACAAAACTTAACACATGACGTCCCATTTTTATAATCTGTTTGAAACACCCAACGGCGCGAAACAACAGGATCTATCATTCTGCACAAACAATACCTACCTGCCCATCTTTCTTCGGGTTTTACCTCTGTATTTGTTGCTATAAAATATTGGATTCCATTATGAAGTTCTTTTTTTTCATGTCCTTTGGCTTTACTACATATCGACGATACACCTATATCACCATAATCAAATGTTACAGTAATATTTCCAAGGGGATCTTTGTCATGTTTTTTACCTTGTTCATTCGGATCTATACACTTTTCAAATCCAATATCGTATGTTCCTTCGGGACAATGCAACGATGAACTTTTCTCAAGTTCTTCTGCCGGTTTTTCCTCAAGTGGTGACGCAGGAACAACTTCATTTTTTGCTTTTCCTATTGTTCCCCCCAATAATTCAGTAGCAATATCTTCACCAAAACTTTCTACCAATTTTTCTGAAACAACTTTAGCATCCGCGCTATCAACAAACAGGTCGCTAGCTTTTTTATTTTTTACTTTAGCTTTCCATTCATTACCAGAACAATCAATATTCTCTAAATTCAAAATACTTGGTGTAAACTTAGAAAACTTTAATTGTTTTGTATTTTTTGCACCACCTTTATCCAGACATTTTGTTAATTCTACTAACGCCAAATCTTCTGTTTTCTCTGAATTTATGTTTTCTTTGGCCTCTTTAATTTTGTCGTTTAATTTTTCATTGATTAAAGTATTACCTACTATACCAACGAGTGCACCAGCACCAGCGGCAATTGCACCACCCTTAACACGTTTCCCTGATGTGCCTGCCATTTCTTGTAATTTTGATTGGTCGGTTTCATTACCCATTTTTGCACGATAAATGGATGCGTATGTGCCGTTTGATTTTTCAGACGCCTTGTCATCATATAGACCAGCGGCCGCTTTATCTATTATAACCTCTGATTCAATACCAGGGGCTAAATCTAACTGTTCTTTCATTGTTTTTACATCCGCAGCAAGTGTTATGTATTCTTGATATAAATCAAACAATGTGTCCGCAGGCAATTGAATCTCTGTTGTTCCACCTTTTACACTTTTACCACCACCATATTCACAACGGAATGTTTCCATATACGCCATCATATCTTGTTCAGCATCTTTATCTGCCTTTTGTTCCGACAATCCCATCGCCAATTCCATACCACCAATCCCAGTTGCAGCGGTTGTTGCAGCAGTAAGTGTCCGATTAGCCAACGATTGTTCTTTTGCTTTTGCTTCTTCATATTTTTGTTGTAATTCTTGTAATTTTGCTGTTTTGATTTCTAATTCTACAGTTCTATCTAAAAAATTTAATACCGAAAGATTATTCATATTTGGAATCTCAGATATGTTTGCATTTAAAAAACTTTTTGTTCCTGATATATCGGTTGTCAATGCATTTATTGATTCAGCAATATCATCGCTTCCTAACACTTCCTCATTAACATCGTCATCAGTATTAGTCAAATTATTATCAGGATCTACATTTGAAATAACCCCACCATTTTCCGCTATCAATTTTTTTAATGTACTTTGAAATTGTTTTGAGGATACAACATCGTGTGATTGATTATCAAAGGTATAACTTCCTCCAACATTAATTCCGTATAAAATTTTATCTTTTTTTGAAACAAGAGCCCCACCAGAATTTCCACCCCAACCGTAACAATTAGACTTCAAAACGGCAGAATCAGACAAACCTTCCAAATTACATACACTTGCCTTCAACTTGTCATCTTCTAAATTTTTCATCCCTTGTCTGGATAATTCTTCTGATAATTTATTATAAATTTTTTCATCATAAGCCATGCTAGCATTCATTTCTTGCATAAGTGCTTTTAGTTTTCCAATTTCATTATCTGTTAATATTCTAAGATAACCATAGCCAGCATTTATAACTTGTACATTATGTTCCGGTATAGAAGTACTAAAAAAATCATTATTAAAATATCTCTTTTTATTTATGCGAAAAACTGCCCAATCATTAGCTCTATCACGGTCTCCATAGGCATTATATATCAACTCTACAGGTATTTTTTGATATTTGTAATTTGTGATTGTATATCCCTTTGTTCCACTCACACAATGTCCAGCAGATAAAATCAAATTATGCGATACATATTGAGCCGTACACCAACCACGAGAGTCCTCTAACAACACAAACTTATTATAAGGATCTTGTTTCCACATTTCATCTGTTACATAATACCTGTTATCTATCCCTGCTCTACAAATACAAGGCAATAACAAACACAAAAAAAGTGCAAATTTCCGCAACATTCTTAACTTCTCTCAACATGTTAAAGGGTATCAAAAAAGTGCTTTGAAACAAAGCACTTTTTTTAACATATTTAAAATTGTTATTTTTTACTCTGCCAATGTGCCGACAGACATTGTTATACGGCGGATGCCGGAACTGATAGATTTTTCCTTGTTTATCTTGGCCTTGATAATTTCGCCAGTATGATAAATATGTGTTCCGCCACATAATTCACAAGAAATATCGCCGGCGGTTATAACCTTTACTACATCGCCATATTTTTCACCGAACAATGCCATCGCACCGCGTGCCTTGGCAGATTCAATGTCCATTTCTTCGTGACTAACAGTCATATCGGCATTTATCCATTCGTTGACCAGATTTTCCACCGCTGTTTTTTCTTCATCTGTCATTGCGCGACCGAAAGAAAAGTCAAAACGAACAGAATCTGGCGAAACCTTGGACCCGCGTTGTTCAACATCTGTATTTAACACTTTGCGCAATGCGGCCTGTAATAAATGAGTTGCCGTATGCGCACGTGCGGTTTGTTGGCGCACAGGTGCGTTTATAATCGGTGTAATTATATCGCCCACAGAAAGCGTATCGGTAAGCGTTCCCTTGTGCACAACGATATTGTTGGCACGTGCAGCCTCAGTCACAGTCATAACCGATTTACCGTCTTTATTCAATTCGCCCATATCACCAACCTGGCCACCCTGGGTTCCGTAAAATGTGGTTTTATCTAATGCAACCTCTACCATATCACCAGCATTTGCCGTTTGCACAAATTCGCCATCACGCAAAATCGCCAACACTTTTGATTGCATATCAGTTGTTGGGTTGTATTTCGCGCTATCGTCAGTATTTGGCAATTGTTCCTGGGATTCCCACAAAACTTTTGTTCCCTTGGTATCGGCACGACTGCGTTCTTTTTGTTCAGTCATACATTTTTCAAATCCAGCAACATCAACATCCATACCCCTGTCGCGCAGAATCATTTGTGTTAAATCCAATGGAAAACCGTATGTATCAAACAACTTAAACGCGACGTCCCCTGGTAATGTTTTGTTATTTAATTTCGGCAGTTCGCTATCCAATAGTTTCATACCGTTTTGCAACATGTCAGCAAAAGCGTTTTCTTCGTTACGAATTATTTCAACAACATGTGCCTTTTCGCGTTCCAATTCAGGGTATGTTTCGCCCATTTCTGTAATGAGTGCCGGATACAATTCAGACAGCAACGCCCCACGATGTCCCAACATTTGTCCATGGCGCATAGCACGACGCAATATACGACGAATTACATAACCGCGATCAGTATTAGATGGAATAACACCGTCTGCAATCGCAAAACCAACCGCACGCAAGTGATCCGCAATAACCTTGAACGAAGATGTGTTTTCAGTTGTCTTTTTAACGCCTGTCACACTTTCAATCGCGTTTATTAAATGCACGAATAAGTCAGTATCATAATTATCATGAACGTTCTGCATAATTGATGCAAAGCGTTCCAAACCAGCACCTGTATCAACATTTTGCTTTGGCAATGGCGTAAGAACGCCATTGGCATCGCGATCGTATTGCATAAACACATCATTCCAGATTTCAACAAAACGGTTTCCTTCGTTACCGGATCCTGGTAAATCACCAGGAATATCCGCACCAAAATCATAGTGCATTTCGGTACATGGCCCACACGGTCCCGTATCGCCCGCAGACCACCAGTTGTCTTTATCAAGGCGAATTGCATCCTTGCCAGATACTTTTTTCCAAATTGCGGTTGCTTCATCGTCTGAAATATGTGTTGTGACAATAATACGATTCGGATCCAGACCAAATACGCGCGTCAACAATTCCCATGACATTGTGATGGCTTCTTCCTTAAAATAGTCGCCAAAAGACCAGTTTCCCAACATTTCAAAGAAAGTATGATGGCGGCCGTCAAATCCAACCTCGTCCAAATCATTATGTTTACCACCGGCACGAATACATTTTTGAACATCAGCAACGCGCGGTGCGAATACAGGCTCTGTTCCCTGTAAAATACCCTTCCATGGAACCATACCGGCAACAGTAAATAATAATGTTGGGTCGTTTGGTATTAGTGATGCAGACGGAACGATTTTATGTCCGTGTGATTCAAAATAGCCCAAGAATTGTTTTCTAATTTCATCGTATGTCATATTTATATCCTTAAAAAAAATAGCAATCTTATTTTATATATAATAAGTATAACTTTCAATTATATTTTTACATTATTTTGTGATATAATGAAATTATGAAAGGCAGAGAGTTAAAATGAAATCGTCTATGATTTTTGCGGTTGTTATGTTGGCTGTTATTATCTTGATGGCCAGTTTTGGCAGTCCGTTTGCCACACAATCCGCGTTAAACGTTCCCGAATCAATGATGGACAATGTTTTATACCTGTGTCCTGCAGCAAGTACTGGTTGGGACACTGCGGCCGAAATTTTATCGGGTCTAAAAAAACCGTTAATGATTGTATTTTTCTTTGGGCTTATCATATTGCTCTTTTCGTGGGGTTGGGCATTGTATCAAAATTTATTAAAAGACAAGTTTGAACAGAAATCATTTAGTAATGCATGGGGACTGACCAAGATATTTTTCTGGGGAACAGTTATAGTTCTGTTGGCAATATGGACACCGAATCATTTCAGAACTGTCCATATCAAAAATTATACGGGGGCCTATGTTTTATGTGAAAGTAATTCGCGGGGGGCTATGGCGGTGCGTCAAAATGCCGTAATTTTGGAAAAACAGAAAAATTAATCCAAATATAAAAAAAAAAAACGAAAAAAATCGTTTTTGAAAATATACCCTTGACTTAAAGCGCAGAATTCTCTACGATTCGATTAAGCAGAAAAGGAAATGCCCATAGAAAGTTAGAAGTTCGTGATATGTGTAATTAAAAAACCCCATAAAACCGAACCTTTGACAACCTTTGGCAAATCTAAAACTGTTAGACACCTTAACAATTATGAAAGGAGATAAATATGAACAAACAACAATTGATTGAAGCAATCGCAAACGAAGTAAACGTTACAAAAGCAACAGCTGCTGCATGCTTGGATGCATTCATTGGCACAGTAACAAAAGTTTTGAAGAAACACGGTGAAGTTCGCTTGGTTGGTTTCGGCACATTTGCATCTGCAAAACGTAAAGCAACAACAGGCCGCAATCCTCAAACAGGTGCTACAATTAAAATTCCAGCTTCTGTTCAACCTAAATTCAAACCTGGTAAGGCTTTGAAAGACGCTTTGAACTAAACTGAAAGTGTTTGTTTTAGATAAAACCGCCCAATTGGGTGGTTTTATTTTTTGAAAAAATCTTTGACTTAAATTTTGTTATTGCTACAATTACACCGTTGAACAAAACCAAAGGAAAGAAGAAATGGTTACCAAAAAAACTACTAAACCAGCCGCAAAAAAAGCGCCTGCGAAAAAAACTGTTGCTAAAAAGGTTGTTGCGCCTGTGACACACGAATGCCAATGCGGTCACAATTGTACATGCGGTCACGAATGTCATTGTGGATGCCACGGACATTTCTTTAAAAAAACAATCATTTTGTTGTTCGTTTTTGCATTGGGTTGCGTTAGTGCACACTATTTGTATAAACCACATCACAAAATGAATCATATGCAACCTAAATTTGATAATGGTTGCTTGGTAATGGATAGTGTTAAATGTCCAAAAATGCAGGAAGCATTAGCAGCCGCCGACACAGATGCAAACGGTTGTATTTCACGCAAAGAATTTTTTGTTGTAAAAAAATCTCTGCATCAAACAAAATTACATAAATAAAAAACGCCCGTTTGGGCGTTTTTTTTTAACGTTGTATACAAAACGGCATAATCAATAAATCGCATGTTCTTGATTTATTTATACCAACAACAGCCTTTACCTTTTCCCGCAACGGTAGTGTTTCAGGGAAAAAGCCATATTCTTGAATCGGCATAATATATCCTTTATTTATTATTTAGGAGAGATATACTATACCAAATTTTTATTTTGTCAATTAAAACATAGATTAATTAGCTTCCAACATTTCAACAGTACACACGCCACCAGATTCAGCCTTTAAATTATATGTACCACGATTGTCAGTTCCGGTACTGGATACATAACACGCTTTTTCTCTGCTATATTTGTTTCCAGCGTTTGAAGTGAGATTGTATGTTGTACCATTTTTTTCTATATTACCACAAGATTTACAACTGTCTGTGCCTGAATCATAATAATATCCTTCATTACAATACTCTAATGTTTCTGATATACTATACACCAAACCGGTACAAAAGGTTATTTCGCCCAGATTTACATTGTTACAGAACCAGCCATGCCCCCCCTGCTTCCACTGAGAATAACAAATGTCGAGGTTGGGTTTTGGGATATAAGTTAGTTTATATATTCCATCTGATCTATAGACCTCTTTTGTATAGTTGTTGGGACAGTTACAATGAGCATAAAAAATGCTCTGCCCAAACAGATCCTCCAGGGAGGATAACTTACATTGTTCAGGACACACCACAAATTGATCGTGATCGCCCACATAGTCATAGTGGTTTTCATCATAAAGTTCTATACAGGTTCCCCTACAGGCGGCATTACATTCCTCCTGTGTATTAAATAAAAACCCCCTGTCTTCTAGTACAGAACCATCTTGATCACTCATATTTTGAATGTCCTGTGTAATTTCTATATCTCCTCCAACGACCGCATAAAAACTATAATCCCAACCATCCGCGTCCATAAATGGTAATATAGTCGCAATCAAACAAAATACCAATAATTTCTTCAAAACAATTATCCTTTCCAACAGAATATATAATAACATAAAAACGTTTATAAAAACAACAAAAAAAGTCCCGATGAAATCGAGACTTGTATCTAAATCGTTAAACCTATTAACGAGAATAGAATTCAACAACCAAATCTGGGAACATTTGAACAGGATATGGAACCTCGTCAAACATTGGAACACGTGTAAATGTCGCAGTAAAGTTTGCGCTATCTACATTTACATAGTCTGCAAATGTGCGTTCCGCAGATTCCAATGCCAAAACAACCAATGGCATCTGTTTTGCTTTCTCACTAACGGTAATGACATCACCCGGATTAACACGATATGACGCAATTTTAACGCGTTTACCGTTAACATAGATGTGTCCGTGGCTAATCAACTGACGTGATGAAAACACAGTTGGTGCCAATTTTGCACGATATACAACCGCGTCCAAACGACGTTCCAATAGGCCAATCAAATTATCAGGTGTGTCACCCTTCATATTGTCAGCCTCGGCATAATATGCATGGAACTTTTTTTCGCCAATATTACCGTAATAACCCTTTAGAGTCTGTTTTGCGCGCATCTGTTTTGCGTAATCAGACGAAGAAACACCACGAGATGTTGGACCATGTTGTCCAGGTTTATATTTACGTTTGTTAAATGGAGATTTAGCCTGACCCCACAGGTTTACGCCCAAAGAACGAGCGATTTTTAATTTACGTGTGCTACGTTTTGCACCTGCTCTTGCCATAATTTTATCCTTTTGGTTTTTATGGTGCCGAACATTGGACAGAATCCTTATCTCAACCGGGACCAAAAGACACCGATGATTATTCAGTTCTGATTGCTCAGCAAGGCCTAGTTTATACTGTTTTTTTCAAAAATGCAAGGATTTTGTAATTAACCTCTTGAATTAAATACAATAATCATATATTATAGATATCGTCGTAGTAACAACTGCGATGGGGTGTGACTACCCTTTAACAAGCGTCTTATAAGTAAAGGACGAAAAACACTTACTCCAACCGCCTGGTTGGAGGGTTGCGAATATATTGAATAAGCACACAATTCTTGTTAATTGTAGTCAACCTCCAACCACCTATTCTCATTGGTGGTTTGTTTGTTCACAAACCAAAGGAGTAAATGACATGAAAAAACTATTAACAACAACGTGTTTATTGGCTTCATGTGCTTCACTGGCATATGGCGCAGATAATGTAGAAACAGCAAGTACAGATTCACGTATTGCTCGTGTGTTTATTGGTGGAAACATCGGAATGAACACCAATTTTTGGTCTCATTACGCAACAGATCCTATGGATTCTATCGGCGTAACACTACCTTCTTTAAATTTCACACTAGGAGCAGAAGCAGGTGTCAAATTTTTTCCATATGAACAAATGTATAATTTAGGTGTAAGTGCAGAATATAATTATATGTTTGATTCTGGAGCGACAATAAATTCCCCTGCATCTGAATATATAAATGATATAACTGTAGGTTTTTCCACAATAGGATTTAATATAGAAAATTACTTTCGCGTATCAAATGCAAATAATAAAAGATTTGACCTTATCGCTGGTATCGGGTATGCACAAATTACAGAACGTGTTTCAGTGGAATATAATACAATTGACGACAAAGCAAGTTCTATTGCCCTAACATTTGGTGCAGAAGGACAATTAAGCGACCATATTAGCTTGATATTTAAACCCAGAGTATATCTTATGACAGTTACAAAAAACAACGATTTAAGTGCTATGTTTGATATAAATGCAGGGATTAGATTTACATTTTAAAAAATCCGCCAAAATGGCGGATTTTGTATTTTTATATAAAATTTATTTTTTCAAGAACGAAAACATAGAACGTTTTTCTGATTTTTCAGCACGGTGTTTACGTTCTTCACGCGCACGGCGATATTCCGCGCGACGTTCCTGAAATCTGCGTGCAGATTCTTCATCACGTTGAATCAGTTTTATTGTCGTTACAGACAATTTACCATTTCGTGGTTCTTCTTCAAATTCAACGATATCATTTTCATTTAAGAATCTGATACCTGCTTCTTTTAAAGAACTTGAATGAACAAATACATCATCTGTATTGCCGTCTTCGTTTGGTGTGTCAGGACTAATAAAGCCAAAACACTTTTTACCGTTATACCATTTAACCTTACCTTGACGCATAATCGTAATCCTTTGTTATGCTTGTTATGGTTCTGATACATTTCTACCCAGAACCTAGTACAATTGTTAACTATTACAAAAATGAAATCAAGCCAAATTTATTAAGACTTATTTCTTATAATAACGCTGAATTTCCTTCATAACAAAATTGAATAATTGACCCGCAATCGTATCAGACGGCACAGACCATGTCGATTTCAAATACGGCATTGCCGCAACCAAAACAAATCGCGCCATAAAATGAAAGATTTCAATTTCTTGTTCCTTGGTCAATTTTGCCGGCACAGTTGTTAAATGAAATACCTCGTTTTCAATGGCATTATCCAATTTATCCATAATTGTATCTAAAATCTTTGTTGGATAATATAAGGTACATTTCTTAGGGAAACCGTCAAACATAGAAATATCTTTATCCCTAGAATATAAAATATTCCAACCAACCCTATCAAACAAATCGTCCAAACAACGTACAATCATCAGGTTGTATTCACGAATGCCATCTTCCATAAGATCCGCTAGTTTACGTTCAATAGAATCTGACTTCGCATTTTTAGCACGACGCGATACTTCATAATCACCATGTGTTTTACGTTCAAATTCAAAGAAAGTTCGAACCTGGCAAATAATTTCCATCGGAACAATATCTTTGCCTTTGCCTATATTTATAATGATTTTGGCATCACGATAGTTACGCGGATTGTCCATATTATAGAACTTGTCACGAATTTCCAATACGCGTTCTGGCATCATATCGCGCACACGTTCAACAAATGTTCGCGCCTGAGGCACCAAATCAAACAAGCATTTTACACGCCAAACATCTTGGAGTCTTGCCTGAGGGGTTTTAATCTGGTCCAGCGCACGCACTAAATCCACAGCAATTTTTTCGTGTCCTTTGCCAATAATTGCCAAAACTGTTTCTGATGCAGATGTTATAAACTTTTTATCAAATTGTTCATGTATTTTATTCGCAATCGCCGCGCCAGATGCAACACGTTCATGCGATTCAATTACACGTTTGGCTGTATCCGCAACTTCATTGACATATTCTTCGTAATATTTTCCAGAAACTTTATCCAGAGCACGCGAAACTTTTTTCTGGGCAGCAACCAGCACCGTCACAATAGACGATACAGACAAATCAATCTGGTGACCATTGCTACTGGTAAAAAACTGATTTCGCATAGGATCAGCATCTAAACGATGTTGAACTAAGTATGGCGACAAAGGATTTATGTCAGAAATCGTTATAGGTTTATCTATACCAGCATCAGCATCATAATCGTATTCCAAAACCGCGGTTTTTGGTGCACCAAAGCATTTACCAAGAAAATGAAATACTTCACGAAACCACCCCATACCATCAGTGTACATCGCACTGATATATTTTGCTGCATCTTCATTTATGCGCCCTGCCTTGACAGCATCAGATATCGCCTCTAAATTTTTGCGGTCATGTTCAGCAACTAAAAGATTTAAATTACTTTCATCAGACATCGTTTATCCGTTACTTCATTATTGGGAACAAGATAACGTCACGCAATGTTGGTTGGTCAAATATGATACTTGCCAATCTGTCTACCCCCAGTCCCACACCAGAAATTGGTGGAAAACCGTGTTCCATTGCACGAACAAAGTCGTTATCAGGGTTAAACGCTTCTTCATCACCATCAGCGATATTCTTGGCCTGTTCTTCAAATGCAGCCAATTGCTGAATTGGGTTCACTAATTCTGAATAACCCTTGCATAATTCGGCACCACAAACCAACAACTGGAACATATCTAAACACCTATCATCTACATCACTATGACGTGCCAAAGGAACCATATATGTTGGATAATTATACAAGAACGTCGGTTTTATAATACTATCGCGAATCTTGCGTTTATACACCCAATCAACCAAAGTAGGTATTGACTTTAATTCGGTCAAATCTTCGGCTGGGAACATTTTAGAGTCAACCAAGCGTTTCTTTAATGCATCAACATCATCAAAGTCCAAAATATTACATCCGAACAATTCGTTCATTTTTGCAGTATAGTCCATTGTGTCGTATTTTGAAAAATCAAGTTTTGTTCCCTGATATTCAATCTGTAATGTTCCACGTGCAGACATAATTAAATGCTGAATCAGTTCCCATGTAAAATCCATATTCCGTTTGTAGTCCCAATATGCCGCATACCATTCAACCATTGTAAATTCTTGCAGATGCATTGCATCCATACCCTCGTTACGGAAATCTTTGGCCACTTCAAACACGCGGTCAAAACCCGCACCGATTGCCTGCTTTAAGAACAATTCAGGCGATATACGCAACTGAAAATCAGCGTCCAACGCATTATGATGGGTTGTAAATGGTTTTGCTGCCGCACCAGATGCAACATTTTGCATAACAGGTGTTTCAATTTCTAAAAATCCATTTTTCCACATAAATTCACGCCATGCCTGGGTCATTTTGAAACGTCCCAATAAAGCATTCCTGGATTCTGGATTTGAAATGATATCCAAATAACGTTGGCGATAGCGTGCCTCGGTATCTGTTAAACCATGGAATTTTTCAGGTAATGGTCGCAAAGCCTTGGCCAGAATATCATAGTGCGAAACCTTGACCGTCAATTCGCCCGCGGTTGTATGATATAGTTCGCCAGTCACACCAATAAAATCACCCATATCAACATTAGATTTCATAAACTTATAATCTTCTTCGCCGATTTCTTCGCGTGACATAGAAAATTGAATTTCACCCTCTATATCATAAATGCGACCAAACATCAGTTTGCCCAACCAACGCAAAGCCGTCACACGACCTGCTAATATCACAGGCGTTCCATCAGGTAAATTACGCGCATCAGAAATTGTATGACTGCGGTCAAATTTATCTTTCCATACAACACCATCACGTACACGAATATTTTCAGCCTTTTGTAAACGTGCTTCTAGTTCATTGGTTGACATAGTTTGGTTATCTGACATTTATTTTTCCCTTTGTTTTGTTATATCCTTAAACAAAAACGGACACACAAAATGTGCGCCCGATTTATTTGTGTAAAAGGTCGCACACTTTAATTTAAAATACGTTTCAAAACTAATTTCATTTACGTTTGACCCCTGTTATTAAAACTCACACTTGTGCTATAAGTTATATCATGATATATACATTTAGTCAACAAATATTAAAATAACGATTTTTAATTCATTAATACAAAAAGAAGCCATTGGGATTCATGAAAAAATTCAGAGAATTTATAAGAGAGAATCCCATAACTTTGAATGGTTATTTAACTATCCAAATTTCTGCATCACCTGTTATAGTTTCATTATTACCTGTTCTAACAGGCGCATATAACAAACGTGTTTTGGTTACATTCATTTTATTACCGTCAACGTTTATATCTGTTACATAAGTTCCTTCACTAGATCTAACATCATCAATCATGCTGTCTGTCTTTTCTTCCAGAGCATTTACTCTGTCTGTTAATTCTGTTAAGTCTTCTTTTGTGGCAGATGTTTTTTGTGAAACATTGCTGGCTGCAGGTTTTACAATGGTACTTGTACTCTTTATAGAACCAACAAAAGGCATTCTTCCAGACATATCTATATCAGCAGATGTTGAAGATTCTGTTGTTTTTGCTAATGTTGTTGGCAGTTTAGCCGCTTTGGCTGTTATAACAGAAGCTTTAGTTCCGGGTTTGCTACTATTAGTTGTATTATTGGTATTTGCCGTTGTTAAAATACTACCTGCATTTATTTTACGCACTACTGGTACAGCCAACACATTTGTTGTTATACCTGCTAGTACTGTAAATATACATATTAGTTTCTTAAACATTATTGTTCTCCTTTAATTGTATTGTCGTGTATTGAATATTCTATACCATCTATTTTTACTCTTAATGATTCTGTGGTATCTTTATTCATAGGTTTAGCACCTTCTGATACAGGTGTTGTCCTTGCATAATAAACTTCGTTTTCTAAACGTACAGCCAATGCTGGGGTCGTTTCTTGCACCGTCGTTAGATATATTATATTATCCCCAACGTGTAATATTTTACCACATCCGTTAGCACCAGACGTACCTTCTGGTGACATCACCCCATCTGGGCATAATTCTATACCGGCATCTTGTTCTGCAGATATTATATAATCACCACCATCACAATAATGATTCTCGGAACACAACTGACACTCTATGCTATTGGCTGGTAAATAATATCCCGCATCACAATGTACGACTGCTATGGTCCATTGGGCATAAAATGTCTTATTGTCGGTATCAAGTGCGGTTATTTGTGTAATCTTGTTTCCGCCAGTTGACGCGTCATACCAGCCCGCAAATGTATAACCATTACGTGTTGGAACACAGCTTAATTCCTTTGTTGTCCCAAGGGTATATGTATCATTAGCACACCCAGAACCACCGTTCAATTCATATGTAATGCTGTATGTGTTTGCTACATATTCACATTTGTTTGTTTCGTTATAGTATTCTCTATCTTCAGATACCAATGTATAACCATCTTTAGACGGACAGGTCCTATAACACATATTTATTGTCCATGCACCAGCATCGGAATTTGGATATTCTTGTGGGCATAAAGTGTATTGAGCATCAAAAGTTTCTGGCATATTATCAACTATATTAAAATATTCGTTAAAAAGCACCATTCCACCAAAACCATGCATTCTATTAAATATTTCTAATCCTATTTGATCAAGTACGCCTTTATCATACCTATCATATCCTGTTGTATAATATCCTGGCTGGGCTGGTATACACGGATTAGTCATATTTGCTAAATCTGTGTTATAACATTTTTCATCATCCATTGTATCTGAAAAATTACATATTTCGGAATTAGACGCTAATGTTGTTTCTGGTATATAATACCCACCGGTACATATCATTAAATTCTCAGTATTCGGAATACATTTATAGGAATTCGTATCTAAATTATATCTACAATATATATATTGTTGAGCTATATTTTTATTAAATTTATTTGTAGAATCATACCCATCTATGGCAGCTTCTCCCCAAAAACTTTCGTCATATTCTGTCTGCATAATCATAATCGTACATTCTTCCACAGAATCTCTTACCCCATTACCGTTAAAATCTATTGACTGATCATAATTAATAAAAAATGCACCTGTTATATTATCGGGTATCGGACAATTCAATATACCTTGATCTCGATTACTTACAACATAATCACCTGCGTCACAATATATTCCTTGATGATATTCACATGGTTGGCACTCTGTACTATCAGCCGGCAAATAATATCCTGCATCACAATGTACTACCGCTATATCCCATTGAGCAGTCAATGTTATATTGCCAGTTGAACCCGTTGGTATGCTTGTTATTAAATTACCATTAGCATCTTTCCATCCCGCAAAATTGAAATTTTCTCTGGATGGGCTATTTAATAATATAGGCAAACTCTCAACTGTATAAGATGCAGGATTATCATTTTCAACAACACTACCCTGGGCATTCAAATCGTATGTAATAGTGTATGATATTGGGTCACACGTTGTTTGTCTATTGGTTGTAGAATACAAGGATTCTCTAAAATACGCTGTACTTCTTTCACCACTAGAATCATTTTTATTTTTCATCAAATAAGCACATTGATTAGCACATTTGGTCAAACAACCGCTGGCACCTGCAGCTTGAGAATATCTCCACGCAAAGACCCATGATGATTCCTCAGGTTCTATTAATTTACAATAACAATATAAATTATCAGAAGTGTTTTCAGTATTAATTGGTTCATTTAATATATCCCCAGAAACACCAGTTGCATAATTATAATCAATAGTTCTCGTAGAATTTGCAGCACAACTAGAAATTCCTGATAACGATGTCCCTGAAACAATCGCAGTCCAAGTATTTGCGCTATTATTTCCCGACGAAGACGATGCTAATATAGAAGAATCTAAATCTAATCCAGTTCCAGGAATTATGTGTACTTCATATCCACTTTGGCATTCTAATTCTTTCCAACGGGCGGTCAAAATTATGTCGCCGGCTGAACCTGTTGTAATTTCAGTTATTGTATTGTCGTTATCATCAATCCAACCATCAAATATATATCCTTGCTTTGTTGGGGTATTTAATATTATTGTTTCGCTTTCGATTGTATATTTTACAGGATTCGCAGAGTTATTTGTTCCACCGTTTAATTCATATGTTATTGTGTATTCTATTGGGCTCCATTGAGCATAGAAAGTTTTGTTTCCGGTTGAACCAGTTGGTATGCTTGTTATTTGATTGCTGTTATCATCAGTCCATCCATTAAATGTATACCCTGTTTTTGTTGGGTCACTTAATGTTATTGTTGCACTTTCGATTGTATAACTTGCTGGGTTTCCAGAGTTATTTGTTCCACCACCTAAATCATATGTTATCGTATACGATATTGGTTCGCATACTGTTTGTTCACCGGTGCTGGCTGTGGAATACAGGGCTTCTCTGAAATACGTTGTACTTCTACCACCGGAATCATTTTTATTTTTCATTAAATAAGCACATTGATTAGCACATTTGACCGGACAACCGCTGGTACCTGTGGCTTTGGAATATTTCCATGCAAGTACCCATGACGATTCCGCAGGTTCTGACAATTTACAATAACAATATAAATTATCAGAAGCATTTTCTGTATTAATTGGTTCACTTAATATATCCCCCGAAGATCCATTTGAATTTGCAGCACAACTAGAAATTCCAGACAACGATGTTCCAGAAACAGTCGCAGTCCAAGTATTTTCCGTAGTGTTCCCAGACGAAGAAGATGCTAATATAGCAGAATCTAAATCTAATCCAGCACTAGGAACCGTACGTAATTCATACCCACTTTGACATTCTATTGGTGTCCATTGGGCATAGAATGTTTTATCACCGGTTAAGCCAGTTGGTATGCTTGTTATTTGATTGTTGTTATCATCAATCCATCCATTAAATGTATAACCTGACCGCGTTGGTGTGTTTAATGTTATTGAACTTTCGATAGTATAACTTGTCGGGGCATTTTCGTAATTTGTTCCGCCACCTAAATCGTATCTTATGTTGTATTCTAGTGCTGTCCATTTAGTATATAATGTTTTGTTACCCGTTGAACCCTGTGATATACCTGTTACTGCACTGCCACTAAAGTCTGATGTCGTGTACCAACCATTAAATGTATATCCTGTCCGCGTTGGTGTGTTTAACGTTATTGTTGCAGTTTCGATTGTATAACTTGTCGGATTTACAGGGTCATTTGTTCCACCACCCAAATCATAGGTAATAGTGTATTCTGTTGGCGTCCATTTAGCATATAATGTTTTATTACCCGTTGAACCCTGTGATATGCCTGTTATTGCACTGCCACTAAAGTCTGATGTCCTGTACCAACCATTAAATGTATATCCTGTCCGCGTTGGCGTGTTTAATGTTATTGTTGCAGTTTCGATTGTATAATTTGTCGGATTTACAGGGTTATTTGTCCCACCGTTTAATTCATATGTTATTGTGTATGTGTTTGCTTCGCATATCGCAGGCGAGGCGCTCACCGTCCCCAACAACGCAGCACGGAAAGCGACGCTGTTCTGCAAGTAGAACGCACAGTAGTAAGCACAGTCGAGAGCGCAATTGACAGCGTCGTCGTCGCCGTGGTACACCCAAGCACCCGATAAGCTCTGTTTAGAACCGTTTGTAGGTGTAAATCCATCAATTTGACACCAGCAATATTGACCTGTACTATCGCTTGCAAATGTTCCATCTGGTAATACAGTTACTTCTTCCGGAGAGTTTGCTTTATCTGCTCCACTCATCCACAAACCTTTACCTTTTGTGGTAGAACAGATTGATTTACCTCTTACTACTCCATAACTGAACTCTGTTGCCCATGTTTGGTCTGCTGTTATACCATACGTGCCTGTGTTATAACTAACGGCACCATATCGTCCTGTGCTATCATTTTGATAACCATAGTCTGTAGCATTTATACTTGCATCTACGTTTAATCCCGTTGAACCTGCTTTATAATGATATCCATCTGCACATGATGCATCGTTTACTGGTTCACACGCATTTGTATTATTACTGTAATACATTCCTGTCAATGTTCCTGTACTCTTTGAGTGAGCTACATCATTATATGTACATTGTCTATAACAATCATCTGCCGATACTGACCCGCCCGCTGACAATGAATACCCTGATGGGCAAGATGTCACCCCACCGGTATTTGTTTCATCAAATGTAAAGTCACCACCAGTACAATAACTATTTATCGGACATTCTGTACATTGTGTCGCATTAGTCGCATTAGCTGGTAAATATGTTCCCGCCGGACATGTTATACTATTTGCTGTCCATTGGGCGTATAATGTTTTGTCGCCAGTATCAAGTGCGGTTATTTGGGTGATTTTATTACCACCAGTTGCCGCATCATACCAACCCTCAAATGTATAGCCATTACGCGTTGGAACACAGGTTAATTCCTTTGCTGACCCAAGAGTATATGTTTCATTAGCACACCCAGAACCACCATTTACATAATTATATATAATATCGGCTGTTGGTACCACGCATTGTTCAATACTTGTTGAACCCACAGGTGATGTTGTGCCTTTTGGACATGGTGCACAAGATACTTTACCACTGGTTCCATAAAAATCTGAATCAAAAGGTGTTTCATACCGATACATATTTTCCGGACAAGATGTCAATATTCCCGTTCCAGAGAACATTCCTCTCATCGGGCCAGAAGTATAATTTGTACTATTTATTTTTGACATATAATCATTTGGAATATAATTTGTAATATTACCATCACTATCCTTGAAACCCGTTAGCCCACTACAATTAGAGAATGTAGAAGCGAACATAGAACTAGCAGGAGCCCCAGATATACCCGTAAATAAATCATGCGGGATTTCACCCGACAGCCCGCTACAACCCCAGAATGTATTAGAGAACATCGCACTTGCAGGACTACCCGATATACCTGCAAATAAATCATGCGGTATTGAACCCGTGAGATTACTACAACCAGAGAATGTAGAATAGAACATCGCACTTGCAGGACTACCCGATATACCAGCAAATAAATCATGCGGTATTTCACCCGTTAGACCTCTACAACCATAGAATGTAGAATAGAACATAAAACTTGCAGGACTACCCGATATACCAGCAAATAAATCATGCGGTATTGAACCCGTTAGACCTCTACAACCATAGAATGTAGAATCGAACATACGGTCTGCAGGCGCACCCGATATACCAGCAAATAAATCATGCGGTATTTCACCCGATAGACCACTACAACCATTGAATGTACGACCGAACATATAACTTGCAGGACTGCCCGATATACCAGCAAATAAATCATGCGGTATTGAACCCGTTAGGTTTGTATTACCGAAAAACGTATAGTAAAACCGTGGTTGTATATTCGTTCCAGATGATAATGTCCCAAATATCGCACCCAATGACCCCGATATGCCAGCCACATTCTTATTATTGAAAAAACTTATTGCAGCACCATGATATGGAATACCAACACTATAATAACCACTCACACTACTTGCATATCCGGTTGCCTGACCACTAAATCCAATCGTATATGTTCCGGCATTGGTATATGTATGTGTGTATTCTGCATCGGTTGTGTTTGTTCGGGTTATTGTTTCAACATTACCATCCCCCCAATCAACAGTAAATTCACCAGCCGCCGACATATAAAACTTAAACACCGTCCCCGCTGCCATTTCTGTTGTGGTTATTGTAAATTCCGCCGATGGTGTATCCTGTGTCCATTGTGCAGACAATGTTATATTTCCGGTTGAACCAAGTGGTATTTCCGTTATTGTATTACCATTATCATCAACCCAACCCGCAAATGTATAACCATCTTTTGTTGGCTCGCTTAGTGTTATTGCAGTTTCGATTGTATAAGTTGTTGGCGCATTTGCGTAATTTGTTCCACCGTTTAATTCGTATGTTATTGTATATGTGTCTGCTTCGCATATCGCAGGCGAGGCGGAAACGCTCCCCAACAACGCAGCACGGAAAGCGTCGACGTACTGCAAGTTGTTCGCGCAGCGGCCAGCGCAGACGTCAGCGCAACCGTCCGCATTGCCGACGTCGTGGTGGAACACCCAAGCACCCGACAAACTCTGTTTAGAACCATTTGTAGGTGTAAATCCATCAATTTGACACCAACAATATTTTCCCTCTGTTCCTTCTGGTGTACCTATTTCATTATAGTTTTCTGTTCTGTTTGTTGCACATCTTGCTTTACCTGTGATATCTCCATAGCTAAAGCTTGTGCCCCATGTTCCGTTTGCCGTTAGGTTATAATCTGATTGTGTTTTACCACCGTTTGTAGCATCCTGATTACCATCATTACCTATAGCTGCATATCCTGTACCTGCTATACTTGCATCTACATTTAAGCCTGCTTGTCCTTCTTTATAATGATATCCATCTGCACAGGAAGTATCAGCAGCAAATGCTGTTGTAAATGTGAATAAACAACATATTAAAACCGCTATTAAATGCAAAAAACAACGAAAAATTCGCATTTTTCTCAACAATCCTTCCTATATTTAATGTAAAGTTTAGTAAAAATCAAACTATTGGGTCAAGTATTTTTTGCCCTCAGATTTTTGATTACAGTGTTTTATTTCTTTACCCTCGCAAACCCTACGGGTTCGCTCGCACGGCACTTTTGTGCCAGCTGCGCGCATACCGCAACGATTACGCTGCGTTACACTTCCGTAATCTGCTTGTATTCTCGCCCCTTTGCACAAAAAAAACACCCTTTCGGGTGTTTATAAACTTTGGTGCGAGCAAAGTACTTCGGGCGTTCCGCCCTCGCCTCGCAAACCCTACGGGTTCTCGCCCCTTTGCACAAATAAAAAACCACCCAAATGGGTGGTAAAACTTTGGTGCGAGCAAAGGGGCTCGAACCCTCGACCTCAACCTTGGCAAGGTTGCGCTCTAGCCAACTGAGCTACGCTCGCATTGCGGGACTAATAATGACACATCTTTTTTGTGTTTGCAAGTGTTTTTTTAACGAACGTTATGTTTATAATCTAACATCCAAGACAAACCAGCATTAAATGTTGTATAATTCTTGGCTGCATCAACGTTTACAAAAAACATAACATTCTTTTTTTCTATACCCGCTTGAACCTTATAAATATAATAATACTTTGCCAGTGATAATATGTATCTAAAATCACGTTTTGATATATAATTACCCGTCATACACAATCCGAAATAATTATTATCTATATCATACTGTCCGCTAAGCATAACCCCAA
Organism: Candidatus Enterousia sp.; assembly: GCA_045616625.1. Taxonomy (GTDB): domain Bacteria; phylum Pseudomonadota; class Alphaproteobacteria; order Rs-D84; family Rs-D84; genus Enterousia. The sequence continues at coordinate 44,423 of JAZLHA010000001.1, forward strand.
AATTAGTTCCATTTACGCCTAAATCACACATAACCTTATTTCTATGATTTCCTAACTCAACCGCCAAAGAACCAGTACTATTTATTTGTTTTTTGCTTTTAGCAACAAACGAAACCTTACCAAAGAAATCAACTTTGCGAAAATCTGGAATCAAATAAAATGTAGAATCCGCATTTTCTATTACACCCAATTCTACAAACAAACCTTTATCTGTTTTATAAAACGCTGTCAATTTATCAGATAAGTTTCCATAAAAATCACGATAAGTATCAGCAACACTATAATCTATAAAACGTGTTTTACCGTCAAAAATATCGTTCTCTGTGTATTCACGACCGACAATAATGCCAAAATCAGAACTACGAAAAGCTTTTTTCCCGACACTTGCTGTTGCCTGTGTCAATCGGGCAGAAACGTTTTTATTACGCAATTCAAACGTCCCCTGAATAGACGCATCACCATGCCATTTGTCTTTTTTGAATCCCGTATTCAAACCCAAAGTTGCTCTGTCTAAAATATTTATTTCCTTGCCTGTGGTTTGAATACCAATAACATTCTGAACACCAAAACCCAAATAAGTTGATTTATTCGCTGAAATTGTATCTGTTTCTAAAGAAGCATCAACACCTGTGACTTTATCATCATCTTTATCAGATTGATTTTGTGCCATCGCACAAGGCGCTATAGTGGTACAAGCCAATGTTAAACCGGCTAAACTGTGTTTTGCTTTTGTTTTTAATAAATTTAAATTCATTTATATACACCTCTTTGATCTAAAAGATAATACAATATATTTTTTTGTCAAGGAACAAATTAAAAAAAGAGCGAAACATACTTCACCCTTTTTTCAATTTCCATAATATTAAACAATTATTTTGATGCTACTTCGCTTTCTAAAAGCGCAAAAATCTGTGCATTATCTGACTGTTGCTGTTTAGAATATGCGTTTTGTAGACTCTTTCCCATAGCCTCTCTCAACTCTTTGCCCATTTGTCTATCCAAAAGTATCTTATCTTTGCCAGCAATATATATTTCTGGAAATTCACCCTCTTTAATAAAAACTCTCACTAATTTTGTTTTTCCATCTTTGCCATAAATATGCCATGTGTATGTACCGTTTTCGTACTCTACTCTGTTGGTTTCAATAAGTTTCATTAACAACTTAAATACACCTTGTTCTAATTCTTTGTTTAATGCTGACATCTTATATCTCCTTATTTCGTCTGTTGTATCAATTTCTCTCTCTAAACAATATTTTACCACAACAAACGATGGTTTACAACCACATTTTTATCACTTATGCCTTTAAAACCAATTCCATGGTTGCAAGACCTTTAATAATCCCATTGCTGTTCGTTTGTCTGCAAATGTATGACCACAACGCGGACATACCAAGAATGGTGCTATCATTGCCTTGGTTTTTTTAAATGCCATTAACCACAATATTGCACCAATTGTCCAAAACGCAATTACCAATCCCCATGCGACATAACCGAAATATTTATCAACAGTATCCGTGATAATTGTGATTGTGCCGATATTAGATTTTGCTAAATCATTATAAATCTTTGTCGCAACACCCCACGAAGATGGGCGCCAAGGATAAACATGTTTAATTCCATAATTAGTCAACAATGTCGTTCCCAAACCGCCCGCATGTTTATCAATCTGATTCTTGATTGCAGAATCTACCAACTTATCTATTTCTGTCTGCATCGTTTTGGCCAGTTGTTTTTCAACCTTGTCCAATTGCTGATTTACCATTTTGGCGGTATTATCAACCGTATTGACAGTTTTATCTGCTTTATCAATTACATCGTCTACACTATCAGTCTTTACACCGAATTTTGATACCAAACCTGTAATTTTCTTGGCTTTGGTTGTAGTTTCTTTGGCCTTGACGGTTGTGTCAGTCACATTTTTAACCGCGCCTTCTGCCATTTTTACACCATCAATCGCAACAGATATTGGTTTTTCAATATTTATTGCGCCCTTGATTCCACCAAGTAATTTTTCATATTGTTCAACGATGTTTCTCTGTAAATCAAAAAACATGGATACGACCAAAGATTTTTTAATTGGTCCGGAATAAGTATTTTTTACATGCAACGGAAACCATGCAATAAACACAAACCAAATCACAGAAAATATCGCGAAACCGCGTTTAGTCCACGTTATGAACGATGTTTTCTTGGCAACAGTTTTTGCCCCACCCTGATCTATTACTTCTAGTTGTTTTTTCGCCATATTTTTCTCCTTTCTTATTTTGTATGTTGATAAAACGTGTCTATTCTTTGTTTGAACATATCATGAAACATCGGATAAGCTTTTGCTTGATATTCAGCCATTTTCTTTGTTACAGAATAACGCATAGTAGCAACATCTGGATCTTTGGTCATAGAAATTTCAACCTTAGGCTCCATAATAAACGAATTGTTTTCCTTTGGGCAAATTAATGAATAAACATAACAAAATTTACCCTCAACCTTTATCGGTGCAACCGCTAACACTAATTTATCCTCTGTGATAGTAAAATCTGAGTTCTGTTTTTTAGGCATTTTTATCTCCTGTGCTATAATTTTTTATAAATTGTTCTTTGAATTCTTGGAATTTACCGTTTTCAATAGAATTTCTAATATCGCGCATTAAATCTTGATAAAACCACAAATTATGTTGTGATAATAATGTTGCACCTAAAATCTCGTTACACTTTACAAGGTGATGAATATATGCACGCGACAATTTACATGCTGGACAACCACATTTATCATCCAACGGACGTGCATCATCTATAAAACGCGCGTTTTTCATATTCATTGTGCCATGACGCGTAAATGCCTGGGCGGTGCGACCAGCACGCGTTGGCATAACACAATCAAACATATCTATGCCCCGTTCCACAGCACCCAATATATCAAGTGGTGTTCCAACACCCATTAAATAACGTGGTTTATCAGTTGGTAAAAATGGCGTTGTCGTGGCAATCATATCAAACATTACATTTTGCGGTTCACCAACCGCCAACCCACCAATCGCATAACCATCAAAACCAATTTCAGTTAATTGCTTTGCAGATTTTTCACGCAAATCAGGTAAATCAGCCCCTTGGACAATGCCAAATATTCCATAACCATCACGATCAACAAACGCATCTTTACTACGGCGCGCCCAACGCGTAACCATATCAACATTTTTTTCAGCCCTGTCACGCGTCGTCGGTAAATGCAAACATTCGTCCAACACCATTGTTATATTAGAATCAAGTTGATGTTGAATATGCACAGAATCTTCGGGGCGCAAAAAGTGTTTTATTCCACCGTCAATGTGCGATGTAAATTGAACACCTTCTTCGGACATTTTAACCAGGTTGGAAAGCGACATAACTTGGAAACCACCACTATCGGTTAGTATTGGACCGGTCCAACCACCAAATTTATGTAATCCGCCCATTTTTTCCACCAAATCACCACCAGGGCGCATCATAAGATGGTAAGTATTACCCAAAACAACCTGGGTTCCGGTGTCACGCACCTGGTCCATTGTCATTGCTTTGACTGTTGCCGCCGTTCCCACCGCCATAAAAGCAGGTGTTTCAAAATCACCATGTGCCGTATGAACACGACCACGACGTGCATTTCCATCTGTTTTAATTAAATCAAATTTTAATGACATATTTTAGGCGTCCTTTTGCTTAAACAATAAACAACAATCACCATAAGAAAAGAAACGATATTTTTCGGACACGGCGTGGGCATATGCAGACTTCATTGTATCCAGTCCACGAAATGCAGAAACCAACATAAACAAAGTGGATTTTGGCAAATGAAAATTGGTCAATAATATATCAACCGCACCAAATTTATATCCCGGCGTAATGAATATATTTGTATTCAGACAAATCGGAACAACACGTTGATTTAATCCAGATTCACACGCACGAATTGCCGCGCTTTCCAATGTTCGCATAGATGTTGTTCCAACCGCAATTATACGTTTTGCATTGTTGATAATATCTGCTTGCTCATCTGTGATGCAACACCATTCACTATGCATTTTATGTTCGTCTAAATTTTCTGTTTTAACCGGCATCCATGTTCCAGCACCCACATGCAAAGTAATTTTTACAATTGTCGCACCACGCTTTTCAATTTCCGCCAACAATTCATCTGTAAAATGCAGGCCAGCCGTTGGTGCCGCCATCGAACCCAAGGGTTGTGCATACACGGTCTGATAACGTTCGCGGTCTAACTTTTCCGCTTCGCGCTTCATATATGGTGGCAACGGCATTTTACCGACCCGATTCAAAACATCAAAAACATTATCACAGTTAAATTTAAGCAACAGACCACTTTCGGAATCTTTATCAACAACAGTAATTGTTGTGCCGTCGACCATTGTCAAAATATCGCCAATGTTTATTTTATTAAACTTTTTACACAACCCCCACCATGTTTTATCATCAACAGCAGTATGTAAAGTAATTTCAACACCCGATGCATCAAATCGCCCCGGTATAACGCGCGAATTATTGAACACAATTACATCGCCCGGCTGAATAAAATCCAAGATATCTCGAATATGCTTATCGTCAACCCCGTCATCAGAAACAACCAACATACGCGAAGCGTCACGTCGTTCCAATGGATGCGATGCAATTAGTTCAGGTGGTAATTCAAAATCAAAATCTGATGTATGTAACATAGTTTATTTAAATTCTAAGCCTTGATCTATGTAATTTTCAGCTGTTTCTTCCCAGTTTGGTTCAACACGCACAAACAGATGCAAACGCGCATTTACGCCCCACTGGTCCTGGATGTCATGGCGCGCAGCCGTTCCAATTTGTTGCAACTGATGACCACCACGACCAATAACTATCTTTTTATGCGCATCATTTTGAACAACTATTTTTTGATAGATGTCCAACACGCCATCGTCATCGACATCAACATGTTCAGTTACGACATTTATATGATACGGTAATTCCTGGTGAATATACTTGTAAACCTTTTCACGTGTCAATTCAGCCAAATATAAATTATCAGGCACATCTGTTGCATCCGCCGCATCAAACAAATATGGTGATTCAGGCATAACAGCCGCCAAAGATTTCAGCATTTCAGTTATACCATCGTTTTTCAATGCAGAAATCATAAATATTTCCTTAAAATCGGCGAGATTTGACAATTCAGCAACCATTGGCAATAAAACATCTTTCTTGATTGAATCAACCTTGTTCAATGCAACAAATAGGTTTTTCATATCGTGAATTTTAATAATCAGGTTACGAACGGTTTCCGTCACACCCTTAGAGGCATCAACAACCAACAATATAGCATCGGCATCCGTTGCCGCATCCATTGCGGCACCAACCATCGCGCTATCCAACCTGCGTGCAGGTTTGAATATACCGGGTGTATCAACAAATACTAACTGTTTGTCGTCAACCATTTTGATTGCGCGCAGTCTGGTTCGTGTCGTTTGCACCTTGTGCGAAACGATTGAAACCTTGCGCCCCATAATTTGGTTCAACAATGTTGATTTTCCAGCATTTGTTGGTCCAAGTATTGCAATAAATCCAGAATAAGTCTTTGTCATACTACACAGATTAGCATAGGAATTTGAAAAGTGAACAAAAATATTGCAAAATCATATCGTTATTGTAGTATGGATGCCAAACTCTAATTAAATAAAGGTAGAAAAATGCAGTTAAGTGGTTCTGAAATACTCAAACAAATGACTCTATTAAATCCACACAATCCTGATGGTAAACCCAATATTGTAATTAAACCCTTTGACAAAAGGTGCTTGGGCACAAATAGTTATGATTTACATCTGGCACCAACTATGAAAATTTACAAGAACACTATTCCATACGGGATGAAACCATTTATTGCTTATGATTCCGAAAGAAAAGAACCGTATTCTATGGGAGATTGGTTTTATTCAACACAAAAAGCCGATGAATTAACCAAAACAACATTTCCTTTATGGAAAGAATGTGATTCTTTTATCAAAGACAACCAACTTTCTTGCAAAGTTCCAACAATTTTTATAAATTCAATTCCATATTTCCTATATACTGCCGGAAATGAAGAATATGATTTTCGTAATCCAAAGTTCTTATTAGACCCTGCTAAATCTAAGGAAACAATTTCATTTGAAATTCCTGAAACAGGCGCAATATTAAACCCACAATTTGGATATCTGGCATCAACGGTTGAATATACCGAAACATATAACCTGTTCCCATATATTGATGGAAAATCTAGTCTGGGACGTAATTTCATATTAAACCACCATACTGCCGGTCGTGGCGACAATGGTTTTTGTGGAAATTGGACATTGGAAATTCGCGTATTATATCCAACTGTTGTGTATCCATATATGCGCATCGGCCAGATATATTACGAAGAATTTAAAGATAACGAATTCAAACATCAGAGAATCCGTTATGGCGACATAAAATCAAGCCATTACAACGGGCAAATCGGCCCGACACCAGCCGCCCCAGTTCCAGTTGATTGGTTTATCAAAGACGCAATACAAAACCAAAAGTAAAAATAGTTTAAACATGTTCACATTTAACCTAATAAACATTTTCTTATAAACATCCCTGCTTTTCTAGAATATTGTCTAGCGATTTTAACTAAATTTGTTCTGTAATTATAACTACACGACCATTTAGTCCATCCATAAGCAGCAGCCAGTTGTCCAACAGAATGTTTAC
>JAZLHA010000002.1:0-141450 GCA_045616625.1 Candidatus Enterousia sp.
ACGAAGTGAAGCAATCCAGTTATAATAAAGTATAAATACATATTTACTAGATTGGCTGCGGGCGTTATACTCCTGTGCGATGACAAAAGTTGTTGGACACAGGTTATAAGTCCCTGTTATGGCCTACGCCGGAATGACAAATAATAACCACAATGACAGAAAACGTTCGCAATGATAAAAAGTGTTTTTTATCTTTGATTATTTAGTGAAATTGTTTTTGGTGTTTGTTTTTTATTTAACAATTTTGCCCATGCACCGTTTTCATTACCTGTGACATTGACTTTGACCCTTACACCATGTTTTACTGCATCTGCAATTATATTAAGTAAATTACTTGCGCGTTCGTCAATTTGTTCATCGGGGCAATTTATGTAAATTGTTATTTCTGGAATTCCAGCATCTGGGTTAGGCTTTACATTTGTTGGAAGTATTATTTTTCTACAGCCTTCTGCAAATTTGATTGCATAGTCAATGCTTTCTTGAACACGTTTGGTAAAAGCGGTAATTTTCATTTTAGATTTACCCTTGAATGTATCCAAAATATATATTTTATCCTGTTTTACAAATAAATCGCGTTTTGATAAATAATCAGGCTGAATCGCCGGTCCAATTCCAACTATTTTACCTAAAAGTTCACCTTTAGAACCTGTTATTTTAATTGGCTCTTTGAAATAAGTCATTTTATCTGTCATAATTTGTTTCCTTTTAATTTTTTGTTTGCGTTATTATACCATAAAAAACATTGTATGTGAAGTTGACTTATTTTATGGAAATGCTAACATATGTTCATTAAATTTAAGGAAGAAAAAATGGCGGGTTTAATAGTTGATGGAAATTGGGCGGCAGCAGATGTTGCTTATCGTTGTGTCGATTTTGCGGCAATTTATCCAATTACCCCCAGCAGTACTATGGGCGAATTGGCAGACGCTTGGGCTTTTCAGCATAAAAAAAATATATGGGGGGCAATTCCAAAAATTATAGAAATGCAATCAGAGGGTGGGGCGGCTGGTGCTTTGCATGGTGCTTTACAGATGGGCTCACTCGCGACAACTTTTACCGCATCCCAGGGCTTGCTATTGATGATTCCAAATATGTATAAAATTGCTGGCGAACAAACACCGTTTGTTATGCATGTTGCGGCGCGCGCATTGGCAACACATGCGTTATCTATTTTTGGCGATCACAGTGATGTTATGTCTGTGCGTGGTGTTGGCTTTGCTATGTTATCTTCACACAGTGTGCAACAGGCACATGATATGGCGGCGATTGCACATGCGGCAACACTGCGTTCACGTGTGCCATTTGTTCATTTCTTTGATGGCTTCCGTACCAGCCACGAAGAATCACGCCTAACCAGAATAGAAGACGAAGTTTTACATAAATTATTACCTGATGATTTGGTGTTAGGCACCCGGACACGCGGCATGTCGCCTGAACATCCAACTGTGCGTGGAACTGCACAAAATCCAGATGTTTATTTCCAGGGGCGCGAGGCTGCAAATCCACTCTACGCAAAAACACCTGAAATTGTTCAATCGGTGATGGATGAATTTGCGAAACTAACCGGACGTAAATATGGTTTGGTTGAATATGTCGGTGATAAAAAGGCAACTAATATAATTGTCGCTATGGGCAGTGCATGTGAAACGATCGAGGAAACTTTGGGTTATTTGCCAAAGGGATTGGGACTAATAAAGGTTCATTTATATCGTCCATTCCCAGTGGATGCGTTTTTGCACGCATTACCAAAATCAGTAAAACAAATTGCAGTATTGGATAGGACCAAAGAACCCGGCAGTATTGGCGAACCACTTTATCAAGATGTTAAAACGATTGTGCCGGCGGGCGTATCTGTGTTCGGTGGTCGTTATGGTTTGGGTAGCAAGGAATTCACACCGCGTGATGTCAAAGCGATTTTTGAGGGAATGATGCGTGAAAATTTGCACCATAATTTTACGGTTGGAATTGATGACGATTTATCAAATCTGTCGTTGGAGACTGATTCCGCTTTTTCAATTGAAAATAAGGATGTTAAGACCGCAATTTTATACGGCATTGGTTCAGATGGAACAGTTGGTGCAGTTAAAAATATTGTAAAGATTGTTGGTGAAAATTCTGATTTGTATCCACAATCGTATGCTGTTTATGATTCCAAGAAATCGGGTGGACTTACCGCATCGCATATTCGTTTTTCTGAAAAGCCAATTCAAAGTCAATACTTGGTTGAAACGGCTGATTTTATAAGTGTTTCTAACTTTATGATTGCACAACGATTTGATGTGTTTAGTGCTTTGCGCTCTGGTGGAACGGTTATGATAAATACATCACTCGCGCCAGATGTTGCATTTGCAAATTTACCGCGTGAGGTTCAAGAACATTTAATCAGAATACGTGCAAATGTTTATTTCTTGGACGCTGATAGTGCGGCAAAGAAGTTAGGTTTGGGAAATCGTATCAACACATTTATAATGTTGAATTTCTTTAATCTGACAAATGTGATTGATACACGTGTTGCCGCACAAAGCGCCAAAGACGCCATAGAAAAAACATATCGCAAAAAAGGTATGGATGTTGTTCAGGCTAATTGGAAGGCGGTTGATACAGCATCTGATTATTTGACTAAATATAAATTGCCATCATCGGTATCCAGTTTCGCAGGTGATTTTGTGCCGGCAATGACGTCAGATGCACCGGTTGAAATTGCAGGAACACTCGGTGAAATTGCGGCGGGACGTGGTGATAAAATACCTGTGTCGCGTTTCAAGGTTGATGGAACATTTGGTGGTGGGCAATATCCGGTTGGAACTGCTAAATATGAAAAACGTGGAATTTCTGAATTTGTTGCGAAATGCGATTTAGAAAAATGTATTCAATGTGGCAAATGTTCTATGCTGTGCCCACATGCCGCTATTCGTATCAAGGCGATGAGTAAAGACGAAGCGGACAAGGCACGAAAAAATGGTGTAATTGTTGTTCCAATGAAGACGTCTGAATTGGGACCAGATATGTATTTCACAATAAACATTTCTCCGGCTGATTGTACAGGTTGTGGTTTGTGTGTGAAAAATTGTCCGATGAATGCGCTATCTATGGAAAATAAAAATAATTTGCCAGATGCTCAAAATGCGTTTAATGCAGCATTACAGATACCTGATATTCCGCGTGACAAATTGAATTTGAATATACCAAAGCATGTTGAATTATTGCCACACTATTTTGAATTTCCGGGGGCATGTGCTGGTTGTGGTGAAACACCATACATAAAGTTATTATCGCATTTGTTTGGTGACAGAATGGTTGTTGCAAATGCAACAGGATGTTCGTCTATTTATGGTGCAAATTTACCAACAACACCATGGACAACCGATAGCGATGGTCGTGGCCCAGCGTGGTCTAATTCTTTGTTTGAAGATAATGCTGAATACGGACTTGGAATGCGAATCGCATTAAATCAAAAACGTGATGCGTTACGTGGTTTATTACACACACTTAAAATTGATGATGTCGATTCGTTGCTAGGCGCAAAATCAGTATCTGAACAACGCAAAATAAAATCTGAACTAACTAAAAGTTTATCAAGTAAAGATAGTGATATCGCACGCCAGGCATTGAATTTATTGGACGCTGTTGTTGATAAATCTGTATGGGTAATTGGTGGTGACGGTTGGGCATACGACATTGGATACGGTGGTGTTGACCATATTTTACATAGTGGCGAAAATGTGAATATCTTGGTTCTGGATACTGAGGGGTATTCAAACACAGGTGGCCAGCAATCTAAATCAACGCCATTTGGTGCGAGTATGAAATTCGCTATTGGTGGTAAAGAACATGCCAAGAAAGATTTAGGTATGATTGCGATGATGTCGGGTGCATATGTTGCACAAATTGCATTAGGCGCAAATCAAGCCCAGGCAATACATGCCCTGCGCGAAGCGGAAAGCTTTAACGGTCCATCGTTGATTTTGGCGTATGCACCATGTATTGCACATGGATTTTCTCTGCAAAATGGTGTTGAACATCAAACAAACGTTGTTCAAACCGGCGCATGGCCATTGTATCGTTTTGATCCGCGTTTAATAGATGAAGGACATTATCCTTTGACAATGGATTCCAATACAGATAATGTCACGCCATTGGAGGATTTTGTTAAAACCGAAAGTCGTTTTGGTGCCGCGCGTGCTGCAAATCCGGGCTTTGACCGTTTGATTGAACGCGCCAAGGAAAACAATAAATACAAAATAGAATTGAAAAGGCACATTGCGCATTTTGCGATGGATAATTCAAATATAAACAAGAGGGATGAAAAATGAGAAAAATAATGATTTGTTTTGGTATATTGGTGACTTTGGTGGCATGTACTATGCAGACCAAGCATCGTGGGTATGTTTTTCCGTCTGATTTGGAAACTCAAGTGGCAAAAATAAAAACCGTTTCTGAATTACAGAAACGTATTGGTGACCCCCAGGCAAAAACAATGTATGGTGACGAAGTGTGGATTTATTTTAGTGGGGATGAAAATTATCGTGGTCCATTAAAGCATACTTTTACCAATGAAACGGTGCTGTTGGCATGGGTTAGGGGAAGTTCCGTCACAAAAACTCAGATTTTACACGATGTTGATTTGCCAGATGTCGCAATAGCAGACGGCGAAACGAAAATCCCGGCAGAAATAGAGTTAAACGCTTTCCAAGAATTGTTTAATAATGTTGGTCGTTTCTCACCAGCCGGAATTGGACAATAAAATTTGTTTTTTGATAAATTTGTGGTATAATATGCACATAAACAGAGAGAATGGCAACGCCAAAAGGTTTGCTTATGCCAAGTAAAAAGTTAGATTTTAAAAATGGTCAGTATGTTGTTTACCCAACTCAGGGTGTCGGTAAACTGGTTCGCACCGAAGAACAAAAAATTGCTGGTCAAACAATAAAAATGTTGGTTATCGATTTCGAACGTAGTCATATGACATTGCGTGTTCCATTAGAACGTGCGGAGATTTCTGGATTGCGTCCATTGTCATCGGTCAAAAAAATGGATGAAGCAATTGCATCAGCCAAGGGACGCGCGGGTGTAAAGCGTATGATTTGGGCGCGTCGTGCCGCACAATACGAAGAAAATATAAATTCCGGTGATCCGATGAAATTGGCAGAGGTTGTACGCGATTTGCAACGACGCAGTGCAGCGGACACCATGACATTTTCAGCACGTCAATTATATTTGCGTGCATTGGAACGCATGGCTCAGGAATTTGCCGTATTACATAAAATGGATTTAGATGCGGCTTCTGATAAAATAGAAGATATTTTGGGTATTCCAAAAGAAATAGATTTGAACGCCGTTGATGATGAAGAAACTGAAGAAGAGATTGAAGAAGAAACTGAATAATTATCCACCCCGATTTATTTGGGGTGTTTTTTAGTCTCATTTTTTTCGAGACTGATATAAAAGATAAATTTTACATAGTAAAGTCTTCGCCTAGATAGACTTTTTTAACCATTGAATCGCGAATAATTTCTTTGCTGGTACCATGCTTTAAAATCTTTCCGTCGTGCAAAACATAACTGCGGTCGGTAATACCCAATGTTTCACGAACGTTATGGTCGGTGATAATTACGCCCAAACCGCGATTCTTTAATTGTGATACTAAACCACGAATGTCGTTTACAGCAATGGGGTCAATCCCAGCAAACGGTTCATCTAATAATATAAACTTTGGATCATTTGCCAATGCACGTGCAATTTCAACACGACGGCGTTCGCCACCCGATAGGGCAGTTGCCGGGCTATTGCGTAGGGACGTAATTGAAAATTCTTTTAATAAATTATTTAATTTTTCTGTTCTCTTTTTTGCGTTTGGTTCAACAACTTCCAATATTGCCATAATATTTTGTTCGACGGTTAGCCCTCTAAACACACTATTTTCTTGGGGTAAATATCCAATTTTTAGGCGTGCACGTTGGTAAAATGGTAAATTTGTTATGTCTTGGGAATTTAAAAATATCTGACCGCCAGTTGCTTTTATTTGACCAGTTATGCAATAAAATGCAGTGGTTTTTCCCGCGCCATTTGGTCCCAACAGACCAACCGATTCGCCCTGACGTGCATAGAGCGAAATGTCACGCAATACCGTTCGATTGCCGTATGCCTTGGATAAATGTTCAACACGCAGTTCAGATTGTTTCATAGTTTTATCACCATTTCATCGGTTAAAATTTTGTCCCCGTTACTGGAATTGATACGAACATTTCCCAGTAATGTCAGGGTTCGCTCTGTGCGGTTATATCGCGCACGATTCGATTTTATATTATCTGTTATTTTTTGTCCATCAGTAATACGAACCACAGACCCAGATACTTTATCTAAATAAACAATGTCGGGATGTTCATATTCTTGACGCCCAGATTCAGCGTTAACACTAAAAGGTTCACCATTTGTATCTGTTCCGGCAAATGACGCATGCGACATTTTAAATTGGTTGGTTACAATGTCTGTCATATTTATTGCAGAAATTGGTGACCATAGAATCTGGCGTGTGAATAACGCGCCTGCGACCAAAGATGCAATCATAATTAATCCCCATCCCGTAAAGAAAAATTGCCATAATCGGGTTAGGCGTCTGTATTTACTGAAAATAATAATTGTTCTTTTGTCTTGGGTCATGGCTATAATTTTAACGCACTGAAACACAAAAAGCAATTTTTATATTTATTTACGATTTTTTTTGTGGTATAATCTTTCTCAAAGAGAGATGAGAAAACATATATTCATTTTTGGTTGTTTGTGTTTTTACATGGCGGGTATTTGTGCTGCGCCGGCTGTGACTATTAAAAAAGCGGCGGCTGTAAAAACACAAACAACATCTGCAACGGATTCTGCGGCAACCTTAGTGCCGACTGTTTTGGGGCTGGTTGGGGCGGTAAAAGATTTTACTGCAAAACAGGATGAATTGACTGCCGAATGTACTCCCACCCAGGCAGAAGTAGACTGGGTAAACAGGATGTTTAAAGAATGGATTCAAACCGGTGTTAAATCGGCTGATGATATTATGGGTTCTAATAAGATGACTAAATGTCTTAATGATGCTAGTGTTTGCTATTCGTCTAAGATTCAAGAAATGAAGACTGTGGATGGGACTCCTAATTATTATGATAGATTTAGCAATGATGGTGCTATTTGGGCAGGCTATCCTATGGCGAGTGTTGCAACTTATTGTAAGACGGAGCCTTGTACGGATAAAAACAAAAAAACTGCATCTAATATGTGGACAATATATTCATTGATTGATTTTTCAGAAGAAGATTATTCTGCGTCAGAGGCAACAATGGCTGCAAAATTACGTGCAAAATATGAAAATTGTTCTAGTTATGCGTTGAGTAGCAAACAAAAACTATTGCAAAATAATTTCTTGACTCAAACGGTTGGTTCTATTGGTCAAAAAACGAATACTGGCTCAGTTATGGATATGGTTAATTCTTTGGGTGGTAGCAATGGGCTTGGGGCTATTGGTACGTTGACTACACAATTTTTAGATAAATAATTTTCTAATGTATTTTTTTCTGCTTTACTAAAATTGTTAAAAATCGTATAATGTTACAAAAATTAGGAAAGGATTTGTTATGAAGTATAAATCTTGTGTATCGATGTCAGTATTGTTACGCGCATTATCTTTGACTGCTGTGGTGGGGTTAACCGCGTGTGCGAACACTGGAAGTGTTGAAAGTATGCCGGTTGAAACGCCGACTGTTGATTATATTGAACGGTTGGATGTTTATTCTGCGCCACATCAGGATTCTTTCCTTAATCAATTGGCAATGAATTATCGTTCTTATGCTATTTATAATGCCAGAACCAGTGGTCGTCCAGATGTTGCAGAATTATTTGCAAACAAGGCTGTGGCTGCATTTTCTGGTGAAACACCATTTCCTGAACAAATTGATAATTGGGCTTTGAATGATAACGATAAGGCGTATGAATTATATACATCCTATAATGATATGATAGAACTGTTTAAACAGGATGCGACCGAAGAACACCCTCAACTTGCTGCAGAGGTTCAGGCAAAATTTGATTGTTGGTTGTCTGCAACAGCAACTGACCAGTCTGCAACGGCTCAACAGTGTAAAGAACGTTTTGAACAGGCTATTGCTACTTTGCGCGATTGCGATCATGGCAAGGTTGTAGATGCTACTAGTTATGCTCCGGTTGTTGAAGATACTGAACCAACTTATTATCCTGAAACAGCATATATGGATTCTATGCGTGGGGCTGGTCGTATGCGTGATAGCGCAATAGTTGTAAATAATTTAGATATGTCTGATAATAGAAATATTATGTTTGGTAGCAGAACGTCAGGACGTAATTTAATACAACCTATGCCGATACAGCCGATTATATTTAATCAGAATATTTATAATAACGGTGAAGACGGTGCTTGTATTTGCTCTGGTCAGGAACCATGTGAGTGCACAGAACCAGAAATGCCAACAGTAAGTGAAGAATTTGTTTCACGTAAAGAGTTTGTTGATATGATGATGGCTATGCGTGCTGAATTGAAAGAGATAAATAATCGTCTGGATAAAATGCAGGCTGCATCTGGCGAAAAAACTATGATAAAGGTTCAACAGATTCCATTGGAACCACAACAGCATGTTATGGAAGAAATATTTGAAGTGCGCTTTGATTTCGATAAATCAACAATTAAACCAGAATATAAGGATTTGATTGAACAATTGGCATCTGCAACCCAGGAAAATAAAAATATAAAAGTTTCTGTGGTTGGGCATACCGATACTGCAGGTGGCAAGAATTATAACTATGCTTTGGGTGGTCGCAGAGCAGAGGCTGTACAAAAAATGTTGATAAACTATGGGATTCCAGCAAGTCAAATTGTTGCTGTATCTGCCGGTGAAGAAGATTTAAAGGTGCCGACCCCCGACGGTGTTCCAAACGCTGAAAATCGTCGTGTGCGCGTGGTAAAAGAGACTCATTATATGCAGGAACCAGAACAGCCAACAATATCGATTGAGGTCAATAGTTGTGATGACGGGGAATGTGTAGAGGAGTAGGGTTAAAATAATTAGTCTTTTACGAACAAAACACTTGACAAAAATAATTTGTTGGTATAATGTTTGGCATAAAGACATGTTTGAAGAGGTAAACGCATGGCTACGAATATAAAGAAAAAAATGAATTTAGCTGGCGCTGCACTTGAATTAAAGGCGCACGGAAAAAAGAAACAACAACAGCAGGCTGTTGACATCATGAAAGCGCTTGATTTAACCCAAGCGGATATAAGATAACCTAACAATCGCGACATTAAAAAGATTTTGTCGCGATTTTTTTTATTATTTCACAGGTTGTTTTTTGCTTGATACAAACAATCCAAGCAACCAACCAATTCCTGTCCATCCAAACAACCAACTAAAAATACGGGTAAAACACATTGCTGTTTTGTCTGTTTTATTTTGGCGGGCAAGCCACACTGGTGCCAATGTAACTACAATCACTATATAAATAGCAATTATATATTTTATAACAGTCAAAATGCAATTCCAGTTAAACATTTAAAACAAAAGGGGACATAAAGTCCCCCCTCTATTTATCTCTTGTATCTTTTATATACCATATTTTGCAGATTTGTCCAGTTCTTCTTCAATTCTAGTTAATTGGTTATATTTTGCCATACGATCAGAACGCGACATAGAACCAGTTTTAATTTGGCCTGCGTTCGTTGCGACCGCTAAATCTGCCAATGTGGTGTCTTCGGTTTCGCCACTGCGGTGTGAAATGACCACGCCATATCCGGCATTTTGAGCCATTCTTATTGTCGTCAGGGTTTCAGTCAAACTGCCGATTTGGTTAAATTTAATTAAAATAGCATTAGCAACACCGTTCTTAATACCTTTTTGTAAGCGCGCAGGATTTGTGACGAATAAATCGTCGCCCACAAGTTGACATTTATCACCTAATGTTTCGGTTAGTTTTTTCCATGAATTCCAATCTTCTTCGGCCAGACCGTCTTCAATAGATATAATAGGGTATTGTTTAATCAGGTTTTGATAAAATGTTATCATATCATCGGGTGTCATTCTTTTACCTTCGAATTCATAAATCCCATCGTGATAAAATTCAGATGATGCAACATCTAAACCAATAGATATTTGGTCGCCTGGGACATAACCGGCTTCTTTGATTGCGTCAACAATTGTGCTTAACGCTTGTTCGCAAGAATTAAAGTTCGGGGCAAATCCACCCTCGTCACCAACATTTGTTGAATTGCCAGATTTTTTTAATATAGATTTTAAATGATGAAAAACTTCGCTACCCATACGAATCGCTTCAAATTCAGATTTTGCACCGTTTGGTATAATCATAAATTCTTGAGCGTCCAAGCCATTGTCAGCATGTACACCACCATTTATTATATTCATCATTGGACGTGGCAAAACGCAAGGTTCTAAATTACCGTATATTTCAGCAATGTATTTGTACAATGGTATTTTGCGTTGTTTCGCAACAGCATGTGCGGTTGCAAGTGATACTGCCAAAATTGCATTTGCCCCAAAATTGCTCTTGTTGGTTGTATCATCCAATTCAATCATTGTATTATCTAAATCGGTTTGGTTTCGTGAATCAAAACCAATCAAAGCAGGTGCAATTTTTTCATTTATATTTTTGACAGCCTGTAAAACACCTTTGCCCATATACGATGAACCACCATCGCGTAATTCCAATGCTTCAAAAGTTCCGGTTGATGCCCCAGATGGAACGGCAGCACGACCACAGGCACCCCCAGACAAAACAACATCACATTCAACAGTTGGATTTCCACGGCTGTCCATAATTTGACGCGCGTGAACAGACTTTATAGAATACATAACCCTTTCCCTTTCTTGAAAAAAATTAAACAGAATGGCGCGCCCAGCAGGACTCGAACCTGCAACCCACAGATTAGAAATCTGTTGCTCTATCCAATTGAGCCATGGGCGCGTTGCCTTTAATATTTTACACAAAAAAAAACTAAATTCAAGTAATGACTTGCATATAATATAAATCTTGCGGTATAATAATACCGTATTGTTTTTTCTTGACTTTTCTGCAGTCTTGATTCATAATGACGGTGTTTGAAAACAAAAAGGTTAAAAATATGGTAGCGACAAAATCGTTAAAAAAGTGCGAATTGGATGCCAAATGGTATCTGATTGACGCAACAGATTGCACGTTGGGTCGTTTGGCGGTATTTACTGCAAATATCCTGCGTGGCAAAAATAAACCAACATGGACACCAAATATGGACTGTGGTGATCATGTTATTATCATCAACGCATCTAAGGTTGCAATGTCTGGACACAAGGCTGACAAAGATAAATTCTTTTGGCATTCATTGTGGACCGGTAGCACCAAGGAACGCACATTGGGTCAAATGCGCGATGAAAAACCTGAAAAATTGGTTACAAATGCTGTTAAACGTATGATGGGTCGTCGCACGGCTGTTGCTTTGGCAAACAAACGTTTGACAAAATTACATGTGTATGCTGGTGCTGAACACAAGCATACTGCGCAAAATCCAATCGTTATTGATTTCGCAAGTTTGAACCGTAAAAATAAAAGGGGCGAATAATGACAGAAACAAAGAAAACAACAACAGCAAAAAAAGTTGCTGCACCAAAAAAATCAGCCCCAAAGGCAACAGTTGCCAAAGCAGTAGCCTCAAAGGCAATAACGCAAAAAACAACAGCTACCAAGGCAGCAGATGTTAAATTGGGTAATGCAACATATGCAACTGGTAAACGTAAAGATTCTGTGGCACGTGTTTACTTGTTCCCAGGCAAGGGCAATATCACAGTAAACGATGTCGCAATGGCTGAATATTTCCGTCGTCCTGTATTACAGATGATTATCGCACAACCATTTAATGTAACAAAACGTGATGGCGCATACGATGTTCGCGTTATGGTTATGGGTGGTGGTTTGTCTGGCCAGGCGGGTGCCGTTAAACACGGTATTTCCAAGGCTTTGGAAAAAGCAGAACCAGAATTGCGTGCAGCATTAAAGGCGGCTGGCTTCTTGACACGCGATAGTCGTGTTGTTGAACGTAAACACTATGGTGTTCGTAAGGCTCGTCGTTCTACTCAGTTTAGTAAACGTTAATACGTTTATGGAATATGAAAAAAATCCGTTGGAACAAACCAACGGATTTTTTTTATAAAAATTATATTTTTAACGTGTTTTTTGAAGAAATGTTTTATTGATTGTTGGGGTAATGTTTTTTTGTTTTTGAATCAAACCAGCACTAATTGTTAAAAACATCGCAACAAACACACAAATTACGATTTTGTCTGCTTTACTTAAATCTTTCCATGTTTTCATGCAATTCCTCTTGTTTTATGTTTTTATTTTAGTTAAAAAAATAAATTTGTCAAGGTTTAATTGTGAGTATTAATATGTTTATGTTGCGTTTATAAAATTTTGTTTGTATAATCACACCACTTTTATGCGTATCAAAGGATAAATTATGTTTACAAAAGAAAAAATTAAAGACTTACATTATATTGTTAATGGCAAAATTTCCGCCGATGATTTACAAAAGGCGGCTGATGAAATACTAACAGAATATGGCAAAACAGCAAAGATGCCTGGTTTTCGTGCGGGTCATATTCCACTTAATGTATTGCGTCAAAAATTCAATGCTTCTGCATATGGTGAGGCAATTGACAAGTTGATGAATAACGATTTGAATACTTATGTCGCGGACAAAAAAATTCGTTTGGCAGGTGCTCCAAAGGCTGACTTGGCGGGTTGGGAAATAGGTAAAGATGCTGAATATTCTTTGGAATTTGATATTTTGCCAAATGTTCCTGCGATTGATTTGGAAAAATACACCTTAACAAAAAAAGTGACCAAACTTGATGAAAGTGAGGTTGAAAAAGCACTTGAAAATATTCGTAAAGCTCGCAGCAGCGCTGAAAAGCAAGACGATAAGTACAAGGCTCAAAACGGCGATACTGCTGTTATTGATTTTAAGGGTTTTTTGGGCGATGAAGCATTTGAAGGTGGTGAGGCAACAAAACATCATTTGGTTTTGGGCTCTGGTTCATTTATTCCGGGTTTCGAAGATCAAATCATTGGGCGCAAGGCCGGTGATAAATTTGATGTAAATGTCAAATTCCCAAAAGATTATCATGCTAAAAACTTGGCGGGCAAGGCTGCACGTTTTGAAGTCTTGGTTCACGAAGTTCGCAAACATATTTTGCCTGAATTAAATGACGATTTGGCAAAACAGGTTGGTCAGGATAACGTTGAAAAATTGCGCGAACATATTCGCAACATTTTAAACGAACAATACAACGAAGCATCACAACGCGCTATGCGTGATGAATTGTTGGATATTTTGGCTGATAAGGTAAAATTAGATTTGCCTGATGTTTTGGTTGACCAAGAATTAGAAATGGCAAAACAAGAACATGAACATCAACATTCTCATTGTGATGGACATTGTGATGGTGATTGCAAATGGGATGAAAAGTCAGAACGCAAAGAAGCAGAACGTCGCGTTAAATTAGGCTTGGTTTTGGCTGAATGGGGAACACAAAACAAGGTAGAGGTTACCCGCGATGATTTACAACAGGCTATCTGGGCCGAAGCGTCACGCTATCCAGATCCAAAACAGGTTTTTGAATTTTATAGCAAAAATCAAAATGCTTTGGCGATGTTGCGCGGTATGTTGTTTGAACGCAAGGCGTTGGACACAATGTTGACCCATGTTAAAACCAAAGAAAAATCTGTGAGTTCCGAAGAATTGTTCAAACAAGCAGATGTAAAATAAAAATACCGCCCGTTTGGGCGGTTTATTTTTGAACCGATTCGGCGCAATATATAAAAATGCTTGCAAATCTAAAGAAAAGTATATATAATGACTTCGCTTTTTACGGGTGGGCGTGGAAAGTATCCGATTAACCCCACAAGACCTCGCACAGAATATATTAGCGATGGCAAGCTTTGTATGAAATTTCTTATGAAAGATTTATCCAAAGATTTATTTAATCCAGTTTCTGGCGAAGATTTTGTCCAGATGTTTAACAATGCCTATGGAACCCAGGAAACTTTACAGGGTTATGCAACCAAGGGAACCGTCAAAGATATTCGCGGTGATTTTGCAATGGTTGATGTTGGCCTAAAGTCTGAGGGTCGTATTCCATTAAAAGAATTTGGTGCCTCTGTTCCATCTGTGGGTGATATCATTGACGTTTTTGTTGAACGTTATGAATCCCGCGAAGGAACCGCTGTATTATCTTATGCCAAGGCACGCGCTGAAAAAGCATGGAAAGATTTGGAAAAGACTGTCGCCGAAGGTATTGATCCAGAAGGTACAATTATTGATGTCGTTCGTGGTGGTTATACTGTTGATATTAACGGTGTGTTCGCATTTATGCCATCATCACAAATTGACCACAAACCTGTTCGTGATGCAAAATCTATGATTGGTTTGAAAGATAAATTCCGTGTATTAAAAATGGACGCTTTGCGCACAAACGCAATCGTTTCTCGTCGTGCTATCCAGGCTGATACTATCGCTGCTGCCCAGGCAGAAGCAATGAAAAACATTTCATTGGGTGCAGTATTAGAAGGTACCGTTAAAAACATTACAGATTATGGTGTGTTTATTGACCTTGGTGGTGTTGATGGTTTGTTGCACGTCACAGATTTGTCATGGAAACGTATCAATCATCCACGCGAATTGGTTCATGTTGGTGAAAAAATTAAAGTTAAAGTTATTCAATTTGATCCAGAATCACATCGTATTTCATTGGGTGCAAAACAATTAGAAGAAGACCCATGGGAAACAGCATCACGTGCATTTAATGTTGGTGACACTGTGACCGGTAAAGTTTCTTCATTGACTGATTACGGTGCATTCATTGATTTGGGTAATAATATTGAAGGTTTGGTTCACATGTCTGAATTGTCATGGACAAACAAAAATATTCACCCAAGCAAAGTTTTGCAAAATGGTCAGGAAATCAATGTAGTTGTTTTGGAAATAGACCAAGAAAAACGTCGTATTTCTTTGGGCTATAAACAATTGCAGGCAAATCCATGGAAAGAATTTGCAGAATCACACAAGGTTGGTGATGTTATAACTGGTCCAATCAAGAACACAACTGAATTTGGTTTGTTCGTTGCGTTGACACCTGATTTGGACGGTATGATTCACATTTCCGATTTGTCCTGGAACAAACTTGACGAAGAAGAATTGAAAAAATTCGTTCGTGGCCAAGAAGTGACAGCGAAAATTTTGGACATCAATCCAGAAAAAGAACGTATCACATTAGGTATTAAACAATTGACCGAAAGTGCTGATAGCAACGCTGTTGCAATCAAGAAAGGCGCAGTTGTTAGTGGTACAGTTTCTGAAATTACCCCAGACGAATTGTTTGTCGCATTGGCAAATGATGTTAAGGGTGTAATCCGTCGCACTGATTTGTCACGTGTAAAAGCTGAACAAGATACAAGTAAATACAATGTTGGTGATACAGTAGAAGCATCTGTTGTATCGGTTGAGGATAATTTGGTTAAATTGTCTATTCGAGCGTTGCAGGTTACATTGGAAAAGCAAGCAGTCAAAGAATATGCAAATGAAGCAGACTCTGGTTCTGTTTTGGGCGATATCTTGGGTGCTGCTATTGAAAACAGCAAGAAATAATAATTGGGGGCAAAATGCCCCCAGTTGTTTTTTCATAATTTATCAGTAAAGGATACATTATGAAAAAACTAATTGTTATGATGGGTGGTCAGGGTGTAGGCAAGGGGACTTTTTCCAATATGCTGGCCGATAAATATGGATTTAGTCATGTTGAAACTGGTGCGATGTTGCGTTCTGCGCCCGCGGATAGCGATATTGCAAAAATAATTGCACGTGGTGAATTAGTTCCTGATGAAATGTTGTTTGATTTGATAAAACCAAAAATTGATTCTGGGGACGTTATTTTGGACGGGTTTCCACGCACAATAGGTCAGGCAAAATGGCTGATTCAGAATTTTGCGGATAAACTGGATATTCGTGTTATTTATTTGGAAGTATCCGAAGATATTATGATTGCGCGTATAAACAAGCGGATAAAAGAGGGTGGCGGTCGTGCTGATGATGCTGATATGGCGGCGGTCCGGCGCAGATTGGATACATTTTGGAATATAACGGTTCCCGCGATAAATTGGTTGCGTGATGAAAGTGGCGTGAACTTTAAATCTGTATCACCGATGGATGCTGATGCCGACCAAAATTTTTTACTTGTTGATTCTGCATTGAAATAGAGATTTATTTTGTCATTGCGAGGAAGTGCAACGACCGCGGCAATCCGGTTGTAATAATTTGTCATCCTGACGCAGGTCAGGAACTGGATCGCTTCGTTGCGCTTGCAATGACAAAGGTGAGTAAGTGCGACATAAAAAAACACCCAAATGGGTGTTTTTTATGGTTTTTAATGTTTTTTACATCATTCCGGGCATTCCACCAGGTTGTGTATCTTTCTTTTCTTCGGGTATTTCGGTCATTACCGCGCCGGTTGTTAACATTACACCCGCTGTTGATGCTGCTGCTAATATCGCTGTCTTTACAACCTTGGCGGGGTCAATAATGCCGTTTTCCATCATATCAACATATTCATCGGTTTGTGCATTATATCCGAAATTATAATCGGATGATTCGGATACTTTGCCGACAACAATTTCACCAGATTTACCCGCGTTTTCAGCAATCTGGGCACATGGTGCAACCAATGCGTGACGAACAATGTCAATTCCAACATTTTGGTCGGTATTGTCGCCCTTTATTTTATCCAATGCCTTTACTGCGCGAACCAATGCAACACCGCCACCGGCAACAATTCCACCGGCAACCGCGGCACGCGTCGCCGCCAACGCGTCATCAACACGGTCTTTCTTTTCCTTAACCTCAACCTCGGTCATGCCGCCAACCTTGATAACGGCAACTCCGCCAACCAATTTTGCAAGACGTTCAGATAGTTTTTCACGGTCGTATTCGCTGGTTGTGGTTTTCAGGTTGTGACGAATTTCATCAGCACGATTTTTAATTGCGTCTTTATCGCCACCACCGTGCGCAATCAATGTTGAATCTTTGGATACAACAACCTTTTTTGCCGTTCCCAAAACATCCATTGTGATATTTTCAAATGTCATACCCATATCGTCAGATATAACAGTCGCACCCGTCACAATCGCGATATCTTTCAACATTTCTTTACGTCTGTCGCCAAAGCCTGGCGCCTTTACCGCGCAAACCTTTAACCCACCAC
The DNA here is from genome assembly GCA_045616625.1 of Candidatus Enterousia sp. Taxonomy (GTDB): domain Bacteria; phylum Pseudomonadota; class Alphaproteobacteria; order Rs-D84; family Rs-D84; genus Enterousia. The sequence continues at coordinate 17,313 of JAZLHA010000002.1, forward strand.
GCAGGCGGTTCACGACCAATGTTGCCAATGCTTCGGATTCAATATCTTCGGCGATAATCAATAATGGGCGACCTGATTGTGCAATTGGTTCCAAAATAGGTAGCAATGCTTGCAAGCCCGTAATTTTCTTTTCAGAAACCAAGATTTGAACACCGTCCAATTCAGCCAACATTTTATCAGCGTTTGTGACAAAGTATGGGGACATAAAGCCCTGATCAAATTGCATACCTTCGGTGATTTCAATTTCTGTATCCAATCCTTTGGCTTCTTCAACGGTGATAACGCCTTCTTTGCCAACTTTGTCCATAGCATCAGCGATTTTTGCGCCAATATCCGAATCGTTATTTGCAGAAATCGTTGCAACCTGGGCAATTTCAGATGAATTTTTAACCGGACGTGCGTGGTCATCAATATCAGATACAACCGCAGCCACCGCCATATCAATTCCGCGTTTGATGTCCATTGGATTCATCCCCGCCGCGATAACACGACGACCCTCGTGTATCAATTTTTGTGCTAATACTGTTGCGGTTGTTGTTCCGTCACCAGCATCGTCGCCCGCTTTTTTTGCAACTTCTTGAACCATGCGCGCACCAATGTTTTCAGTTGGATCTTTTAAAGATACCGCTTTGGCCACAGTGACACCATCCTTGGTTGCAACAGGTGCACCGTATGATTTATCAATCACAACTGTGCGACCCTTTGGCCCCATGGTAATTTTTACGGCATTTGCCAATTTATCAACACCCACAGACAATTTGTCAGTATCAAATACAATTTCTTTTGCCATTATTATTTCCTTTGGTTATTTCAAAATACCTAAGATATCTGATTCTTTGATTAAAACATAATCACGACCATCGATTTTAACCTCGTTCGCAGAGGATGCCCATTTGGCAAATAATACGATGTCGTCAATCTTTACAGATACAGGAATCAAATTTCCATTTTCGTAAATTCCATCGCCAGTCGCAATTACACGACCACGTGACGGCTTTTCCTTGGCGGTATCAGGAATAATAATTCCGCCCGCTGTTTTATTGTCTTCGTTAATTATTTCAAGTAAAATGTAGTTATGCAACGGTTTAAACATTATAAAAACTCCTTTGCTGCAAGCAAAATATAGTGCGATTTTTTATAATTTCAAGGTTGATTTTATCGTTATTGTCTATTATTGTTTATTCATATAAATAGGGGAAAAATATGTATGATAAAAATAATGTGTTCGCAAAAATAATTCGTGGCGAAATTCCGTCTAAGAAAGTGGTGGAAAATGAATACGCAATGTCTTTCTATGATGTAAATCCAGCCGCTGAAACGCATGTGTTGGTTGTTCCAAAGGGCGGGTATGAAAATATTTTGGACTTTGTGAAAAATGCGGCTGCAAATGAACAGGCAGAATTCTGGAAATGTTTTATTGATACGGCTGATAAATTGGGCGTGGTGTGCAATTTTAATGTTTTGTCAAATGCTGGGGAATCTGCACCGTTATCTAAACAATCTGTGTTTCATTTTCATATGCACATGTTGGCGGGCAAGGCCTGTGCAGATATAAAAACAAAACTGTAATAATTATGCAGGTCAAAATTCGTGTTATTCCGCGTGCGCGACAAAGTAAAATTACGCAAGAATCAGACGGTTCTTTACGGGTTTATACTAATGTTGCACCAACTGACGGTCGGGCTAATGATGCGGTTGTAAAAATGCTCGCTAAATATTTTGATGTGCCTAAAACACAAATTAAAATTGTTCGTGGTGAAACCAGTCATGATAAAGTTATAGAATATTAAAAAACGCCCAAATGGGCGTTTTTCATTTGTTTTCGTTACATTCTAAGATTTTCATAATCAATTCGTCAGGATGTGCAAGCATGTTTGCACTGAAATCCTTGACATTTTCAATGAAACCATTATGCATCATATGGACAAACATCAAACTAAACAAATCCCAGAAATGTCCTGTGTTCAAAAAGAAAATTGGTTTTTTAGATTCGCCAATTTGTTGCATAGTTAAAATATCAGAAACCTCGTTTAATGTTCCAACGCCACCCGGCAAAATGATAAACGCATCGGCCATTTCATACATTTGCTGTTTACGTTCATTTAATCCCGATACAATTTTTACCTTTATGCGATCGTGCGCAGGTTCTTGTTTGTTCACCAAATGTTCCGTAGAAATACCAGTCACCGATCCGCCATTGTCCAAAGCAGCCGTTGATACAGCCCCCATCAGACCGACATTACTGCCGCCGAAAACGATGCCGATTTCATTTCTTGCCAACAATTCACCAATTTGTTCAGCATCACGTGCGTATTGACGATCGTTCCCTATTTGGTGACCACAATAAACCGCAACCGTTTTAATTTTCGGTGTGCTGTCGTGGCATTTAGATTTTTTTATTGGGCTTTTAGTTGACTTTGCAAGTTTTTTTACCATTTATTTTTCCTTTATTTTTTCAAATTATATCATAAAATAAGTCCGTTATGAACGAAAATTTTAAGGATTTTATTCAAAAATATTTGGCTCAGCGCATAGCCGTTGCGGTTAGTGGTGGCGTTGATTCTGTGTGCTTGATGGTGTGGCTCGCTAAATTAAAGGCAAAAGCTGTTGTTTTGCATGTTAATCATGGACTGCGTAAAAATGCCGATATTGAAACAGAATATGTAAAAGAGTTGGCGAAAAAATTGGGTCTGGAATGTCATATTTTTTATTGGACTGGCGATAAACCACAAACTGGATTGGAATCTGCAGCACGGGAAGCACGTTATAAATTTATGACTGATTTTTGTCATGAAAATGACATAGATACAATCATGGTCGCGCACCAGGCTGATGACCAGATTGAAACTTTCTTGATGAATCTGGGGCGGGGCAGTGGTATTTATGGCTTGTCCGCAATGCGTCGTGAAAGTATGCGTGATGGTATCAAGATTGTGCGACCGCTATTGGAAACGCCGCGCGCCGAATTACAAAAGTATTGTGATGATAACAAGATTAAATACTTTATGGACGAAATGAATTCTGATCCACATTATACACGTGTTAAAATTCGTCAGAATAGGCATTTGTTGTCTGATAAATTAGGAATTTCAGATTCTAGACTTTTATTAGCAATCGGAAATCTGGGGCGTTTGCGTGATTCTTTGGATAATAATATCGCACAATATGTTGATTCAGTATGTCATAATAATTATGCGATGTTTTCTGATTCTTTTCTGTTTGACCTGGACCCGGATATTAGGTTAAAGTTTATCGGAACGCTTATTCAAAAAATAGGGGGGGATGTTTATCAGCCACGCTTGAAATCTTTGTCGGGCGCACTAGATAAATTATCCGGTGATTGTAAATTTACTTTGGGACATTGTACGGTACGACGTTTGAAATCTAAAATCTTGGTCGTTCCCGAAGGTGCCAAAACAACGTTTAGGAAAAGACATGAAAAAAAACATATTTAATAAACATGATAAATCTTCTTGGTTTTTAGCCATCTTTATTGCACTGTTTGTTGCATTAATTGTGCGTGGTTTTGTCGGTGGTGATTCAAATATTGCGTTACAAAATGGCCAAATTGTAAAGGTTTCACAACCTGTAGAAATGTCTTTTTCTGATGTGTTGCGTCGTTCAAAAGATATTAAAACAATGAATATTAGGGGTGATGCGGCATCGGGTGAATTGAAAGACGGAACAAAATATAATGCCACGATTACATACGATCCAGAATTGTTAAGTAAGTTGGCTGATAATGGTGCGACAATTTCTATTGATAATTCCAAAAGTATATTTGATTTGTTGGTGACTGGTTTTCCAATCGTGTTTGGGTTGTTGTTATTGTGGTGGTTATTGCGTGGTGTGCGTGGCGGTGCTGGCGGTATCAGTCGCAGTTTGGTTGGTCAAAACCCGACAAAAATTACAACAGGAAAACCAAAAACAACTTTTGCAGACGTTGCAGGCATAGATGCCGAAAAACAAGAATTAACTGAAATAGTTGAATTCTTGAAAAATAAAGAAAAGTTCAAGGCGATTGGTGCGCGTGTTCCGCGTGGCATTTTGCTTTCTGGGGAACCAGGAACCGGAAAAACATTGTTGGCACGTGCGATTGCAGGTGAGGCTAATGTTCCTTTCTTTGCAACATCAGGAAGTGATTTTTCCGGTATTATTGTTGGTTTGGGTGTTGCAAAAATTAAAGAAATTTTTGAAATGGCAAAAAAAACCGCACCTTGTATATTGTTCATAGACGAAATTGATGCAATCGGTCAACGTCGCAGTTCTCATTCATTCAATGACCAGGATAGGGAGCAAACATTAAATCAGTTATTGATTGAAATGGACGGCTTTGCAAATGATACAGGAATCATTGTTATCGGTGCAACAAATCGCCCAGATATGTTGGATCAAGCGCTGTTGCGTCCGGGGCGTTTTGATAGGCAAGTGCATATTGAATTGCCTGATTTAGCAGGACGTGAGGCAATTTTGAATCTTCATGCTAAAAAATTTAAATTGGCAAATAATGTAAAACTTATTGATTCTGCGCGTGGAACAACCGGTTTTTCGGGTGCAGACCTTGAAAACTTATTAAATGAAGCGGCATTACATGCTGTGCGTGAAGGTCATAAAACCGTTGAACAAAGTGATTTAGATGAAGCACGTGATAAAATTTTGATGGGTCCAAAAAAGAACAGAAAAATGCGCCCCGAAGATATTAAATTGACCGCATATCACGAAGCGGGTCATGCTTTTGTTAGTGTTGTGTATTCTGATGTAACCGATCCAATTCACAAGGCGACAATTATTCCACGTGGTCGTGCATTGGGTATGGTGCAACATTTACCAATAGATGACAAAGTATCTATGACTATTGCAGAAGTTCGTGCAAATTTAGCGGTGGCATTAGCAGGACGCGCCGCTGAAGAAGTTTTCTTTGGTGCAAATAAAATTACAACTGGTGCGGAAAGTGATATTGATATGGCAACGCGTTTGGCACGTTATTCAATCACAACCGCGGGATTATCTGAAAAATTGGGATTGGCGGCGATAAAACAAGTTTCTAATTTTGGTAATCGCAGTGCTTTGGAAAATGCTTCTGAAAAAACAGCAGAGTTGGTTGATAGTGAGGTTCGTGCTTGGTTGGATGCGGCGCATAAGGATGCTGTTCGTTTGTTGAACAAAAATAAAGATTCTGTAAAACGTTTAGCCGAAGAATTGTTGAAACGTGAAACATTGACCGGAGAAGAAATTAAAGAAATTTTGGGCAAGAAAAAACGCACAGTAAAAAAGAATGCAAAGTAAGTTTGAAATTTTTCAAATGGAACCCAAAAATACCAATTCTGTGTTGGTGTCTAATGGGAAAAATTGCGTGATTTTTGATGCGTGGGGTAATAGTGCTGATTGGATTAAATTGTTGGCGGAGCGCAGATTAAATTTGCGTGCAATATATTCAACACATGGACATCCTGATCATATTTCAGCAGCACCAGATTTAGCACGCACTTTTAATGTGCCATGGTATTTGCATCCATTGGATAAATGTTTAATTGGTTGGGGTAATGAAATTTTAGATATGTTTGGAATAAAACGTCTGTGTTCCCATCATGATGTGCCGAATGATTTAGATTGTGAAACTGTAGAAATTCTACCTGAAACCAAAATGCATATTATTCATACGCCCGGACATTCGGCGGGTGGTGTATCTTTTTGGTTTCCTGATTACAAGGTGTTAATTACTGGCGATACGATTTTCAATCAAGGTTTTGGTCGGTATGATTTTCCAACCGGTGATAAACGACAATTGGAACAGTCTATATCTAAATTATATGATATGGATTTAGAACCCGAAACCTATGTCGTTCATGGACATGGTCCTGATTCTGTGATAGATAGTTTAAAGAAAAATAATCCGTTGTTTAAGCATTATGATTAAAAAGTATTTAGTGTTATTTTTTTGTTGTTTGTCTGGATGCGTAACGCTGGAACATACTAATATGTATAATATGGAATATCGTGAGTTAAATGCGGGCAAATATAAAATCGCAACATGGATTCGTTTAACTGATAGTGATGCACCAGTGCATGTTTATATAGAAGGTGATGGTCGGGCTTTTAATTCACGTGGTATGCCAACATCAAATCCAACCCCGCATGGTGATTTAGTTAGATATTTGGCTGTACACGATCAATATGATAATGTTATTTATGTCGCACGACCGTGTCAGTTTGTAATTTCTGATAATTGTTCCGTTACAGATTGGACAACAGGTCGATTTTCAAAAGATGTCATTGATTCTGTGTCTGATGCAATTGTTCAGCTTGTTAAGCAGCGTCCCGTTATTTTAATAGGTTATTCAGGTGGTGCAATGGTGTCTGGGCTGATTATTGAAAATTATCCGAATATCAACGTGAAAAAATGGGTAACGGTTGCTGGAGTTTTGAATCATTCGGATTGGACAAATTATTTTGGTGATAGACCATTGGATAAATCAGAAAATATGGATGTATTACCAAATATACCCCAGGTCCATTATGTTGGATCAGATGATTCTGTTGTACCAATTACTTTAAGTAAGAAATGGCTTGCTGATAATTATATAGTTATTGATGAAGCAGAACACAATGATTTTAAAGATTTAGATATAGATTTTAATTTTTGATAAAAACAAGAACACGATATTTCCCGGCCAGATCTTTATCGGCTCGAATAAATTTCCAATCATTTAGTGCAAATATTTTTTTTACATCTGACATCATACCGACGCCAATTTCTATATATAATTTGCCGTTCGGTTTTAACCAATTTAATGCGTTTTTTGCGATTTGTTTATATGCGTACAAGCCGTTGTCTGGGGTATATAGTGCTATTTTTGGATCGTGCTTTGCGCATGCATCAACGCGTGAATCGTTGTATGCAATATATGGTGGATTTGATACGATAATATCAAATTTATCATGAACGATATCGGGCTTTGTAAAATTGGCGTGTAGTATTTTTATTTTTTCTGACAATTGTAATTTTTTTATGTTGTTTTGTGCAACCTTTAGCGCTTGGTGTGATATATCCACAGCAACGCCACTTGCAGAATCTATGTTTTTAACAAGTGCGCAAATTATACATCCGGTTCCAGTTCCTAAATCAAGAATAGTTGGACTTTGTAGTTTGTCAGATAATACAGATTCTATTAGGGTTTCGGTGTCTGGTCGTGGGTCCAATGTATTTTTATTTGTATAAAATTCCAAACCATAAAACCATTTATGATGAATTATTTTTGCAACAGGAACATTTTTCTTCAATTGGTGAATGATTTTCCACAACTTAATTCGGGAAATTTTTGGTGTGTTTTCAACGATAATTCGGGCAATATGACGGTCCGATATTATTGATATTTTTTCAAACGCTTGATTTATAGTCATAAAAATATTATAATTGACTCCATGAAAAAAGCAAAAGATATTCTGAATTCACACATTTTAACAAAGATTGTTGTTTGTGTGTCGGTATTGATGGTCGCTGTGGCTGGTATCGTTGTGTTAACTCATCGTGATAATGTTCATATTTTTGGACCCAGCGAATGTAAAACTGTTGTTGTGGTATCCAGTGGCGATACACTTTCTGGATTATTGTCAGCTCAGGGAATTTCAAATAATGATATTTTGGCAATTACCAAGGTATTAAAGTCAGATGCTGGCATTTCAACGATTCGTGCTGATAGGGATAAAATAGAATTTGTCCGCCCTGAAGAACAAGCACCTGTTTCTAAAATTGTTTTAAAACCGTCGCCATGGCGAAATGTTGAATTAACATGTGGGGAAGGTGGTGGTTGGAATTGTAATACTGTTGATATTACACCTGATGTTCGTGGTGTGTATAAAGTTGGCGAAATTTTAGATGGTGATAGTTTCTATCTTGCTGGGATACGTGCTGGAATTCCAGAAGGTATATTAGCAGAGGTTTATGATTTATTAGCGTTTGAAATGGACTTTGAACGTGATGTTCGTGCCGGACAAAAGTTTTCTGTGTTATACGAAGAAAACTTTGCAAGTGGTAAAAAGGTTGATAATGGTCGTGTGTTGGCGGTTTCTTTTGATGCGTTGCGTGGTAATGTAAAAATGTATCGGTTTAAAAAGGCTGATGGCACAATCGGTTATTATGATGAAAACGGTAATGGTGCGATAAAATCTCTTAAAAGAACACCTATAAATAATGCACGTGTGACAAGTAGTTTTTCAAATAAACGTAAGCACCCAGTTTTGGGTTATACGCGCGCACACAAAGGGGTTGATTTCCGTGCTTCAACTGGGACACCAATACCATCCGCCGGTGCGGGTCGCGTTGTCGCACGCGGATATAACAAAGGGCATGGTAATTATGTAAAAATTCGTCATAATGCTTCGTATGAGACATTGTATGCCCATATGTCAAAATTTGCCAAGGGGGTAAATGTTGGAACAACGGTAAAGCAAGGTCAGACAATCGGTTATGTTGGCTCAACAGGGTTGTCAACGGGGCCGCATTTGCACTATGAAATTATCAAAGACGGCAAACATGTAAATCCAATGACGGTTAAATTGCCGGCTATTAGTAATCTGGGTGCGGCTGATAAAGAGAATTTTTTACAATATCGTGCTGATTTGGATAAAACGATAGAAGGTTTGGCTAGTAACCAAAAACTGTTTATCCAGTTGTAATTTTCGGTTGTTTATTTGTTGACAAATTATTTTTTGTCTATATAATGTCTGGTATAAAATCAAAGGATAATGATTATGCAGACAGAAGTAATATTAGCACAAGAAAAAGCTTTAACAGACTATATCAGTGAATTAGATGTAAAATCTCAGTTAGAACTCATAAAATGTAATATACGTCTGATAAAGTATATTAATAATCCTGATGAATCTATTCAGTTGTTTTGTGTGAACAGTTCTCCTGAATTGATTAGATATATCAAAAATCCAAGCAAAAAAGTTCAATTGATTGCTATAAAGCATCGTGGTTTTGCAATCGAATATTTTGAAAACCCAACAGAAGAAATGCAAATGGCGGCTGTGAAACAAGGTGGTTATGCAATTCAATATATAAAAAATCCAAGTGAAGCAGTTCAATTGGCTGCTGTTGAAAAAAATCCAGGTGCTTTTCAGTACATTGCTAATCCAACTGAGGCTACCCAACTGTTGTTTGCTAAAAAATGGGGTATGGATAGTTTAATGTTTATGCAACGTCCTGCGTTAAGTGTTGTTAAATATTTGGTAAATCAAAAATCACGTTAAAAACATAAAGGTATTACATTATGAAAAGTAAAGAACAGATTTTAACAGAATGTATTAATCCAACTGAAGCAGACCAATTGGCTACTTTGGACTCAACAAAGGGTCTTGCAATACAATATATAGAAAATCCAAGTGAAATAGTTCAATTGGCTGCTGTTAATTGGACTGGTTTAGCACTTGAATTTATTCCAAATCCAAGTAAAGTCGTTCAGTTGGCGGCGGTAAGACATTGTGGTCAGGCAATCAGATATATTGAAAACCCAAGTGAAGAAATGCAAATGGCGGCGGTGAAACAAGATGCATGTGCAATTTACTATATTAAAAATCCAAGTGAAGCAGTTCAATTGGCGGCTGTAAACGAACATAGTTATGTAATTCAATATATAAAAAACCCAACTGAAGCAGTTCAATTAGTGGCTGTAAACACAGATGCTTCCGAAATTCGAAATATAAAAAACCCAACAGAAGCAGTTCAATTGGCGGCTGTGAAACAAGCAGGTTGGGTAATCATGTACATTAAACACCCAAGTGAATCAGTTCAATTGATGGCGGTGAGACAAGATAGCCGCACCATTAAATATATTGAAAGACCAACTGAAAAAGTTCAATTGACTGCTATTGAAAAAAATTCGGATGTTTTTAAGTATATTCGCCATCCTGCGTTAAGTGTTGTTAAATATTTAGTGAACCAAAAATCACATTAAAAACGTATAACGGTAGTTTGTCCTGTTGCAACCATTTATTTGTTGACAAATTATTTTTTTGTCTATATAATATCTGGTATAAAATCAAAGGATAATGATTATGCAGACAGAACAAGATGTAGTAATCTTAGTACAAGAAAAAGCTTTAACAAACTACATTAATGGATTAGATGTAAAATCTCAATTAGAATTCATAAAATTGAATGTACCTCTGATAAAGTATATTAATAATCCAAGTGAAGAAGTTCTGTTAGCTGCTGTTAAACAAGATGGGTATGCAGTTCAATATATTAAAAACCCTAGCGAAGAAGTTCAATTGGCCGCTGTGAAACAAGAAGGTCTCGTAATTGAATATATACAAAACCCTAACGAAGAAGTTCAATTGGCTGCTGTGAAAGAAGATTATAGTGCAATTGAAGATATAAAAAATCCAAGTGAGGAAGTTCAATTAGCCGCTGTTAAAAAGAGTAGTGCAGCACTTGCAGGTATTAGTAATCCAACAGAAACAGTTAAATTAGTGGCTGTTAAACAGGATTGGTTTGCAATTAGCTATATACAAAAACCAAGTGCAAAAATTCAAATGGCGGCGGTTAAACAAGATGTACGTGCAATTAAATATATACAAAAACCAAGCAAAAAAGTTCAAAATCTTATTAGTTTTTTGCAGAGTCAAAAATCACATTAAAACAGATTAAGTTTTTACGAAAAGCTTCCTATGGGTATGCGTGCGGTTGTGTGATACAATAAGCGCGTAACCAAACAAAAGGAGGTTTTACATGAAAACTTTTTTACAATTTGTTTTAGCAATGGTGATTTCTTTTATTCCTGGCGCTATCGGCGTGATGTTTACACCAAGTGGTGGGTCTGATATTTGGTATAATGCGCTGGAACGTTCTGTGCTGACGCCAGACGGTTGGGTGTTTGGTGTTGCGTGGACAATACTTTACACAATTTTGGGTGTGGCTTTATTCTTGATAATGCGCAGTAAAACTAGATGCAGTAAAGCAGGGGCATATTGGTTGTTTGTAATTCAAATGGTATTAAACGCTTTATGGACTTATTTGTTCTTTGGATTACAATTACCATTATCAGCGTTGCTAGTTCTTATTGTTTTAATAGGAATATCAATATGGATGTTTGTATCATTCCTTAAAATCAGTCGTAGTGCAGCATGGTTGGTCGTTCCATATATTTTATGGTTGTTGTTTGCGCTATATTTGAATGGGACGATTTATTTGCTAAATTAAAAACGCAAAATTTGTGTTTTTGAATCACCTATGTTTAAAATGGATAGCCCGATTTCCTCAATATAATCAGGGCTATTTTTTTGTAATAGTGTATTATGACGTTCCAGTTCAGCCAATTCATTCTTAGATTGAATTAAATTTGTCTGCATCGTATTAAAACGCCACATATTTATAAAAAAACGCTGAATGTTTGGGGTACCCCAAAACATACTAAGAAATATATATATTGCAATACACATTAGACCAACCCCAGCCCTGCCACGCAAACTGTTTCGCCATGCGGTACTGATAAACGTAAATAAATTTTTGATTTTTTCCTTCATAGGTGGCATTATATCATAAATGTTTAGTAATAATCAACTTTTTGCTGCACCACTTGCTGGAATAACTGATAAACCGTTTAGACGGATTATTCGTTCTTTTTCGCCGGATATAAATTTGGTTACGGAAATGATATCTTGTCATTCGTTGGTGGAACAACATAAAAATTGTCCACGAAATTTTGATACGTATGATGACGAGGGTAACATAGGAACGCAAATTTTTGGTGCTGAACCGAATATTATGGCGGATGCTGCTAAAATCTTGGAAAATCAGGGTGCAAAATGGATTGATATAAATATGGGATGTCCTGTGCCAAAGGTGGCAACACGTTCCGGTGCAGGTGCGTATTTAATGCGTGACCATAAGTTAGCAGGCGATATTATGCGGTCTGTTGTCAGGGCGGTTAAAATACCTGTATCCGTCAAAACGCGTTTGGGATGGGATGATACACATCGTGATTGGCGCGAATTGGTTGATATCGCGTCTGATTCCGGGGTTAAATTTGTCGCATTACATGGGCGAACACGTGCCCAGGGATATTTAGGAAATTCTGAATTACCAGATGTTCACGATTGTCCGTTGCCGATTATTGTCAATGGCGATATAAAAACAGTTGCTGATATAGAAAGGGCTGAGGTTTTGGGCTATTCTGGCGCAATGATTGGTCGTGGAATATTGGGAAAACCATGGCTGTTTAATGAACTGGTAAACGGTAAAACTCCTGATAATATCGCCGATATAGTATTAAAACATCTGGATTATGTTTTAGAATATTATGGTGAAAAAGTCGGTGTTTCATTGTTTCGTAAACATGTTGCGTGGTATTGCGGTGGAATGAAAAATGCTGCGGAATTTAGGGCGCGCGTAAATACTATTTCTGATGCGACCACGTTAAAATCAGCAATATCTGAATTTTGGGGTTGCGTTTGTAATATATAGTTTTATTATAGGCTTATAAATAGAAGGATTAAACCATGAATGAAGTTACAGAAAATATCGTCACAGAACCTGTAATCACAGCGGGTGAAATGTTGCGTAATGCACGCACAACAGGACGCAGAAAACGCGAAATTCCAACTGTCGCAAAGCAATTGTGTATCAAGGAAGAATTTTTACAGGCTTTGGAGGATTGTAATTATACTGCCATACCTGAGTTGGTTTATGTGTTGGGTTTTGCACGTAATTATGCAATTGAATTAGGAATTGACCCTGATGAGATTGTTGCAAAAATCAAATCGGAAATGGGCGTTGTCCAAGAAGGTGTGTCTGCGGCACCGGGCGAATATATTCCTGATGGACAACAGAAAAAGATAGACTTTAAACCAATGGCCAAAGATATGATGTCATTGTTAAAAAAAGCGTGGGAATATGTTGCAAAACATTGGAAATTGTTTGTTACGATTGGTGGTGTAGTTGTTGTATTGATTTTTGTTTTAACAATTTTATTCAGTAGTAATACTGGCACGCAACAAACTGTATCAGAAGAACCTGTTATAGAAGTTGTTGAAAATATGGAACCTAATTATAACATTCCTGTTCGTGAATATTTTGGAACAGAAAACAGAGCAAAAGCACAGGTTATTATCCAAGCAATCGAAGATTCTTATGTCGCTGTTGAGGATTCCAAGGGCAAGGTTGTGTTTGGACGTTCTTTGGTTTCTGGTGACGTTTACTATGTGCCAGATGGTAAATTAAAGGCTAAATTTGGAAATGCAGGTGGTATAGATATTTGGGTTAATGGTAAGCTTGCACCGAAAATTGCCCAAGGTCATGTGGCAAAATCAGGTGTGTCGTTGTCCCCAGAAAGCCTAATAAAATCGAACAAAAAATAAGATTTTATTTCTGCAATTTGAATGGGGCGAAAAATCGCCCCTTCATATTGTAAAATACAATTTTTTAACTATATATAGCTATTGCTATGAGTGGAACAATAAAAATTCGCGGTGCACGCGAAAACAATCTTAAGAATATCGATATCGATTTGCCTAAAAACAAATTGGTGGTTTTTACTGGCGTTTCCGGTTCTGGAAAATCGTCGCTGGCTTTTAATACCATTTATGCCGAGGGCCAGCGTCGTTATGTTGAATCTTTATCCAGTTATGCACGTCAATTCCTGGATATGCAGAAAAAACCAGATGTTGATTTTATAGAGGGTTTGTCGCCTGCGATTTCTATTGAACAAAAAACTACATCTAAAAATCCACGTTCAACCGTTGGAACAGTGACCGAAATTTACGACTATTTGCGTTTGTTGTGGGCGCGTATTGGTGTACCACATTCGCCGGTGACAGGTTTGCCAATTAAATCACAGACTATCACAGAGATGGTTGATTGGACTATGAACATTCCATCTAGCACGCGTATTTATATCATGGCGCCATTGGTGCGTGAACGCAAGGGTGAATATCGCAAGGAATTGGCATTTTTGGTTAAACAGGGTTTTCAGCGTGCGATAATTGACAACGAATTATATGATTTGTCTGCGGCACCGGCCTTGGATAAAAATAAAAAGCATAACATTTTTATAATAATTGATCGTTTACAAATTCCAACATCTGATTCAGATAATGATGAATTCAAATCGCGTATGTATTCTTCGTTTGAGGGGGCTTTGCGATTGGTTCCAGGTTCTGTATTGGTGCGCCGTCTGGACACAAATGAAGATATTCTATATTCGCAAAATTATGCTTGTCCGGTTAGCGGTTTTACTGTTCCAAAAATAGAACCACGTTTGTTTTCTTTTAATGCGCCGATGGGTGCGTGCCCGACATGTGATGGTTTGGGCGTTCAATTGAACATTTCCCCTGATTTGGTTGTTCCAGATCCATCAAAGTCTATATTGGGTGGGGCGATTGCACCATGGTCGCGTGGCGGTATGTTGAGTCAGTTTGAACATCTGTTGGATGCGTTGCATAAAAAATACAAATTGCCATTATCTAAGCCGTGGCATTCACTGACTCAGGAACAAAAAGATTTGGTTTTATACGGCAGTGGTGATAACCCAATGACTATCAATTGGAATGGCTTTGTTTACGAAAAGCCTTTTGAGGGTGTTATACCAAACATTGAACGCCGTTTGCGTGAAACTGATTCTGAAACAATGCGCACAGAATACGCGAAATATCAATCTGCGAAACCGTGTCCAATGTGTCATGGTAAACGTCTGAATATCCAGGCATTATGTGTCAAGATAAATGGCTTTGATATTATCGACGCATGTGATTTGGCTGTGACGGACGCTCTGGCTTGGTTTAATGATTTGCCAAATCATTTATCACAAAAAGAAAACGATATTGCGCGAATTATTTTGCGTGAAATTACCGAGCGTTTAACTTTCTTGCAAAATGTAGGCTTGGGTTATTTAACTTTGTCGCGTATGGCGGGAACATTGTCAGGTGGCGAATCGCAACGTATTCGTTTGGCATCTCAAATCGGTAGTGGTCTGTCCGGTGTTTTGTATGTTCTGGACGAACCGTCAATTGGATTACACCAAAGCGATAATGATAAATTATTAGAAACGTTGAAAATGTTGCGCGACAAGGATAATACCGTCATCGTTGTTGAACACGACGAAGATGCTATGCGCAACGCTGATTATTTGGTTGATGTTGGCCGTGGTGCGGGTATAAACGGTGGAAACATTGTTGCCGCCGGAACACCAGCCCAAGTTATTAAAAATCCCGATTCTCTTACCGGACAATATCTGTCTGGAAAACGCAAGATAGATGTTCCAAAAACGCGTCGCAAGGGTAATGGAAATTCAATCAAGATTTATGGTGCGCGTGGAAATAACTTAAAGAATATAGATGTAGAAATTCCGTTGGGCAAATTTATCGCGTTGACCGGTGTGTCGGGTTCTGGTAAATCAACATTACTGTTGAATACGTTATATCCGGCTTTGATGCGCGCATTATATAATTCCAAGATTGATGCGGCACCACACGATGTGATAAAGGGTATGGAAAACGTGGACAAGGTTGTTGATATTGACCAATCGCCAATCGGACGCACCCCACGCAGCAATCCAGCAACATATACCGGTGTGTTCGGGGACATTCGTGATTTCTTTGCGGAATTACCAGAATCCAAGGCACGTGGTTATACCCCGGGACGTTTTTCATTTAATGTCAAGGGTGGTCGGTGCGAAGCGTGTCAGGGTGACGGTCAAATAAAAATAGAAATGAATTTCTTGGCAGATGTTTATGTTGAGTGCGACAAGTGTCATGGTGCGCGTTATAATTCTGAAACATTGGCGGTTAAATACAAAGATAAATCTATTGCTGATGTTTTGAATATGACGGTAGAAGAGGCTGCCCGTCTGTTCGCAAATGTTCCGCGTATTTTGAAAAAATTGGAATTGTTAAAACGCGTTGGCTTGGGGTATATCAAATTGGGGCAAAGTTCGCTGGAATTATCAGGTGGCGAAGCCCAGCGTATTAAATTGTCCAAGGAATTGAGTGCATGCAGTACCGGTCAAACAATTTATATTTTGGACGAACCGACCACAGGGCTTCATTTCGAAGATATAAAATTATTGCTAAATGTATTACAAGAATTGGTTGACCAGGGTAATACGGTTATCGTCATAGAACATAATTTAGAAGTTATAAAAACGGCTGATTGGATTATTGATTTGGGGCCTGTTGGTGGTGCGGGTGGTGGTCAAATTATGGCAATCGGCACGCCAGAGCAGGTTGCAAATGTTCCTGAATCTTTGACGGGTAAATACTTAAAAAAGTATCTAGACAATCGCAAAAATAAAAGTAAAATCTAAAATAAACAATACAAAGGAGACGACTTATGTTTGGATTTGGAAAAAAGAAAGAAACAACCCAAGAAAATGTTTCAGAAAATGTAAATGCTGAAAAAATTCCATCTGGGATGAAGGAAACTGCACAACGTATGATGTCTGGTCAGTTTGATATGAACGATATGTTGGCACAGTTAAAACAAATCAAAAAGATGAGTAATTTTAGTGGTTTGTTGAAAATTATGCCTGGGATGGCGGGTGCGGTTAATGCTATGAAGGAAAAAATCAAAGACGGCAGTGTTGATGCCCAAATAAAAATTTTAGAGGCTATGACACCGGCTGAACGCGCCGATCCTGAAAAGATTTTTGCAAATGCTAAAACGCGTATTGCGGAAACCGCAGGTTGCACCGTTCGTGATGTTGAACACATGATTAAACAATATCAAAAAATGCATCAGCAAATGGCAATGATTCAGCGTATGGGTGGTATGGAGGCGGTAATGGAACGTATGAAGAATTCCGGCGTTGGTCAAAACTAAATGAAAATATTAAACAAAAAAATTGCAGCACATAAATCATCAGCCCAATGGATACAACGTCAGGCAGCTGATCCGTATGTTGCGCGTGCACACAAAGATGGTTATCGCGCACGCGCGGCGTATAAGTTGATAGAAATGAATGAACAATTCAAATTTCTGCGCAATGGTCAGGTTGTTGTTGATTTAGGTGCGGCACCGGGTTCTTGGTCGCAATACATTGCACGCACATATCCAAAAACAAAAATTTTTGCGATGGATTTATTGGAAATTCAACCAATTCCAGGTGTCACTTTTTATCAGGGTGATTTTACATCGGATGCGGCATTACAATGGCTGACCGAGCAATTACATTTATCAGATTCAGAAAACGGAAATGTTGATGTTGTTGTTTCCGATATGGCACCAAATACGGTTGGACATAAAAAGACCGACCACCTGCGTCAAATGGTGTTGTTGGAATATGCGCTGGATTTTGCATTACACGCGTTAAAGATTGGCGGAACATTTGTTGCGAAATCGTTTACCGGGGGAACAACAAATGATTTGGTTAAACAGATAAAACAGCATTTTACCGCGGTGCATTACATAAAGCCACCTGCATCACGCAAAGATTCAGTGGAAATGTTTATTGTTGCCACCGGATTCAAAGGATAAAAAAAACGCCCAAATGGGCGTTTTTTGTTTCGTTTTATTTTTTTAGAATGGAATATCGTCACCAATTTCAGCAACCGACATTTCTGGCGCCGGCGTGGCATTCGGTGTGTATTCAGGTTGTGCGACCGCGCCATCAACCGGTTTTGCACCCGACAAGATAACCATCTGACCCGCGAATTGGTTTAATACAACCTCGGTTGTGAATACATCTGCACCTTGTTGGTTTTGCCATTTGCGTGTACGCAGGGCCCCCTCGATATACAATTTGGTTCCTTTCTGTAACATGCGTTCGGCAACCTCTATTAAATTAGAGTTGAATATAACAATACGATGCCATTCGGTTTGTTCCTTTTGTTCGCCGGTCTGGCGATCGCGCCATCTTTCAGATGTTGCCAATGAAAAACTAACAACTTTCTGACCATTTTGCATCGTGCGCGCTTGTGGTTCCTGGCCCACATTACCAACCAATATAACTTTATTTATGCTACCTGCCATAATTCTTCCTTTTTGTTAAATCGTAATTCAATTTTATGATAAAGGGGCGCAAAAAAGCAAGAAAAAAAAGACGGTATTTAAATGTTGACTTTTTTGTCAATATATGGTATTATTTCTAACTGAAAAGGACGCAGTTCTGCGTTTTACATTCTCACTAAAAGGAATTTTTATGCATATAAATGAATTAAAGGCTAAATCGCCACAGCAATTGTTGAAAATTGCAGAAGATTTAGGAATTGAAAATCCGTCACAATTAAATGTTCAACAATTACGATTCGCTGTGATGCGTGTGTATGCTGCTGACCAGAAAATAACATTGATTGGTGATGGTGTTTTGGAACGTATGCAGGATGGTTTTGGATTCTTGCGCGCGCCGGAAAGTAATTATTTGGCGGGACCGGATGATTTATATGTGTCACCAAATCTGATTAAAAAATACGGTTTGAAAACAGGTGATTATGTAGAGGGACAAATTCAGGCACCACAAAACGAATCGGAACGTTATTTCGCATTGGAAACAATTGAACGAGTGAATGGCGATAATCCTGAAAAATTGCGTCATCGTGTTTCTTTTGATGATATGACTCCACTTTATCCAGATGAAAAATTAAAGATGGAAGTTGAAGACGATACCGATAAAGGACGCAATTTGTCTGCGCGTGTTATTGATTTGATTTCACCAACTGGTAAGGGTCAGCGTTCTTTGATTGTTGCACCACCGCGTACTGGTAAAACGGTTATGCTGCAAAATATCGCACATTCTATCGCGACTAATTATCCTGATGTAAAACTTATTGTGTTGTTAATTGACGAACGTCCCGAAGAAGTGACTGATATGCAACGCAGTGTTAAGGGTGAGGTTATATCGTCAACATTTGATGAACCTGCATCGCGCCATATCCAGGTTGCAGAAATGGTTATCGAAAAAGCAAAAAGATTAGTAGAGGCCGGACAAGATGTTGTTATATTGCTCGATTCGATTACGCGTTTGGGTCGTGCATATAATACTTGTGTTCCGTCCAGTGGTAAAGTGTTGACTGGTGGTGTTGATGCATATGCCTTGCAACGTCCAAAGCGTTTCTTTGGTGCCGCCCGTAATATCGAAGGTGGGGGCAGTTTGACTATCATCGCAACAGCTTTGATTGATACTGGTTCCAAAATGGACGAAGTTGTATTCGAAGAATTTAAAGGAACAGGTAATAGTGAAATCATTTTGGATAGAAAGTTGTCTGATAAACGTGTGTATCCGGCTATTGATATTACAAAGTCTGGAACACGTAAAGAAGACTTGCTGGTTTCTAAAGACCAATTGTCAAAAATGTATGTTTTGCGTCGTATAATTAACCCAATGGGAACGCTGGAAGCAATGGAATTCTTGTTGGATAAATTAAGATTGACTAAAACTAATGATGATTTCTTTAATTCTATGAATCAGTAAAAAACGCCCAACTGGGCGTTTTTATATTTTCTTAAATAATTCACTTTACTAATATGGACGATTCGTTTATTATATTGTTATGACTGAGAGGGGTGCAGTTGAAAATAAAATTATTTTTATTTAGTTTTTTGTGCTTTTCTTCGCTAATGCCTGCGTATGCGGATATTGCGTCTAAGGAATATGTTGATTCAAAAATACCAGCTGTGAATGATGCTACGCTTACAATTAAAAGTAATGGCACAACGGCAGATACTTATTGGACGGCGAACGATAATACTAACAAGGAAGTAAATATCGATGTTAGTAAGGTTCGCAGTGGTGGACAGACAAGTACAGTAATGGCCGATATGTGGCTGGAATAATAATCTGATTTATCAATTTTTGTATGCACGCTTTATGCGTGTTTTTTTATGGGAAATTTACGATATGAATAAATTATATGTTTTACTTTTTGTGTGTTTGGTCATATTTGGTGCTTTTTTTGTCGGACAAAATGTCGGCAAATTAAAATGCCAAAAAAATACCGCTATTAATGAAATAAATAATGAAACCAAAATTATAAAAATTACGGAGAAAATAAATGCAGAAACTTTTCATACTGGTGTTGCCGATATTCGTCGCATCTTGCGCGATGAATACACAATCGCAGAGTAAATATCAGTGTCGACCAATTTATGGACGCACAAACGATTGGAATGTAATTAGTGATGATTTGGCTAGAAATATATATAGCCATAATCGTTTATGTGCGGAGTATAATAAATATTAAGATTGTCGAGCAATATCAATCAATCTGTGCGCTATTTCTGCACTTGATTGGTCGCCAGATGGGGCATATTCCACAAATTCAAAAGATAGTGCATTACTAAACGATTTTAATAAAAATTCTGCTGTCTCTGAAGTGATACCGTTTGGTTCTGGAACTAATACATCCTTAAAATATTTTGGGTCAATGGAATCAAAATCAAAAGACAATATATATGGACGATTGCCGATTTTTTCCCGAATTTCATCAACAATATTTTTTAAATCTTGAATTGTTTTCATTTCATCTTGGGTCTTCATATATATATTATTGTCGCGAATAAATTGTATTTCTGACGGTTCGTATGATCTTGATGCCAAATAAAAAACGTTTTCTGGTTTTAATACAGGTGATTTTTTTAATAATTTTAACCATCTGGGATCGCCGTCACCACATAGGGCGCGAACATTACTGCCGTGTGGTGCACCGCTGGCTTCGTTTTTGCTGGATTCTGGTGTATGTGCATCAAGATGCGCGTCAACATATATCAAACATATATCATCCGATTGAATGTTGTTAGCAATGGCAGCAAAATGCCCAAAATCAAGAGAATGGTCGCCACCAATCATTATGTGACGTTCGCGAGGTGTTGAATTATAAACAGATGTTTGAATTGAAAGATTTTCACCAAAACGATCCTGTGACCATAATTCTATGTCAACAGGTATCGAATTTATTATTGTCCAATCTGAATCAGGAAACATTGTTTTTACTGTTTTTGGTGCCAAAGATGGACCATTTTTTACAAGTTGTGCGGTCGCACCGCGATCATATTCAATACCAAAAAATTTATTTATCATTTGTTTTCCTCTATTATACTGTCTGCGGCGTTTTTAATCTTTTGTAAAGATTGTTCGTACGCTGCACAATCGCGTGCAATTTCAGAACGATATGCGTCACGTAAATTTGATGCAACAGATGCACAGTTGGATAAATGTTGAACACAATACTCGTGCCCAGTCACAAATGCGTTTTGTCCACGAACGCGACTTTCTAAACTGGACCAGTCAAAGTTTAATGCGTTATCCAGATTTGCCCAAACATTATCGCCAGTATATCGACCAATGGTTTGTTCCCAATATTCATTCATTTCGTTATCAGTCCATTGATTTACACCTTGGATCCGTGCAATCTGTAATAAAGAATCATTTATATCAGATTGGTATTTTGATTCTATTTGGGATAATTTTGCACTGCAATAACAACGATTATAAGGCGTGTCTGGGCGTTCGCAATACCCGTTCATACAATCGGTATAGTCTGCTAAACAGCGTGAAATAGATACATTGGTATTGCTATTATCTGTGTTGTTTACCACTATTTTTGCACTACGCACAGTATTAGCAGAACGTGCCACAACTCTGCGGGTTGAATTTGGTTGGACTGTTTGTTGGTTTGATACAGGAATAGCATTATAAGAAGGCAAAACATTTGTCGCAGTGCGTGCCATATTATTGTTTTGCGTGGCAGAACGTGGAACGACACGTCTTGAATTTTTTGATGATAGTGGTGTCGTCCTAACAATTGCATTTATCGGGCTTGTGCTTTGTGATGGAGTGACGCCAGGATTTAAATCTGTTTTCATCTGATTGTTTAAATAAGGATACATATAGTTATAGGTATAACCTGATGAAGGAGTCGTGTTTTGTTCCGCAGCAGCGCGTGCAGAATGTGCTACAACAGTTCGTCGTGAATCAGCGGAATAACCGGCACTACACATTAACATCGATACAATAATAAAAATGCTAATTTTTCTCATTTTTTTGTTATTGTAGTAAGTTTAAATTTTTTTAACAAGCATAAAATGCGGTTTTACATAACCTTACCCTGTGTCGGATAAAAAGTTAATTGAATTTTTTCCCATGAACTAAATTCTGAACGTGGCAACATATTGAACGGTTGACAAGTGTCAATCGCGGCACGGATTGTTCCTAAAACATAGGCAAATGCTGGATCTTCTTGTTCGCGTGCGCCTGATTCAAACCAAACATCGCGGACAGTACCATTTGGTCGCAATGTTAAATGTGCAACCGCGCGAATATCAGTAATATCTGGACGATTTGTATCAATAACCCAACAACGTGTCATAGCAACGCGTAAGGCGTCAACCACAGAAACAGTCATTGTTCTATCCAGTGATAAAACCTCACGATTTACACGAACAACAGTTTTCTTTTTAGGTGTGGGTTTGTCATCTGTCTTTTTACCTGTTTCTTTTTTTTCCTGTTTATTGATTTTTTCATCAACCAAAGATGGTTTTTCTATTGGTTTGGCATCCTGTACAGGTGTAGAAGATTTGGTTCGTTTTAATTGTATGTTTTTTTCTTTGTCTAAACTTGGTGCGCCGACATTGTATAGTTTTGTTTCATCACGCGAAATCTTTATGTTTGATAAATCAATTTCCATTATTTGTATTCTGTCTGGTGTAACTAATTTTGCACGGTCAATAACCAATGTTGCACCTGTGGCAATAATAGCCAATAAAACCAGATGCCCAAGTACGGATATTAAAATATTTTCAGAATTAAATTGTTTTGTTGTCATATCTACTTACTTGGCTTTGTACGCAATCCAACCTTTTGAAATCCAGCATCTTTTAGCCGACCCATAATTGCCATAACCGCACCATAATCTGCCTGAGTGTCGCCATTTATCATAATAGTCAGATTTGGATTTTCACCACGCATAGCGGCGGCACTTGTGACGACTTGATCAATAGACATTTGGCTTTCTGCTATAAAGTAATGACCCATTTTATCAATACTAATTTGAATTGCGTGATCGCTACCTGTCATCGCAGAGTTTCCAGCACGTGGTAAGTCTAAATCGATTCCTGTGGTCATCATAGGAGTTGTCACCATAAACACCGCCAACAGTGTTGTCATAATATCAATCATCGGTGTTAGCGACATATTTCCGTCGCTGTGACATGAACGTCTGCGTGACATAATAGATTCCTTATTTTGATTTTTTTAACTCTGTGCGTTGTTCGTCTAGTTTATCAAATAAATCGTCAGCGCGTTTTGCAAAGTATTGATATGCAATCGCCGCGGGAACCGCAGCAATCAAACCCAAAGCCGTTGTTCCTAATGCAGTTGCAAGTCCAGGCGCAATAACACCGATGCTGACTGATTGATTTATTCCGATGGATGCAAAGGAATCCATAACACCCCATACTGTTCCGAACAAGCCGATAAATGGTGCAACGTAGGATACCATAGATAAAAACCATAAATTTTTATCATAAGGACGCACAAGTCTATCAACGGCCAATTCTAAATCATCGCCCGTGTGTATTTTTACAGGATTGTGTTTTGTGTCACGCCACAGGCGGATTTTTTCAATAATAATCGCCCATGATAAAATGCTGGCTGCGACCAAAACCAATGACACGAATAATGTCATCAAATCGCCTGTGAATAGATGCAACAGAGAAAAGTTGTTTGTCATAGTAGTTCCTTTATATTTTAAGTTCATTGAATTATACCACAAAAAACATTTTTAAGATAATGTTTTTTGTGAATAGATATTTATAACCATATCTTGAAAATTCACTGTGTTTTGCGGTTTTTTTAAAATTTTACTAAATGGATTTTTGAATTTGTCTGATGAATGAATAAATGTCTTGGATAATGTTGTTACAATAAATGTGTCAATAATATTGTATTTGTATGCTTGCTGTAAAAATGTTGGACCACCAATTAAAACAGCGTTTGGAAAAGATTTATTTAAGTTTATTAATGAATTTGCGCCATCTCTTTTGGCAACAATAAATTTTCGTTCGGTATCATTTAACATTTGTTGTGGTAATAGACTATAAGTTTTTTTACTACATACACATACACCACCATACACATATGTTAGTAATTTGAATATCTGTTTATCCAACATTGGGGTCCAAGACATATCGTCATTATCTGATTGGGCAAGATATCCGTTTGCTGATTCTACAAATATCGCTTTCATTTTACCAATCCCAAATGCGCGTATCCGCTATCAGTAATTATACGACCGCGGGGTGTGCGCTGAACAAAACCCAGTTGCATCAAGTATGGTTCAATCACATCTTCGATTGTGTCAGACGGTTCAGATAAAGCCGCAGCTAAGTTTTCAATTCCAACTGGACCACCAGCATAATGTTTTATAATTGTTGTCATATATTCACGGTCAATTTCATCCAAACCACATGTATCAATGTGTAACTGGAATAGGGTGGTTTTTACAGTGTTTGACGTGATAATAGAACTATTAGTTGCTAATGCAAAATCGCGTGCGCGTTTAAGTAATCTGTTTGCAATTCGTGGGGTTCCACGTGATGAAGATGCCAACATTTTTGCACCGTTTTCATCAATAGGTATACCCAATATATTGGCACTGCGTGTAATAATTTTTGCTAAATCATCAACTGGGTAAAAGGTTAGTCTTAAATCAATACCAAAACGTTCTCGTAATGGGTTTGATAATAGGCCTGTACGTGTTGTTGCGCCAACTAAAGTAAATGGTGGTAAATCTATGCGTACAGATTTTGCTGATGGCCCTTCGCCGAGCATTATGTCCAGTTTATAATCTTCCATTGCGGAATATAAAACTTCCTCTATAGCGGTAGGTAAACGATGGATTTCATCTATGAATAAAACATCCATTGGTTCTAATGTCGTTAATATCGCCGCCAAATCGCCTTGTTTGGTAAGCATAGGTGCAGATGTCGCACGAAAATTTGTTCCCAATTCATTCGCAACAATGTGTGCAAGTGTGGTTTTTCCCAATCCCGGGGGACCATACAATAAAACATGATCCATTGCTTCACCACGTGTGCGTGCACCCGATACAAATACAGATAAGTTTTGTTTCAAACTATCATGACCGATAAAATCAGCCAATTTCTTTGGACGAATTGTTGTCGTCATTTCATCGGGAATATTTGGATCAAGAAATCTTTCTGAATCTGCCATTTATATTTTCCGTATTAAAGTAATTTGATATCTGCGTTTTCACGGCCAACATATGCTTTTAAATCATTATACATTTGGCGCAAATCAGCAGGTTGACTATATTCTGAATCAGCACCACGAACGCGGATGGTTTCCAAACTTATTTGAGCCTGTTTCTTTAACACCTGTGTCATATGTGTTGAAAAAGCCTTAGCATCGTCTGATTCGGATGCCCCTTGTAAAATCAAGCCGCGATTCGGACGTGGCGATAAAAACGTAAAGTCAGTGATGGTTGGATCAGGTGAAACCAGCGCAAAGCCAGATATTTCCGGTCTGCGCATCAGGGTCTGTAATACATACCACGAACCCAAACCATGTCCGGCCAACCAGATACGGTCGCTATCTTCGTTTGTGTTTTGTATCCAGTCAATAACTGTTGCAATATCCAACATGTTATCAGCAGTGGTACCAATTGCACCCTCTGATTCACCAACACCGCGGTAATTAAAACGAACAACGGAAAAGCCAATGTCCATAAATGCACGAAACATAGCATAAGAAACGCGGTCGTTCATATGATGTTTTTGACGCGGATTTCCAGACAACACAACAGCCAGTGGTGCTGCCGGTGTGTCAGACTTATGATACACTGCATGTAATTTTCCAGATTCACCTGTAATAATAATATCTACCATATTTATCACCATTTCCTTTTATTAGACTTATATATAGAACAAATGGAATACATTTTTCAATAAAAATATTTTTTGCTTTGACAGAATGGGGCATAATGTTTTACAATTCTGATATAAAGAGAAAAAGGATTAGTTATGCCTAGATTCATTTGTGCGGCTTTAATTACAGGTGTTGCCTTTACTGGCACGTGTTTTGCTGATAATTATGTTGGCGATTATTATAATCAGGATTTTCAAACTATATACACTGAAACGCCTGTGCAATCATATTATGCGTCTCCAGATGACCAAAATTTTGTTCCTGAATCTGAATTTATGCAAATGAATGATAGCTTTGATTATGACCATAATATTGTTGATGTGCAAAATGCTTTTGCTGAACAAAATCCTGGTGTTGGTTTTGCTGAACGTCCTGTGGTTGTTTGTCGTAATTTTGGTTGTACACATCTAAATGATCGCATTACGCGGACTTTCTTGTTTAATAGTTTGGCCAATATGTTTATGATGAATGCTCATTCACGTATGTTTATTTGCGAGGCAGATCCATTTTCGCGTGATTGTTTACAGTCTGGAATTTCTTTCCCTGTACGCACTGGTATTGCCAATGCGATTGTAAAGATTCCTAAGGCTACAATTTCCCAAGTAGATTTGTCCCGTGGTTTATCGTATGCCAGCGTTGGTATGACTTACGAATTTTTAGTAAATGGTATAAATCGTCGTTGCGAACAAACACTGATGGATATTACTGTACCCACTAATTCCCAGGCTACACTCGTGAATCATGAATTTGCGTGTAGTTTAACTAGCGATGGTATCAGTAGTGTATCATTACTTGTGAACATTGATTATATTGATTTAGATTATGGCATTTTGGGTGGTTATTATTCTTTGGGAATGCAGGGACCAACAACCGGTGGGGCGACAGGTTATGCATTATTCAAAACGGAATATGCCACAGGTAATATGAATTTTGGAACAAATTCTAAAAAATCTGGTGATTGTGAAAGAAGTGGAATGATGATTCAACCTGGCGAGTATGCTGTGGGGCCTATAAGATAATAGATAATGAACAAAGTCGTTTTAATCATAGATGATGATGAAGTATTGCGCGAAACATTAGCGCGCGGTTTACGTGGAAACGATTTTACTGTTTTAACCGCTGAATCTGCTGAAAGCGCGACCGATTGTTTGGCACGCGTTGTCCCTGATGCGATTGTTCTGGATCGTATGATGGGCGGAATGGATGGCTTGACATTTTTAAAGAATTTGCGTTTGCGTGGTGTAAATATTCCTGTGATTATGTTGACTGCGCTTAGTGGTCCTGAAAACGCCATTGATGGGTTGTCCAGTGGGGCAGACGATTACCTAGCAAAACCATTTCAATTGCGCGAGTTGGTTTTGCGTTTAAATAATATAATTGGAAAAAATACAAATAAATCTGGTGATATGCCGGCGGGAATATCTATGGTTGATGGGGAATTTTTCATAGATGTCGCGGGAAACCGTACCATATTACCATTGTCGGCCGAAGAAAAACGTTTCTTGCATGCACTGGTGAACCCTATGGGTGCTATTATAGAGGCCAGTCCTATGGTTGCAAAACGCTTGCGAACCAAATTAAATGGTGTATCATCAGGAATAGATATTATAACTGTGCGTGGGCGCGGTTATAGATTGATGAATAAAAATATAGGATAAAACATGCGTTTATTACCACGTGGATTTTTATCAAGAACTATATTGATGGTGTTGGTGCCATTGATTATTATGCTTGTTATAATTGCCAATGTGTTTTTTGGCAATCATTGGTCGCGTGTTCATAATACATTGGCGCGTACATTTTCTGGTGAAATCGTGACGATGATGAATTTTATAGATAGCGGAAATATGCTGGCGATGGAATCTATGGCGCGTGATATCGGTATAAATGTGTCTATAAATCAACATTTAAATCGTCCTGCGAAAAACAACAATGATGCGATGGAGGTTGGAAAGCTGCACACCGCTTTATCGACCGCGTTAAAACGTGATGCTCAAATTTATATGGATAAACCAAAACGTTTACTATTTGTTGATGTTCCGACCAA
Source organism: Candidatus Enterousia sp. (assembly GCA_045616625.1). Lineage (GTDB taxonomy): Bacteria > Pseudomonadota > Alphaproteobacteria > Rs-D84 > Rs-D84 > Enterousia. Next base: position 45,237 of record JAZLHA010000002.1, read on the forward strand.
GGATGGAAGAATTGTAACATTTGCAACATCGCTTCGTCGTATTTATTCCACTAGTACAGAAGTGTTTTTGATTTGGTTGTTAGGTTCTATATTGATTGTATCTGCACTTATTGCACCGTTTGTTATTTTGCATGCGCGTAGTATTCGTCGCATCGCTAAGGCGGCTAATTTGTTTGGACGTGGCTTAGATGCACCAGGATTTCAACCAACTGGTTCGCGTGAAATTCGTGATGCAGCGGTTGCTATGATAAATATGAAGGAACGTCTGGATAGATATAATCGCACTCGGACCGATATGTTGAATGCTGTGAGTCATGATTTAAAAGCGCCATTAACACGTATGCGTTTGGCCATAGAAACTGGAGGCGAAAATAGGTATGTCCTGTTGCACGATATTGATCGTATGACAGAGATGATAAATGGTTATTTGGCGTTTGCGCGTGGAGAAATCCCAGAAATAGAAGAAAAAACCGAATTGCCGGCGATGTTAACGCGGGTCGCACGTGATGCAGCGCCAGATAAAAAGATAGAACTTGATTTTCCTGATGTTCCTGTGCAATTTTATGCTCGTCCGATGGCATTGACACGTGCTTTTACGAATATAATTGAAAATGCTGCACATTATGCCAAGAAAAAGATAAAAATTTCCGAACACGATACAGCTGACAGCGTTGAAGTTGTTATAGAAGATGATGGTGTTGGAATTCCTGATGATAAAAAAGCCGATGCTTTGCGTCCGTTTGTTCGTTTAGATTCTGCGCGTGGCGATAAAACCGGTGGAACAGGATTAGGATTGTCTATCGCGCAAACTGCGATTGAAAATCACGGGGGACAATTATTTTTAGAAAATAGCAACCTGGGCGGTCTGCGCGTAAGGGTTGTTTTGCCAATATAATTATGGGGTTGGGATATGAATTTATATAAATATGTGTCTGATAGTATAAACGCTAAATTGGGTTTTGTGGCGAATTTAGAAGTTCCACGCAATCGTGAATTTGGTGATTTTTCAACGAATGCGGCGATGGTTGGTGCCAAGGTGGCACACAAAAACCCACGTGAATTGGCGGCGGAAATTTTACCACAACTACAGGACTTAGATTTTGTGGAAAGTGCGACGATTGCGGGTCCCGGGTTTATTAATATAAAATTACGTGATGAATTTATTTTAGAAAATGCATCTGCACCGATTTGTCCACAAAATAATTCACCAAAAAAGATTGATTTAGATTATGGTGGCTATAATGTGGGCAAGGCTTTGCATATCGGGCACTTGCGTACGACAATGGTTGGCGATACATTTAATAGAATTGCGCGTTTTATGGGACATAATACCAAAAGTTATAATCACATTGGCGATTGGGGACGTCCGATGGGGTTGGTTATTGCGTGGATTTTGGAATACGGTATGCCAAAGGATGCCACTGAATTAAATAAAATCTATCCATTATCAACTGCGCGTGCCAAAGAAGATGAATCCTGGATGGCGCGTGCCAAGGAAATAACGGCGGAATTACAGGCGGGCAACCCCGAATATCGTAAGATTTATGATGCGTTTATGCAGATTTCTTTGGCGCAGATGGATGAAGTTTTACATAGGTTAAATGTTTTGCCATTTGATGCAACAATGGGCGAACGCGGGGTTGCTGATTATGTTGCCGATACGCAAAAGGTTTTGGAATCAAAACATTTATTACAAGAATCAGATGGCGCGATAATTGTAAATGTTAAACGCGATGATGATACTGCGCCGATGCCACCATTGATGTTCCGGACCAGTGCAGATACGCAAACATATGCGGCGGCTGATTTGGCGGCGATTTATTATAGAAATAAAACAGACAACCCAGATATAATCGGTTATTTTACCGATTCGCGCCAGGGATTACATTTTGAACAAGTATTTCGTGTTGTAAAAATGGCGGGAATAACAGATGCTGAATTATTCCATACAGGTTTCGGTGCGTTGACGGGTTCAGACGGAAAACCGTTCAAGACACGCGATGGTGGTGTTGCGGAATTACTGGATATTTTGGATACTGCGAACTATGCGGTGCGTGCACGCGTTAGTGAAAGTGGTAAGAGTTTAGATGATGAAACAATTCAAGATATTGCATTGGCGGCGGTAAAGTTTAACGATTTATTGCACGATGTAAAATCAGATTATGTATTTGATCCAAATCAGATTACCAGTTTCGAGGGCAAAACCGGACCATATATTTTATATACCGCGGTTCGTTTGAATAGTGTATTAAAACGTGCACAATCCGCGAACATGTTGCCGCAATATAAAATGTCATCAGACGAAAGAAATTTACTAATTGCGGTTCTTGATTTTGAACGCACAGTAAATGTTGCGTTTGAAAATCGTGCGACTGATATGATTGCGAATTATGCGTATGATTTATGCCAGCTGATAAACACATTTTATCATAATTGTCCGATATTGCGTGACGATGTTGATGATGCGACGCGTGCGGGTCGTTTGCATATTGCAGGCGTTGCGCGTGACACATTGGCAACAGCAATCGATTTAATGGGATTAAAGGTTCCAAACGAAATGTAATAAATTTACACTGTATGGCGGCGAATTATGTCGTACATCAAAAACACCAATAGCAAGACCATTATAGCGATAAAGATTCCAATCGCTGCGCCGTTATGTTCTGCAAACGGCAGGCGGACATTCATTCCGTAATAACCAACAATCACCGTTGGAATTACCAATATAATATTCCACATGGTTAATCTGTTAATGTATGTGTTAGAATCCATATTAATCACACTTTCAAGTGTTTCCTTAATCGCTTTTAACATTTTGCTGTATGATGTCACGACCTCGGTTGCCTGACCTAATTCAATGCGTGCATCTTCGGCGAGTTCAGCGGCATCATCAGTTTTAACGAATCCACGAACCTTTTCCAGTTTGTCCAGCACCGCAATATTGCCACGAATACCCGCCATATAAAGTGTGTAACTGTTTTCAACTTCTAGCAATGCCATCAGTTCTTTTTTGCGAATGCGCTCTTGTAGTGCTTTTTTAGAATCTAAAACGCGTTTGTTTAATTCTTTCAAAAAGCGTAGGTATGATTCAGCAATATAGTAAATAATGTTTAATATAAATTCTTCGCGAGATGTCTTTTCATCACGTTTAATTTTATCCAACAAATCGCAACGTTTACGACATACTGTGATAACCCGATTCGTAGAATAAATAATGGACAGTGGTTCAGTATGCCACAATGTATCTGTTTCGCGGTTTATAATTGGAAAACGAACGATTATAACCTTGTAATCGTCTTCAACCTCAAGGCGGGGTTGTTCATCAGGGTCCAAAATATCAGAAATTGTATCTTCATCGATTTTATATTCGGTCTGTAATTTTTCAAATTCTTCATGATCAGGGTTCCCAACATTTATCCATGTAAATGTTTTTAATTTTTCAGTATCAAACATGGACACCCCCTTTGGTTAAAGTTTTCTCATTTTAACTTTAATTTTCAAAATTGCAAATATAAATGGGAATATATAACTATATTTTTATAGCGCTATGAATGATAAAATACGGGTGTTAATTTATCAGGGGGAAAATATGAAAAAACTAGATAGCACCAGTTCATACAATATCGCACATATCATATTGCTCAGTATTGTTGTCGTTGTCGGAATATGGTTTATTATTTGGGCAATTATTTCTATGTCGCATGCAGATGAAAAATCAATGGAAACATCGGACGAACCGTGTGTTCAGGTGGCGATAAATACTGTTGCGACAATATGGCTGGATAGGCCAGAACAAATACCGCAAAAATACCTTGATATGATGACCGAAAAAGCGAATAGGGTGGTAGATGTTAAAACCCGTGGAAACTGTAATGGAACACCATTTATGTGCGAAATGGGAACGATTCGTTCTGAATGTGATCCGTGCGCGATTTTAATCGCTCGACAAGATGCAATAAATCAGCATACGGTTGATTTGATTCAAGAAAATTGCAGTATAGAACTAGATTAAAAAAACAACCGACAAAGGGGCGGTTGTTTTATTATTCAATTGTCTCAATCACAACCATTGCAGCACAATATTCAGATTGGTCTGTCAATGATATATGTATACGTGTCTTTGCACCGCCAGATAGTTCTTTTAATGCAGCCTTGGCTCCACCAGCCAATATCAGTTCAGGACAACCGTTGTCATTGTGCGATACGGAAACATCTAAAAAACCAATATTATCACCAAAACCAGTTCCCAAGGCTTTTAAGCAAGCTTCGCGCGCAGCCCAAAAGTTTGCCAAATGTTTTTCAGCATTTGCGTTATCTTTATCGGCGTATTCTAATTCTTGTTTTGTAAAAATGCGTTGTTTTTTAAATGCAGACCAGTCCAGAAAGCGGCCACATTCAACCAAGTCTATACCAATTCCAAGTATCACAGGTTTCCTCCATATATTTGTTATCTTGATATGGAAAATACTAATAACTTTTTACCGATTCGTGCAAGCAGAAAATATGTTCTTGCAAATAAAGTTATAGAATTGTATAAATATATTTGTTTTGTCGGGGTGTAGCTCAGCCTGGTAGAGTACTTGCATGGGGTGCAAGGGGTCGCAGGTTCGATTCCTGTCACCCCGACCAAAAATATATTTGAATTTTAGACATTCATGTGTATTATATTTTTCGTTATCTGGATGTGTAGCTCAGTTGGTTAGAGCGCTATGTTCACATCGTAGAGGTCAACGGTTCGAGTCCGTTCACATCCACCACGAATAAAAAAAGCCCGTTTGGGCGTTTTTTATCTTAAACCTTTGGCACGGCAACATGCTGCCGCTGCTGCTTTCCAATCAGAATATTGGGTTGTTGTATCGCGTAAATCACGCCATGGTTGCCAACCATTACATTTTGCATTTATGCCGGCACCACTACATTTTGCGTATCTGCGCAAAGAACATGTTTGAGTTGATAATTTGCCAGTATCAGTTGTGCATTTTACAACGATATTTTGATTCTTGGCATCGCCTTTACCGAATTCTTTGGACGATAACAATTGATATGCCGAAGCGCGCCCAATAACCATGAATAGAGAAATAACTATAACGAAAAATTTTTTCATGAATCTGCTCCTTTCGTTTTTATGATTATATAAAATCATACTTTATAAAACAACAGGAATTTTATCATTGGTCATTTGCAGTTGACCATGGTTCGTCATTCATAATCAGGTAATATAGTTCCTGGTTTATATCACCAGGATTTCTGATTATTGGGCGCACAACGAAAATATCAACATTACACGGACTATTTGTTTCGTTTTGGTGTTCTGATAAATCTTGATAGAATTTTGCGGCAAAATCCATCGCTTGTAAATATGCGGCATCATCATCACTTGGGGATATAGAATCGCCCGACCACAATAACCACATACCGTAATTTATGACGTTTTCTTGTCCCTGTATATCATCCGCAGATAACAATAATAATGGTTTGAATTCAATATTGTTTGTAAAATCGCCGGTGCTGGTTTCAGTATAATCATACATATCGCCGGCAAATTTTAATGCGGCGTATAATGCACCACCGGTGGCCTCTACCTTGCCTAAGCGTCCCAGATTTTTCATCGTTGAATGAAATAGCCAATCTTTGGCACGTCCAGATTTCATACTGGACCGTGCAATACGCGCACCACGATTGAGTGTTTTTTCACCGTGCATTGTGGCATTTAACCCCTTGAATGTTCTGAATACGCGTGTTGCAACATTACCGCGTTTTGCGCCAAGTAATGCGCGTGTTCCACGTATTTCATGTCTCAATTTATTTACATCAGAAAAACTTTGTTGTGCTTTTAAATAATCACGAACATTATCGGTTTTTCCTAAATCTTGGAGAACAGGGCGTAGACCGTCAATTTCTTTTGTTAAATCAGCAATTTTGTCCGCATCTTTTACCTTGTCTAAGGCATTTATATCACGTGTTAGTTTTGCAATTTTATTTGTTGTTTGGGTATATTTTATAACATCATCTGTTTTGGCTAATGTTTTAATTGTGGTGGTTAAATTTTTTAATACTTTATTTGCACGAGTGGATTTTGTGACCCCAGCTAATACTGCACCACCGCCCATTGTTGCAACGGTTATGACAACATCCAAAGCAATTTCTGCATATACTATCCAACCCAGGTCTTTATCGCCAGCAACATAGTAATCGTTTGTATCGTCTTTACCAATACCAACAGTAATTTTTACCGATTCGTTTATAGATGCTTTATCATATGCAAGCGCGCCTTTTGATGTACATGTTCCATTGTGGTCGCGTGGATATAAATCATCAATGTGTTCGTCAATGTATTTCATTGAAATAGTGTTGTTTTTATGGCTACCAACAAATTCATTCAATACGCCATGTTCAACGACCATTATTGCATACCATGCGGGATCAACATTTGTCCATATAGCATCCCCGTCCGTTAAGTCTGCATTATGTGGTCCAGACGGTAAATCGTGTTTTTCAGATAATAAAATTTTTTGATTTAATACGGTCGGTGTTGTTTCGTAATTTATAACAATTTCACGACCGTTCGGAAACACATATTGAATCGGCATAAGTGCAACGAATTCGTCATCATCAATAGATGTAAATTCGGGACATTTTAATATATTTTGTAAAACATCTTTGTTTCCCAAAACATTGTAAATCCAAGCCTGCATCTCAGATTCATGGGCGTCTTCAGTAATCGCACCAGATTCCGTAGATTCTTTTAACGCATTTGCAAAGATAGAAGCAGAACAAGTTGTATCAACAGCGGGACTTTTTGTGGTAAAAAAGCAAATCGCCATTGTAATAAACAATGGATGTAATAAGTGTGTTATTCTATTGCACCGCATTTTGAAATAATTTGCTGACGCAAAGCCTCTATCTTTTGGATGATTATATCATAAGATTGTGGAATAGAACCATCGCCATTTGATACACATGTATTGTTTACCTTGGTATATCCAGGGACACAATCCCACTTCCAACAAATATTTTCCTTATCAGTATCCCATTCTATAAAACCATCAAGACCAGAAGCGGGTTTGTCATATCCATCACAATATCTTTCTATACAATCAGAGCTCCATGCATCGTCTTTCCATAGTTGACTAAAACCACTGCCTTGTTTTTCACCAGAATCACCTTGACGGCATTGGCGAACACCACCGTATACTGGTGTTTGACCGTCGGTTGTACAGAACATATAACCACCAATATCAACTTGTCGTTCGCCTTTGTTAAATGCGGTGTTACAACAAGTGTATGTATTATTATTCGCCGGGTCGTTCATACAGTCTGTTTCGGAAAAAAGTTGAGAACCGGCAACCGCGCCACCAATAACCGCACCACTTGCGATCGTAATACCATAACCAATTTGACCAAGTCCAGGAATTAAATTTATCAGTGGTGTTGCCATAGCTGCGCCAGTGGCACCACTAATTGTTCCTTCAGCTACATCACCCCAATTATGTTGCTTGTTTCCAGATGCAGAATCAATAACACCCATGGTGCCAGCAGCCAAACCAACCGCCCCCAGTGCAGCACCACCAACAGCTTTAGGAGTAATTTTTTTTGCAGCAGTTGCTGTAGCAGTTGCTGGTGTTGATGTCGGAGTAGGCATCGGTGTAGGAGTAGCTGTTGTAGTAGGAGTGGAAGTAAGAGTAGGTGCTGGATTAGATACCGGTGCAGTAATAAATTTTCCAGTATTAGCGTCGCGCCAACGATGATCTGAAATGCTTTGAACAGGAACAACACCAGGATCACTAGCAGACAAACCAAACGACGTCACAGGTAAAACTAAACAAAAAATCGAAAAAACAAGTTGTACTAATTTCATCAATATTGTCCTTGCAATTTGCATTTATTTACAGGTATTCCAGCGTTTTTGCATCTCTGTATTTCAGCTAAATCAGCGTTTAAAATTTTTAATTGTGCTTTTGCAGCCCCAGAACAAAAATTTTGGACATTTGTTTTTAATCGGTCCATATAATCTGAGTATGATTCAACTTTAATTTCCTGATATGCAGATTTATCCTTGTATGGTTCATAGCCTGCTGCCAAAATTTGCTGGCGTGTGGCAAAATCTAAATCGGCAAATGTTGCTGGCATATCAGTAGAATATAATTGTTCAGAACCTGCACCATTTTGGGCTTGCAGTCTTTCAAGCTCAGCACTACGTTCGGCGTATTCCGTCATCCAATTAGTTTTCTTTTTTGGTTCAGATGTTGAAGCATATTTTACCCCAGGAAATGCCACAGGTTGTGTTGTTGAAAGTTTTGATGAATGCGCATCGACATATTTCCTGAATTCTTCATCCAAATATCCAGCGCACGCGGTTGCAAAACTATGTCCCGGCAGACGTGATAATGTCACAAGCATTGCAGGACGCGCATCAGAAAACTGTATATCCTGGCAATTATTATTTACAGAACAATATGATTCAATAACAGATTTCACAGCGCCTTGACAATCGCCACTGCCCAAATCGGGTCCCATAACATAAACCGCATGTGGTGTACCCAAGTTATATGGACTATTAGGGTTCCATCCAGGCATGGTGGAATAGTTGGCAACATTTTTTATCATTCCATATGACGACGCAAAATCAGCAGCAATCCCCGATTGCGCATACGCAAACAAACCAATCGCCAATAAAAAATAACGTTTTTGAAACATTACCTTTCCTACATTGATTTTTATTATATCAAAAATCTTAATGCAATTAAAGCCAAAAATGAACCGATAAAAAAGAACGGGGCAAAAGGAATATATTTTTGCTTTTTAGTATATCCCCACATCATTCCTATGATACAAGCAGTTGTCACAGCAATAGATAATCCGGTCACGCCTAACCATATTCCACCCACAGCCAGTAATTTTATGTCGCCCATTCCAATAGGTGCTGTATCTGAATTACCTAATTTTTCAAATAACCAACCGATAACGGCTGCTAATAAATATCCGAATGTTGCACCAATAACCGATTCGGTCGGACTGCATATCCATGGAAAGAAATTTACAATAATCAGTCCTAACAACAATAGGGGGAAAAGATAAGCGTCAGGAATTATTCTACGCCGGAAGTCTGCCCTGGATATGGCATAAATACAACACAAGGCCGCAACCAATAAAGCATAAAAAAATATATAAAAAAGCATTTTTCCTCCTTGCCTTTCGATTCGGAACTATGATACAATCAGATTATAGTTAAATACAAGAGGTTTGTTGAATGGGAGTAGATGCATAACTAAAAAAAGTTAAAAAATGGGATCAAACTAAAAATAAAGGTTTGTAAAATGAGTAATGGATGGGATTCTGCAACTTTGAAAAAGTTAAAGGCTTTGGTTGGTCGTGGTATATCTACGGCTGAAATAGGGCGTAAATTGGGTATGTCTAAAAATGCCGTTGTTGGTAAGTTGAATCGTTTGGGCTGGAATGCTAAGGCTGTTGTGTCTGCAAAAAAAACAGCAACGAAATCTACACCGGCGAAAAGCACTGCTAAAAAAGCGCCTGTTAAAAAAGTTGTGAAAGCATCTGTGGTTAAGTCAAAAACTGCGTCAAAGAAAAAAACAGTTGCGACACCTAAAGAAACTGTGGCGGTTGCACCAAAGACCAAAGTAGTTAAAACCAAAACCGCATCGCGAAAAACAAACAAAGATTTGGCTTTGCATCAGCGTATAATTCAACATTCTTTGGAAATGGCTAACTTGAAACCAAATCAGTGCCGTTGGCCAATTGGTGATCCTGATTCTGAACATTTTCATTTCTGTGGTGCTCAGGTATTTAGCGGTAAACCATATTGTTATGAACATTGTCGCCAGGCATACCAATTTACACCACCTAAAAAGAAATAATTATGACCATAGCGAGAGAGAATATATCTTTACCAATTATATCGTCTGATTATCAGATTGCTGGTAATACTTTGCGTGCGTTTTATGATGTAAACGATAATTTGGTGTTTGTGATTGATTCTACTATTTCTGAAAACAAACCACATGCTTTGTTGGTTATGATGTCGTATGGCAATCGTAAATGGGATGATATATTGTCTAATGATTTTCAAATCAATTTGGAAACGATTCGGCCAAAGGTTGATAATAAATATCAAAAGTTAGATATCGATTACACTGGATTGGAAATTTACGATGATTTAATTACTAAATTTAAATCTGGTGATGATATAGATTTATCTGGATTACAGAATTTTAGAATTGAAAGTGTTCGCCGTTCTGCGACCGAACGGTTAAATACAGCGATGACAACAATAAATACTGCACGCGAAACGATAGACAAGGCAAATATGTCTTTGTCCGATTTAAATAATCGTTTGTCTGAATTGCGCGCTAAGTTGGCTAAACAGCGTGCATCAGTGGGACGCGAACCAACAAAGCAATCGGCATCTAAGATTTTACGTACAGAATCTCAGATCGATGCAACGGTTGCCAAGATATCACGTTCGCAAAAACGCATTGCAAATGCGCAAAAGCGTTTAGCGAATGCTGAATCTGATGCGGATATGGCACGCAAATTGCTAAACATACAAAACCAAATTCATGAACCAAAGGCAGAAATTATGGCTGATACAGATGTAAAACCATTGTTTGATAAGGATCCTGAGATATTGGACGATAATATCGCGTTTAAGCCAATTGAATTTGGTGCGACAAGCGTGAAACCAGAAAAAACTGCTGTGTTGTCGTCACAAACATCAGCGTCCGAAACAAAACCTGGATTAAACCTGTCTTTTGTTCCGCCATTGTCTGTGCCAGAACAAACGGAAAATAATTATCCTGAGGAATCAAAACTGGACGAAACATTTACGACGCCTGCGCCAATTTTAGAGAATATAAATCCTGTCCCTGGAGTTGAGACTGAGATGACACCTGTTGTTGGGTCAACACCAGTGATGGATAGTTTGCGTCCGTCGTCGCCAAATGTATCAGATTTAGGTGTTGTTCAACAGCAAACATCGCAACAACATATCCGTCCAAACACCTTATATTATATGTTGTTGGTGATACTGATTGTTTTATCTATATTCACATTATGGTTGTATCAGAAGAGTGTAAATACTACGATACCAGAATTGCTGGTGAATACGTCTGCACAGGAACAAGTTGCCGCACCTGTTTTTGAAGAAACAGCACAAGTTGATGATGAATTGCCGGTTATAATTGCATCGCCTGATGTGGTTGTACCAACATCTGTTGCAACTGTTGATACACCAATAGAACCGGTTGTCACAAATGAACCTAATTTGGAAATTGTGGAACCAATAGTGTCAGAACCAGAACCTGTTGAACAAATTGCGGAACCTGAACCAGAAAATGTTGTATCTGAACCGGCTGATGACGATACAGATATGTGTTCTGATGGAAATGCACCCGATAAAAATGGTTGCTGTGATGGCGAAATTTTCACAACCTTGGACGATGGTGTTGCGTGTTGTGCCGCCGATGAATGTTATCCACCAATGAAATAAGAAATTTTATAAAATTAAAGCCCCGAATAAATCGGGGCTTTTTTATCTTTGGTGGGGATAGTGGGACTCGAACCCACACGGTCGCAATGACCAAAGGATTTTAAGTCCTCAGCGTCTACCATTCCGCCATATCCCCGAAGACTTTTCTTATTTGGTGGAGCTGATGGGACTCAAACCCACGACCTCTACGATGCGAACGTAGCGCTCTATCAACTGAGCTACAACCCCAAAAAAATTTTATATGGTGGGCATAAGAAGACTCGAACTTCCAAGGTATTGCTACCACTAGTACCTGAAACTAGCGCGTCTACCAATTCCGCCATATGCCCATTGCTTTATTGAGCATTGCGAATGATAATTCAATTTGCGGAAATTTGCAACAAAAAACTGATGTAAATTAAATTATTTTTATTACACATTTTGCTTGCTCTAAAAATATGATTTTTGCTAACATTTTATCAGAGATGAAAAGGATTCTGATTTTATTGGTTTTCTTTACCCTAGGGATGGACGCTAACGGGGCTGTTTTGCGTGGAAATTCTGGGACTGTGCGTCAGGGTGTATCAAGTCAACGCGTGTCAACCAGTGGGGCGTCGGTTCGTTCTGGAACAACACGATTGACATCGGCACGCAGTGCAACAACACCGTCTGGACGAGGTGCTGTTCAATCACGCAGTTCTGTTAATCAAAAAACGCGAACTGTTCGTTCGGCAAAAAACACAGCTTTGGTTAGTCGTGCTGTCACGACAACATCTCAGGTTTCTGAAGTATTGTCTGGAACGAATGTTGGTGCGGCCTATGATAAGTGCAAGGCGGCATATTTCGCATGTATGGATCAATTTTGTGAATTGAAAAACGATGATTATCGCCGTTGTTCATGCAGTGCACGTGTTAATAATTTGACTGATTTACGTAATAGTTTACAAGATGCTGGCGACCAATTAAATGTGTTTACTGAAAATTTAGAAATAGTCGGTATGACGGCAGAACAGGCAACGGCAATGCGTACACCGTCAGATGGTGAAAATGCTTTAACTTCTGACAAGTCTGCATCTGCGACTATATTACAGGCGATAATGAATTCTATACGTGGTGAAAAGGCGGATGTGTCGGGTAAATATTCCAGTTTAAACAGTTTAGATTTATCTTTTGATACAGTGAACGCTTTTGGAACATCTGATGTTGGTCAAATTGTTGCTCAATATAATGGTCAGGAATTATATAACGCTGTATATTCTCAATGTCGTCAGGCGGTTAAAGCTGATTGTACAGACACTGCTTTACAACGCGCTGTGACGGCGTATCTTATGGGTATAGAACAAGATTGTAATACCGTTCAAACTGCTATAGAAAAAAAACAGACTGAATTAAAGGGTGTCTTGCGTGAAGGAAGTGCTATGCTTGACTTGGCACGTATAGAAAACCGCCAGAAACATAATTCTGATGATTTTACGACTTGTTTGAACAATGTTGAATCAGCCATATTAAGTGAAGAGGTTTGTGGTTCAGATTATCATCGCTGTTTGGATAATGGCGAATATATTGATATTTCGACGGGTGCGCCAATCAAAGGTGTAGTAGATTTTTACAAATTGCAAGAAATGTTGACTTTTGCCCCAGACGTTGAATTGGCAAATCAAAAGTTGTCCAAGGTATATAATAATCAACTGTTTGTAAATAATTTTGAAAATAGGGTTAAAAAATTTGCCTTACCGGCATTGGATAAATGTACGGAAAACGCTGATGATGTATGGGCTGATTATTTAGACAAGGCGTTGCTAGATATATACTATGCGCAACAGTCTAAAGTTGCTGAAATTAAACAGGGTTGTTTTGATTTTGTTGCACAATGTTATATGAATGCAGATGCTTCTATTACAGATGCTATGAAAGAGATAATTGGTGATTCCAGAATAAATGTGCAACCTTATGCAATCGAATTAAATAACGAGATATGTAAAAATTATGTTTCATCGTGTGACAATATGTTTGGCGGTGATAGCACAAACGGTAAAAAAAATATTATTGCACAATTTATTGATGAACGCAAAGAAACGGATACTTTAACTGCCTGTCGTGCTGTGGTTAAACAATGTTTTGATAGTTTTGGTGGGGTTAATTATGAAAACTTTTATTCCCCGTATAGTGGTCTGGCTAGTTTAGATTGGTTTACTTTGTATGATACAGATGGTAATGTCGTATCAGAATGTGCAAAACAGGTACAAAATATTTCTCCTTGTCATGATCTTGTGGAACAGGTATTTGGTGGATTTGATCATGTAAATAAAATAATTACTTTCACACCTAGAGGAGGATCACCTAGGACTAGAACAGAATCACTTTATGGTTATTGTCCTATTGAAAAGACATGTAAAGATATTGAAAAAAACACTGATGATGTTGATTTTATTCATCGTGGATTACGTCCGATTGGTGTTGCAACAGAGATTTATAATCAAATTATTGATATACTTACCACAGATTGTAATAATAAAAACGGTAGTTTTATAAAATCGGAAACGCTTTCTGATGTTTTAACATATGAATACTATAAAAAAGAAGATTCCGGCTATAAAGAAGGTTACGAATGTGTATTAACAGGAAACGGTAAATATAGTGAATATACCGTGATAAAAAACGAAAATATGTGTCCACGTGGTTATTCTGATTATGTTGATACATCATTGTGGGGTGCCTGTTTGTGTTGGGAAAAAGAAGAGAAAGGTAGAAGATTTATCAGTAATAATGGTCAGGAAGCAAAGTGCCGGATGCTTTCGGCGGCAGATGAAATAACAAAATGTGTTAAATTAACTCTGGATGCTAATGGGGGTACGTTTGATGATGGTACGGCCACAACAAAAACTGTTTATGTAAGAAAGGGCGAATGGGATAAAGGTGCCTTAGTAACAACACTAAACGTATATTCAGATATTATTTCGTGTGCAGAGAATAAGGGCAAACCTTTTAATGATGAAATTAAGGTGCAAAAAGGAACTACCTCTTTAGATGGATGGTATGGTGTTAACGAAGAAAGAGAGATAATAAGTTGCTATTCTAACGAGGGTTTTCATAAACACATAGATTGTAGGCTTCCTAAAGCCTATGAAATTTATGGTGATTTTAGTTTAGAAGCAGACTGGTGTACAAGATATACAGAGATAAATCCTGGTATTTATTATTAGTATAGAATGAAATATTTATTTCATAATGGAATTGGCGATTAGTTTGCAGGAATCAATACCGTCTTTCTGCCATAATTTATCTGTTTTGGATAATTCAGATACCATCTTTTTATAATTGGCGGGATTATTCAATTTGCAAAATGCGTTCATTATATTATCAACCGTTGCATTACCACCCAATAATTCAGGATAAATTTCGCGGTTCATCAATATGTTTACCAGCGAAACCCATTTGACCGTTATAATCATACGTATAATCCATGTTGAAATTCTATTCATTTTATATACGATAATTGCGGGAATATGCATCATAGCAAGTTCGGCTGATACGGTACCACTTGCGGCAATGGCAATATGTGTTTTTGCATACCAATCATAACGTGTCGTCGCACTGACTATCATTGGTTTAATTTTCCAATTTTTCGTTTGTTCACGAATGTATTTATCGGTCGTTTCCACCGTTGGAATTACAAATTTATATCCTGTATAACCACAAGCGTTCATCATATCAACAGTTTTACGGAATAGGGGTAATAACTTTTTAACCTCGGTTATGCGACTGCCAGGAATAAGGGTAATGATTTTTTCATCTGTTCTTTTGTATTTTCCGATTATTCCATCAGCAATAGGGTGACCGACCGCAACTGTATCAAGTCCATATTTTGTAAAGTACGGAATTTCAAAATCAAAAAACGCGTATAATTTATCAAATGCGCGTGCAATTTTCTTGGCGCGTTTTGGGCGCCATGCCCATACCTGGGGCGCAACAACATGGTGAAAACGCAGACCGTTCTCAATAAGTTCCTGACCCAATTTAGATTTACGAACACCATTGACAACCGAACGTGCAAAGCCTGGCGCATCAATTGTTAAAACAACATCAGGTTTTTCTGTCAGAATAGCAGATATAGTTTGCTTTATCCGCGATGTTAGGGTTCTTGCATGGACCGCAACCTCTACCACGCCCATAACCGCCAAATCAGAAATCGGAAATATGGATTTTAATCCTGCACTAATCATATTTTCGCCACCGATACCGATAAAATCAGCATTCTTGGTGGCTTGCATTATATGTGCACCTAAACAATCACCAGAAACTTCGCCAGCAATGATAAAAATCTTTTTATGTTTATTCTGCATTTTTTAATGGACCAATTCCGCGTTTTGAACGGTTTTCAATAAAGTCAATGGCATCCATTGCGTATTTGTTATTTTTTACTTCTTTGCGGACATGTTCTAGTCTTTCTGCAACAGTTCCGTCTTTGTTATCAAATACCGCAGAATATACAGAATGAATCGCATGTATGTCTTCGGTAGTAAAACCATGACGCATCAAGCCAACACGATTTATGGTACGGTACATCGCGCGTCCACCTTCATAAATAGCATAAGGTAAAACATCACTTGCAACGCCGGACATTCCACCAATAAAGGCATTACGGCCAATTCGGACAAATTGTAAAACCATAGCGCCACCTGATAAGATGGCAAAATCTTCAACCTCTACATGGCCAGCAACTTGAACCACATTGGACATAACAACGCTGTTGCCGATTTTGCAATCGTGGCCAACATGGGCATTAACCATAATCTGACAATCGTCGCCAATTTCGGTTCCTGTTGATGCAGGTGTTCCTGAATGAATTGTCACATATTCACGAATTTTACAACGTTTACCAATTTTTAATCCGGTCATTGCTGATTCATCCTGCCATTTTAAATCCTGACTCATAACGCCCAAAACAGCAAATGGATAAACAATCGAATCGTCGCCAATACTGGTTTTACCGTCAATGATAACATTAGATACCAGTTCAACACGATCGCTCAAAACCACATTTGGACCGATAATACAATATGGCCCAATTTTACAGTCAGAACCAATAACTGCGCCGGGTTGAATAATTGCTGATGGATGAATACTAGTCGTCATATTAAAATACCTTTTGTTTTCTGGTGATATAATACCTTAAATATCAAACAATTGGTATTAAATAAATATAACAAATTATAACAAAAACTTAAAGTCGCGCCATGTGTTATTTTTGTTGGAGCATAGAATTTGGAATATCCCTAAACAACTTATAACTGGCATTGTGGTAAGAATACCGAATATAAAAACCGTAGCACCAAATGCAATCACCCCTAAATTAGCAGGCAATAATTTGCTGTGTTTAATAGATAGTGCAAATGTTATATATGTCATAAGGAGTGTGAAAATCAACATAGGCACAGATTCTGTTAATAAAAATGTTGCAATTCCAAGGATGCTTAAAACACGTGATAACCATTTTAATTTAATAAAAACAGATTGACGAAATTTATTTGATGGTTTTATTTTTATTAAAGCAAATGTTGCGCTTATGCCCAAACCAAATGCCAAAATCACCAATAAATGAAACGGTCCCAGATTGCCAAGTTGCCCGAAACGGAAAAATTCCGGCTGCATTAGTATAGCAATTACTGTTGTTGCCATCAAAAGCGCGGTTAATAATATACCATTTGGTTTTATCTTTCTTTTTATACCAAAAAATAAGCCAAAACATACTGCGGAAATTTGTAATATTGCTCCCCACCATGTGTGTATGTCCGTTAAACCGATTATAATTAGCGCAATAATTATACTGCATATTTTGGTTGTTTTGTTACGCAACATAATTTGTGGAACATTAACTTTTTCCCTGTGTGTGCCGATAAAAAATGCCGATAGAAACAAAATAAGTGCTGTTACAAAAGGTAATAATGTGTGGTCGTCGCGTAATATAGAATAATTCCCGCCAAATAGAACGACCCATAAAAGTGTTAAACCAATAGTCCAAATACATGTATGCGATGTTATGTTTTGTCTTTTCCAACCAATAGATTCCAAGAACGTGTTGCCGCGCTTCCACACAATAATAAATATAGGTGTCATTAAAATCGCAAGCCATAAAAATGCTGGTGCGACCAATGCAGCGTTATTAAATGCGCTGATTGCGCTTTGAACGATGTTTGTTTCTGTAATTAACATATACTTGCCTTTTTGTTTTATTGAATTATGATATAGGTATGTCTGAAAAACAAGAAATTTTTAGTCTAATTGGTGGAAAAGTAAAAATTCATCGTGGAATTTATAATCCAACAAGTGATGCTGTGTGGCTCGCGGCGTTCGTTCCTGATAACTGTAAAACGGTTTTAGATGTCGGAATAGGGACTGGTGGGGTCGCTTTATGTTTGCATGCACACCAAAATACTACCCAGATTACAGGTTTAGATATCTCTGGTGATATGTTATCTGAATGCGCCAAAAACGCCGAATTAAATGGGTGTGATATAGAATTAATAAATGCCGACATATTTTCGTGGAAAACGGCCAGAACATTTGATGTGGTTGTTTCTAATCCGCCTTATTTTAAGGGAACGCCAGCACATCATAACGCACACCATAATGTTGATATATCAGGGTGGGTGAAAAAGTGTGTCGCGCGGGTGCGACCGCGTGGATGGTTTTGTACTATTATTGACGCACTTGTGTTGACCGACACTATTTCTGTGATGTCAAAGTCTTGTGGGGATATAACTATTTTACCGTTATATGGTTCTAAACAAACTGCTGAACGCGTTTTGGTGTGTGGTCGTGTCGGATCACATGGTGGAACAATCTTGTATAAAGGGCTGTCTATGAATGATTCTGAGATTTTACGTGATGGCTTGACTATTAAACAAAAATTATCTACACTAGGCGCATAATGTTAAACTTTATAACGCGTTATTTTACGTCACTGTGGGCGTTGCTTACTTGGCCATTTCGTATGGTTTGGCGCGGTGTTAGGCGTTTGTTCCCAGCACGTGAATTTTCGATTATGGATTTGCCAACGGGCAATGTGTACAGTTTTCAACAAAGTAGTTTTTGGCGTTTTACTAAATTTTGTGGAAAAATAGGTCTGATTTTATGGGCGGCATGGTCCACTTATGTTTTTGTTTATCATCGTCCTTTATTGCAAAAAAGAACTCAGCAATTGGCCGAAGAAACAGAACGTCACGATCGCCACATGGTCGATTTGCAGACTTATTTAGCAAAGTATAATTCTTTGACCCAGGATTTGACGGTTATTGACGATAAAATTTTAAATGATAAAAAACTAACCGATACCCAGAAAGAAGAAATGGCAACGAATCGTGCTAAAATTTGGGGCGAATTGAATTTCTTGCATTCCAGATTGACGGAAATGTTTTCAAACGAAGATTATTCTGCAGAATATACTAAATTGGCTGAATTGTCGATGGAGTATGAATTGACGCACGCCGAAAACGAAGGATTAAAAAAGAAAAATGCTGAATTGGTTGAATCTATGATTGATATCGCCTCTGCTGATATTCAAATTGTTGATATAGTGACGAAATTAACGGCTGATAATACCAATGAATTGCATGCGGCGGTAAAGAAAATTAATTCAACAATTTCTTCATTGGGACTTAGCGAAAATGGTTTGGTTGAAAGTGCTAATAAATATGCTAGTCCGGTCGTTGGCTCTGCGTTTTCACCACTTGATATAGATAAAGATGCTGATCCGAAATATCAAAAGTTGGCCGATGGATTGGAAATGTGGCACGGGTTATCGCGCCTTAAAAAGATTTTGCCATTGGGGGCGCCGGTGGAAAAAGTACGTATAACTTCTAATTATGGAACACGTGTTGACCCATTTGGAACAAAGCAAAAGAAAAAACACAAGGGCATCGATTTCGCCGGAAAAATAGGTACAGAATTGTTGGCTGTTGCACCTGGGCGTGTTGTTTCTGCGGGCGAACGTGTTGGTTATGGAACAACAGTTGAGATAGATCATGGGTTAGGGTTTACAACATTATACGCCCATTTATCACATATAAATGTTTCGCGTGGTGATTGGGTGCGACCAGGAACAATAATTGGTTTGGCAGGTTCGTCTGGACGTTCCACAGGTCCACATTTACATTATGAAATAAGATACAAAGGTCAGGCTTTTGATCCAACAAAGTTTGTAAAGGAGTAATAAAATGTTAGCGTTTACAAATGCAAACGAAAAACAATCGCCAACCGTTATAGGTGCAGGCTGCGATTTAAAGGGCGATATCAAAACAGATCATACTGTCCAGATCCATGGACATGTTGTTGGTAATGTGACCGCTGATACTGTTATTATTGGGCGTGGTGGTACAGTTATTGGTAAGATTGTTGCAGATACATTATTCTTGCACGGTTCTTTGGATGGGCCGGCTACGGTTAAAACGGCTAATATATTTAATAACGCCCAGATGACTGGGGTTTTGTCGTATTGCACATTGAATATTACGGGAAATACTGGTTTGGAATGTAAATTGTCTAAACGTAAAGGCGGTAAAAATGAATAAAAATATATCAAAGGTTTTTATTGCATCTGATCATCGTGGGGTGGGGCTAAAATTGTATTTAATGGAAATGCTGTCTGCTGCTGGGTACATGGTTGAAAATCTGGGGGTGGATGATCCAAACATTTCTGTTGATTACCCTGATGTTGCACACGATTTGGCTGATGCAATGTATGGTGATGAAAACGCACGTGGAATTTTGGTTTGTGGAACAGGGGCGGGTATGCAGATTGCTGCTAATCGTTTCAAACACATTCGTGCATCGCGTTGCGAAAGACCTGAACAGGCGCGTGACGATAGATTTCATGATGATATAAATGTTATTGCATTGGGTGCCGATGATATAGATATAGAAATGGCATATTTATGTGTTCAAACATTTTTGGAAAGTCCGTTTGATGATAGTGAACGTCGTGTTCGCCGAATAGAAAAAATTTCATAATAAAGACGCCTGAGATTAGGCGTTTTTTTATTTCTGTTTTTCCATTGCTTTCGCATGGAGTTTTGCATTTAATTCAGGATTGTATTTAAAGTATTTATGACTGCCTGGGATAACATGATCTGTGATAGCATCATTTTTTGCCTCGTTTTCCGAAACGGTTTTGTCCCAGTCTATATTTGGTTTTGGCAGAGGTTTTGTTCCAAATACTAATTTTACATAAGGGCAGTGTCCAGGAACCAAGTAATGTTCATGCATTGTGTCGGGGTTCAACGATGAACCGTCGTGATTAAAGCAACTGTCTTGATTGCCGTCATTGCGTTTAGAAGCATCCGGAGAATAACAACCACATTTATGCGTAATAGGATCTAATTTATCGCAACGAACATTGGTTAGATGTGTTTTACCACATGGGTCTTGATATTTCACAAGACAACAAATGCCGCATTGCATACAAACATTTTCCCATTCATCTGACCCAGGAATAATTTTCAGTTGCTTCATTTCTTGACCACAAAGTTGACGAGTTTGTTCGGAACAACAATTGTTTTGATTATTTCTGCACCATTTAACTGACGTGTGGCGGCATTTTTAGCCGCTTCAATAATTTCATCATTTGTTGCGGTTGTCGCAATATCAAATTGATTTGCGCGTTTCCCGTTCACAGAAACAACAATTGTCATAGATGATTTAACCATTTTGGATTCATCGTATGTTGGCCATGGTTCAAACACCATCATATCACTATGTCCCAATTTTTCCCACATTTCTTCGGTTAAATGTGGCGCAAACGGATTCAATAGCTGAATCAGAATCTCGTATGCGGGGCGGGGCATTTTACCACCGTTAAACGCATTTATAAATTCCATCATCGCAGAAATAGCAGTATTAAAGTGCATATTATCCAAGCGGTCTGTGACATCAAATACCAATTGATTGACCAATCTTTCCTGTTCGGCATCCATTGGATCACCGGTTAAATTGTCAGATAAATTTTCAATTCGTTTAAGGAATCTTTGAACGCCGGATAGGGTGCCTTCGGTCCAAATAACATTGTTTTCCCATGGTCCAAGTGACAATACTGCAACACGACCAGCATCAGCGCCAACACGATCAACCAAATCTGCAACCATAAATCCGTTGCCGCGTGATTTTGACATTTTATAGCCGTCATTACCCATTAGCAAACCCTGGGCAGTACGCTTTTTATATGGTTCTGGGGTTGTAACCAAACCCAAATCAAATAGGGCATGATGCCAAAAACGCGAATATATCAAATGGCGTGTATTGTGTTCGTGACCGCCGTTATAGTGCGTCACAGGCATCCATTTTTCCATTTGTTCGTGCGAACAAAATTCTTTATCGTTTTTAGGGTCCAAATAACGCATATAATACCACGATGAACCCGCCCAACCCGGCATAGTATCAGTTTCGCGTTTAGCATCGCCACCACAACATGGGCATTTTGTATTTACCCAATCTGTTGCGCGTGCCAATGGGCTTTCGCCTTGGTCTGTTGGACGATAGTCCATCATATATGGCTGAATTATTGGCAATTCAGATTCCGAAACAGGAACCCAACCACATTTTTCACAATAAATCATTGGAATAGGTTCGCCCCAATACATTTGGCGTGAAAAGCCCCAGTCTTTTAATTTATATTTCGTTGTGCCGCGTGCAAAACCGTTCTTTTCACCATATTCAATGGCGGTTTTGATTGCAGTTTCTTTATCCATACCGTCCAGGAACTCAGAATTTATATGCAGTCCATCGCCCTCGTAAACTTTGTCCGGTTCGCCACCAGATAATACAGGGATAATGTCCAATCCAAACTTTTTAGCAAATGCCCAGTCGCGTGAATCGTGCGCAGGAACCGCCATAATTGTTCCATACGCATAATCTGCCAATACGTAATCAGATGTGAATACCGGAATTTGTTTTCCTGTAAATGGATTTACTGCGGCAACACCTTCCAGTTTTATACCGGTTTTTTCACGTGTTCCATCTGTTCTTTCTATTTCTGTTTTTGCCGCAGATGATTTAATGTAGGCTTCTACTTCTTCTTTGTTTGTGACTTTGCCTTCGTTCAACCATTTGCGCAATAGTTTGTGTTCTGGGGCAATAACACAGAAAGTGACACCGAATATAGTATCAACGCGTGTTGTATAAATTGTCATTGTGTCATCGCCAACCTTGAAATCAACATCGGCACCGTGTGAACGCCCAATAAGATTTATTTCGTCTTTCTTGATGCGTTCATCAAAATCAATGTCTTTTAATCCATCTAATAATTTATCAGCATATTTAGATAGAGCCAAATTCCACTGCATTTTTTCTTTCTTTTCAATTATTCCATGACAGCGTGGACATTTGTTGTCTTCCAATTCTTCATTGGTAAATGTTGTTTTACATTCTGGACACCAATTCATCGGCAGGGCAGATTTATACGCCAATCCCGCCTTAAAAAATTGTATAAACATCCATTGTGTCCATCTAATATATTCAGGGTCAGATGTCGCGATACGGGTTTCAGGACTAACCGACCAACCAACGCGGTCAATCATTTCAGAATAAGATTTTATCAAATCTTTGGCAACATCAGCAGGGTGACGACCAATTTTTGTAGCATAATGTTCGCCCGCAATTCCCATGGCGTCAAAGCCCATTGGAAACAAAACATCATAACCGCGATGACGGCGATAACGTGCCAAAACATCCATGCCGGAATAGTTCATCATATGGCCGGCGTGCATACCCGCCCCAGATAAAAACGGAAATTCAACAAGAGTATAAAAACGTGGCTTTGAGCCGTCGTTTTTAGGCACAAAAGCGCGTGCATCGCGCCAGCGTTTTTGCCATTTTGCTTCACGTTCTTGAATTTGTTTCATATCGTCTGCCATAATAAAACCTTTGTTTACAATGCTAGGTATTTTATAGTGGATAGTGTGGTAATTCAAGTTTTTTTATAAAAATTTCCTTTACATATATTTCCAGATTGTATAAAATTTTTGTGTCATGATGAGTTATCATGATGGGGTGTAGAAACCCGAACCAGAGCGTCAAATATTTTCATTGTTTGACGAAAATTCTCCTAATTATGGTTAGGAGGGTTGCGATATATCTGAATAAGCAACACAATTCTCTGGATTGTTTCTAACCTCCTGACCACTTGATTTTTAATCAGTGGTTTTTGTTTAAAACAAAGAAAAGGGGAGATTTTTTACAATGCGTCGATTGTTGTGTGCTTTTTTAGCATTCATATTTTGCACCGTCGCATTGTCCGCCGAATGCCCAATCGGCACCACCCCCGCACAATATATTCAGTTGGAATATATTGAGTCAACCGGAACACAGTATATTGATACGGGGGTGTTAGCAGAATCTGGAAAAAGTTGGGAAATAGAATTTTCTTTTAGTTCTCTAGTTAATAATGGTTTTATAGGTGCAAGAGTTTCTAATTTTCGTTTTTGGTTTATTTTATATAGTTCTTACTTTGATTTAGGTTTGGGAGACGACCGTTATATTAGTAGTGTTCCGATTGTGGCGGGTAATAGGTATAAAAACACACTTGTCACGGATAATAACGGTTGGGTTTCATATATTAATGACATTGAGGTTGCCAAAGGAAACGATGTCGCAACAAAAGAAACTATTAAAGGTAGTATATATTTATTTAAGATAAATAATGTTTCTGGTTCAGGATATTCTGGTAACTCACGAATATATTATACAAAGATATGGGATGGTGATGCTCTTATCTACGATTTTATTCCTGTCTTACGTTTAAATGGCGGTAAACCCGGGATGTATGATAAGGTAAGTGGAAGGTTCTTTACAAATCAAGGGACTGGGGAATTTATCGCCGGTCCAGAAGTGTCAACAGAATTTATGAATTTTAATAAATGTAATCCTTGTCCGCCGAATACCTATAAAGATTTTGTTGGGAACGGCGAATGCACACCATGTCCGGATGCGTTGATATCGCCGTCGGGGTCAAAAAGTGTGTCTGAATGTGGACGCGTTCTGCATATTGGCGATAAAATATATCATATGAAGTCTGTTAAACAGACATCCCCCGCATTACATATTCGCGATGAAAACGGAAATGTTTGGTACGGCAACCTATATTCAGAATAAGAAATAATAAAAAAACCGCGGAATTCTGCGGGTTGGGGCGTAAAATAGCTGTTTTTTAGTAAAAAATCAGAAAATTACGAATTTTGGTGTAAAAATGCACTAAAAACAGTGTGTTGTGTAATATTATGGGTCTGTGGCGGAAAATGATGAAAATAGGGCTTAAAACCGCCAAAGCCTATAAAACGCAAGGTGTTGCGGTGAAATGATTTACAGTATAAAATTTATAAAAATTTGAATAAAAAATAAATTTTTTTAGAAAAATTTTTTATTAGAAATTTTTATAAATTTTATATTTTTTTCGGAAAAAATTATTTTTCTGCGCACAAACACACAAAACAAAAACAATTTTATATTGCAAATAATATGTCATTTTGCGAAAAGCATAAAAACATTAAAAACCCACTAAATGCTATATTACCAATAATCTAACTATACATAATATACATTATGCGCCTTTTGTATGTTGTGTGCCCCGTCGGTATGGGTGGAGTTGATTCTGAATAGGAAAATATCTGAAACGCCCAGAAATCTGGGAATAAGTTATATAAAATATACTATTATAAGTGGTGGTTTTTAGAAATATAATCTGCGTAATTTTAGCAAATAAATAATAAAAAATTATGGCGACACCCCTATTTTATATAATATAAAGGTGTCGCCCTGTTGTTATTTAACAACTTTTGTTAATTTTTTGACGCTTTTCTTAGCAATCTTGGTCAAATTCTTGATGCCTTTCTTTAAATCGCTTTCTTCGGCGGCGATAACTTTACCTGCTTTTACTGCTGAACAGCAATATGGGCATTTTGTTGCTTCTACGCTAATTGTTGATTTGCAGTATGGGCAAGCGTGTGTTGTGATGGCTTGTTTGTCGCGTGTTTTGTTAACAATTTTGACGAACAAGAATACTGCAAACATTGTAATCAAGAAACTAACCACAGAATTCATAAATACGCCCAAATTCATTGTGGTTGCGCCCGCAGCGTTTGCCGCTGCAACTGTTGTATAATGAACGCCCGGTTCGCCACCCGCCAAAACAATGAATAATGTAGAAAAATCAACGCCACCGATAAGCAATCCAATTGGTGGCATTAAAACGTCAGCAACCAATGAATTAACAACACCGGTCATAACACTACCTACGATGATACCGACAGCCATGTCGATTGCATTACCGCGATATATAAATGATTTAAATTCTTTTAATAAATTAGCCATTATTTTTTTCTCCTTTGTTTGTAAAGTTAGTTATTGCTTTTGTTACATTGTTGAGTGTTTTGCGCAGATTTTCATCGTGCGTTTCAACGGTTATATTGGCCATGGCGTACGTTGCATAACGTTCGTCAATTAGTTGGGCCAAAATCTTGCGACTATCGGTATTTAATAATTGTGGTCGGGTATTTCTAAAATTAGTCCGTTTTACCAGCAAATCTAAATCAGCCTTTAACCATACGCTTGTTGCGCGTGATAATACCATTTTACGTACCGCAGGGGTTATAAATGCGCCCTCGCCCGTGGAAATGACCTTTATTGCGGGGGCAGTATCTAAAATACGCTCTATAACGCGTCTTTCAACGCGGCGGAATTCTTCTTCACCATACATGGAAAATATATCAACTACGCTACAACCGGCTGCGGCTTCTATTTCCTTGTCGGAATCAACGAAATCTACGCCCAATTTACGTGCTAATGCCCGCCCTACACTGGTTTTGCCGGCGCCCATCAGACCGACCAAAACTATCGGTTTTTCAAGTTTAATAATAGGTTTTGAACTTTTCATGCCTGTCATAATACAAAAAAATGTATTATAAACACAACAACTTTTTTATCTTTAATCTAAATTTGCTAACTGTTCCAACTGATCCGCGGCAATTAGTGAATCAATCATTTCATCCAATGCCGGCCCCCCAGCCAAAATATCATCTAGTTTATACAGTGTTAATTTAATTCTGTGGTCGGTTACGCGTTGTTCAGGGAAATTATATGTTCTTATCTTTTCGCTGCGGTCACCAGAACCGACCATTGATCTGCGTGAAGCATTACTGCTGTTCATCTGTTCCATGCGTTGTTTTTCGTATAGTTTGGAACGCAATACAGACATAGCGGTTGCTTTGTTTTGAATTTGGCTGCGTTCGTTTTGGCATGTGACAACGATACCACTTGGAAAATGGGTTATACGAATGGCAGAATCTGTTTTGTTAACGTGCTGACCACCTGCCCCAGATGCGCGGAAAATATCAATACGTATGTCTTTTTCTTCGATAACAACGTCGATATCTTTGGCCTCTGGCATAACGGCAACAGATGCGGCACTGGTGTGAATACGGCCACCGGCCTCGGTTTCAGGAACACGTTGAACACGATGAATGCCCGATTCAAATTTCATACGCGCATACGCCCCAACCCCGTCAATTTTGAAAATGATTTCTTTATAACCTTTTAATGAAGTGGCGTTTTCTTCAATAATTTCTATTTTCCAACCCTGACGCAGAGCATAAGATTTATATTGGTTAAATAAATCACCAGCAAAAAGCGCAGATTCTTCGCCACCAACGCCAGCACGAATTTCCATAATAACACTATTGTCGTCGGCATCGTCGCGTGGCAATAGTGCGATTTGCAATTTTTTTTCAATTTCTGGCAATTCAGACTTTAATTGAACTAATTGTTCAACCGCAATAGACTTTAATTCGGGGTCGTGTTGCATTTCGGTTGCATCCGCAATACCCTGGGTTGTTTGGAAATACTGGTTTATCAAAGGTAATATCTCAGACAATCTAGAATATTCCTTGGATAATTTTGTTAATTCGTCACCAGACATCGTTCCAGAATTCATTTGAGATTCTATTTCAGATGCGCGTGTTTGAATATCGTGTAATTTGCTTTCAATTATCATTTTATTTCGCGTTTTTTATTGTTTTTATTGCGTCACAAATAGAAATTGTTTCTTGTTTTCCTGTTGACATTTCTTTTAATGTGACGAGTTGATTTTTTGCTTCATCTTCGCCGACTATTATGCTGAATTTAGCAGATATTTTATCGGCGTATTCCATTTGGTTTTTGAACTTTTTTTCTGCATCCAGGTATGCCACAGACGGAATATTTTCTTGCCTGAGAGCAGATAACACATTTAATCCGTACGGAACGTTTTTGTTTCCCATTGGTAATACCGCAACAGTAATTGGTTGACCGAATTTTGATAAATCTATCAAATTATTTTCCATCAAAGATACCAATAGTCTTGAAATGCCGATAGACGCCCCTACGCCAACAATCTTTGTCTTAGAAAACTTAGAAGCCAAGTTTTCATAGCGTCCACCACCACCAATCGCAGGCAAATCAGGATATTTAATAGAGAAAAATTCAAATACTATACCGGTATAATACGCGTGTCCACGCATAATAGACATATCTATTTCGGCGTTTTTGATTCCTGTTTCTTTTAATAAATCCAAAAATTCATCTATTTCTGTGATTGCTTTTGTTAAGTTTTCAGTTTTGTTTAAGAATAAACGATAACCGTCTGTAAATACTTTGTTTATTTGTTGTGTGGCGGGTTCGCCAATTACCTCTGATAATGCATCGTCAAAGTCTTTTATCTTGTCTTTTTTGTCTATTAATATAAATGCTTCGCGACTTTGCTTTTCGTCTAGGTCCAAATATTCAAAAATGGCATTCCAAAACTTTCTATTTCCGATTTTTACCTTTACTTCACCAACTATATCAGCAATAGAAGCATACATTTGTGACAATGTTGCAATAATTTCAGCATCATAATTGGTTGATAATTCAGAAATACCCAAAACATCAACATCCATTTGATAAAATTCACGATATCGACCGCGTTGTGGACGTTCACCACGATAATTACGGGCGAACTGGTATGCGCGGAAAGGAAACACTAAATTATTTAGGTGACCGGCAACATAACGTGATAAACCAACGGTGCCGTCATAACGCAGTCCCATCTTGGTATCGCCCTTTTGAAACAAAAACATTTGTGTTTCAATTTCGTCCCAGTTATCTTTATCGGTTAAAACCTCTGCCCGTTCGATTGCTGGCAAATCCAGACGGTTAAAACCACAGTTTTTTAATACCGATTGCATACGTGATGCACATTCGTCAAAACAACGTTGTTGATCTGGCAACAATTCTATGAATCCTGATAAAGGTTTTGTCGGTTTTAAGTCCATTTTTTTATTCCTATATTTAATATCGCTGAATATTATATCACAAAAAAACACGTTTTGCTATAAACGAGTTTGATGATGAGCATGAAAAATATTTTTGCCATAAATCATAGCAAATACAATACTAACCTAAAAAAACAAAATTTCAAGGATTTAAGTGTGTAAACGATTGTATGTGTAATTTAAAATTATAAATATTTATGTAGTTCGGCGCCATGGACATTTAGCCAACGACGTGCCCTTTCCACACCAAAACCGTATAATTCTGAAACAGTGTGCCAAAATTCTGGCGAATGATCCATGTGTTGCGTATGTGCTAATTCGTGAATTATAACATAACGCATAACATCGTATGGGGCAAACGCCAATCGCCATGAAAAAGACATTGTGCCAGTGCTGGAACAACTGCCCCAGCGGGTGGATGTGTCGCGCAAAGCAATTCTTTTTGGCCAAAAATCTTTTGGTGTTGTGTGAATGATTGTTTTGATTTCTTGTAACAGTTGTGTCTTTATCAAATCGCGAATTCGGCGTTCAAACATACGAATATCGCCCCCAACTATAATAGTGTTGTTACAAATTGTATTCGTGTGTTGGTTTGGGTTGTGATTCAAAAGATATTTTTTACCCAAAAACTCAATATAATCGCCGGGTTTAAGCGTGGTTTTTGTTGGCGCATTTGTAAATATACGTTCCAGCCACCTGTGTTTTGTTTCTAAAAATCGCAGTGCTTCGGCTGATGGAACTATCCATGGTTTTGATATGTGTATTTCAAGTTTTGGGCTTGTTTTTGGACGTATAGTAATATTTCGTAATCCACGCCGAGTTTCTATGATTACAGGAATTTCTTGGCCGTTTTCTGTGGTGAAAATATGTTCAGACATTATTTTTCTGCCTTGTGTAAAATTTCATTCGCTATCGCTTCGGCGTTCATGCCCATGTTCGCGTAAACTTTATCGCCATCATCAGAAATCCCAAATCTGTCAATTCCGACAACCGCATCAGCAAATTCAAACCATGGGGCAGATGCTGCAGCCTCTATGGCGACAACAAAACCGCGCATAATTTCCTGTTTGTATTTTAAATCCTGATTTCTGAATATTTCCACACATGGCATACTGACCACCTGGACACTATTACCGATAATGTTTGCAACGCGGATAGCGATTGGAACCTCTGACCCGGTGGCAACAATAGTCATTTTAACATTTTTGTTTGGTGAATGATAAACAATGTATGCGCCACGATTTACATCAGCGGATGCCGGCGTTTCAACCTGTTCAAATTCCTGGCGTGATAAAATAATAGCCGTTGGTCCAGTCGTTGTTCTAATTCCGGTGTTCCATGCGGCGGCAATCTCTGTCCCGTTACATGGTCTAAATACATTAAGGTTTGGTATTAAACGCAGTGATGGCAATTGTTCAATCGGTTGATGTGTTGGACCATCGGGACCAACCGCAACACTATCGTGTGAAAAGACATAAATCACAGGTAGTTTAGATAATGCAGCGATACGAATAGATGGTCGCATATAATCGCTAAATGCTAAAAATGTAGAACCGTACGGGCGCAGACCCGCGGTCGCCATTCCATTCATAATTGCGCCCATCGCGTGTTCACGCACACCATAGTTTATATAATTGCCAGAAAAATCATCATACTTTATTTCGTGTGAAGAATCAACGCGTGCACCAGTATTTGAACCTAAATCCGCGCTGCCCCCGATAAGTGATGTACCGTAAAATAATAGTTCTTCGAGGTATTTGGCAGACAATTTGCGTGTTGAACCAAATCCGGTCCAACGTGGTGCTTCAATTTCTGGGACTTGAATTGTTAAATTAGGTGACAGACAGCAAACGCGTTTGGCGGCATATGTCGCCCATAATGTTTCACTGCGTATGCTGGTGTATTTTTGTATCAGTTCGCCCATTTCAATATCGCCAATTGCGAACCCATGTGCCGCCGCTGTGCCGGCAATAGAAGATCCGTGCCCTATTTCGGTCTTGCATTGTATAAACGTGGGCTTGTCAGAATTTTGTGCAACACCAAGTGCGCGATTTATATCGTCCATATCGTGGCCGTTTATAGAAATTATATTCCAATTAGATGCGGCAACCTGTTCTGGAACATTTGTGCTAGTTTGGGCAATGCCATCAATTGATATACTATTGTTATCCCATAATAAAATTAAATTATTTAATTTGTATCTACCGGCAAAAGCAATTGCTTCTTGGGCGACGCCTTCCATTAAATCACCGTCAGAACACAGACAGTAAACACGTCCGTCATTGTTTTGGATTTTTGCGGCGATTGCCAAACCGACGGCGTTTCCAACACCCTGACCCAGTGGACCTGTCGTTGCATCAACACCTGATATAGATAGTTCGGGGTGCCCGGGTAATCCGCCCGCCTTTCTAAAAGTTGTTAAATCTCCTATTTCGTATCCTGCTAATTTTAGGACAGAATACAGCATCGCACTACCATGGCCGGCAGATAAAACGAATCGGTCCAAACCGCAACGCATAAAATTCGCATACACAGATGTTATAATATCTGATGCACCTAACACAATGCCGACATGTCCACTTTTGGCGGAATTTATGGCACGCAGCGCGCCCGCGCGCACCGCAGATGACATTTCTATTAAATCTTTGGCATCGTACTTCATTTTGTGATATTATATCATAAAAACAGGATAGATGTAATGCTAAAAATTTGGACAGATGGCAGTTGTTTAGGAAACCCTGGTCCGGGCGGATGGGGCTATATCGCAACTGACGGTAAAAATATTGCCAAGTGCAGTGGTGGCGAAGAAAATACAACAAATAACCGTATGGAATTGACGGCGGTACTGCATGCTTTAACTGCAGCGGCACGGCGACATGATTCTGTGGAAATTCATACCGATAGTCAGTATGTTAAAAATGGTATGCAATCTTGGATGAAAAATTGGAAGGCGCATGGTTGGCACACATCAGATAAAAAGCCTGTTAAAAATGTCGATTTATGGCGCGCGTTGGATGAAATATCACAACAGATAAAAATAGATTGGGTTTGGGTTCGCGGTCATAATGGCGAAGAATTTAACGAAATAGTTGATGAACTGGCGCGCACAACCGCTGAAAATTTTAAGAAATAATTGAATTTCAATAAAAAGATGATATTATGTGCCACGCACAGGTGGACAGAACATAGCCGTATGATGTAAAATTCATGCGGAGGAAAGTCCGGACTGCATAGGGACGGCGTACGGGCTAACGACCCGGCGGAGTGATTCGACGATTAGAGCAACAGTGACGTAAGCGATTAAATTCGTGGTGAAACGGGCAATCTCTACGCGCAGCAACTTCAAATAGGCCCCCTTGTTTGTCCCTAGCGTACAGGGGGCGGGTAGAAGGCTTGACATTTTGTGGTAACACATTATGCAGACTAATTATGTTCATCAGCATTTGCTGATACAGAATCCGGCTTATCGTTCACTCTGTGCATTTTTTATAATAAAAATTTGCATTTGGTATAAATAGGTGTTATACTAATGCGCATTCGGGGTGTAGCTCAGCCTGGTAGAGTACTTGGTTTGGGACCAAGGTGTCGGAGGTTCGAACCCTCTCACCCCGACCATAAAAAATTCAAACCATCGCAAGATGGTTTTAATTTTTTATAGTGGGTGTTCCAGGTGTTAGACCTTGCAACGAATGTTGCCTAGGTTCGAAAACAAGTAGATTTTGGAAGTGTAACGAACCAAAATCGTTACGGTTTGCCCGCAGACATATTTAATATATGTCGAGGGAGCTCCTCTCACCCCGACCACGAAATTCAAAAATACTATTCAAGAGCGTTTTTATACAGTTTTTCTTTATTTTGTTCTAATTGATTCAGAACAAACTTTATATCTTGTTTTTCCTTGATATTCATTTCACCCAATGTCCTCAACACTGGCGAATGGATCGCCCCGCGGCAAAACAACGCTTCTTTTATTGGCATAGGATTAGTTGTCATAAATAATGCTTTATAAAGAGGATATAAAAAGTTATGGATATCCAACGCTTCAATTATTTTTCCTGACTTAAAATCGCTAACCATTTTTTGAATCAATCGCCCTTCCAGATGCGAAGCAACACTTATTACACCTTTTGCCCCCAACGCCAGCATAGGCAAACACAAACTGTCATCGCCAGCATAAATCTGAAAACATTTTGGACTCATAATTTTTAATTCTGTAATCTTATTCATATCACCAAAACTTTGCTTTATCCCTATGATATTAGGATTCGCTTTTGCCAATTCTGCAACTGTTTCTGGTAAAATTTCTGTTCCTGTTCTGGATGGTATATTGTATATAATCAACGGTTTATTATTTATTGATTTGGCAATTTTATCAAAATGTCTATAAAGCACCTGTTGCGTTGGTTTTATGTATTCTGGAACAACAACCAAAATTCCATTTGCGCCAAGTTCAAACGCTTTTTGTGATTTTAATACGCTTCTGTCAGTGTTTGTATCCCCAGTTGATACAATAATTTTGGAATACCTTGGTATATAAGAACGTATTTGCTTGATTATTTCTTCAAATTCACAAAAAGAAAGCTGCGACGCTTCACCTGTGGAACCTGCAATTAAAAGAGTGTCGGTACCATTTTGCAGTAAATATTCGGCAAGTTTTAACATCCGATTAAAATCAATTGATTGGTCAACATCAGATTTAAATGGTGTTACCATCGCGGTTATAACATTACCGAAATCATCACGCATTTTAACAGCTCTCGTTTTATATGCGAAGCGTATAAAAAAACAATCATAAAATCAAGATAATAATATTTTCTTGCAAATACCCAAATCTAATTTGCCATAGTTATCAACGTTATTATCACCTATTAAATCAATTGTTTTTGGTAACGGAACAAAATTTGCAATACTTAAATTAAGTTTCATCTCTCCACCCTATTTTTATAATCTCGGTTCACAAACAGCTATCTCCAACCCGACCACCCTTCGCCAAGGCTTCGGGTGGCAAAGCCACGAATCCGCTTATGCTGTCGCTACAGCGAGATAAAATTCAAAACCACCACATTTGTGGTGGTTTTTAATTTTGTGTATGTGGTTAAAATTGGATTTGATATATCACAACAAAGTTGTCGGTTCGACTATGATTAAGCGAAAACGAGTCTTGCGAAGTTTGAGTGCTAACGAATGCGGCACAGGCATTTATGCCGAGCCTATCTTTCGCCCCGACCATAAAAATTCAAACCGCGTTTATCGCGGTTTTAATTTTTTACTCTTTTGTGGAACAGAGTGTAATTTTTTATAGTGGGTGTATCGTTTTTATCTTTGTTTTAAGTTATATGCGTAAATCATACCAGTAGTGTTGTTTATTTTGTTTTCTTTATATGAAACAAAAAAACCAGATTTTTCAATCATTTCTATTAATGGTTTGTATATTCCATCATGGTATTCCATAGAAATCGCATGCACAGATGACAATAATTTGTTTTTATACAAATCACTTATTATTTCACGTTCTGAACCTTCGCAATCGATTTTAAGCATAATGTTATTTTTATCTGTATCTAAAATGCTTTTCAATTCCTGGGCAGCAGAATGTATAGATATTTTTTCCATATCGCATTTATTTTTTCCAAAAACTTTGGTTTGTTTTTCTGGAATACTGGAACAACAACCCGACAATTCAATATCATAAGGTAACTCAACAACAGTATATTTATTCCCTAGACCGTAATTATGTGGAATGATTTTTTGTGCCAAATCTGGATTTGCTTTTAAATTTCGAATTCCTAAATTATAAGTTGGCGTAAAAGGTTCATACGAATAAACTCTTGCTATATTTGGGTCTTGTGCGAAATGCAAACTAGCAACACCCATATTCATACCAATATCCAACACTGACCATTGTGTGTTATGACCTTTGTCAAAATGATAACAATCATTAATTATTATATTGTTGATATGCATTATAATATTTGTGTTTAGTCCAGAAATAGTTAGTTTTTTACTGCTAATAACCAACGAACCATTTTTTTGTCTCTGTATAACAAAGCCGTTATTAGATACTTTTTTAGAATAACATGCATCAATTACAGCATACCGAACTGTCTTATATAGCTTAAAAGGCAAACAATGTTGAGATATTTTCAAACAAGGACGTATAATATATGTACACAACACATCGTGAAAGAGAGACATAAAACAAACCTTTTGTTTGGTTGTCGCATTCTCTCTATTCCACTTGCGTTGATTTTAATATATCAAAAGGTTTACATAAGTCAAGTATTATGAAATGTTATCCTGAATAACAAAAAAAACTTTAATTTTCGCCCATGTGTTTGGCGTTGTTTAATGCACTGCGCAGGGCGTTTTCAGCAATTGTTCTGATTTTTGAGGCAAATGCACGCATATTCATTGCGTCGGCAACCATATCACCAAATTTGTTTGCGATAAATTCAATTTGTGACGGGGCGATAGTGTAAACGTCACTCGTTATGCTGGATGTTGATAATTCTTGAATTCTTTGATTTTGCATAAATGCCCCCCTATTTTCCTATGCATTATATCAAAATTTTATCTTTTTGCCACTTGTTTATTAGTGCTTTTAAATTATATCATAAAGTGACTTGACCGCAATCGGTAAAATTGCTATAAAAGTGCTGATAAACTGTAAGACTGTAAGGAAAAGAAATGGTTAATATATTAAGAAAAGTATTGGGTTCGGCAAATGATAGATTGGTTAAATCTTATGACCGGACTGTTTCACTGATAAATGATTTGGAACCTAAATATCACGCGATGACTGATGAACAGTTGCGTGAACAAACGGGCGAATTGCGTAAACGTATTGCGGCGGGTGAAAAAGAAAAATCTGTGTTGCCTGATGCGTTTGCTTTGGTGCGTGAAGCATCGGTTAGGACTTTGGGCCTGCGTCATTTTAATGTGCAAATGATTGGTGGTATGGTTTTAAATAATGGACAAATTGCTGAAATGAAAACCGGTGAAGGTAAGACACTGGTGGCGACTTTGGCGATGTTCTTAAAGGCGTTACATGGCAATGGCGCGCATTTGATTACTGTAAATGATTACTTGGCATCGCGTGACGCAAATTGGATGGGCGAAATATATCGCTTTTTAGGGCTGTCGGTCGGTATTATTCAACACGATATGACTGATGAAGAACGTCGTGCCGCGTATAATTGCGATATAACATACGTCACTAATTCTGAATTGGGGTTTGATTATCTGCGTGATAATATGAAGTTCACTAAGGAACAACAGGTTTTGCGTCCGTTCTTTTATGCGATTGTTGACGAAGTTGATTCTATTTTAATTGACGAAGCGCGCACACCTTTGATTATTTCTGGTCCGTCCGAAGATATTAGCGATTTGTATAACAAGGTTGATGCAGTTGTCGCAAAACTGACGGAATCTGATTATAAAAAAGATGAAAAAGACCGCCATGTGACACTAACCGAATCGGGTGTTGATAACGCAACACAATTGTTAAAAGAAGCCGGTGTTTTGGTTGGCGATAATTTGTATGCGTCTGAAAATGCTGCGGTTGTTATGCATGTTCAACAGGCATTGTTGGCGCATCACCTGTATCAAAAAAATGTGAACTATGTTGTCCGTAATGGCGAGGTTTTAATTGTTGATGAATTTACTGGTCGTGTTATGTCCGGTCGCAGATTTGGTCGTGGTTTACACCAGGCCATAGAGGCCAAAGAACATGTGGCGGTGCAGCCTGAAAATCAAACTGTGTCGTCTATATCATACCAGAATTTATTCCGCCTGTACCCTACTTTGGCTGGTATGACCGGAACCGCCATGACCGAAGCGGTGGAATTTGAAGAAATTTATAAATTGCGTGTGGTATCTATTCCGACAAATCGTCCGGTTGCACGTGTTGACCATCATGACGAAATTTATCGCAACAAGGATGAAAAATACGACGCAATTATAAAACAAATCAAAGAATGTTTGGATAAAAAACAACCTGTGTTGGTTGGAACGGTTTCTATTGAAAAATCTGAAGAATTGGCTGAAATTGTTAAAAAACGTCTGAAGATAACACCGGCGGTATTAAATGCCAAACATCACGAGTCTGAGGCAAAAATTGTTTCCCAGGCTGGTGCCCCAGGTGCGGTCACAATTGCGACGAATATGGCGGGTCGTGGAACTGATATTAAACTCGGTGGAAATGCCGAAGATTTAATTGCTGATTTGGATAAAAATGCCCCAGATTACGAAAAGAAAAAGAAAGAAATCTATGATACAATTGAAAAAAACAAAAAATTGGTTTTAGAAGTTGGTGGATTGTATGTGATTGGAACAGAACGTCATGAATCACGCCGTATAGATAACCAATTGCGTGGTCGTTCAGGACGGCAAGGTGATCCAGGTGATTCCAAATTCTTCTTGGCATTGGACGATGATTTAATGCGTATATTCGGTGCCGAAAGATTGAATACGATGCTTACAACTTTGGGACTGAAACCGGGCGAAGCAATTACCCATCCATGGATAACCAAGGCCCTAGAAAAGGCGCAAAAACGAGTTGAAGCACGTTATTTTGAAGCCCGTAAAGAATTGCTGAAATATGATGATGTTATGAATGAGCAACGTATTGTTGTCTATAAACAACGCGATGATTTAATGACATCCGAGAATTTGGCGCCTTTGGCGGATGAAATGATAGGTGATGTTGTTGAATTGATATGTGAAGCGAATATTCCTGAAAAAACACGTTCGTCTGATTGGAATGTTGCTGCAATTCATGATGCTATGTTACGGACATTTGCATTGGATATCACAGATATTGAAAAATGGAAGTCTGATGAAGAAATCACAGAGCGCAAAGCGTATGAAACTCTGCGCGGGCTTGCAAATCGTCGTTATGCTCAACAGGCTGAAAAATACGGTCCTGAATTGATGCAGATGGCATCACGTCAAATGATGTTGGGTGCGCTGGATAGTGTTTGGAAACGCCATTTGCAACAGATGGATTATTTACAAACTGCAATTGGTTTGCGTGGCTATGGCCAGAAAAATCCGTTGTATGAATATAAACGCGAATCTTTGGATATATTCAGAAATACGATGAATAATTTTAAGTTGATGTCTATCACTTATATTTCTCGTATGGAACTAACACGTGAAGATGTTAATGCCAAGGCACGTGAACATGAACAACATGACGAAGCGTTAAATCAGGCTGGCGATGCACGCAGAAATGCGCCATGCCCCTGTGGATCTGGATTAAAATACAAACATTGTTGTGGTAAGTTGCATTAAGATTTAGGCGAAAGAAAGGCAATGGGAGATTTTGTTCATCTTAAAATTCATTCGAAATTCTCGGTCGGGGCAAGTACTTTACAGATAAAAGATTTGCCCACCTTGTGTTCGGCGGCCGGAATGAGTGGATGCGCGTTGACCGATACTAATTTAATGTCGGGTGCCGCAGAATTTTCCGATTTAATGCCTAAAAACAAATTGCAACCTATTATTGGTATAGAAATTAGCCTGAATCATCATAATGCAGACCCAAAAATTTTGCGTGCAACTTCACTATCGAAAATAGTTTTGTTGGCGCAAAACCACGAAGGGTACTTAAACCTGTGCGAATTAAACAGAATAATGTACATGCGTGGTGAAAATCACCATTTGGGGCCATATATAACTTTTGATGAACTGGGGTTGCATGCAAATGGTGTTATTTGTCTGTCGGGTGCGCATGATGGCCCAATCGGAATGACGATTTTGGAAAATCGGTTGGATCATGCGAAATCACTCGCCCAAAAAATGCTGGATGTTTTTGCAGATAGGTTTTATATGGAAATT
Organism: Candidatus Enterousia sp.; assembly: GCA_045616625.1. Lineage (GTDB taxonomy): Bacteria > Pseudomonadota > Alphaproteobacteria > Rs-D84 > Rs-D84 > Enterousia. The sequence continues at coordinate 83,895 of JAZLHA010000002.1, forward strand.
CAGCGGCATGGTTTGGAAAACGAAATAAAAACAGAACCTGAATTCTTGAATATTGCACGTGAATTGAACATACCAATCGTTGCAACAAATGATGTATGTTTTGCCGCCAACAGTAATTATGAATCTGCGGATGCTTTGGGTTGTGTTTTGGGTCAAACCAAGGTTATTGATCCTGACCGTCCGCGTAAATCATCAGAACAGTATTTTAAGTCGTATGAAGAAATGGAGGAATTATTTTCAGATTTACCCGAAGCCATTGAAAATACTGTTGTAATTGCACAGCGATGCGCGTTTTTGGTAAATGTTCATGAAAAACCGTTGTTGCCGCGTTTTGGTGATAACTTTGATGCCGAATGTCAAATGTTGCGTGATAATACAATAAATGGGTTAAAGGCGCGCATGCGGGAAAATAATATCCAGGATACCAAGCCCTATTTTGACCAGGCTGAATTTGAATTAGATGTTATTATTGGTATGGGATTCCCAGGGTATTTCCTGATTGTTGCAGATTATATCCAGTGGTGTAAGAATAACGGGGTTTTAACTGGACCTGGGCGTGGTTCTGGTGCGGGTTCTATTGTTGCGTGGGCGTTGGGTATCACACATGTTGACCCATTAAAGTATGGCTTGCTGTTCGAAAGATTTTTGAATCCTGACCGTATTTCTATGCCTGATTTTGACGTGGACTTTGAACCAAATGGAATTGAACGCGTGTTGGCATATATCTGTGATAAATATGGGCATGATTCTGTGTGCCGTATTATTACTTTCGGTAGCCTACAAGCGCGCGGTGCAATTCGTGATATCGGACGTGTTTATGGAATACCCTATTCTAAATCAGACAGATTGTCTAAATTGATTCCCCAGGACGCAAAAACCTTAAAAGGTGCTGTGAATACATCTTCTGAAATTCAAGATATAATACAATCTGATTCTGATATGAACAAAGTTGTGACCGTGGCTGAAGAATTAGAGGGGGCACTTCGTAATTTAGGACAACATGCTTGTGGTGTTGTTATTGGCGACCGACCGACAACACAAATTGCCCCCATATATCGTGATCCGGCGAACCCGTTGCCATCGTGTCAATATGATGGACATTATTTGGAATCGGCGGGGTTGATTAAATTTGACTTTTTAGGGTTGGAAACTTTGGTTGTATTAAAGTACGCATTAAAATTGGTACAACAAACGCATGGTATAAATATAGATTTGGATACTATACCAACAGATGATGCCAAAACGATGAAATTGTGGCAAATGGGTTTGACTGAGGGTATATTCCAATTCGATGCCCCATTTGTTAAACAGACATTACATAAAATGCACCCAACCAGTTTCTTGGAAATTTCGGCGTTAAATGCGTTGAACCGTCCGGGGCCTATTGCGTTTATTCCACAATTTATTGCTCGTATGCACGGTGAAGAAAAAATTGAATATGTTCATCCAAAGGCGGAACCAATCTTGAAAGAAACATACGGTATTATTGTGTACCAAGAACAGGTTATGATGCTTACGCGTGCGCTGGCGGGATTTACACGCGGTCAATCTGATACTGTGCGTAAGGCTATGGGTAAGAAAAAGGCGGATCTGTTGGCTGAAATGGAAGTAAAATTCTTGGACGGTTGCGAGGCTGAAAAGACACTGGATCGTGCAACAGCAAAAGATTTGTGGGAAAAGTTCAAAGAATTTGCAAAATACGCGTTTAACAAATCACATGCTATCGCCTATTCTATTGTTGCAAACCAATGCGCGTATATCAAGGCACACTATCCTGCCGAATTTTTAGCGGCTTCTATGTCCAGTAATTTGAATGATACGGACCAGTTGGCTTTGTTTGTTGATGATGCCAAAAGTAATTTTAATATCCAAATTGTTCCCCCAGATATAAATGAAAGTGAATCTTTGTTTACTGTCAAAGATGGCAAAATTATTTATGGCTTGGCGGCTATAAAGGGTGTTGGAACTGTCGCAACTGATGCTATTGTGGCGGAACGTAATACGCATGGTAAATTTATAAATTTGACAGATTTTGCAAAACGTTGCGCACCGATTATAAATAAGCGTATTTTAGAAGCGTTTGCTAAGGTTGGTGTTCTTGATTCTTTGGAATCAAATCGTGCATCGTTATTTATGAATGCAGATATGATTTTGTCATACGCTTCTAAGAGTAAAGATAAATGTAATTCTTTGTCTTTATTTGAAAATACGACCCAGGATGATGTGTCAGAAAACAGATTAAAACAAAATTTACCACATGTTGAGCCATGGTCTTTTGGTGTTCGTATGGAAAACGAATTGTCTGCAATTGGATTTTATATTTCTGCACATCCGTTGGACCAATATAAACATTTGATTGCGAGTGAACATTTGCCAACAAGTGCAACTTTAATTAGTATGGCTGATAGAAAACCAGTACAAATTGCCGCAACTGTTACATCTTTTTCACGTCGCAGAACAAAAGCCGGCAAGGAAATGATAACAATAAACGCATCTGATAGTTATGGTAATATAGATGCTGTTGCTTTTGGCGATTCTGCTATTGAATTTGCGAATATTTTAGCAAATGAAAGTTTAGTTTTGATATCGGGTAAGACATCTTGTCGTGATGATAATGTTTCTATATTTGTTGATTCTATTATACCGCTGTCTCAATGGGTTGCTAATATAGCCAAGAAAATAACGCTGGATATTTGGGATGGTGATGTTTTAGGGGCTGTAAAAAAGGCATTGGCTTCACTTAAATCTGGTCAAACAAGGGTTGCTTTAACCTTGCATGGTGCCGATAAAACCGCAACGATGGTATTACCGGGGGGCGTTTTGTTAAATAAAAATACTATTAGTGATTTTCGTGGACTTGGTATCAAGGTAAAGGTTGAATAACATGAAACATATTCCTGTTTTACTTTCGGCTGTGATGGAAAATTTGGGTGAAATTCTTGGTAAAAATATAATAGATGCAACATTTGGTGCGGGTGGATATACACGTGCTTTTTTAGAATCTGGGGCAAACGTAACTGCATTTGATCGTGATCCGAATGTTATAGAAGATGCAGAAATGATAAAAAAAGAATTTGGCGATAGATTTACTTTTGTTTCTAAACCGTTTTCTTATATTTCTGAATTAACTGACGAATATGACGCAATAATTTTTGATTTAGGAATTTCGTCTATGCAGATTGATGTGGCGTCGCGTGGTTTTTCTTTTCGTTTTGATGGGCCACTTGATATGCGTATGTCGGGGTCTGGTATTAATGCGTCTGAATTAATTGCTAATACAGATAAACAAAGTTTAGCAAAAATTTTGCGCGATTATGGTGATGTAAAGAAAGCAAATGTGTTGGCACGTGTTATGCGACAGAAATTACCACAGACTACTTTTGAATTACGTGATTTAATATATAATCCAAATGATGTTGCACCGGTGTTTCAGGCTTTACGTATAGCTGTAAACGATGAAATGGGTGAATTGGAACGTGCATTAAATGCTGTCCCGAAATTATTAAAAGTTGGTGGAAAATGTATTTGTGTCACTTTTCATTCGCTAGAGGATAGAATAGTAAAAAGCACTTTTCGTGATTGGACACTTGTTCCAGGTGATGTGCGGATTCCTAGCAATCAGGCGGCACAATTTGAATTATTGAAAACTATTGTACCAACAGACACAGAATTAAAAGACAACCCTCGTGCGCGTTCTGCACATTTGCGGGCAGTGAAAAAATTATATTGACCTAGAGTGGCAAAATAAGTTAAAATCATTCAGAAATGAAAGGAAGGATTGAAGTGAAAAAAGTGTTATCATCTATATTGTTCGCTATTATTGCGATTTTGTTTGTTTTGCCAGTTGCAAATGCTATGTGTCCAGTATGTACAGTTGCCGTCGGTGCAGGATTGGAAGGAGCGCGTTTGCTGGGTGTTGATGATGTTATTACTGGTATTTGGGCGGGTGGTTTAACACTGTCTTTGATTGGTTGGACCGCTAATTATATGCGTAAACGTGGGGTTAGTCGCCCTATTTGGTATATTTTAAATTTTGTTGCTTATTATGCAATTTTGGCGCTGGTTTATTTTATTCCATCTAGTAATCCAATAGTTTTATTTAATGATAGGTGTATGTGGGGAATTGACCAGTTTTTGCTAGGCGTTTTGACAGGTAGCATTGTATTTTTCTTGATGGAATTATGGTATTCCAAAATCAAGGCCAAAAATGGTGGGCATGCTCAATTTCCTTTTCAAAAGGTTGTTATGCCGTTTGGCGGACTCTTAGTTGTGACATTGATTTTCTGGTCAATAATTAAATGGTTACCACAAATCGGTATAACATTATGCTAATTTTATGTAAAGGAAGTAAGCGATGAAAAAGAATATGAAAAAATTATCTTTGGATGAAATGATAAATAAATTGGATACAGCCAAGAAAGCAAACCCATTGGATTTGTCTTCGGACCAGGATTTATCTATTGCGTTGATGAATTTAATTTCATTAGAAGAACACTTCTTTTTTAGTGGTGCGAAAACCCAAAAAACCGGTTTTTACGATATGGTTAATACTGTTCGTAATATGCGTAAAGAATTGATGGAACGTATTGTTGATAAATCTTCGGCTGAGGGTGGCGAAGTGTGGTGTATATCAAAGCATTTGTTGGCTGCTGCTATGCGATTGATGGAGGTTGGAACCAAAGCGTTGGGTGCCGGTAATAAAAAGGATGCCTATGCGATGTTTAATCGTGCATATGATTTGTATTCTTTGTTCTGGGGATTAAATATGCACTTGATTGATTTAGATGGTGTTCACGAAAATATCCCTGAATTTTATGATTCTGTTGTTAAAGATTGTGTGGTAAAAGTTTCAAAAAAATCAACGCCTGTTACAAAGGCAAATGATGTATCTACGGTAAAAAAATTGGGACAATGGGTAAAGAAAGCTGTAAATTGTTGCATTGAATAAAATGAACTTGATTTCGTTTTGTTAAAAGTGGTACAATAATAAAAAGAGAGAAGAAATTTGAAGTTAAAAACAGTTGGTTTTTTATCTGTTTTATTAATCGTTGGGACTTTTGTTTCTGATGGTTTTTGTGCTGTTCAGGCATCTAATCGTGCCGCCACAACAACTACTTCTGTTCGTTCAACAAAATCTGTGTCGCGGCAGCCGTCAACTGCTGCTGTTGGAGTTAAGCGTTCTAATGTTGAACGTAGTGGCGCAACTGTTTCTCGCAAGGCCACGGTCGGTAAAAACAGTTCTGTTCGAATTGCTACTAAACCCAGTGTTGTACGCAGTACAACAAGTGCGCGTTCTGGTGTGTTGTCAAATATAGTTCGTGCGGCTAAGAATTTTACTTCAGCACGTAGCGCTGCCACAGTTAAGCATACAAATGCTGCACGCGCGACGGCTGTGTTTAATGATGTTACAAAAATCGGTTCTGGTTATGCCAATTGTCGTGATGCGTATGCAACATGTATGGATCAATTTTGTGCAAAATTAAATGATACTTATCGTCGTTGCATTTGTAGTGACAAATATTCAGAATTTCGTGATTCTGAGGATGCTTTGGAAGAAGCGCTTACGCTATTGGCAAAATTTGAAGATAATAATTTGAATGCTGTTGATAAAACAGTTGAAGAAATAAATGCTTTGTATTCTGCAACGGCCGGTGAAATGGTTGTTAAAAAAGATACGAGTGCCGCTGCTAAGATGCTTAATGAGATTGATGGTCTGATGTCTGGCGGCAAGAAAGCAAAAAAACAATCCAGTACTTATACATCTCTTAATGGTACAGTTGTAGAATTTGATTCTGATATAGAGGATGTTTGGGCTGTTGATACATCAGAAAATAGTATTTTTGGCTCTAAAGATAAAGTCAAGGATATTTCAACATACGAAGGTGTAGAATTATATAATGCTGCGAGTGAACAATGTTTGCAGGTTGTTAGTGAATCTTGTGCAAATGATGCTACATTAACGATGGCTAAAAGTTCGTATAGTGTTATGGTGTCAAATGATTGTAATACATATTCAAAAAAGATTGATACAAAACGTGAAAAAGTTCAGGAAACAGTTCGTACTGCTGAAAAGTATTTACGTGAGGCTCGGTTAGAAGAATATCGTGCACATAATTCTGCGGATATGAATACCTGTGTGACCGCGGTAAAAAATGCGATTCAAACAGATGCTGCATGTGGCTCAAATTATGTTCGTTGTTTGGATAATACGGGTGTGTATATTAATTCAACAACTGGTGAACCAATTTATTCGCCGCGTTTTTTCCAGTTAAAGGATTTAATTAAATTAGATGGTACATCGGATGCGTTGGGGCAAGTATCGAATCAAGATTTTGAATTTTTCTTAGATTCTAAGCGAAAATATGCGGAAACTGCATTGAATACTTGTCGTGATATTGCCGAAGATGTTTGGACCGAATTTAAACGCGGTGCCCTAATAGAAATTTCTCAGGCCCAGGATGATAAAATAGAAGAAGTTAAAATGTCCTGTGTTCAAACAATGTCAGAATGTTATGACACTCAACTAGGTGGATTAAAAGAAATGGATACATCGAAATTACAAATGTCGGGAGTTGCCGGTGTTCAGGCTGCACGTGATTTGTGTCAAGATAAAGTAATTGCCTGTGCGTCGCTTTATGGTGATACAGATGGTTGTCAATTTGATGGCAATGGAAAATTAACATCGGGAAACAATTCAGAAGGAAATACCAGTCGTTGTGGTATAGATTCTTTGTTGGCGTTTGTTGATACTGTGGATGTATCCCGTATGTCAGAAGCGTGTGACACAACAATAGATAATTATTTAAAAGATATGTGCACACCTGATTCTGGAAATTATGAATATCCATATAAATGTCGTTTGAAACCCAAAGGTATATTGAAAAATAACTTGGAAAAAATAATTGGTGATAGCTGTAGTAATGATTTGATATCTGATGATAAAGATTCAAAAGTGCAGACAGCTATGGATAACTTGGCAGAGCAAATGGATTATGTTTTAGGTAAGGAGTGTGAAAACCTTGAAGGTTATTGGCTTGATGTGTCAGAGACTGAATTACACACTCTTGGTAATAATACGATAAAAATAAATAACAATGATCACAAATTGCTAATAGTTTTTTATAATAATGTTTTTGGTGGTAACAAAAGCCAAAATGAGGTGTCATGGGGTGCGTGTGTTGAAAATTCTGTGATGGTTCAGTGTTTGGCAAATAATAATGCCGAAGAAACAGTGGCACAATATAATAAGAATTTGGATAAATGTGAATTTACGGATGTATGGTTTACTAGAAAATGCGAAAGTATTGGTGGTCATTATGAAACAGGAAGTTGTTATTTTTTAAATAACACAGGAACATAAGCCAATTTTGTAAAAGTTAATAACTTTTAAAGTAACAACTTTAGATAGTTACATTATTTAATGAATTTATTAGGTTCATAACAATTTTACGTTGATCGTCCGGTAGGCGCCAATACATAGATATTAAACGTAATGTTTCTGTCTTTAACATTGGATCTTCTGACTTTGGTTCGGATACATGAATTGATTTGTTTGCTTTTGTTTCTTCTGGCACATTGCCCGGCAGTCCGAAAAAGAAAAATGATACAGGTGTTTCCAATGCCAAACTGACATCAAATAAGCGTGATGCAGATATACGGTTGTCGGCAACCTCGTACTTTTGTATTTGCTGAAATGTGACACCACATTTTTCCGCCAATGACTTTTGTGACATTCCTAAAATATTACGGCGCAGTTGCATACGTTGACCGATATGTTTATCAACTGAATTTGGTAAAGATTTTGTGCCTGGCATTTTAATTTCCTTTTTGGTGTCCAAGAATTTCTTCCTATGTTTTATTTATACCGATTTTTGATTTTTTTTGCAACATTTTTATAAAAAAATGATAATATAGTATTTAAGGAGATTTATATGTCATATCCTGTTGTTTTATGTATCTTGGACGGCGTCGGTATTAGGAAAAATACCGAACATAATGCGGTTGCTATGGCTAATATGCCATTTTTTAGAAATTTATTGCGTAATTACCCTAATTCTGAATTGAATGCGAGTGGGCTTTCGGTCGGCCTGCCCGCCGGTGTTATGGGCAATTCAGAGGTTGGACATATAACAATCGGTTCTGGGCGAATTGTAAATCAGTTTCTGCGCAGATTTGAATTAGAAGATTTTAATACAAACCCTGCCCTAAATAATTTTCTAAATTCTGTAAAACATGATGATGGCATTGTTCATATTGCGGCGCTGATGTCTGATGGGCGTGTTCATTCTGATTTAGACGAAGTGCTGACAATAATTCATTATACGGTTAAATTTGGTTTGCGTGTATGTATTCACTTTATTGCCGACGGTCGTGATACCCCGCCGCAAAGCGCACAGAAATATATTGATAAAATAAAAAAATCTTTATCGGTGGAATTAAATTCAGGTTCTGTATTTTTTGGAACGCTTACTGGGCGGTATTACGCGATGGATAGAAATCAAAATCTGGACAGAACGGAACTAGCATTTAACGCAATCGCGCATGAAAAGGCAGATTATATTGCCGACACCATAGACAATGCATTACAAAAGGCATACGCGCGTGGCGAAACAGATGAATTTATCAAACCAACAATAATTACATCTATTAAAATCACAGAACGTGACGGATTTATATTTGGCAATTATCGCAGTGATCGCGCCCGTCAAATTGTTCGTGCTATATTGAAAACTGGTTGTCATATTTTGTGTTTTTCGCAATATGGCGAAGGGTTAAACGAAATATGCCCCGCCCTGATTCCCGACCAGATTATTACTAATACTTTGGGTGATGTGCTGGCGGAAAACGGTAAAACACAGTTGCGTATTGCCGAAACAGAAAAGTATAATCATGTGACATATTTCTTTGATGCGGAACGCAATATAGATTTTAATGGCGAAGAAAAAATTTTAATTCCATCCCCATCAGTTGCGACTTTTGATATGAAACCTGAAATGTCTGCACCTGAAATTACGGCGGCACTATTACCACGACTAAATCAGTTTGATGTTGTGATATTGAACTATGCCAATGGCGATATGGTTGGGCATACTGGTAACGAAAGTGCGGCGGTACGCGCAATGGAAACATTGGATAAACAATTGTCTGAATTAGTGCCGGCGGTTTTGCGATTAAATGGAACGGTTATGATAATTGCAGACCATGGTAATGCCGAAGAAATGTGGGACGATAAACACGACACACCATTAACATCGCACACAACAAATCCGGTATATTGTATAATAGTTTCTAATCATAGGTATAATTTACACAGTGGTGGTCTTTCGGATGTTGCACCAACGATATTACATTTGTTGAATCTGGAACAGCCCGTTGAAATGACTGGAAAAAGTTTGATAGACTAATTGTTTTTATTGCGGCGCAACGCAAAAAATTTGCGTAATAATTCCCCAGATTCATCGGCGTATTCGGACATTTCGTGAACGGCTGGTTTCCACAGGTGTTTGTCAGTATCATAAATCATAGAATTTGATGTTATTCCCCCGCCCTTTATATCGCGTGCTGCAAAATAAATGTTTTTTATGCGCGCCAAAGAAATCGCTGTTGCACACATTGCACATGGTTCCAGTGATACATAAATGTCGCAATCGTCCAGGAATTTTTGACCTAATTTTTTACATGCGCGATTTATTGCAACGATTTCAGCATGCAGGGTTGGATTCTTTTTTAACTGAACACGATTTTCCCCATGTGCGATAATTTTACCATCGCGAACGATAACCGCACCGATTGGAACATCGTCATGCGAAAAAGCGCGGTTTGCTAAAATTAAAGTTTGTTTCATAAAATCCATGTGATATACTTTACATTATGGATTCAAAATTGCAAATCATTTCAGGAACATTTCGTGGCAAAAAATTAAAGTTGCCGTCTTGTGCGCGTCCAACTCAGAATCGTGCGCGTATCGCTATATTTAATATGTTGAACTGTTTGATTGAACGTGATGATATACATGTTTGGGATGCATTTGCGGGATCGGGGGCGTTTGGATTGGAATGTTTGTCGCGATATATAAATGCAAATGTCGTTTTTACAGATGTGGTGGCTGAATCAACAAAATGTATTCGTGATAACATAGAATTGTTGGGACTGTCCAATCGTGCGACGGTGAAACAGGTTGACGCAATGGCGACAGTGTCGCACTATGCGCCCGATATTGATTTAGTGTTTGTTGACCCACCGTATGCTGACGGCGCGGTTGGGATTGCATTTGTAAAAAAGTTTTTTGCGCGTGCCAAGAGCGGTGCAATTCTAATCTGGGAACAGGATGACGCGGTGGCAACAACACCCAGCCTGCCCGATGTTGAAATTTTGCGTGATAAAAAATATGGTCGCGCACGTTTTTTGATTTTACAGAAAAAATAACAAAAATACTTGATTTTGCGATGGTTTTAGTTCATAATATGCCACGCACAACACCCTTGGAGGTTGTGCAAAGTTAAACATGCTATTAAAAAGGATTAAAAAATGGCTATTAAATTAAATGCAGAAATTCGTAATGTTGCTGGCAAGGGGGCCGCACGTGCAGTTCGCAATGCTAAAAACATTCCTGCTGTGATATACGGCGATAAGAAAGACCCAATTGCTATTGAATTAAACGGTCACGACTTTGAAATGTTGTTGAAAGTACCTAGCTTGCGTACAAAATTATTCCAAATCGCATTGAAAGGCGGAAATGAAGATGCTGTTTTGATGGATGTTCAATATCATCCTGTATCTGATGCTCCTATTCATGTTGATTTCAAACGTATTAATGTCAAAGAACCTGTGACAATTACTGTGCCGGTTGAGGTTGCAAATACAGAAATATCCAAGGGCTTGAAATTGGGTGGTGTTTTGAACTTTGCAGTACGTAAAGTTGTGTTGCGTGGTTTGATTGACAATATCCCAGAAAAAATCGTTATAGATTTGACTGATTTGAATATTGGCGAATCTGTGCACGGTTCAGATTTGGTATTGCCAAGTGGTGTTGAACTTGGTTTGCACCAGGCTGAATTGGCGTTTGCTATTATTGGTGGTAAAATGCCAGAAGAAGAAGCAAAACCAGCGGCAGCGGCAGCAGCAACAACAACTGCGGCACCGGCTGCGACACCAGATAAAAAATAATTTTTGTTTGGAAAATATATTTGAAACCGCCAATTTGGCGGTTTCTTTATTAGGAATAAAATAATTTTTTACATACCTTGAAATCGTGTTTTATATCACTATATTTCCACTGAACAAGTTTTATAAGGAGTGAATAAAAATGGCAAAAGTATTAGGTATTGATTTGGGAACTACTAATTCCGCTATGTCTTTTATGGACGGAACTGAACCAAAAATTATCGAAAATGCAGAGGGTCAACGTACAACACCATCGGTTGTTGCTATTACAAACAATAGTGAACAGTTGGTCGGTATTACTGCAAAAAATCAGGCGGTAACAAATCCTGAAAATACTATTTATGAAATAAAACGTTTAATGGGTTTGCGCTTTGATAGCCCTGCGGTTAAGGAAATTGAAAAACGCGTTCCATATAAAATTGTTGCTGGTGATAATGGTGATGCGTGGGTTGAAATTGATGGTAAAAAATATGCCCCATCTCAGGTTTCTGCTATGATTTTGGCAAAGTTAAAGAAAGATGCTGAAAATTATTTGGGCGAAACAATTACTGATGCGGTTATTACTGTGCCTGCATATTTTAACGATTCTCAACGCCAGGCAACAAAAGATGCCGGTCGTATTGCAGGCTTAAATGTTTTGCGTATCGTTAACGAACCAACGGCTGCTGCTTTGGCGTATGGTTTGGATAAAAACAAAAACGGAACTATTGCTGTTTACGATTTGGGTGGTGGAACATTTGATGTGTCTATTTTGGAAATCGTTGACGGCGTGTTTGAAGTAAAATCAACAAACGGTGATACTGCTTTGGGTGGTTCTGACTTTGATGCACGTGTTTTGAAACACTTGATTGATGAATTTAAGGGTCAAACAGGTATTGATTTATCAAACGACAAATTGGCATTACAACGTTTGAAAGAAGCCGCAGAAAAGGCAAAAATTGAATTGTCGTCAAAAACATCTGCGGATATCAATCTGCCTTTCTTGACAGCTGATGCAACTGGACCAAAACATTTCAATACAACTTTGTCACGCGCAAAATTGGAATCTTTGGTTGAAGATTTGATTCAAAAAACGATTGAACCATGCCAAAAGGCTTTGAAAGATGCTGGTTTGGATAAATCACAAATCAATGAAGTTATCTTGGTTGGTGGTCAAACACGTATGCCAAAGGTTGTTGAAACAGTCAAAGAATTCTTTGGTCGTGAACCACACAAGGGTGTAAATCCTGACGAAGTAGTTGCTATGGGTGCCGCTATTCAGGGTGGTGTTTTAAAGGGCGATGTAAAGGATGTTTTGTTGTTGGATGTGACCCCATTATCATTGGGTATTGAAACATTGGGCGGTGTATTTACACGCTTGATTGATAGAAATACAACAATTCCTACAAAGAAGTCCCAGGTGTTTAGTACCGCTGAAGATAATCAATCTGCGGTGACTATTCGTGTGTTCCAGGGTGAACGCGATATGGCGGCTGATAATAAATTGTTGGGTCAATTTAATTTAGAGGGTATCGCCCCTGCCCCACGTGGTATGCCACAAATCGAAGTGTCTTTTGATATTGACGCAAATGGTATTGTTCACGTGTCGGCCAAGGATAAAGGTACCGGTAAAGAACAGGCGATTTCTATTAAATCAGACGGTGGTTTGTCCGAAGATGAAATCAAACGTATGGTTGATGAAGCCGCAGCAAATGCTGATGCTGATAAAAAGAAACGCGAATTAGCCGAGGCAAAAAATACCGCTGAAACCGCTATATTCAGTATTGAAAAATCACTGAAAGAACATGGCGATAAAATCAGCGCTGACGAAAAGAAAGCCATCGAAGATGCTAAACAAGAACTAGCAGATGAATTGGCAAAATCTGATGCGACGGCTGAAAGTCTGAAAGCAAAAACAGATGCTTTGTCAGAAAAAGCAATGAAGTTGGGCGAAGCGGTGTATAAAGCACAACAGGAAGCACAGGCCCAATCGGGTGCATCTGAAAACGATGCGTCTGACAATAATACAACTGATGCAGACTTTTCTGAAAAGAAATAATGTATATGTTGTTAAACCAAAAAAACCGCCCAAACGGGCGGTTTTTTATTTCACATCACCAATATAAATTCCCATATCTATTGCCGTATGTAATAATATGTCGTCTGGTTCAACATAGGCATTTGATATTTTAAATCCGTCAATGTTTGGATCCGGCATCATACGGCCAGATGCGATAATGTCTGGGATGCTAACTGTTTTACATTCACCGTCAATCATTGCGGTCATTACATAGGTTTCGTTATTTTCAATTGCATCCAATGCACATGCCGCCATCCGCGAAGCAGTTATTCTGTCGCATGCAGTTGTGTCGCCGGTACGCTGGATGTGTTCTGGAAATGCCGTTCTGTTTGAAATTCCGGCTTTGGTAAGTTCGCGCGAAATCATATCAGCAGGACGCCCAGAATGTCCACGAATTGATATACCCTCTGATACCATGATAACACCGTAATCAGATTTAGATTTTTTTATGTGTTCAATTAAGTCTTCGGCTTTAAATTTTATTTCTGGAATTAAAATAGCAAATGCACCAATAGCAATGCCGGCATTTAATGCCAAACGTCCACATTCACGACCCATACTTTGTACAACGAACCAACGGTGATGACTGCGCGCCGTCATTAGTAATTGGTCGCAATATGATGTTAATTGTTGAACGGCGGTTGCAAAGCCGATGGTTGTATCCGTCATAGGAATATCCATATCAATAGTCTTTGGAATGCATATCAATTGCAAATCAGAATAAATATCGCGCGTTGCCCATGCGAGTGACAAACTACCATTGCCACCAATTAAAACCAAAGCATCCAAGTTTAATTGTTGTAGTGATTTTTTTAGCCGTGCATTAAATTGCTTTAACTGTTTGTTTTCCACCGCCCCTTCAAAATTCATTTTGTACGGGCAACCGTTTTTCAGCATGCTGCCGGCCATGTACATAATTTCCGTCGGACAATTATCGTGATTTAGTTCGATTACCTTGCATTTTGAATCACTAAGTCCATCAACACCGTCCAATATTCCAAATACACGCCAGCCACGCAATGTCGCCCCAGATACAACGCGCTGTATCGTCGCATTTAATCCAGAACAATCGCCACCAGTTGTCATAATGCCTATTTTCTTCATATTTTTATCCTTTGCTTTAACTTTCAGGGCTTATTATACCACAAACGCGTTGACAAAGTAATAATTTTTGCAATAATCTGAATCAAAATATCGCCAGTATAGTACACAAGGAGTTTTAATATGGCATCCAAATCTTCTACTAATGACCTTATTGATAATGCATTAAAAAGTCAGGCTTCGTGGCAAAAAAATCGTCGTGAATACACGCGCGAATTCTTGAAAAAGTTAAATACTTTTGCACGTAAAAAGCCAAATAATAGTTCAAAAAACAAACAAAAAAAACAAGAGTCAACATTAAAAGCCTATTGGTTCCCTATTCTGTGTGCTTTTATTGTTTTATTATTGGCAGTCGTTGTCGTCTGTGTTCGTGTTTATAATAATATGCATACTGTGCCTGTCGCTGTAACTCCAATTGTTCCAGAACCGATAATTAAACAAGTTGCGATTACTAGCCCAATGTTTGATATTGTTCGTGTTGAAAAGAAAGGCAATATAGTTGTCGCGGGTCGCTGGAAAGCGAATCAAGCAGTATCTGTATATATGAATAGCGAATTGGTTGCCACAATTCGATGTGATGACAATGGCGAATTTGTTTATGCGCCCACAGGTGCGTTAAAGCCAGGTAATTATACTATGTATTTGGTTGGCAGTGGCCCACACACAAAATCAGAAAATAAAGTATTTTTGTATATCTCTGATAAAGGTTATGAAAATTCTGTGTCTTTATTGATGACACGTGATGGTAGTACATTGTTGCAAAAACCAACAACACTCGCTGATGGTGATTTGGTTATTTCAAAAATAGATTACCTATCAGATGGTCGTTTGGTTGTGACGGGTGATGGTTTGCCCAGATTGCGTGTATCACTTGATTTAGACGGTAAATATATTGGTTTCGCACGTGTTTCTGCATATAAACATTTTGGTTTGGGTGCGGATGTTGGTGAGTTAAAATCAGGTAACGATTATGTTATGACAATCCGCCTGCACGACGGCGATGGCAATACAGTTGCAACAGTAAAACATAAATTTACTATGCCGGAAATGACGGGTGATGATGATACATTTTATACCGTCAGACGCGGTGATTGTTTGTGGATAATTGCGCGTAATTTTATGCGTCGTGGAATTTTGTTTAGTATTATCGCAGAACGCAATAACATAGAAAATCCAGATTTAATTTTTCCAAAACAGACATTACAAATACCAGTAATTGACTAAAATATTTTTTGTTTTAGATGATTTTATGATATAATAAATTTATGCTAGAAACAGAAGAACTTTTAGGGTTAATTGAAAAACTGACGGCCTATCTTGCGGGCGGTTCGTTTAATAGTTTAATTAAATCTATGCAGGAATCTGGAACTTATGATAGATTTATGGAAATAATTCAACCTGAAGGTATTGAAAATATTACACCGTTGATTATGCGTCTAAATCGTGTTGGTGAACTGGATGAATTTCTGCGTTTAATTAATTATAAAACAAATTTAAACTCAGGGAAAAACCAGTCTTCGAAGATTTTGATAATTGGACGGTCTGAAATAAAACCTGACGACATTCAACAAATTGTCAGGGAATTACACCTTGACCCGAATCAAATAGAAATTATTAGAGAATTTGATAAATTAAAATCAACAGATTTTGCTTTCTTAAAAAACAATTCTAAATACAAGTTAGTATTAGTCGGTCCAATGCCCCACAGCACCAAGACCAAGGATAAATACAATAGCGCAATTGTTAGATTACAGTCAGAGCGAGGTTTTCCAAGGACGATGCCATTAATAATAAACGGTAACTATAAGATTACGAAAACTAATATTAAACAAGCAATAGGTTCTGCCATTGAATCTGGACTAATTCAATCCGGTATGTAAAAATTATTATATAGACAAAATTTGTAGTATTTGCTACAAACCTCTTAAAGAAATATAAAGAAAGGGGTACGATATGGCAAATTTACATTTTTTCTATGGCACTATGGGGGCGTCAAAAAGCACGAAACTCATTCAGGACAGATATAATTTCTTGCAGAAGCATGCAGATGTCTTGGTTATCAAACCGCTAACAGATAGAACAAGTGAATCAAAAATCGTATCCAGAATTGGACTTAGTTGTCCAGCGGTAATCATGAAAGAAATAAAATTCCCTGAACAAACACCAAATGTCATTATGATTGACGAAGTGCAATTCTTTACACCGCACGATATAGATTATTTGGTTAAATTTGCTGATAGTTCTAATAAATTGATATTTTGTTATGGCTTGATGCTTGATATAAATGAACATTTGTTTCCTGCATCTCAACATTTGATAGAAGTTGGCGCAAAATTACATGAATTGCCATGCTCGTGTCAAATGGTGGGCTGTATGAATCTGGCGAACCATCATTTGCGTTATGATAAAAACGGTAATGTTATTAAAAATGGCAAAACTGTGGTTGTTGATGATG
This sequence comes from Candidatus Enterousia sp., assembly GCA_045616625.1. Taxonomy (GTDB): domain Bacteria; phylum Pseudomonadota; class Alphaproteobacteria; order Rs-D84; family Rs-D84; genus Enterousia. The sequence goes on from JAZLHA010000002.1 coordinate 100,673, forward strand.
GTCAGGTGACATATAAATCTGTGTGCCGCAGTTGTTATGATAGGGCCCTAGGTAAAGAAAGATAAATAATCGACCGTTTTTGATCAATGTAACTTTCACTATTAGTATATTTTATCCTTTTTACAATTTTGTTCTTTGGTTGTTCTGAAAATGGGTGTTCTAACCCCCCTTTTAGTTGATTGGACGTCAAACAATTAATTAAAATTAGGAAAAAATGTGTTGTTTTTATTATTGGTTTATTTTATACTAAGAACCATTATAAAAGGAGAAAATAATGAAAAAATACGCAATTTTAACATCTGTATTAGCTTTAACAGCATGTGGCGGTGGTTCAGGTGGTGGTAATGCCCCTGTTGCCCAAGATTTAGGAATGCGTGTATCTAGTGATGCAATACTAAGTAATAAAAATGTTACGTCTATGGCATCTGAAATTTTAATAGCAAAAGACGGAACGTCACCGAATATTGTTCGTTCTTCATCTGTAGTTAATGGTGGAACAGAATATATTGCCTATCACTTAGATGATGCAAAATTTTTTGGAAACGATATGAAATCAGATGAATATATATCATTTGGGATAGATAACAATGGTCAAATAGATAAAATGATGTATCATTGGAACGAAGGTGGGTCTGATAAAACAGAATCTATGGATAGAAACGGTCCAAACACTAATATTTTTACAGAACACGTTTACAAATATAAAGTAGAGGTTGCTAGTGACACATATTATACAGATTCGTTGCCGATTGGGCAATATACCAAACAGCAGATAAAAGATGCTTTTGCTGATGCGTATAGAGGAGAAGAACCAGATTCTGTGTTTGACGAGATTAATAACAAAATTGATTCAACAGATATGCAACCGATAGAGTATGTGCATAATCATGTTATTGATTTACAGGGTAAAAATTTGCCAGATTCTCATAAATTAAGATATTCAGATTTTGGATACACAACAATACTTGCAAAAGAAATTAGCGAACCGGGTGATGGCGATGGCGATGATAACACAGTTGTTTTCGGTGGGTATGCAATCAAAGAAATACAAAATCCTACACTAACTACTGATATGACATTTTCAGGAAAAGCCATTGCTGCTTTGGGGGGTATTCATCAAAATGGTGTAAAGAAAATAGAAACAGACGATACTGCTACAACATTAACCATTGATAATAATGGAAAACAGACACTGACAATGCCTTTTAATGATTATTATACAATTAATGTTGAAAAATCACAAAATGGTAATGAAACTATTAGTTGGACAGGAAATACATCACTTGATTACGTTGACCCAGAAACAAGCGAACATAAAAACTTTGCATTGGATGCAAATCAACATGTAAACAATCAAGCTGTTAACGTCAAATACTATGGTGATGCAGGTGTGCCTTCAGAAGCAGTTGGTGGTATAGGTTTTCAAAATAACGGTGTCGAATTTAACGGGGCTTTTGGTGTTAAAGCACAATAATATAAAAGGAGTGATTAAATGAAAAAATATGCAATTTTAACATCTGTATTAGCTTTAACAGCATGTGCCGGCGGTTCTGGGGGTGGAAGTGCTGGCGGTGCGCTTAGTCCAGAGGAAAGTAATTTGGCTGTTACTGGTATGCGAACTTCAGTTGAGATTGATAAAAATGGTCATAGTGTGAATGTGCGTTCTGCTGTAACACCTCGTAATTCTGCTGTGGGGTATACAGAACTCTCTAATGGAAATAAGATTTATGATTTAAGAAATGTAAAGTTTACTTTCGGAGATGAACAGTTTGGGAAAGATTCACTAACCTTTGATGTAGATTCTGATAAAAAAATTACAAAGTTTATTATAGCAGAAGAGCATGGGGGTAAAAGAACATTTAACCGCATAGGTGACACAAATACATTTGAGGGTAAAGTTGATGTCGGAACAGAAGAAGATGGGGTATTAACTTATAATTCTATGGGTAAAGATTTGGGGTTACAATACTCGGATTTCGGAAATTTTGATGTAAAAGTTGGTGGTGTAGGAATAAGCGATTGGGCTGTTCCTTTTGCTGGTGGATATGATGTTAAAAAGATAGATGCAGAAAATATATCTGATAATGCAACTTTTGAAGGTAGAGCGACGGGATATGCGGCAAAAGTCACGGGCAATGTTGATGAAGCCGTTATGGTTCCTCTTGATTCCGATGCAAAGTTAGAATTTGATGGTGCTACACATACGAGTACACTAACCGCCAATTTTGACAATTGGTATGATGTAAAATACACAGAATCGGGAACTACAAAAGAAATAGAGTTTTCAAATTATGTTGGAAATGGACCACAATTTGATAAGACAACGTACAATTTAGATGATATAAATACAAACGAAAAACCAAAAATAGAATCAGATATTCATTATTATGGTGATGATGGTATTCCGACCGAAGTAACGGGGGTAATTCAATTGCGTGAATGTTCTGGTGATTGCGGGGATTCTCCAGAAGTTCGTATGAATTTGGGTTTTGGTGCTAAATAAGAAAGGAAAAAATAATGAAAAAATACGCAATTTTAACATCTGTATTAGCTTTAACAGCATGTGCCGGAGGTTCTGGGGGTGGAAACCCTCAAGTAGGAAATGAAATCACTCCTAGGTCAGTAATAGTTTCAGATAGTGTGAAAGAATCAAACAAGGAAGTGGTAGGCAGTCTTGCAAGTCAAATTTTAGTTGCAAAAGACGGTGTTTCACCAACCATTGTCCGTTCTGCAACTGTAAATCACGAAGGTAAAGAATATACATTATATGATTTAAATGATGTTGAATTTAAAACAACATCTTTGAAAATGAATACAGGTATTGATGATGGTGCCATCGTCACTTTTATTACAGATAAAAATGGCCAAATTGATAAAATTCATATGATAGCCGAAAATGAAACAAAAGACACTAAATTAGAGGCTCTTGCAATCCGTGACGATAAAGATGAAGAAGGAAATTCATTTATTGCTATAGAGGGCGGTTATGTTAGCCCAGAAGGTTCGGAAAGTTCGGTAGATGCTATAGTTGGTTATCATAGTATAAATAAAAAGAATGAGATTGGATTAAGATATTCTGATGTTGGGGTTATAGCATGGGGTGATAGAAATACAACAGACCTTGATACAAGCAATTATTTTGCTGGTGGTTATACCGTACAAAAAGTAAACCCGCAAGAGATTGATACTAATGTTACTTTTAAAGGAACTGCAGAGGCTGTTGTTAGGGTTGGTTCCCTTGGTGAACACGAACCTACTTTTACAGAAGGCAAAAATCAACTTACTCTTGATGATGCAAATGCTACATTAGTATTTAATAAAGAGACAAAACAAAGTACATTAACCACTAATTTTGGAGATAATTGGTATGCTGTTAAAGCAACGATGGACAAAAATGGTAAATTGGATACATTACAATTTGATAAAACTGGCAAAACTATAGACAATAAGTTTGCATGGAACGCTAGTCCAGATGAAAATGGTGTTATTAAAGCGCACAATAAAACAGAAGATATACAAGAAGGCGACCATGTTCGTACATTTGTTCATGACGGTTTTGTACAATATTATCACGATACAGATAGTAATGCACCAAAAGAATCTGTTATGGCTATAAGATATGCAGATAGTAATGGTGGTCCAAACAACGGGCAAGGTGGAGCAGAAAATATGAGATTTGATATGGGCTTTGGTGGTAAAGCTCAATAGGTCTTATGAAACCTTATTTACTACTTTTAACAGCAATATTTCTGCCGATCTTCGCATCGGCAGAATCAACTGCTATAAAAAAAGATAAAGAAAACACAGAAATTACTGTGTCTGCACTGGATGCCGTCAAAATAGCGGGTGATTTTGTTGAAAACGGTGATTTTGATAATGCAGAAACAATTTTAACTCAATTACCACAGACTAAAAGTTTACCTGTTGAAATTGAACGTTGGTTTTTGTTAGGACAAATTTCTGCACGTCGTGGAGATTATGATACAGCAATAAAAATATTTCGTAAAATATTGGATGACCAACCGGACTTGGCGCGTATTCGTTTTGAACTCGCAATCTGTTATATGAAAATGGGGCGTTGGTATCGTGCAGATTATCATTTGCGTCTTGCAATGGCTGGGGATAATTTATCTGATGATGTGCGTAAAATGATGGCGTATTATCGTTATATTATTCGTCAAAATAAAAATTGGAATGTTTGGTTTAATTTTGGTGCTGCACCTGATAATAATGTGAATATGGCAGGTGGTGGTGATGAATGTGTAAACACTATTTTTGGACCAATGTGTAGGGAACTGATGGAACCGGAATCTGCCATTGGGTTTAATTTTATATTAGGTGGAAATTACGAATTCAAATTTGGTGAACATTGGCGTTGGAAATCTGATGCTAATATTTATTCTAACATTTACAATAAACATAAATTTGATGATGTATATTTATCTGCATCTACGGGACCACGTTATGTTTGGAATAATGGTGATGTTTGGCTTGCGAGTGTTGCAGCACGTCGTTGGTATGGGTGGGATAAATATAATTGGTCTGTTGGTGGGAAATTAGACACCAACTATGACTTTACCCGTAAATTATCTGGTGGTTTATCGTTAAGGGTTTTAAATAATAAATATGATGAATATGGCAAATGGATGAATGGCCAAACATATAGTGCAATTAGCCGTATATCTTATTCTTTGGATGCAACAAAATATATTATATTACGTGGCGGAATTGATAGGGAAACTTCCAAAGATGATGTGTATGCTAATTGGCGTCCAAGTGTTAGCCTTGGGTTCGGGGTGGCATTACCTTGGGGATTTGATTTTTATGCAGAACCATATTTTTATTGGACTAATTATGATGGCGAAAGATGGGTTGTTGACAAAGGTGAATTTACCAAAAGGGTTGCTAAAGATTTCAATCAAAGATATTCAATTTCTTTATCAAATCATAAATTTGATATATGGGGTTTTGTTCCAACCCTAACATTTTCTTATACCCGTCGTGATTCTAATATCTGGCAAAGGAAATATGATAAATATTCTGCTGAGTTTACATTTCAACAACGATTTTAACATTATTTAAATTTTTGGTGCGGGCGAAGGGAATCGAACCCCCGTCTTCAGCTTGGGAAGCTGACGTGCTACCATTATACCACGCCCGCAGATAGACAACCCCTATTCTATTTGTTTGTGACTTAAAAGTCCAGAAAATATTTGACTTTGGACAATTTTTGGTACATAATAGGCACGCAAATCCCACAAGATTGCCTTTATTAAAACTCTGTATGCAGTATGCATAAGGGACATCAACCGGCGAGTGTTCGCTCTTGATGACGGTTCTTTTGTGTGGAACAACAATAAAAAATACTTAAAAGGAGTAAAATAAAAATGGCTACTGTTATTAGATTAGCACGTTATGGGGCAAAAAAACGTCCTTATTATCACATTGTTGTTACAGATTCACGTAATGCACGTAATTCTGGTAATATCTTGGGTGTTGTTGGAAAATACAATCCTATGTTGGCACGCGATGACGAAAAACGCGTTATCTTGAATGTTGACGAAATAAAGGCTTGGTTGGCCAAGGGTGCACAACCATCTGACCGTGTTTACAAATTCTTGGTCAAGGCAGGATTGAAAGATGCAAAACCTGTTCCTGTACAAACCAAGAAACATTTGCAATCTGAAAAGACTCAAATGAAAATCAAAGATAAAGCCGACAAATTGGCAAAAATAGCAGAAGAAAAAGCCGCAGCCGAGGCCGCAGCAAAAGCAGCCGCCGAAGCACCAGCCGAACCTGTTGCAGAAGAAGCGCCTACTGCTGAAACAACAGAAACTGTTGCTGAATAACTTTGCTTTTAAGTGTTTGATTGGCGACAGTGTGGTAATATGCCTGTCGCCAATTTAAACTTTTATAAAGGAACAAATATGAAATCTTATAATCCACCATATATTGAAATTATCGACATTATACCGCAAACTCTTTTGGGTTGTTCTGGTAACGATATTTGTTATATGGATGGTAAAAAATATTATTATTCCGCGGATAGTAAAAAATATTATTGTCCAATTAAAGAGAATTTTAAATGTCCGTTTGCGAAAGATGATTTTCCAACAACAGATTATTGTATTATAGAAGAATGTGATGTATATTTTTCAAAAGAAGAAGAATGTGGCGAAGATTTCTTAAAAAAACAGCAATTCTTTTATTGTCCAATTAAAGGGGATGTTAAATGCCCATTGGCAAAGAAAAAGTTTCCATGCACGAGGCTTTGTTATAAAGAACCGTGCGAAATACTTGCTGAGTGGAGTAAAGAACAATATTTAATACGTAAATACGGTATCAGACCCAAAACAAAATAAATGAATATAAACAATAAAATTTTGGTTGGAAAGATTGTCGCACCCCAGGGTGTGCGTGGTGAGATGCGTGTTCAAACTTATTCTGAATCGCCAACCGATTTTAAAAATTTTAATATTTTGTCTGATAAATTTGATGCTGGTAAGTTTCATTTTGTACGCCCGCTGAATCCAACTTCTAGGGTTATAATTGCGCGTATTGATGGAATTGATAATCGTAATGATGTTGAACTACTGCGTGGAACTGAATTGTTTATTGAACGCGATAGCCTGCCGGCAACAAAAACAGATGAATATTACCAGACCGATTTAATTGGTTTTTCTGTCGTGCGTGATGGTAATGTAATAGGCATTGTTTCATGTTTCCAGAATTTTGGTGCAGGTGATATTATTGAATTAGATAATGGTGACATGGTGTCTTTTGTCGGAGCGGATGTAGATATAAATAATAAAACAATAAAGGTATTATGAAATGTATGGTGATATAGAAAATTTTCGTGTTGTATCTGATGGTTGTGGTGGTTTTATGAAACAACCAATAGGATTTTCAAGGGGAATGACGTCAAGTCTGGCGATTTGTGACCTTTCAATAATGTGTAAAATACAAAAAGTAAAATAATGCATTTTAATATATTGACCATTTTTCCTGAAATGTTTCCTGGAACACTGGCTGGCGGGGTTGTTGGCCGCGCCCTTGAAAAAGGTGTTTGGTCATATAATATTATAAATATTCGCGATTTTGCTATAAATAATTATGGCAGTGTTGATGACGAACAATTTGGTGGCGGTGTTGGTATGGTTATGCGTCCTGATGTTTTGGGTGCTGCTTTAGATTCCATAGAAAACCCAGGTCAAATTATATATTTTTCGCCACGCGGTCCACAACTAAACCAAAAAATGGTGCGCGAATATGCAAAAGACCCCGAAAATAAGGTGTTTACCCTACTTTGCGGCCGGTACGAAGGAATAGATCAACGTGTTATAGATGTTTATAACATCCATGAATTGTCTATTGGCGATTATATTTTGTCAGGTGGCGAAATTGCAGCGCAAGTTTTTGTTGACAGCGCGGTTCGTCTGATAGATAATGTATTAGGTGGTGGTACTGAGGCAACCGCCAACGAAAGTTTTGAAATCGGGGGGTTGGAATGGCCGTTATATACCCGCCCGTCAGTATGGCGTGGACAAAGTGTCCCAGAAGTCCTGCTGTCTGGTCACCACGGTAATATAGAACGGTGGCGGAAACAACAATCGGACGCAATAACAAAAGAACGTCGTCCGGATTTAATAAAGGAAAATGACAAATGAATATCATTAAAAAAATTGAAGAAAAACAAATTGCTAAATTAAAAGCGGATAAAACAATACCTGCATTTAAAGCTGGGGATACTGTAAAAGTATTTGTTAAAATTAAAGATGGTGACAAATTCCGTACTCAGTTGTTCGAAGGTGTTGTAATCGCACGTGATGGCGGTGACGGCAACAATGCGTCATTTACTGTTCGTCGTGAATCATATGGTGTCGGTGTTGAACGTAAATTCCCATTATACAGCCCTGCAATTGACAGAATTGAAAAAGTGCGCGTTGGTAAAGTTCGTCGTGCAAAATTGTTCTTCTTGCGTGGCTTGTCTGGTAAAAAAGCACGTATCGTTGAAGATTTGTCCGCATCAGCAGATAAATAATAATTTAATAACTATCGGGGGGATAATACATGAAAACTTTTTTAAAATCGTTTTTTATTATCCCCCTGTTTTTATTTTCTTTTAAGCCAGCAAATGCGTATATTGATAATGATAATGCTGTTGTGCGCGTTATGGATAAAACTGCTGGAAAAACTCAAACTATTACAATTCCTGTTGGTCAATCTGTACAGGTTGGCAAACTAACTATATTGCCGCAGGCATGCAAACAGACCGACCCATTTCAAGCAGAAGATTTCTTTTCGTTTCTAGAAATTTCTGAAACAGATAATAATAAAATTTTTAGTGGCTGGATGAGCCGTAATAATCCTGGTCAAAATCCATTACAAAATCCAGACTATGATGTATGGCTCGTCACTTGTGAATAAATCGCGGGGAAAATAATGAAGTTTATAAAAAAGTATTTTAAATTATTCATTGGATGCTCTGTTTTAATTATGGGTATATTCGTGTTTTTGTTGGCGCAACGCGGTGGAAATTTAGAATCTGGAACATTACAAAATTGGAAAAGTGCATCAGCAATTAGGCGCTTTACCGCAGTTCAGGTTTTGAATGCATCTGATGAAAATGTAGAATTGATAGTAAGTTGTGTTGATAAAATGTCTAAATTGCCTAATTCTGCTGATTTTGTGGTGTCTGATGCAGTTCGTTTATGCACAATGGGCATTCAATTAAAGGCAAATAATTAAATATGAAAACGAAATATTTGCTGTTTTGCTTCGTTTTATGTTCGTGTGTTGGGACGGTTGCCCACAATCAATTCGGTGAAGAATACCTAGGGGCAAGGTATATGGCAAGTCCACTCGGCGAAGGTTTTGGAATTGACCCTGATCCGCTAATTCGTGAAGATGCTTTTGATTGTATGACTTTTGTAGAAACCTCACTTGCACAAGGAAATTTGGAAAAATTAAACAAAATAAGATATAAAAATGGCAAACCAGACTTTATTGCGCGCAACCATTTTATTGAACTAGATTGGTTACAAAACAATGCTGATATGGTTGAAAACATAAGTGGCCAATTTGGTGAAACGGCTGTGCGCTCTGTGGTAATAGATAAAAAATCTTGGTTCAAGGCGATGCATAATATTAAAACATCGTATGAACCAGAAATTGTTGAACTGGAATATTTGCCCTATTCTAATCTGCCAGAAATAAACAATGACGAAACTTTGATTGTGTTATTTATTGTTGGCAAATCAGAAAAAACTGATACAATCGGGACAGACTTGGCGGTGGCACACATGGGTTTTGTATTGCCAGGTGGCAAAATTTTGCGTCATGCATCATCTGACCATGAACGTGTTGAAGATGTTGATTTTGAATCTTATAACGCTTGGCGTGCAAAAAAGAGCAAGAATTTAGGTATAGCATTATTAAAGATAAAACTATGATATCTGACGATAAACTTATTAAAATGGATATGGAAACGAGCCATAATAACACTGATGGCGCGGTATTGTGTTTGGGTATTGAATCATCGTGTGACGAAACGAGTGCGGCCATTGTTGATTCAAATCGTAATATCTTGGCGCATATAATTTATTCTCAAATTCCAGAGCATCAAAAATACGGTGGTGTTGTTCCTGAATTGGCGGCGCGTGCACATATACTGGCCATAGATGATGTTATAATGCGGACACTGACTGCGGCAGGTAAAACAATTTCTGATATTGATGTTGTTGCTGCAACGGCGGGTCCTGGTTTGATTGGTGGTGTTTTGGTTGGCTGGATGGCGGCAACTGGTATTGCGCAATCTGCGCATAAACCATTGGTTGCGGTAAATCATTTAGAAGGGCACGCCCTGGTTCCGCGTTTGTCTGCGACCAGCGCCAGCGGTGCATCAGAAAGTATAAATGTTGAATTTCCTTATCTACTAATGCTCGCGTCTGGTGGACATTGTCAGATATTATTGGTTCGCGGTGTTGGTAAATATGAAATGATTGGTCAGACAATTGACGATAGTGCTGGTGAAGCATTTGATAAAGTGGCTAAAATGTTAGGACTGGGATACCCAGGTGGTCCAATTGTTGATAAACGCGCCCAACAAGGTAATCCAAAGGCATTTAAATTTCCACGTCCATTATGCGACAAACCAGGGTGCGATTTTTCTTTCAGTGGTATAAAAACCGCCGCGCGTATATTATTGGATAAAAACCCAGGCGAACACGACGATGCGTTTATAAATGATTTCTGTGCGTCTTTCCAGTCGGCCGTGGTTGATTGTATTGTAAATCGTTTGGAACACGCGATGAAAGACGAACGGGTTATGACCGCAAAGCCTAAAACATTGGTTGTTGCTGGTGGTGTTGCTAAAAATAGTGTAATACGCGCCGCGATGGAAAAACTGGCCCAGGAAAATGCTATGCTATTTGCAGCCCCACCGATGAGTTTGTGTACCGACAATGGCGCAATGATTGCATGGGCGGGTATAGAAAATTATCAGGCTGGCAAGGTTGTGACTGAACCGGTTGCACCCCGCCCGCGTTGGCCATTAACTGAATTATAAATATAACCCCCACATTGATTTGTGGGGATTTTTGTGGTATAATAAACCTTATGAAAAGACCAGAACATAAACTTTTTTATGAAGCAGCAACCAAGCGCATACTTGCGCAACTTGATTCTTTGGGTTTGCCGGCGGACAAGAAACAACGTGCTGTTAAATTGGTCAATTTGTTTCGTGAATCTTTTACGCACGACGATGTTAAAAAGGCGACCTTTATTGATGGTGATAACGATATTTGGGATTTGGGGTATGATTCTGGCGGTTTTTGTCGGGTGGCAAGTATTACTTTCGCAATAGCAATGGATTTTCACGACTGGCAATTAATGCATGTTGAAAAGGAAGATTGGGTTGCACCGCATCATTATTTGAAACATATCCCCAGTGGTAAGTTTTTTGATATTACATACGACCAATTCGCAATAAACGGACTGGAAGTGCCGTACGAAATCGGTAAAAAGGCTGCGTATAATTTGTCGTTTAATGATGATACATCTAAATTTGCAAAATCTGTTGGTTTGGATATTATAAAAATGCTTATTGAAACCAAGGGTAAATAATTGTGCTAAACAAACCGGAACCTTTCGTTAAACCAGACACAATTTTTAGTGTAAGTGACGCGTCTGCTTTATTAAAGGGCGTTGTTGAAACCGCATTTCCGACTATTAAAATTCGTGGTGAATTATCGGGCATAACACGCGCGACATCGGGTCATATTTATATGTCTATCAAGGATGCGGGTGCGGTTATAAATATTATTGTTTGGCGTGGAACACCTGTATCTATCAAACTCGAAGAGGGAATAGAGGTTGTGGTCACCGGTAAATTCACAACATACCCCGCACGCAGTAATTATCAACTGATTGTGTCTGAAATTGAAATGGCGGGCGTTGGCGCAATTCTTAAAATGTTAGAAGAACGCAAACAAAAACTAGCGGCTGAGGGGTTATTTGACGCATCGCGTAAAAAATCTTTGCCGCACCTGCCCCAAACAATTGGCGTGGTGACGAGTCCGACCGGTGCCGCATTCCAAGATATTCAAAACCGTTTGCGCGAACGTTTTCCGGTTCGTGTTATCTTGTATCCTGCAACGGTTCAAGGAACAACAGCGGCGGCTGAGGTTGCCGCGGGTATAGAATACTTTAATAAGCAAAATAATGTTGATGTTATTATTGTCGCGCGTGGTGGTGGCGCATTGGAAGATTTATTGCCATTTTCCGAAGAAATTGTCGTTCGTGCCGCCGCGAAAAGCCATATACCATTAATATCTGGCGTTGGACATGAACCTGATTGGATGTTGATTGACTTTGCTGCCGATGTGCGCGCTCCAACCCCAACCGGTGCCGCAGAAATGGTTGTCCCGACAAAAGTATCGTTGGTTCAGGAACTTGATACGCTTGGTCATTCATTGAACACCAACTTTATTGGAAAAATAGATAGATTGAAAAATATTGTTTCGGCAATTGCGGTTAAAAATCCAAAGCAATTACTAATGGAATGGGGACAAAAGATTGACGATGCTGTGCATAATATGAATATGATTATGAATATGAAATTGACAACAAAACAACAACAGTTATCTATATTTGCCAACCTGCCTAATATTTTACAAAATCGGATGAATATATTATCACAATCGGTTGGACACATTGACCAAATGTTAAATTCATTAAGTTATAAAAATGTTTTATCGCGTGGCTATGCGATTGTTCGTGATAAAGACAACGGTATAATCGCACATGTTTCTGATAACAAAACACCCGCATTTATTGAATTGTCCGACGGTGTGATAAAGTTATAATTATTTTACACTATCGTCGTAAAGGTAATAATCGCCAATATGCAGATAATGTTGGCTGTTTCTGGTCATAACCGTTCTTGTCTGGCTCAAACTACCAAAATAGTCCGCAACACCGTCATTGTTTATATCTATATTTAATGACGGAGTCGTCTTTTTCTGGCTACGCATAAATACTATTTCGTCCCCAATGTGCATTTTCCGACCACACGAACCAATATCATACATACCCATTGGTGATACGAGTGTGTCCGGACATTTCATTATACCCTGGGTAATGGTTTCGTTATATGTATATGTTCCACCAGAACAATAACTATTTTCCAGACATAGTTCGCATTCTATGGCGTCCGCCGGTAAATAATACCCCGCATCACAATCGTAAGTTATTGGTTCAAATACCGCTGCAAAATTTTGTGTAAATTCTGATGAACAACTACCCATCGCGTCTGATACCAAAATATCACCGTATTCAATACCCTGGGTATGATTTGCATCAAATGTAAATGTTCCACCAGGACAATTATGTGTTTCTGGACACGCTTGACAAGATATTGCACCGGCTGGCAAATAATATCCGGAAACACAGGTATAAACAATGGGTTCAAATATAGCCGTATAATTATAAACATCACCACAACCACCAATAATATCACTTGTATATAATTCATCAGCCAAAACAAAAGTTGGCAATAAAACCCCAAGAATTATTGATATGTGTTTCATATTATTCGTTTTGATTTGTTATTTGATATACGGGTTTCCAACCATACTTACCATCTGTTGCCCAATTTCCATGATATACAAACATCCACATTCCTTGGTGTTGTCCAGTTGCGGCAGGAATACCAACACTAACTTCTTGTGTGATGGGATAATTAGTTTCTACTAAAAGCACGTCTCCTTCATAAATTCTACCGTCAATGCTAATTCTTGTATCTTTTTCATTGTTTGATTTAATACGCCATTTTCCAGGATTGCCTGAATTATATCGTAATGAGTAATCATCATCTATTGCTTTCCAAACTCCATTAAAACCATCTGCAAAATAATATTTTTTTACTATACCTAATTCATTAGTTATTTGTATTGTCCACCTGTTGATATCGTTTAAATTTACCACTTTAAATTTATGATGGGTGTTTGCTTCTGGTGTTATATAATCACTAGCATCTACAACAACAATACGGTCGTTTTCAATTGGTATATCTATATATTCACTAGAATAGGATGGTATATCGCTCCAATTTGGAAATCTACCTCTGTAAAAAAATGGCGACCAACCACGAAAAATATATCCCCTTTTTGATATAGTTGGTAATATTACATCACCACCAATGGTACATGTTGTTTGTGCGTATGTTGTGTTGCCGTCCATCCAATTTATATTTATTGTGTCTGCCGACGCCACACCCACAAATAAAATTGCACAGAATATATATTTAATGATTCTCAATTTTTCCCCCTATTTCTACACATAAAAGAACCACCATAATAATTAAGGTGGTTGGAGGTTAAGACCAATTTGTACTAAATTGTGTTGCTTATTTTATCAGGTGATATTATTCGCAACCCTCCAACCATAAAGTTGGAGCATTTAACGTCTGCAGACGGGTACATTTAGGAGGTCTTAAACTCCGACAACAAAACTCTTGTTGTCGTGTAAATCGTAGCATAAATGTAAGAAATAAATCAACACAAAAACTTTATTGTTTTAGAAGTGTTTTTGCTGTCGCAATTGATTCAGGTGTGATTTCCGCACCGCTTATTATACGCGCAATTTCGTTTATACGCGCATCGCCAGTGATTTCGGTAACATCTGTTATGGTTTTGTCGGCGTCCATATGTTTTGCTATCTTATAATGCCTATCGGCGAAACCTGCTACTTGTGCCGAATGTGTTATAACCAATACCTGACTATTATGGGACAGTTTATCCAGGCGACAACCAACCGCACACGCGGTTGCACCACTGATACCAGTATCTATTTCATCAAACACAAATGTATGTGTAGAATCGCCAGCAACCAATACCACACGCAACGCTAACATTAAACGTGCCAATTCACCGCCGGATGCTGTTTTGTGTAATGGCGCAAATGGTAATCCGGAATTCATCTTTATCATAAATAAAACATCATCTGTGCCGAATTGTGTTGGTTCACAATCGGTAATACCAACCCTGAATTCCGCCCCGTTAAGTTTTAAGTCCGGTAATTCCAGCATGATTTTATTGATTAATTCTGTGGCGGCGGTTGTGCGCAAATTCTTTAATTCGCCCGCAAATTTGTCGTATTCAGCACGTGCAATCTTTAATTCGTTGCTTATGCGTTGTAATTCAGAATCAGAATTATCAATCGCGGCCAGTTCAGATTCCATTTCTGATAATTTGTTTGGCAATTCATCTGGTTGAACCCTATGTTTGCGCGCCGCCGCACGTATTGCGAACAGGCGTTCTTCAACATCGTCTATTGTTCCAATATCTGTATTATCAGGCTTTATTTGTTCGGAAATTTCCGCAATTGTTTGCGCACAATCGTATAATTTATCTATTTCATCGCTATACGGATTTTCATCACCATGAACACGTTCCAAAATATGCGCGACAGTGCAAATTTGCCCCTCTATCGAATTGCCATTTGGGTTTAATGCCGATACAGCATCTGACAAAATCGCGGTATTCTTTTCGGCATTCATCATAATTGTGCGTGTGTTGGATAATTCCTGTTCTTCGCCAATCTTTACATTCAAGTTGCGCAATTCGTTGATATTATGTTCCAAAAATTCGCGTTCAGATTCAGACTTGTCCAATAGTTCGCGCAGTTTGTTTTGTTCCAATACCAAATTATGATATTTCGCAAAACTGGCCGCCACAGAATCAAAAGCCCGTTGAAAACCGTTTATATGATTTGTTGCAAATGTATCCAATGTCGCCCTGTGCGTCCCAGAATCAAGCAAACTGTGGTTCGCAAATTGTCCATGAATTTCAACCAACGAATCGCCAACCGTCTTTAATACTTTAATGGATACCGGTGTATCATTTATCCATGCGCGACTTTTGCCGTCTGCCGATAGCGACCGGCGTAATATCAGCCCGTCTGTGCAATCTATATCGTTTTCGCGTAATATATCAATCAAATCAGATGGGCATTTATCAAATTCTGCAATTACTGATGCAGTGTCGCAACCATGACGCACCAATCCGGTATCAGAACGCGCCCCCAGTGCCAGTGCCAATGCATCCATTAAAATACTTTTCCCTGCACCTGTTTCGCCGGTTAAAACGTTTAAACCGTTTCCGAAATCAAGATTCAGTTTTTCTATTAAAACGATATTAGAAATGTATAAGTTTGTTAACATACCGTAATTATAGTCTGCAAACGGGTTTTATTTCAAGGCTTTTTATATCTGTTCCAGACGCCAATCATGCAGCCACAGTAAAAACAAATCTATGTGATAATCAGGATAAATCATATGCATTAAATCGCGATATTCATACAGTTGTTTGATATAATCGCCCTTGAACTTATTGCAATCTGTATCGGTTTTATAGTCCAAAATTTGAATTGTTTTGGTGTCGTGATTTATACATAATCTATCAATTCGCCTGCTAACGAAACGACCGGCTATATTACCCGCAACAGGAACCTCTGTCTTGGACATTTTGTTGAAAAACTTACTTAAATTTGGAACAGACAATATGTGTTTTATGATTTCTGAATCGCCCTGTTGTGTGTCGCCATCTATGACAACACGTGCTAATTTTGCGTGAAACAGTTTGCCTGTATCTGTGGCGTATGTCGTAGATTCTTGTTCGGTAATTAAATCAAGTGGTGTTTTATTCATGAATTATCCTAATTATATCGTCTGATTTTTCAACATCGGGATTTTCAGAAAACACATTCCATAACTGATTATGCCACGATGTCATTGGCGCGTTTTTATGCGGTGTCCAGCCATAAATATACAATTCATCACACGCACGCGTCATCGCAACATAAAGCAATCTGTAATATTCCGCAGTTTGTAATTGTGTTAAATGTTGGGTTGCAATTTCTGATTGCGCGGTGTTTTGTTGATTTGACACCAACCACAACCAAGCATTTGTATTTGGAATATCCAGTATTGATTCTGAATTTGGGGTATTGACCGTATCTATTAAAAATACAACGCGCGATTGCAGACCCTTGCTGCCATGAATTGTCATTACCCTGACCCCGCTAGATGCGTCCATATCACGTTTAATCTCGCTGCCGCCGGTGATAAACCATTTCAAGAAATGTTTTAATGTGCCAGGTTGTGTGCGTTCATACGCCAAACAAATTGTCATAAATTCTTCCAACGGATCGATGATTTGATCGCCAAGCGCCGCAATCATTTTCGGACGTGCATCATTTAATACCGACGAAAAGAAAGAATACGGCGCCATAGTTTTTGACCATTCTAGTATCTTTAACAAATCTTCATAAACATCAGGTCTTTGCACACTTAATATATCAAATACCGTTGCAGATTCAGATTTGTTTTTAGCGGTACATAAATTATAAATATCTGATTCTGAAAAACGATATAGCGGACTCTTTAATACGCAACATAAACTGTAATCATCGGTTGTATCTATACAAAAGCGCACCAGATTTAACAAGTCGCGAATTGCAGGAAAGTTCGGTAAAACAATTCTATCACTGCCCGCAACCGGTATATTTAACCGTTTTAATTCTGAAACCATTGGGGATGCCATTGGCGTTCTTTTCTGAACCAAAATCATAATGTCGCTTGGTTTATATTGTCCAGAATCAATCATTATTTTAATTTTCTGTGCAATACTTTTAATATACTGATTTATATCTATTTCATCATCAGATTTAGAAATTAGTTTGTTTATTTCAACAATACCGGTACCATCTTTGCGATAACAATTATGCTTGTTATTCGCAAAATTACTGATGATTTTAATATTTTCATTGTCAAAAAATGTATCCACAGACCATAATACAGAAGGTAAAGAACGAAAACTCTGGGTCAATGGTATTTCACGAATTGTGCGTAAATTATTTTGAATTTGTGATGCTATATCCGCCCTGCTGTGCGCAAATGCTTTTGGATCTGCCCCCATAAAACCATAAATAGATTGTTTCGTATCACCAACGACAAACAATGAACGCGATTCTCTTTCCTTATTTCCATCGGTAAAGAAATCGCCAGATAACATTCGTAGAATATCCCATTGTGCGGGACTGGTGTCTTGGGCTTCATCTAATAAAATGTGTGATAAAGAAACATCCAATTGCGACAACACCCACCCCATAGTTTCAGGATTAGAAAACAATTTGCGTGTGTATAAAATTAAATCATCAAAATCTAATAAGTTTTTTTCTTGTTTTAATTCTTGATATTTTTTTGCAAATGCAGATGACAAATCAAACAATGCTATCGTGTCATCAAAAATAGATTTGTTTGTATTGTATTGATTTATTTCAAAAACTCTTTGTTGTTCGATTACTAAAAAATCGTGTTTTTGAATTATTTTTTTTATACTACCATCTTGATTTAAGTAAGCACATTTATATTCATCAAAGTTTATAATATTATCAATATATTGTCTGGTTAATTGAATAATAGTTTCAAGATAGTTTACCGGTGTTTTTTTATGGTCTTGTTCTTGCTTTGTTAAATACAGTATTTTTTCAAGTTCTTCGTTGTTTTTATTTTCTAATATTTTTATGTTTATATTTAGAAAATTCTTAGTATTTTCAACAAACTGTTTTCTACAATTAAAGTTGTTTTCTATACCAAAAAAGTCCTTGTACTTTTCACTTAATATAGAAAGAATTTTTGACATACTGTATTCCGAAATACGTTCAACAATATGTGAAAATGCATTTGATACCACAGGGTCAGAATTATCGTTAATCATATTATCAAAAGCATTTTGCAATAATATATTTTGAATATCATTAGGCACCAAAGACCATGCCGGCGACACCCCCGCCTCTAACGGAAAACGATGTAAAATTTCTTCACAAAAACCATGAATTGTTTTTATTTTTAATATATCTGGATTATCTATGTACACATAAAAAATCTTGCGTGCATAGGCGACATCATCACTATCGGGCTGTTGTTTTTCGGATATACCATGCAGCAATTCTGCTAGTTCTGAATCTGGAACGGATGCCCACTTTTTCAATTCTTTCAGAATACGATTGCGCATTTCGCCCGCAGCGGCGTTTGTATATGTCAAACACAAAATACCAGTTTTACTTAAATCGCGACATCTGAACATAATACGCAATAGCCGTTGAACCAAAACACTTGTTTTCCCAGTACCAGCATTAGCCTGAACCCATATGTTTTCGTTCGGGTTTGCCGCAATATTTTGTTCTGATGAAAGAGTTGGTTTTTGTGTCATTATACCCTTGCTTTATCGTAAAGATTCTAGTATATATTTATACGAACTGCAAGGATATATAAATCACTGGGGAGAAAATATTATGTTGGCTTATATTTTTGTTATCGTAAGTGTTGTTTTATTTGGAATGTTGATTGCTTTGTTCCTTATTTCTCGTAAGTCACAAAATGTTATGCAATCTATGTTAACGCTTATAACAAGTCCAGAACGTGCTAAAGTAAAACAAGCTGCATCTGTATTACAGGTTATATTAGCCGACGAAATTGCTAAGATAGAATCAAATTTTAATGCTATAAAAGATAGTTTAGATTCACAAATTCGACACGCAGAAGAATTATATAAACACTTGTCTGAACAAAATGATAAAATAGTAACAACAGCTGATGAGGCAACAAAAAAAGTGGCGTTAATGTCACAAAGACTAGAAAATACTGTTTCAGATTTACAAACGATTATAGATTCTGGGAATTGGTCAACAGTTCAAAACATAACAGCTAATTTCTCAACTGTTATTAATGACTTATTAGTGGCTATTAGCAAATCAAATACCGATATTGAAACACGCATAAACCAAACAAACGAATATATAAATACATGGATTGAAAACGGCGATAAATTACAAGAAAAATTACAAACAAGTTTTGATAACAATGTTCAACAGATGACAAATATTACTGAACAATCAGTAAATATGAAAAATGCTTTTGAAAAATTAAGTTCTTCGGTTGCTACCGGTTTTGATAATGTAAAAAATAGCGCTGCCGATTATAAAGATGTTATGGATCGTCACGATAAAATGTTGACCAATCATTTAACTAAATTGGAAGAATATAGTAAGTTGGCCAAGAAACAATTAACCGGTCAGACAAACACCTTAATAAACACAGCAAATAGTGTTGGCGGTCAAATTCGTTTGGTAGAATCTTCTGTGGAAAAACAAGTTCAAAAATTAACAGACACAACCGATTTTATGACACAAACCGCAACAAATACCAAAGATGCAGTAATTGGTATTACAAACGAATTAACAACATTAACAAATAAATTTAATTCAGAAATAAAAGAATTTGCATCAAGTGTTGTTGGCGAATTGAAAACCGTTTCTGGAACTGCTAATGTTACATTGGAAAACACCAAGACCGCGGCTAGTAAATTCTCGGAATCTGTAAAACTGATGGCAACTGGGGTGCGCGAAACATTAATTGAAATGAATACGGCACATACTCAATTATCAGGACAATCAGAAAATCTTATCAAGATGTCTGCGGATACGACAGCGAAATTACAACCATTATCAGAACTTATTGAAAAATATTATAAAGCCCTGCCCGATTTGGCGAATAATTCAACCGAGATTAACGATAATTTAACCAAGATTGTAAATAACCTTAACGAAAAAATATCGTCTATGAAAGACACTGTTTCCCAGACAACAGATACAATTACAGAATCTGCTGCTAAACTTGATGACTTATCTGAACAATCACGTCAACAAATGATTGATTTAATGTCTGATTATTCCAAAGCTGTAAATAATATGCAGACATTAAACAAACAAATTATGGTTGCGCGTGCAACAGCCCCAATGGACGCAATCAGTGCCGTTCCAACAAATACTGTGGCGGGTGTAAGTGGAACAGATTTTATGAAAACAATTAAACCAGAATTGGAAAAACTACACGAACAATCTGTTGATTTAACTCGTACTATTGGTGCAGAAATTCCAGATGTCGTATGGAAAAAGTATCATGACGGCGATAAAACTATATTTTCAAAATGGCTCGCTAAGATGCTAAAAGTTGCAAATGGAAAACAAATTCGTGAACTATTAAAGAATGACACGGTTTTTCGTTCACAGGCAACCCAGTTTGTCCGTAGATTTAATAAAATTTTGACTGCGGGTAGCCAAACAGATACACCAGATATGGTTTCTGACAAATTGTTAAAAACTGATTTGGGAATTGTTTATAGTCATTTAAAAGGCAAATAAAAAAACACCCTAATATACAAATCAGGGTGAATTCTTTTTATCGTTGATTTTGTTTTATCTCCATCAACCTTTTCTGTTGCATTTCCATATAGTATTGGGTTAAGTATTCACCACAATTTGGACAAACAGTTTCACCATGTTTTATGGCGTTTTTACAACATAACTTTAATTTATTATTTATATGAACACACATTTTATTTCCTTTTAATTATTTTGTTCTGGTTAACAATTTATTTAATACTGGTTTTAATCTATCAAAAACCTGGTCTGCTGTCAAACGCGAACTATCTGTATTCATTTCATTAATAAAACTCCAATTAGAACGCGTATTTGCAACTTGCAGATATACATCTGATACATCTTTTAATAATTGAAGGTCAGATTCATGAATATCTGGTTTGCCGTTTTGATATGCTTTAAGCCCCTGGTTGCGCATATTAAACGAAACTACAGGGTCCACATACAAGTAAATATTCCAATCTGGTTTTGTTATACCCAGTTGGTTGAATTCTAAATCTTCCAAAAATTCTATTCTCTTACCCCATTCTTGCTTTGGTGTTTTTGCAATAGAAAATACATTGCTATAAGTATATCTATCTAAAATGACCCATTTGCCATCAGCAAGCCATTTGTTGATTTGTGTCTGATGGTGTTGCCTATCTAGAGTATAAGGCAACATTGTATATTCCGCAGGCAAATCACGCGTTGGACCAAAACCACCATTTAGGTATTTTTTTATAAATTGTCCAAAATAAGAATTATATTGTGGAAAATCTAATGTTTCCGTCATAGTCCTCTGGGAACGTAAATAATCTAGCATTTTCATAACTTGGGTATGTTTTCCAGCTTTATCAGCACCCTCAACAGCAATTAGTTGACCACGTTTCATTATATACCCCCTTTTATTCAAAATAACCCGCTTTATTAAAGCGGGCATTATTTAATCTTCCAAGAAACTGCGTAATTTACGTGCGCGTGTTGGATGTTTCAGTTTGTTGAGTGCTTTCTGCTCAATCTGACGAATACGTTCACGTGTAACACCGATATATTCACCAACTTCTTCCAATGTGCTAGTTTTATTGGTGGACATACCAAAACGTTGACGTAAAACAGTTTCTTCCTTAGGATCCAGTTCAGATAAAATCTGTGTAACAATTTTACGCAAATTTTTCTGTGCAGCAGACACAAAAGGATTTCTAGCGGTTTCATCAGCAATAATTTCTATGCGTGAACTATCATCTTCGGTACCAACAGGTGCTTCTAGTGAAATTGGCTTTAAGTTCACTTTCATAGCCTTGTGAATCTTATCTACCGGCAAATAGATAATCTTTGACAATTCCTCGGCTGTTGGAGAACGACCGTATTTGTGCATAAATTGACGTGAAGCACGTTGAATTTTGTGGATGTTATCAATCATATGAACAGGAATACGAATTGTTCGTGCTTGGTCTGCAATACTGCGCGAAATACCCTGTTGAATCCAGTTTGTAGCATATGTTGAGAATTTATTACCTAAACGGTAATCGAATTTATCAACAGCCTTCATTAAGCCAATATTTCCATCTTGAACTAAGTCAGAGAAATCTAAACCCAAACCGCGGTTACTAGATTTTTTGGCAAATTTAATAACAAGGCGCAAATTTGCCTCTATCATTTCACGTTTTGCCCGCGCCGCTTCGGCTTGACCTTTACGAACCAACTCCACAACCTTTTTATATTCTGTGGTTGGCTGCCCTGTTTCCATCGCGATATTTGCTATATCTGTCTGAATTTTCAGAATATCTGCTTCATGCTTTTTAACAAATTTTTGCCATGCAGGATTTTTGTGTTTGGCTAATTTTTTAACCCAAGTTCTGTTTAATTCGTTGCCAGCATATTCAGCCAAGAAATCTTCGCGTTTAATTTTGTTTGCCATTGCTAGACGAAGTAATTTACCCTCTAGTCCCATTAGCAACTGGTCGCGTTTGGTTAGTTGTTCTAAAATTTCAGCGATACGGTCGTCGTTAAGACGAATCTTGCTAACGTGTTCAAACAATTCCATACGCAATTTAGTGTATTTCTTTTCCAATACATCGTCCACCTTTGAAGAAGACATTAGGTTTTCCAGACGCTGTGTCTGCAATTTCTGCATACTATTAAACACACGTTTGATTTTGGCGAACAACTCCGTAATCATTGGCAATAAAGATTCTTCCATTACAGGAACAGGAACCCCTGATGTGCTACGTGGAGAATCTTCTTTTCTTGCTTCGTCTTCATCTTCTTCGGACAATTCATCGTCGTCTTCATCGTCTTCATTAGATTCAGATGTTTCAGCAAGATTTTCTAAATCTTCATCATCTAGTTCATCAACTTGATCAACACCTTTGGATTTCATTGTTTCAGACAACAATGCCAAAGATCTTTGTTCGGCATCACTGGAATACATAACCTCTAAATTTATAATATAACGTAATTTAATTTCTTCGTTTAATAACTGTTGGTACCAATCTAGCATTGCCTTGATCGTCATAGGGCTTTCGCACAAACCATAAACCATTAAACGTGATGCAGCCTCTATACGTTGGGCAATAGCAACCTCGCCTGCAGCGGTCAATAATTGAACAGTTCCAATTTGTTTAAGGTATGATTGAACAGAATCTTGAACACCTAAAACTAAGTTGCCCGTTTGACTACGTTCCAATTGCTTTGCAAAATGCTCGTAATCCTCATCATTAACATCAACCTGCTCTGCATCGGAATTTAACAAATTACGGGTTTTGTCGCGCGATTCTTCGTCATCATCGTCCATATCGTAATATTTTTCAGGATTTTGACTATAAGATTCAGTTTCAATGAATTCCAAACCTAAATCTTGCTGAAAAAAGTCTAGCAACTCAGCCTGTTCTTCTTCGGGAATTTCATCAGCTTCGGTTGCAGTCTTAAAATCCATTTGAGACAAATAGCCAACTTCGGATGCACTGGATGCAAGTTTCTGTAAATTTTCAGGCAACGATTCTATTAACATTTTCGTTGCGTCATCAAAATTATTAGCCATAAATAAATCCTTCGCGCGTTTGATTTATTATTTTATTTTGCTTGTCTTTCAGCTTTTTTCTGAGCTTTAGCAACCTCATCTTTCAACACAGATTCAGAAACCAATCCCAGAGTAATAGGATTGCTTACATGAATTTCTGTATAAGATTTATGTGTTTTGTTACGAATAGATGTAACTGTTGGATTTGTTGAACGCATTAAGCGAGCAATCTGACTATCAGATAATTCAGGATAATTTTTGATAATCCACAAAATACCACCCATACGGTTTTGACGATGCAATTTTGGTGTATAGCCAACACCGCGTTTGTTTTGAGCATTTTGAGCATTGACAATATTTTCTAGCAATGTCAAACGTGCGGTTGGGTCTGCTTCGCATGTTGCAATATCTTCACGAGTCACCTGACCAGTTAAAATCGGGCTAAGCCCTTGGATTTTATAGGTTTCTGCATCAGCGATATTTTTAACCTCTAATTCATGCAAACCACAGAAATCAGCAATTTGTTCAAAAGTTAAAGATGTGTTTTCAATCAACCAAAGTGCGGTAGATTTAGGCATATATGGGTAATTCATGAAAAATCCTTTTGTTGCTTGGCAAAGCATAGCGCAAAACAAGCCAATTTTCAAGATGTTTTTTATAAAAATTGTTTCTGAATGACCTTTAGGCTTTTTTAACTATCTTTGTACCATCTTTGGTGTCGATAATTTTCCAACCAGCAACATCTATTTCATCACGCAAACGGTCAGCAGTTACCCAATCTTTGGCGGTTTTGGCAGCATTTCGTTGTTCAGCCAATGCAATAATGTCGGCTGGGGCGGTTTCGGATTCAGATTCAACCAATTTTTTTGCATGTTCAACAAACTGTAAACCCAATAATTCATCTATAAATTCGAACAAAGCCAATTTTGTTGTAGCATTTACAGAATTGTCGCGCAATAGTTCCTGAATTATAACCAATGCTTCGGCTGTTTTAAGATTGTCAGATACCGGTGTCAAAATCTTATCATGCCATACATCAAACACAGACTTATCCATCGCACCCGTTTGGTTTTGAATCAAATCAGCCACTTTACGAACAATGTTTTTATAGCCAGATTCAGCAGCCTCCAAGCCTTCAAACGAAAACGCCATTTGTGATTGATAATGTCCCATCGCAATCCAATATCTAAATACAATCGGGTCAATACCGCGTTCGCGCAAAGCATTCATACCCAAAAATTCACCGTTAGATTTCGCCATCTTAGAACCACTTTTATCAAGCAAGAAACTAACATGGAACCAATAATTTACCCACGGTTTACCAACAATCGGTTCAGATTGGGCAATTTCGTTTGTGTGATGAACACGGGACAAATCTTCGCCACCACCATGAATATCAAAATGATTGCCGAGTAATTTCATACTCATCGCACTACACTCTGCATGCCACCCAGGAAAACCGATACCCCACGGGCTATTCCATTCCATTTGGCGTTTAACATTAGTTGGTGAAAATTTCCATAAAGCAAAGTCGGTTGGATTGTGTTTGGCACTATTAAATTCGACGCGTGCGCCCGCCTTGTTTCCAGACAGCGAACCACCCGTCAAAGCACCATAATCAGCAAATTTTGATGTGTCGTAATATATGCCATCACTCGGAATTTCGTATGTATAGCCCAGTTTTTCAAGTTTTTGCACCAATTCTATCTGTTCGTTTATATAGTCGGTTGCGTGTGGCATATCGGTTGGTCGTATCAAGTTTAGCGCGTCATAATCGCGCAAAAATTCATCCTTGTAATACTTTGCAATATCCCATACGGATTTATTATCACGTGCAGCGCCCTTTTCCATTTTGTCTTCACCTGCGCCATCGTTATCCTCGTTAGTTAAATGTCCAACATCAGTAATATTCATAACATGATGAACATCATATCCATTTGCCACAAACATACGTTTAAGATTGTCGCATTGAACCATATACAACAAATTACCCAAATGTGCGTAATGATAAACAGTTGGACCACAAGAATAAAAGCCAACTTTGCCAGGAATACGTGACCTAAAGTCTTCTATTTTACGGGACATTGTGTTATATAATCTAATTTGCTGCATAAGTTATTTCCTTTTGGTTGGTATAATACTAAATAAAGGGATATTTTGCAAATACTATATTTTAGACTTGAAATTGAATTATTTTTATCTATAATAAATTGTGACAAAACAAAAAAAATGTCAATTACAAGGAGTAAAAAATGATATATAATGATAATATAGTTACATTACAAAACATTGTTAACTATGGTAATTTCCCTATTATGCGAACAGAAGAAGGTTTCTCAATCAAAACTCCAAAAGAATTTGTAGAGATTATTGCTGAACCTGGTTTAGTGTCTTATAAGATTAATGGTAAATACGTTGCAACAACACACAGTTCTATTGTTGGCAACACACCAGAAAGCACAAGTCAGATTAGCGACCTATTGTTTTTATTTGGACAAATTGTTATGAAATATATGAAACAAAATTTAAAATAGTCTGAACCGCCAACACAATGGCGGTTTATTTTTACAAAAAACATCCTTGCAATTAAAAAACAGTTTATATATAATACCAACCACATGGAGCGTTGGCAGAGGGGTTAATGCAGCGGATTGCTAATCCGTGACCGTAGTAATGCGGTCCGTAGGTTCAAATCCTACACGCTCCGCCAGAAAATAAAAAAGGTGACCTTTTTGGTCGCCGTTTTTATTTTATTGTTGAACGTTAAAGGTTGGTTTTTGCACTTAAAAAAGCACCATGTTTACAACAAGTAGATTTTGGAAGTGTAAATGCACCAAAATCGTTACGGTTGCCCTGCAGGCGACAAGCCGAGAGAAATCCGTCAGGTCCAGAAAATAAAACCGACAAAATGTCAGTTTTATTTTTGTTATGTGTGTTGTTTGGTCATGTTTTTTCCCTTTGTCATTGCGAGGGAGTGCAACGACCGCGGCAATCCAGTATTCCGACATTCATTGCAACGACAAAGGAAATGGGCGGTGCAATTATATACTTTCCTGTTCTGACGGTATTTCCGGTTGATATATTTCAACATCACGCGTCATGGATAAAAACTTTTCCCCACGCCGCCCAGGCAATTCATCAACTGGGATTTCAGATAATTCAGTTATCGCATTGGATACCGTATCGGCAACCAATTCCATTGTTGTTTGCCAATCAGTATGCGCACCGCCCAGTGGTTCCTGGATAATACCATCAATCACATTCAAATTCGCCATGTCACGCGCCGTCAACTTTAATGCCGTTGCCGCAACAGTTTTGAATTTGTTATCTTTCCATAAAATACTCGCACAAGATTCAGGCGCAATTACCGAATAAATTGCGTTTTCAAGCATAAACACCCTATCACCTGTTGCAATTGCGATTGCACCGCCAGAACCGCCCTGACCAACATTGACCGCAACAAACGGTGTTTTTATACTTAAACCGGTTGAAATCGATAATGCTATTGCCTGGGACTGACCACGTTCTTCGCCTTCGCGTCCGGCAAATGCGCCCGCAGTATCAAACAACGATATAACCGGCAAATTAAATTTTTCAGCCAAACGCATCATACGCACAGTCTTTCGGTAACCCTCGGGATTTACCATACCAAAACGGTATTTTTGACGGGTTTCAATTGTGCGACCCTGTTCCTGACCGATAATAACAGCAGGAAAACCGCGCCAAAAACCGATACCACTGCCCATCGCGGCATCTTCGCCAAAGCATCTATCGCCGGCAAGATATGTCCAACGATCCACAATACCATTTACATAATCCAAGAAATGTGGTCTGTTTTCATTTCGGGCAAGTAAAACCTTGTCATACGCGGGACTTTCGCCCATACCACGAACACGTTTCGCTTTTTCGTATTTTGGTGTTGCAACTTTAATGGGGATTGGCTCCATCGTTTTGTGTGTCAGTACCGCCAATATATCAGAAATTGTATCGTGCAATCCAGTGCGTGGACATACTATATCAACCATACCGTGTTCATATAAATATTCAGCAGTCTGGAAATTAGATGGCAATTTTTCACGAATGTTTTGCTCTATCACACGACGGCCAGCAAAACCAATACGCGCCCCAGATTCAGCAATATGAATATCGCCCAACATAGCAAACGACGCCGTCACACCACCGTATGTTGGGTCACTAAGTACCACAATGTATGGAATATGATTTACATGCAGTTTGTTCACCGCAACCATTGTACGCGCCATCTGCATTAGCGATAAAATATTTTCCTGCATACGGGCACCGCCACTTGATGTCACCATAATAAACGGCTGTTTTAATTCAATCGCGTGTTCTATAGCAGAAACAATACAATCACCCACAGCACGCCCCATTGAACCCATCATAAAAAATCCATTTAATACACATACAGTTGTTGGTACACCACCAATCAAACCATCAGCCGCCACAACAGCATCATTCATACCAGTTTCAGCACGAGCTTCTTCTAGTCTTTCCTTGTACGCCATACGATCAGTAAAGTTTAACGGGTCGTCCGTCACCGTTGGCAGATTTAATCTTTCCCAATCAACACTATCAAACAACAAATTAAATCGCTGTTTTGGTGTCATCATAAAACTATGACCACAACGCGGACAGATATAGTTATTATCCTTGTAATCTTTATAATAAACCAATCGGCCGCAAGATTCACACTTTATCCACATTAAACGGCGAACACGGTCATATTTATCGCGATTGCGATTTTTGATTCCTGAATTTTTATCGAACATTTGATTTATCCGTTCATTTTATTAGTTAATTCGCGGCTTGGCTTAAACAAAATTGTCTTGCCAGGTGCTAAATTTATAGATTCACCACTCGCAGGATTATAGCCAACACGTGCAGCACGCATACGCGGCTGAAAAGTTCCGAAACCACGAAGTTCTATCCTGTCGCCATCTGCCACAGATTCAATTATCAAATCAGATATCGTATCCAAAATAGCCGCAGCATCGTTTGTACGCATATGTTCAAACTGAACCTGGATTGTTCGTATCATATCAGAACGTTTCATTGTTTTTCCTTTTTGATTATTATGCCATATTTTACCACATTTTAGCAAGTGTAAAGTATTTTTTGCTGTGAATTGCTTCTTAGGGCGAATAGATAAAATCAAAGGTATAATTATTTCAACCAAAGGAGAAAAACAATGCCAGATACAGATATAATTCAACCCAGATTGCCACTAATTGGCGACAAAGCGCCTGAATTTAGTGCAAACACAACAAATGGCCCAGTGCATTTTCCAAATAATTATGTCGGAAAATGGGTTGTTTTATTTTCACATCCGAACGATTTCACCCCTGTTTGTACAACCGAATTTATTGCATTTCAAAATATCATAGATGAATTGCACGACCTGAATACCGAAATACTTGGACTATCTGTTGGCGCAAACCCGTCACACTTGGCATGGTTTGATGCCATAGAAAAAATATCTATGAACGGGCACAAAGTCAAAATCACTTTTCCGCTAATTGATGATCTGGATATGTCGGTTGCACGCCTGTATGGAATGATTCACCCGAATATATCAACAACACATGCGGTTCGCGCAGTTTTTATAATTGACCCAAATGGAATTATAAGAACGATTTTATACTACCCTGCATCCACAGGACGTAATTTCGATGAAATCAAACGCATTTTAATTGCATTGCAAGCAACAGACGCTTTTGGGGTATCAACACCTGCAAATTGGGAACCAGGCAAACCTGTCCTAATTGGTGCACCAACAACCACAGAACAATTACACGAAAGATTAAATTCTAAAAAACCTGATTTAGATGTCAAAGCATGGTTTTTGACATTTAAAAAATTGGGGGCAGATACAATACTGTCCAAACTGCATAAAAAGACAATTAAAAAGTAAAATCAATCCATTGATAGTGGGATTCTAGATATTTGGAGGTTTTTGCTAAAGAATGAATCCCACTATCAATAAATCTATTTATCATATTATGTTTTTAAGCGGCACATCTCCTTTTTACGAAATAGTTTGCATTCCCTTGAATCTGTTCGATTCTTGATGCTCTTGTGCATTCCCAATCTGTTACAGGATATAAACTATCCCATTTTTCCATCAATATTCTGGTTTCAGCCGGCATCGTGTAATGTGGATAAGCCGCATCAAAGTACAAATATGTTCTGGCTATCATTCCCCTAGTGTCAACTGGTGGTTCAACTGTGTTATTGCTTATTTTCACTTCGCAACTACCAAAAGAATTAGGCGTATTTGCTGGTAATTCTGCGAATGGATAAGCAGATCTACGTGCGTTCACAGAACCTATGGCTGGATATAAATTATACATATCAGATAACATATATCTGAACTCTGAATTTGCTAACTCAGCACAAGAACGTCCCTTAAACGGTGTTCCATCACTATGAACACAACTTTCATCACCAACAGTCCATTCTGGGAATGTTGAACCAAAGTTTTCTGCTGGGACAATGTGTTCCATTTCTATGACATTACTTCTGTTGACATAACTAGACGTTTCAAAACCATCTGGCAATGTGGGTATAGTATTATCAGCGTTAAAATCTGCCTCGCAATACAGAGTTTGCCTGTGGTCATTATACACATTTTGCAACAAACGATTCTTGGCGGTTGTATAAGAATTGATAGTTGTATTGCCTGCATATAAATAATTACATGTATTCGTAGAACTGTTCCATGTTGCACCAGAATTTATACATTCTTGTTTATCCAATAAAGTATCGTCATATAAATAATATTCACCTATATGCAACATACGTTGTGTATTTATATTCATCGGTGTTGGGGTTGTGGTTAGATTTCCAAAGAAATCAGCAACACCATTTTGGTCAATATCTATTTTTAATGCATGTCCTGTTGCTTGTTGTTGTCTTAGATACACGATTTCATCACCGATATGTAATATACGGCCACAAGAAGCAATACTTCTGGATCCGGTTGGCGACAATGTATTTGTTGGGCAAGTGTTTACACCCTGATTATTTGCCGCGATAGTAACATCCGTAACACCAGGACAATAATGGTTGACGGGACATATTGAACATACCGCTGAATTAGCCGGCATATACATTCCAGATTTACAAGAATATGTAACATTTTCTGGTTGCCATTGGGCATAGACTGTGATATTTCCTGTGGCATCTGCGGAAACAGTGGTTATTTGGTTTCCACCACTTACAGCATCAAACCAACCAATAAAGACATTATTATCTTTTTCTGGGACACATGTTAATTCTTTGGCTAACCCAATGGTATATGTTTCATTCGCACATCCCGAACCACCATTAGTATAGTTATATATTATGGTTAATTCTGGTACCACACATTGTTCAATACTTGTTGAACCCTCTGACGATGTCGTGCCAGATGGACATGGTGAACAAGAAACCCTGTTATCCCAAAAATCTTCAAATCCTGTGGTGTATTGATAATAGTTTGCCGGGCATGACTGTAATAAATTAGTATTCGCAAATATACCAGTCATTTGATTAGTTATTTCGGCATCTATATTTATATTCTCAAACAAAGTTGTTGGAATATATGATTCCAGACCAGATGCACCATTAAATGTACCGTAAAACATTCCATATACCGGATTCCCAGAGATACATACATTGTTATCGCCATCATAACAGAATAAATTAGCCGGTATTGTTCCCGTTAACCCAGAACAATCTTTGAATGTTGAATCAAACATATTACTTGCTGGCGCACCCGATATTCCACGGAATAAGCCACTCGAAATACTGCCTGTCAACCCAGAGCAACCACTAAATGTCGCATTAAACATAGAATTTGCTGGCGCACCCGATATACAAATACCGTCAGATTCCTTGTAACAGAATAAATTGTTAGGTATTTTGCCACTTAGCCCAGAACAGTTTTCAAATGTTCCGTTAAACATATTACTCTCTGGCGCGCCCGATATTCCACGGAATAATGCAGGTGGTATAGAACCCGACAATCCAGAACATCCAGCAAACGTTTTGTTAAACATAGACTGTGCCGGTGCGCCCGCGATACATGTGCCGTTTGAGTTATTATAACAGAATAATGTGTTTGGTATTTCACCCGTCAGGCCGGAACATCCACTAAATGTTTGATAGAACATATATGGTTTCGGTTCGCCAGATATTCCCTTGAACAAATCAGATGGTATGCCACCAGACAATCCAGAACAATCTTTAAATGTGTTGGCAAACATATATTCCACCGGCCGACCTGTTATATTATGGAATAATGTGTTTGGTATTGTGCCTTCTAAATTAGAACAACCACTAAATGTTGCATAGAATTTTGGTTGATAAATTGTTTCATCAATATTCAATGTCTTAAATATTGCACCCAAAGAACCAGATATTTGTGCCACATTTTGGTTGTTTGCGAAACTAATCGTCGCAGTTTGGACGTTTGTAGAATAACTTGTGGGATCACCACCAATGCGGATTGTATAACTATCTGCGTTTTCATATGTGTGGGAATACGTTTTATTTGCAACACTCGTAGTGGTGTATACATCATTATTGCCATCACCCCAATCAATATAGAAAGTTCCACTGGCGGCCATTTTGAAACTGAATTCTGTGGTATCATCGGTTGTTGTAACATTAAACGCATAATCAGCATAACGCGCATACACCGTTTGATTTCCAGTTGTTCCCCCAGGAATTGTTGCAACCTGTTTACCGCCGGTTTCAGAATCATACCAACCAACAAATGTATATCCTGATTTTTCAGGGACACATGTCAAATCTTTTTGAACACCGTATGAATATATATCATAATTGCACCCTGTTCCACCATTTGTTTCATAAGTAATATTGTATGTTTTCAATACACAAATATCTTGCGGATTGTTGTTCAACAAACCAGAACGCAAACTGGACATGGATTTAGCATCTTCACCACATTTCTTGGCACAGTTTGTTTCACATGCGGAATTATTCGCCGCAGTATAATCATATGTCCAATAACTATCATCTGGGGTTGATAATTTGCACCAGCAATTTGAACCCGTCACAGTACCAGCATCAACATCTAACTCAGCATCAAACGCACCACGACTTGATTTTTTAACATCTAAACATGCACTAACACCAGATATTGCTAATTCATTAAATGACGTTGTCCATTCGTCAGAATCTGCGAAACTAACCTGACCTGTTAAATTTGGCATTTCAGATAACTTGATATAACCGGTATCACAATAACATGAAGTTGAGCCAGGTGTACTCGTAGAATTTGGTGCACAAGTTGTATTTCCTTGATCTATATCAGCCGGCAAATAATCACCCGCCAAACAGTAATCACCCGCCGGACAAGCCGCACATATAGATTGATTTGCCGGCAGATATTCACCGTCATTACAATGAATTTCTTGTTGTGCAACACAAATCAATGCCTGATTATCGGGGTTAAACAATCCGACACGCAAACTGGACATAGATTTTGTATCTTCACCACATTTCTTGGCACAGTTTGTTTCGCATGCAGAATTACTTGCCGCGCTATAATCATAGGTCCAATAACTACCTATTGGGGTGGATAATTTGCACCAGCAATTTGAACCAGTCACAGAGCCGGCTTCAACATCTAACTCAGCATCAAACGCACCACGACTTGATTTTTTAACGTCCAAACATGCACTAACACCGGAAACGGCCAAACCACTAAACGATGTTTCCCATCCAGTGCCAGTGGTACGAGAACTCGAACCATCACCAGAATCTATTAAACCTACTAGATTTGTATAACCATCTTGGCAATAGCATGATGTTGCGCCCTCTTCACTTGTGGCGTTTTGTGGGCATGATGTATTTCCTTGATCATTGGTTGCAGAATAAGAATAAGAGCCTGCCAAGCAGTAATCGCCCGCCGGACATACTGCACAACTTGTTGAACCCGCCGGCAGATATTCACCATCATCACAAGAAATTCTTGCAACACAAGATGTCGTATAACCACTTTTAAACAACCCAGTACGCAATGCCGATTGTGAAGACGCATAATTTCCACAATATTTTGCACAGTTTTTATTGCAAGCGTCTTGTGATGTTGGCTGATAATTATATGTCCAGAAACCATCTATTGGGTCTGTGGTTCTGCACCAGCAATATTTACCAGTTGATGTTCCACCGGCAACATCTAAATCCATATTTATATCGCCTTTGGCGGACATTTTAGAATCTAGACACGCGCTTTCACCATGAACATCCCAACCATCATAATTTATAGTCCAAGTGTTTCCAGATGAACTGTAATCATTTGCATTTACATCAACATAATCCAAGAATTCTGTAAATCCGGCATCACAATAACACTGTGTTTCTGAATCAGAACCACTATTAGATGTCGCCCCAGATTGACATGAATTACGTCCTTGGATTCCACCGTTATAATCCCATTCGCCACCCGGACACCAGAATCCAGATTCACAAGTCTTACATATATCACCATCCAGATATTCGCCCGCATCACAAGAATACTTTGGTGAATAACACATATTTGGTGTCAACATAGTTGCAAACAAAGAATCACGCATTGCGGACTTTGTCGCGACATATTCAGCACATTTAGTGGAACAATTCTTGCCACACGCGTCCACCGATGCAGGCGCATAAGCAAACACCCAGCCAGATTCCGCCAAATGTTCCATTTTGCACCAGCAATATTTACCCTCATCTTCATCGCCCGTAACCGGTATGTGTGCAGATCCCGTTGTTGTTTGTCCGGCGGTTGAACCTGATGCACTTAAACATGCGGAAATACCAGACAATGTTCCATAATCGAAACTGGCACTCCAATTATTTCCTGATGGTGTCAAAGCAGTTCCATTTTCTGATGAATCAGGATCAAAAGATTCATATCCATCACCACATTCGCAAACATTTCCCGATGTTGCACCGGCGGGCGATGTTCCACCATCTTGACATGGGTTGCGTCCCTGGATTCCACCATTATAAGAATATGTTTGTGCACCACCATCACCGTCACCCGGGCACCAGAATCCAGGTTCACAAGTCTTGCACGTATCACCATCCAAATATTCGCCTGCAGGACAAGAATATGTTAAACCAACGCAATTATTAGCAATAGTCCCACCCGAGAATACGCCAGCACGCATATTTACATCATCGCGGATATGTTCACCGCACAATCTGGTACAATTTGTTTCGCATGCTGATTGTGTAGTTGGCGCATAATCGTATGTCCAAACACCACCATCGGCCTTGCACCAGCAATAATTACCCGTTGAAGTTCCACCGACAACATTAACAGAACTATCAGTGGTTCCTTTCTTGGATTTCTTTACATCCAAACATGCACTGACACCGGAAACATCGCCGTATGGGAAAACAACAGTCCAAACACCATCGTTTCTGGAACTGGAAATACCCGGAACACTTGACATATTAGATTGTTTTTCATAACCGGTCTGACAATCTTCAACAGCAATAGGAACACATTGTTCAATACTTGTTGAACCGGCTGGGGATGTAGTGCCGTCTGGACATGCATTTAATCCTTGGTCATCTGTTTCACTAAATGTAAATGTTCCACCCGGGCAATAACTGTTTTCAGGACATTGGGTTCCGGCTATCGTGTTTTTAACCAGATATTGACCTGGTTCAACCGTTATATCGTCCACCACGCATACCGGCCCCTGCGGGGCATTGGCGCCCACGGCCCCCAACAACGCAGCACGGAAAGCGTCGTAGCGCTGCAAGCCGCCCGCACAGCTGCGAGCGCAGTAGTTAGCGCAATTGGCCGCACTGACGTAGTCGTCGCGGAACACCCAAGAACCCGACAAGCTCTGTTTAGAACCTCCTGTAGGGGTAAATCCATCAATTTGACAATAACAATACTGGCCTGTTCCTGTTTCGTCTGCTAACGTGTCAAATGTTGTTGGATTAGTCCATGTACCACCTTGATTGTCACCTGGTTTGGTTGAACATCTTGCTTTACCAGTAATATCTCCATAACTAAAGCTTGTGCCCCATGTTCCATTTGCTGTTAGATTGTAATCTGATTGCGTTTTATCACCACCTGTATAATTTTGATTACCATCATTACCTATAGCTGCAAATCCTGTACCACCTATACTTGCATCTACGTTTGCCAATGGGTTAGTACCTGATTCTAAATGATATCCGGTTCCGCATGAACATTGTTCAATACTTGTTGAACCCTCTGGCGATGTCATGCCAGATGGACATGGTGAACATGTTCTATTGTCTAAATATGTACCTGCTGGACAATTTAATTTACAAATTGCATGACCGTCCAGTGAATTAAAACTGGGGTTTGTGTTTATTGTTGCAGATACGGTTCCGGACGGACATGTTGTTGCCAATTTACTCGCACCAGATGTAGTAGAATAAAAATCATATGATGCACGTGTTCCGGTAATACCACTAAATAATTCGTATGGTATATATCCTGTTAATCCACTACAACCAGAGAATGTAGAAGCGAACATAGAACTAGCAGGACTTCCAGATATGCCCGCAAATAAATCATGCGGTATTGAACCCGTTAGCCCGCTACAACCAGAGAATGTAGAAGAGAACATAGCACTAGCAGGGGCACCAGATATACCCGCAAATAAATCATGCGGTATTGAACCTGTGAGATTTCTACAACCAAAGAATGTATTAACGAACATATTACTCGCAGGAGCCCCAGATATACCCGCAAATAAATCATGCGGTATTTCACCCGTGAGATTACTACAACCATAGAATGTAGAAGAGAACATATTACTCGCAGGAGCACCAGATATACCCGCAAATAAATCATGCGGTATTTCACCCGTTAGACCGCTACAACCAGAGAATGTAGAAGAGAACATATTACTCGCAGGAGCCCCAGATATACCCGCAAATAAATCATGCGGTATTGAACCCGTGAGATTACTACAACCAGAGAATGTAGAACTGAACATATAACTTGCAGGACTGCCCGAAATACCCGCAAATAAATCATGCGGTATTGAACCCGTTAGGTTTGTATTACCGAAAAACGTATAGTAAAACAGTGGTTGTATATTCGTTCCAGATGATAATGTCCCAAATATCGCACCCAATGACCCCGATATGCCCGCAACATTTTTATTGTTATAAAAACTTATCGCCGCACCACGATATGGAATACCAACACTATAATAACTACCCACACCGCTTGCATATCCGGTTGCCTGACCCGAAAATCCAATCGTATATGTTCCGCCGTTTGTATAGGTATGCGTGTATGCTGTATCTGTTGTGTTTGTTCGGGTTATTGTTTCAACATTACCATCACCCCAATCAACATAGAAAGTACCCTCTGCCGACATATAAAACTCAAACTCCGTCCCCGCAGACATTTCTGTTGTGGTTATTGTAAATTCCGCCGATGGTGTATCCTGTGTCCATTGTGCAGACAATGTTATATTTCCGGTTGAACCAAGTGGTATTTCCGTTATTGTATTACCGTTACCATCAACCCAACCCGCAAATGTATAACCATCTTTTGTTGGCTCGCTTAGTGTTATTGCACTTTCGATTGTATAAGTTGTTGGCGCATTTGCGTAATTTGTTCCACCATCCAGATTATATGTTATCGTATACATCTCTAATTCGCATGTCGCAGACGACACACCACCAGAATCGAACATCACAGAATCGAACATCACAGTACGGAAATAATCTGCAGTCAGGAGGACGCGCCCACAATAGTTAGCACAGACCTTAGTGCAGTCATCGTAGATACCGCCAGAAAACACCCAAGCGCCCGACAAGCTCTGTTTAGAACCGCCTGCAGGTGTATATCCATCTATATTGCACCAACAATTTCGTCCTGTTTCTGTTTCATCTGGCGTACCGGTTGTGTTAGCTATTCCGCTTGTTGTTGAACATAACGCTTTTCCTGTGATGTCTCCGTAACTAAAGGTTGTGCCCCATGTTCCGTTTGCTGTTAGGTTATAATCTGATTGTGTTTTGCCACCATCTGCATAATCTTGATTGCCGTCATTACCTATAGCTGCAAAACCTGTACCATCTATCCTTGTATTTACACTTGCCAATGATTCTAAATGATATCCAGTTCCGCATGAACATTGTTCAATACTTGTTGAACCCGCTGGGGATGTTGTGCCGTCTGGACATGCTACTTTGCTGTTTGTTGCTGTTTCAACAGTATAACTGCCACCAGTACAGAAATTATTACTTGGACATTGACGGCATTCTATGGTTGTGGCATCTGCATCAACATACAAATACTGACCTGCATCACAATTATATTGTGCTAAAGACCAAAGAGCCACAAAGTAATTTGGTGCATTACCAGTATCAACACCTAAATTATCAACATTACAACTATTAGCAAATTTTGTCGCGTCAAAAGGAATAATAATATCGTCAGCAACCGCAACCGTTGTTATGAAAGGAATCAACAAAAATGCCAGTTTTTTTAACATTTATTTATTCCTGTCCTTGACTGTTATCCAGCAGTTTCCAACCGACAAAGGTATAACCAACTTTTTCAACTGGTGTTGGTAACACTATACTGCCGCCATATGTACAAGTTGTATTTATTGGATTGTCGCCATCTTGACCAGTATCCCAACTAATACTTATTTCATTTGCCTTGCAATATTCTGGGGTATAAGATTTATCAAATAATACAGCACGCAGAGAAACAGCATCTTTTATGTTATTTGCGCAAGTTTCAGCACAGTTTTCTTCACAGTTGTTTTTATCTGAATTATCATAAACAAATATATAATCAGATTCAACAGATTGCATATCTCTGCCAATAGGTGCATATTCGGTTGTTTTACACCAACAATATTGACCTGATGTATTTTCATTTAGTGCAGCTATAGTCGCATATTCGCCACTCGTCGTGCTACATAAACTCTGACCCTTGACCGTTCCAAAATCAAACAAAACATCAAATTCGCCAGCATTCAAACCAGTTGTATCAGAACTATTATTTGTACCGTATAGCAACAATGACTTATACCGATTACTGGTTCCATCAGTTTCGTATTGATCTGATAGTGGCGTATCCCTATCAACATGATAGCCCGCTGTACAATTTAATCTACATTGTTCGGCACTTGTTGAACCTGCTGGTGATGTTGTGTTTGTCGGACAAGATTCTATACCCTGATTAGAAGCAGATTGTGTAAAGACCCCACCAATACAAAATGAACCAGCAGGACACGATACGCATTCTGAACTATTTGCTGGTAAATATGTTCCTGATTCGCATGTTATAATTGGTGTCCATTGGGCATATAATGTTTTATTTCCGGTTGAGCCAAGTGGTATGCTTGTTATTGTATTACCATTATCATCAACCCAACCATTAAATGTATAACCATTACGCGTTGGATTTAATAATGTTAATCCAGAACAACTATTATAACTATTTGAATTTGAACTATCATTTGTCCCACCATCCAGATTATATATTATACTATATGTAAAACAAGTTGGAGCATCAGGTAAGTAAACATTGTTCCGCCATGACATATTCTTTATATTTGTTATTTCTGTATACTCTATATTTTCACCATCACTGTTAATTTCTGCAAAATTTATATAAGTATCTTGATTTATACCAGCACCTTCTTCTGAATTTCGCAAATCTAATAAATTTAACTCTTGTATCTCAGTTATATTATTTCCACCAAACCTAGAAAAAGATATGTAATTGTCATAAACAGAATGTCCATAATAAGAATCTATCAATTCTGATAATACAGCATTTTCTGGCTCACTCGTTCTGGTATAATCATCTATAGAACCCCAATCATCAACAGTATTAAAATCTCGTAATATTTGCCAATCACCTTGATAATTACGTAATTGTATAATATTATTATTATTCTCTGCACCAGATTCCTCCAATCTATTTTTATCTAAAATAACCGTAAATAAATGTGCATATTCTGTATTTTGTTCAAAATATGGGTCATCCATATCGTATGTATGTGTTGGACTGGTGTATCCATCCGGAGCAAATGCAACCAATGGATATATATATTCACCAGACTCCATAGATTTAATTACTTCAGGATTTAATCTAATATTAATTCCATCATAATCATAAATTTCACCCTCTAATTGCGACACTTCTATTCTATCATTAAATTTTACTAAATAATTTGGATGTAATAAATACCACCACGATGTATCACATGCTATTTCATTTGAATTATAACAATACGCTGTTTCATTTGGAACCCAATGTTGGTTTGTCCATATAACATCCTTTAAAATCACATTCTTTTTTTCTAAATATTTTTCTACAGCTTCTCTAAATGCCACATTTCTATCGGTTTCATTTGGAATATCGTTTATTTCTGGATAAATTTTCAATATAAAACCAAACAATTCATACCCAGCACCTGTGCCAAATAAAGCATTCATAAATTCATCTTCAGAAATATTGTCTATATCAATACAATCAGCACCAGACGTTAACACAAATTGACCTGCATCACAATGTACTACCGCTATATCCCATTGAGCAGTCAATGTTATATTGCCTGATGAACCTGTTGGTATGCTTGTTATTTGATTGTTGTTATCATCAGTCCATCCATTAAATGTATACCCTGTTTTTGTTGGGTTGTTTAATGTTATTGTTGCAGTTTCGACTGTATAAGTTGTTGGGGCATTTTCGTAATTTGTTCCACCGTTTAATTCGTATGTTATCGTGTAGTTATTACTGGCAATGCATGATACATAATTTCCAAATAAATTTAGCGCCGGAGCAAATACCCCATCTGTGTATTCTGTCATGTCGCTTGGACATGATGTAGCCACACCAGAACCATCGAACATACCTGCAAAAGGTGCTTCAGATGTACCTCCAGATGAAGAATTATGTGTCCAAGGAATGTTGGCATAATTATTATTTTCAGTTTTTATTGTGCTATAATTT
>JAZLHA010000003.1:0-9156 GCA_045616625.1 Candidatus Enterousia sp.
TAATATCGCACACATTGAATCCGTAGTAGAATCATTGCATTGCTGATTTATTGTATATTTAGAATAACCTGTACCACACTTTCCACTAGCAAGTTTATTAAACGTTGTATCTGTCACTACTAAATCTTTATAATTTGTTGGACAATCTCCCTGAACATAATCTACACAACTACCACCAGAATAACGTTTTCCACCACACAAACTCACTTCACTACCCATTATCATACCATTGTATAAAGCATATAGTTCGTTTGGGATAGTTTTTGATGCATATCCCCCTACTTGACACAAATCATTCACAGGAGCCATAAAAGTAGTGGATTCAATAGATGTATCATAATGGCTATTTTTACAACTATCTTGTTCATAACTAACACAAACACCCCCAGATAAATGACCATTATTACACAAAGTTATTTCCGAACCCATTATAAAGCCATTATAAACGGGATATAATTCATCTGGTATTTCTTTTATAGAATATCCACCAACCTGGCAAATACCTTGCACAGGGGCCAAAAAGGTTGAAGCATTTACATGCGAAAGTAAATTATAATTTTCGGAACATTCCGCAGAATAAACATTTTGTGAAATTAAAACCGCACAACAACATAAGAGGATACAGAGCTTAGCAGGATTACTCCTCTCTCTCTCTCTCTCTCTCTCTCTCTCTCTCTAGAAAACCGCGGCTTTGCGACATTTCAATTTCCCTTTGTATTGACTCTGTGATTATAATCATAAAAATTAAATCAAAGCAAGCACCAAATTTATTTTAGTTTCTTGGTCCATTCGTTATCTGGAAAATTTTTACGCAACATTTCCCCATAACTGTATGCTTGACCTGGCAACCCAACCGCTGTATAACATTCGGTTAGTCTATATAATGCCTCTGGCGTCATGACGGTTTCCTGGGCACCATCAACCACAGATTGCAAACGTGTAATTGCAGATGGCCAATTTTCTGTTTTCATATCGTTACGCGCAGAATACATAACCTTGCCCGCAATATAATTCTTTAATATAATTATCTTGTTTTTAGCATTTTTTGCATATACTGAATTTGGATAACGCGCAACCAGTTGCTCAAATTGGGCCAGCGCATACGCCGACATTCCTGGTTCACGACGAACATCACTAACCTGAGCATAATAACACATACCGCGCAGATATAATACATAAGGAACGTCCGTATGTCCCGGATGAAAACGCATAAACCTATCCAGAATAATTATCGCGCCTGCATAATCTTCATCCAAGAATCGTGAATACGCCGCCATTATAAGCGCATCTGATGCGTACGAACTCGCTGGAAATTGGGTTTCCACACGCAAAAATTCATCAGCAGCCTGTTCATAATGTTCATCATTAAACAAATCATATGCGGATGCATAAATTTCATTTAAC
Organism: Candidatus Enterousia sp.; assembly: GCA_045616625.1. Lineage (GTDB taxonomy): Bacteria > Pseudomonadota > Alphaproteobacteria > Rs-D84 > Rs-D84 > Enterousia. The sequence continues at coordinate 1,405 of JAZLHA010000003.1, forward strand.
GGTTGATCCGGCTTTATTTCAGTGGTTGATGCGCACCCAGAAACAAGACCACACAGAGCCAATAAAAAGTATATTTTTTTCATGCTTGAAATTCCTTTGCATAAAACAGTATAATACATTCACTAGATATAAAACAAGTTTTTTATTTCAAGAGGTTTATAATGAAACTAGGAAAAAATATCTTTGGCGTTGGCGCAATGACCGGAATCAGCAGAATATTCGGTTTTATTCGCGATATGCTGATTGCGCGCGTTTTGGGTGCGGGGCGATTATCTGATATATTTTTGGCGGCATTTAAATTACCGAACCTATTTCGTGACCTGTTGGGCGAAGGTGCATTGTCTGCCATATTTATTCCTATGTTCACAGATTCCAAAAAAAATAAAAACTTTGCCGAAAATGTATTTTCTTGGCTGATGGTTGTATTGTTGGGTATAACCATAGTATTTGAAATCTTTATGCCGTTATTTATTTGGGTTTTGGCACCGGGGTTTGCTGATGAACCGGGCAAAATGGAAATGACGGTTTTAATTGCGCGAATTATGTTCTTTTATGTCATATTTGTTTGTAGCGCGGCATTTTTGTCTGCGGTTCTGAATGCGTTTTCAAAATTCTTGCTCGCGGCGTTTATGCCGGTTATGTTGAACATAATGCTGATTGGGGCGCTGTTGCTGTCCGCGTTTTATGCACCTGGGACTATTCTTTATATTATGGCGGGAACGGTCGTTTTATCGGGTGTCGTTCAATGTGCGATTTTGTGGAACCGCATTAGGCAAAAACATTTCGGATTGCGCCTGGTTAAGCCGAAATGGACCCCAGCCATAAAATCTATGTTGAAACGTTTTGGTATTAGTATTGTTGGCAGTGGGTTTTATCAAATCACAATTATTGTTGGAACATTGGTGGCGAGCTTTCAACCAGGTGCTGTTTCATGGCTTTATTATGCCGATAGAATTGTACAATTACCATTTGCCATGATTGGTTTGGCGGTTGGGACAGTTTTAATGTCATCTATATCAAATGCGATTGCTGAAAAGAATATGCGCAGTGTTTATATTCAACAAAATTCATCTATGCGTAAATCATTGATGCTAATTATGCCATGTATGGTGGGGCTGATTGTGTTGGCAGAACCTATTATTAAATATCTGTTTCAATATGGCGCATGGAACGCAACCGCAACACACGCTGTGGCGGTCGCCATTATGATTCAATGTTTGACCCTGCCCGCGATGCTGATTAGCCAGATTTACAGCAAAACCCTGTATGCCGCCCAAGATGTTAAAACACCTGTGACAACGAGTGTTAAATCTCTGGCTCTGGCGACAGTATTATATTTGGTCCTATTCCCATTTATCGAATATTTGGCGATACCTGTGGGCGTGGTCATCAGTGGATATGCAAAAAATTATATGTTGGGACATGCTTGTAAAAAGATGGGTCTTTTCAAAATGGACTCCAAAACAATTCGCACAATGTTTGGTTTTACAATTTGGGCAGCGGTTTTGGGTGTTGGTTTATGGATGATTCCAATCACCAGTATTTGGATGCTGGTCGTTGCAATTTGTGGCTATGCGATTTTATATTTGCCAATCGCGTGGTTGATGGAAAGAAAATTATAAATAAAAAGTTGAAACCAACCTTTTTATATGATAAAATCTATAATAAAGAATGTAGGGATTCCCATAAAGTATTTTCTTTCAAGAAGCCCATTGTTATACAATAACTGGAAAGGAGTCTTAAATGAAACAAGTAGTATCTATTGCGGTTTTAACGGCACTGTTAGCAGGTTGTTCAACTCTCACAACAAAAACAGATAAAAATGTTTATGGCGCTGATGGCTTTGCTGAGGAAACATTATCTATGGGTGCGGATGCAACATTAAATGATTCTTATTTGATGGCACCGGCACCAAAATACTTTATCGGTAATGCGTATAAGGTTGATGATGTTCAATATATCCCAGCTGAGGATTTAACATATAATCAAACCGGTATTGCTGGAATTATTCCAAACGACTTAAATGGCAGAAAGACTAGCAACGGCGAAACATACGATGGTGCACAAATGCTTGCAACCAGCAAAACATTGCCATTACCAACTATCGCACGTGTGACTAATTTGGACAATGGACAATCTGTGGTTGTTCGTGTAAACAATCGTGGTCCATATGTAAACAATCGCTTGATTGATTTGTCTTCGGCGGCGGCACAGAAAATCGGTATCACCAGCACCAGCAAGGTTTCAGTTCAGGTTATGGCCGAACAATCAACGGCGGTCAAGAACGCAACAATTGGTGCCGAACAGGCAACAACAGGGGAAGCGACAGAATCTGTGGCGGTTGCACCGGCGGGCGAATATAGTATTCAAATTGCAGCATTCTATTCCGAAGATGCCGCAACAGATTTGGTAAACCAAATGAAAAAATATGGTGATGCAGTTGTTATGAACGAAGGTGGCTTGTACAAGGTTCGTATTGTGAACCTGGATGCAACAACCGCACGTTCAACAATTGATGCATTACGCACCGGTGAAGGCATGGCGCCAGGATTGTTAAAATCTGGGCGTTGGGTTAATGCCGATAGCATTTAAAATAAAACCGACCGTTTGGTCGGTTTTTTTAATTGTTTATTCGGATAATTCGTGGCAGAATTTTTGCTATGAAACAACTTAGTGATTCTGATATTCAAAATATGATTGGTGACGATATTAATATGCCCGCCATTGACACTATGCGCGAAATACGCGCGAGGTTACACACCAAACGCCGTATTCCAGAAAACGCCCCTGTCCCAGAACACATAATTATTGACTTTCATAATCATACCGAGCAAGAAGCATGGGATATGCTCGCACAACTTGCCACATCCGGCACGCGTTCTGCAACCGTCATCACCGGAGCGAGTGGTATATTAAAACCAAAATTTCAACAATGGGTTCGCGATAGTATTATCAGTAAATACTTTATATCATGCACACCAATAAACAACGGAAGTTTTGCTGTGCGTTTCAAAAAAAACGCAAATCAAGACTAAACAGATTATTTTTTCTTGCATTCCGAATAAAATGGTATAAAATATTGTGCATTGCGCCCATGGCTCAATTGGATAGAGCATCTGACTACGGATCAGAAGGTTGAGGGTTCGAATCCTTCTGGGCGCGCCACGAGATTTAATAAAAAACACCGCCCTGCGTGGTGTTTTTTATTAAACATTGGTAAAAGTCGCCCAGAAGGATTGGCCAGAGCGAAGCGCATGGCCAATACGAAGATACACAATTAGAAAAATCATAAAAACGGATATTTTTAATTAGAGTTTTTATAGATTTTTATTATTGTGTATCGAGGAAATACTGGGCGCGCCATAAATTCAAAACCGCCAAATTGGTGGTTTTTATCTTACTAAAAATTGTTCTGATGCAAATTTTAAAGCTTTCGCGACACGAATATCTTTAACATGTCCACCGATTTCCCTCAATTCAAAAGGAATTTGTTTATCTAACATTTGGGATAATTCTTGTCTTGAAAATCCAGCGTTATATTCTGTACCTAATTTATTTACAAGTTTTTTATCCTGCTGGACAGCATTTGGTTTATCTAATTCAATGAACAATCTTTTAAATTGTGTGGCCGTCTCTTTTATTTTAGCCGCCTGTTCTGTTGTATTCAAATACACAAATGTTCCCAAAGATACAAACATATCCTTATCGAATTTGGGTTCTGATGGCATTTCATTGAAATGAGGTATTGGTAAATTTAGTTTTTTTGATACTGCGCTGAATACCAAATTGGTTTCTTCTTTATCAAAAGAAAACATTTGAACATCTGGGCGTTTTTGTTTTATAACGTGCCCCCAAGGGGATAAGCCACGCCCAAAATCTATAATATTAGCATTTTTATCCGCATGTTCGTAAACAAAATGCGCAGCATCCAAAAATCTTTTTGCATAATGATAACTACGATAAGGGACAGCTATTTTATCGATAAGTCTTGATAATGTAACGACCGGCAAATTCAACAAAATACGATATTTTTTTGTTATATATTCTTTAAAGTCTGGTTCTTGCATTGTGTTTTTCAAACAACAATTCCATTCATGAACCAACTCAAAATCATCTTTTGAAAAGCTGGGCAAATCGTTTTTAAAACGCGCTAAACCACCCTCTAGCCCAATGCTACAGGCAATAGTTATGTCTAATGGATATTTTTTATCTGCCGTCATAATTATTTTCTGTTTCAAGTTACACACTTTATTATAGGTCACACATCTGAGAAATCAAGTAATTGTGGTTCATATGCTGAACACACACAAAATAAAACTTGACAAATATATATTTTAGTATTACTGTTGTTATAACATTTTTACAAAGGATAAACAAATGGCTAAAAAAACTGTATCTAAAAAGAAAAAAACTTCTTGGATTAAACGCGTTTGGAATAAAATTTGCGGCTGGTTCAGATGTTTCTGGAACTGGTTGAAGGGCATAAATTTAGTTATCTTGTTGAATTTGGCATTATTGAGCGCAATCATCGTTTTGTTCTCTATGCTGATTTTAGACATAACAAAACAGGCCAACACACCTGTGGTTATTCTTACAGATTCAACAGAACGCGGTATTGTTTCTGAATTCAAAGAACCAAAAACAGATACCAGACATGTTAAACCACGCGCGGTATTACCACTTTCACAAAACGCAAGTGACAGTAAAACTATCGGCTTTGTGCGTACAGTAAAAACACGCCCTGCCCCGGCAATCACACAAAACATTCCTTGCCAAAACAATGTGTTGTTGAGTGACACTGTCATAGATAGTCGCTATACAGCAACCGTATTAAAGAACGGAACACAGGTTAATGGAAATTTATATATCCAAGATATGCGCAAATACACATTGCCTTGTAATGTTGTTATCAACGGTAATTTAATCTTGCGTAATACCGGCATTTTGAATTTCTGTGGCGACTTTACCGTCCAAGGCAATATTTATGTAAGTCCACGTTCTTCTTTTGGGCCATTACCAAAGAATGCGCGAATTGGCGGACATGTAATTTTGTAAAAAAAACAAAGACCACAAAATGTGGTCTTTATTTTTACTTAAAAATGTGTTATAATATGTTCGCTTTACAGAAAGGATTAAATATGAAAAGTTTTGAAAAATTTTTAAAAGTTGTGGCAAAAAACATGGGACTGACAATTGTTCTGATTGCCGCTATCATTTTGTTTGCAATATTTTCCAAAGGGTTGTTGTCGGGTATTATTTCCGCACTGTCCGCGCTTGTTGCATATTCTTGCTGTGTGAATTTGTATAAAGAATTCAAAGGCACCGCAACGAAGCCAACAAAAAAATCGTCAAAGAAATAATTTACTCTTGACCGAGTGGTTAAAAATTTACTACCCTTTCCTGCATAAGGAAGGGTTTTGTTTATGAAAAAACAATTTTTAGCGTTATTTGCCGCGATTACCGTGTGTTTCGCGCCGGTTTCCTATGCCGCAACCAGAACAGGTGTTTCACAATCGCGCGCAATAAACGATTCGGAAAACACACAACGCAAAGCTACACAACAACGCACAGCAATAAAACGTACTACTTCTGATTCAGAAAATTCTCAACACAGGGCTACTCAATCACGTTCAACTGTACAACGCGTTAGTGCCACCAACAATAATATTGTAAATCGTACCGCAGCAACAAGAGCAACAACATCCCGTTCAACACGTCCAACATCAACGGCACGTACTGCAACAACGCGTTCTGCAACAAGACCAGCAACAACAGCACGCACAGCGGCAAAACCTAATCTCTCTCGTGCGGCTATTACCGTCAATAATCGTAATGTTGTTGATAATGCTATGTCACGCGACGAATTGAACCAAAAAAAGGAAATGACTGAATACTGTCGTGAACAATATGCAAGTTGTATGGACCAGTATTGCAATATCTTGGACGAAGATATGGCCCGTTGTTCTTGTTCAGCCAACATATCTAACTATGAAAGAACATCTAAGGGATTAGAACAAGCAAACGCTGCCCTGCAGGATGTAGCACAACAAATTCAATATATTGGTTTATCTGCGGATGATATTAATACCCTATTTTCCGAGACCGAGGCAGAATCCGCTATGACATCGGTATCTGACTCTACGCAATTAAAAAATGATTTAGACAAAATCAAAAAGATGATTGTTGATGTTAAACCTGGATCACCTGATTCTGGAACAACAACTACGAGCGGGCTTAACTTAAATCTATCTGGGTTATTGAGTTTTAGTTTTGATGATTCTGATTTTAGTCTTGATTCTATATTTGGAAATCAGAACAACACAGGCAACATCATAAATCAACGTGGAACAACTCTGCACAAGACAGCAACACAACGTTGCCAAACGAGTGTGCTTACTTACTGCAAGGATAACGGTGTTGATACTGCAGATATTATAAATTCATATGATTTAAAGATAACCAAGGATTGTATAGCGTATGAACAGAATCTGGACAGCCAGAACAAGAATATGGAATCAACAATAAGAAACGCGAACAATGTATTACAGAAAGCACGTTTAATGGTTCGTCAAAACAAGAACAAGTATGATTTGCGTGGTTGTGTGACTGCATTGGATGAATGTATGCGTACTGATTTTGTATGCGGTGAAGACTATGAAAACTGTTTAGACCCATCTGGGAAATACATTGTCAATGGCGAACTTGTATTGGGTTCAACACCGAGTTTAGATTCTATGTGGGAATACGATGGTAACAACACCCCATGGAGAACCGATGGTTTATTGGCAGATTATATAGAAGAACACACATGGAAAAACAGCCCTACAAGAAGCACATCTAGTGATGTTGCAGAATTTTTACAATACAAGATTGGTTATAATGATGGTAAAAATAATTACGGTCTATGTATGGGCGTATTAAATCAATGCCAAGATTATACGTATGACAAGGCTAATGGTAAATTTATTTATGGGAATACCATTGTTCGTGAATATTTAACACGTATATTACCAACAATCAGGACAGAACAGGAAAAAATATTAAATGAATTCTCTGAAAACTGTGTGACAGATGTAAAATCTTGTTTGACAACCAATGGTTATGATACAAATTCGTCAAGCATTGCTGTTAATACTTGTTCTGCGAACATAAAGACATGTATGAGTATTTCTGGGATAGCACCTGAAACATCTGCTGCTGCATGGGCTGGTTGTATTATGAAACCAGACACACAGGGTTGTGATAGCCTTGTTATAGGAGAAAAAACATGTAAAGCCGGGGAATATAAAGATGGTGAAGAGTGTAAATTATGCCCAAAGGGAATGTATTCTAGTGAAATGAACGCACAAAATTGTACACAATGCCCGGCTGACACAACAACAGCAGGTTTGGGTGCGTCAAGTCAGGACCAATGTTATGATAATAGAGCCTACTCCATAACATATAATTTAAACGGTGGACAAAATGATTCTGCGAATCCAGCAATTTATACGGTCGAAACCACACCAATAACATTAAAAGCCCCAACAAAAACAGGGTATACATTTGGTGGGTGGTATACGACACCAGACTTTAGTGGTAGTAAAGTAACAAGCATATCACAGAACTCAACAGGCAATAAAACTTTCTATGCTAGATGGGATGGCTCCTTTGGAATTACAACCACGAATATGCCAGCTGGTGATACATTTGAATTCTATATGTCTGCAATGGGTTACTTTACTGTGAATTGGGGTGACGGTACTGTTGTAA
>JAZLHA010000004.1:0-33497 GCA_045616625.1 Candidatus Enterousia sp.
AAAAACAGCGGACGAATGTTATAGACAATGTACATCAGCTGACGTAGCACATTCAAAGGCTACCGGAACATTTACAGGAATGTTCTATAGTAATAACACAAATGCCTGTGAACCAGTAAATGATGCATCATGTGCAGACGGATATCATTATAAAGAAGGTTCTACTGGATTAAACGTAGATGCAAGTATAGGTGGTATTGACTATGGTTATTTAGACTATATGGGTAGTTTGTTGAGAAGCTGGAGAAAAAATACAGATAAGTATGATATAATAGGAGGCAATACATGGGCAACCGAGTTTAATTATGGAATAATACGAGGTGAAGCAGCATGCACAACATATGAAGAAACACCAGATGAAAGTGAGGAAAGTGGAGAAAGTGGTGGAGAATGTTGGTGCAAGATAGATAGTTTTACGCCTGTAAACGGTTCTAAACAGAGCTTATCGGGTGCTTGGTGGGACTCCGGACGTGACTTCGATGAAGAATATAACTGCGGAGAAAAATGTGCTAGCTATTGTGCTAGTTGGTTGGCATATGACGATGATTTCCGTGCTGCGTTGTTGAATACTGTTGACAGTACAAGTGAACCGGCATCATGCGAAGCGAATGAGATAACGGTGACATGGAATCCGAACAACGGTCAACCATCCAGTACAAATACATGTACATACGGCGGTGATATTACATTACCGACGGCACCAACGAAGGCTGGATATACATTCAGTGGATGGAAATTGGTCACACCAAGTGCCCAATAAAAAAGAATTGGTGCACATGGAAAAGTCTTTTCTTTGAAAGCCCCCGTGGGGGCTTTTTTTATTATTATGACTGGATTGCTTCACTTCGTTCGCAGTGACAAGAGAGAGTAAGTTTCAAGAATACACACTAATATTCAATTTTCCCTTTGTCATCGCGAGCGGGGAACTGGATTGCCGCGGTCGTTACACTCCTGTGCGATGACAAAGGAGGGCGTGCCACAGAAAACACAATCACGCACTTTTTTATTCCTTGTATTAAATAGGCTTTTTAGTTAGCATTTATATATATGAAAAAAGAATTGAGTGAATTTTTATATACAGACCTGCAATTTATCAAGGGGGTGGGACCGGTCCTGGCATCGCGGTTTATGGATGTGTTGGGTGGTCGTCGTGTTGTGGACTTTTTATTGCATAAACCCGCTTATGTTCGCAATCGGGCGGTGTCTGAAAATGTTTTGTCTGCGGATGCTGGCGATATTATAACAATTCCATTACTCGTAAAATCGCACAAGGTTGGGGCGACTTTTCGTGGCCGTCGCCGTCCAACACAAATACTGTGCGCTGATAAAATGGGCAATCGGGTTGTAATTCAATTCTTTAATGTATCTTATTTAGATTATTGGTTGAAAAAGTTGCCGGTTGGCGAATGGCGCATGGTTAGTGGGCGTGTTGATGCAGGCAAATTTCCAACAATGAATCATCCTGAATTTATCGAGGAATTAGATAAAGCAGATAAAATTCCATCCGCCCAGGCAATTTATCCATCGGGCGAAGGATTAACCCAAAAAGTATTTGCCAATGTGCGCGATCAAATTTTTGCGCGCCTGGATGAATTGGTAAAAAATGAACCTGATGAACGCGCTGTGGAATTTTTTGACGCGTTGCATCATATACACTTTGCGACAAAGTCTGATGAATTATTGCCGAATGCTACCTATGTTGCAAAGGTCGCATATTGTGAATTGTTGGCGCACCAATCTGCTATTGCTATTAGCCGCCGTAATCGTGTGGACATCCGTAATAAACGTGCGCCCCGCGCAAAACGGTATGATTTATTGGATAAGTTTTGGAATTCCCTGCCGTTTGAATTGACTGGCGCACAAAAACGCGCCCTGGATGAAATTTTCCAAGATTTAGATTCTGATATTCCAATGATGCGATTGGTTCAGGGGGATGTTGGTTCTGGCAAAACTATGATTGCAATGGGTGCCACCATTAAAATGGCGGAATCAGGGGCACAGACCGCTTTTTTGGCACCAACGGACACTTTGGCACAGCAGCATTATGCGAAAATTAAACCTATGTGTGATGATTTGGGTATTGTGTGCGATGTTTTGACGGGACGTGATAAAGGGGTCGCGCGTCGTGAAAAACTGATTTCCCTGCGCAGTGGTCGCACGCGTATTGTAATCGGAACACACGCACTGTTTTCTGATGATGTAGAATATAAAGATTTAGGTCTGGTTATCGTTGATGAACAACATCGTTTTGGTGTAAATCAACGCGAAGCGTTGCGGGCCAAGGGCAACAATGTTGATTTGTTGGCTCTGTCCGCGACACCAATTCCGCGCACCCTGTCCATGACAATGTATGGCGATATGGATATTTCGGTTGTAAATGAAAAGCCTGCGGGGAGGTTGCCTATCAAAACTAGTAAATTATCCACCGCGCGTATAAATGATTTGGTGGCGCGAATCCAGGAACAGATTAAATCAGGCACAAAAGTATTTTGGGTTTGCCCCCTGGTTCAGGATGATAATGGTATCGGTGCCGGCGCCGCAATTGCGCGACATGAAATGCTAAGTAAGGTGTTTCCGACGGTGGGACTCGTTCATGGGCAAATGGATAAAAAGTCACGCGATAGTGTTATGGCAAAATTTGCTGATAATAATTCTGATATGAACCTGTTGGTTGCAACCACAGTAATAGAGGTTGGTATAGATGTCCCGCGTGCGTCCATAATCGTTATTGAAAATGCGGAACAATTCGGCCTCGCGGCGTTGCACCAGTTGCGCGGACGTGTGGGGCGGGGTAATATACAATCTTTTTGTGTCCTGTTGTTTGGTAATAATGTTAGTCCTGATGGATTAAAGCGACTGGACGTGTTGTGCGAAACCCAGGACGGATTTGTTATCGCAGAACAAGATTTAATGATGCGTGGCGTTGGCGAACTGATTGGTACACGCCAGAGTGGTTGGATAAATTATCATTTTGCAGATTGGCGCGAACATCGGGATTTATTCAAATTGGCGGCGCGGGCAGCATCTGATAATATGCCTGATGATTGGATACGCGATTTAATGGCTATATTTGAATGTGGGGCAAATATAAATGCGTAAAATAATAGTATTTTTATTGTCTGTGATTTTTTGCACTGGGGCGCGTGCTGCATCGTCGATTACTGATACAGAAATAGAAAAACTAATATCTGAAATTATTACACCAATCGCAATGGCGGCTGATGTTCCACAGAACAGATTGAAAATTCATATAATCGGGTCGGATGATTTTAATGCTTTTGTATCTGGTGGCGAAGATGTTTATATTTATACCGGTCTGTTAAAGAAAATTAAATCGCCAAACGCATTACAAGCCGTTGTTGCACACGAACTGGGACATACCATTGGTGGTCATATGGCGCAAATGAAATCCCAGATGGAGGCCGAATTAAAACGAACCCTATTGATTCAGGCGTTGGGAATAGGGCTTATGGTTGCGGGTGGTAATCCGTCGTTGGGGGCGGGTGTCATGGCGGGCGGCGCTGGAATTGCTAATCAATCTATGTTGGCTTTTTCGCGTGACGAAGAACGTATGGCTGACACAATGGCAATTGATTTGCTGGTAAAAGCAAATCAAAATCCAAATGGTTTAATAGAAGTATTTGAACAAATGCAGGAAATGACATCTTCAATAGAGACTCGTATCAACCCTAATCACGTGAACCATCCACTAACGACCGAACGTATGAAAAATGCGCGCGAAAAAATTGCAAAAATTGAAAACAAATCTTATAAAAAATCTGATGAAACGGTCGCAAGATATGAATTAGCACGCGCCAAATTGGTGGGATATTTAAATACGCCGGAAAATGTAAAGACACTATATCCGTCGCGTGATAAATCTGATGCGGCGCTTTATGCGCGTGCGATTGCAAATATGCGTGGTGGAAATCTGGATGGTGCGCGCGTTGGCACGATGACACTAATATCGCGTAATAAAAATAATCCTTACTTTTATGAATTGCTTGGCGATATAGAATACCAATACGGGCATTATGACGATAGTGTTGTCGCATATGAAAAATCACTCAGTTTGATTGCAAATGCGCCACAAATTGAAACAGCGTTAGCACTGGTCTTGACCGATAGAAACAAACCCGGGGACAGGGAACGTGCTATTGAACTCACGAAATCTGCACTTTTGGTTGAACCATCACCGTTGGCATATTGGACTTTGGCGCGGGCATACGGCGACGATGCGCGTTCTAATTGGGCATTGGCGGAATATTACAAAATGAATGGCAAGGATAAAACCGCCAAGGAATATGCTAAAAAAGCCCAGCAAAAATTACCAAAAAAATCACCCGAATATATTAAGTCGGGCGATATATTAAATAAATAATTGTCGGTTTATTCCAATACTTGCTTTTGTAATTCAATAAGTTTTTGGCAACCACTTGCGGCTAATTCCATCAATTTATTTATCTGTTCTTGATTAAAAGGATGTTGTTCACCAGTCGCTTGAATTTCAACAAATTTTCCAGATTCAGAAACAACAAAATTTGCATCTAATTCTGCAACACTATCTTCGTCATAATCTAAATCAAGCACCATTTCATTGTCCCAAAGACCCGCTGATATTGCGGCAACGTGTTCACGAATTGGATTGATGTGTATACGATTGTTGTCGAGTAGCCATTTTACGGCCAATGATAAAGCGATAAATCCCCCGGTAATAGATGCACAACGTGTGCCACCGTCGGCCTGGATAACATCACAGTCAATACAGATGGTGTGTTTGCCCAATGCTTCCATATCAACAACACTACGAAATGCGCGTCCGATTAAACGTGAAATTTCAGCACTACGGTGATCCTTCATAATTGCATCGCGTGATTTACGAACACCACATGCGCGTGGCACCATTGAATATTCAGCCGTCACCCAACCACCAGTTTTTTGCTGTTGACGTTTCCACAATGGTTGATTTAAATCCACAGATGCGGTGCATAAAACCTGGGTTCCACCAATTTTTATCAAGCATGAGCCTTCTGCCCATTTATTTACACCTGTTTCAATACTGACTTTCCGCATTTGGTTGTTTTTACGTAAACTTGGTCGCATATAAAATCCTTTGTTTTCTGCATTATATAGCAATGTTTACCGATTGCAATTTTTTTTCGGTTTGCTTTTTATTATTATAATTGTTATGCTATGGGACACTAAATAGGAAAATTTATGTCAAATAAATCAAAACGTATATTTAAAAAGATAGTAAGTTATGCGGGTTTGTTCTTTTTTGTTCTGGCTGCGGGGATGTTATGGTGGCAGTTAAGAAATTATAATTTGCGTGATATTTGGAACGCAATTATTAGTATTCCCATGCCAAACCTTGTTGCGGCGTGTGTTGCGTGTTTGGCGGGGTATTTGGTATTGTCTTTATACGACTTTTTAGCTCTGCGTTATGTTGGTGGAAATGTTTCATGGTGGAAATGGATGCTAGCAGGGATGCTGGGATTTGCGATTAGTAATAATGCTGGTCATGCTGTTGTTAGTGGTGGTGCTATTCGCTATCGTCTTTATACCCGTTGGCGTATAGAAGCCGGAAATATCGTAAAAATGATAACTTTTTCTGGGTTTACATTTTTTCTGGGATGTGCTGCGATTGTTCTTATAGGATATTTTTTAATACCTCGCGATATTTTACAGCAATCTATGGGAGCGAGTGTTGGTATAAACGGTTTGTTTATATTCTGTGCAGCGTCTTTGCTGGCATACTTTGGTATGACGATATTTCTAAAAAACAAACATCTTAAAATAGGTGGTTTAAAGTTTAATGTTCCGACTACTCAACAGGCGTTTTTACAAACGTTATTGGGAATTGGTGATGGTGTTTGTGCTGGTTTAGTTTTGTATTTTTGTATGTCACCATTTGTTCAAATTCCTTTTGGAACGTTTATAGGACTATATGTTATCGCAATGGTTGCAGGTGTATTTAGTCAGGTTCCAGGTGGTATCGGGGTCTTTGAAACGATTTTCCTTTTGGCGCTGCCGGATAGCGTTGATAAAGCCAATGTTTTTGGTGCATTACTGGCATACAGAATAATTTATTATGTGATACCACTTTTCGGAATGGGCGGACTATTTGTTTTTTATGAACATTGGTTGCGTGCACGTATGCGTCGTTGGTTGAACGAGACCAAGGAAAAAATTCCACAATTGCAGGTTGTCCAGGCTGTAAAAAAAGTAAAAACTGCTGTTTCACACAAGAAAAAATAAATTACTTGCCTTTATTATATCTGTTTGATAATTTATACATATCGTATTGAATGGGGTTAATATAGGTGTTTGTATTATCACTGTTTTTTGTGATCCGTGTGGCGCTGATATGTATCGCGGTGCTATCCCTTGGCATGGGCTTGGACGCCCCACAGGGACGGATTGCTACCATTTTATACGATTCGCAAACAAAAGGATTACTAAATGTCAAAGAAAATATATGTGGACGCAGTCCACCCGGAAGAAACGCGTGTTGTCGTTGTTGATAACGCTAACAATCGTGTTTCTGATTTTGATGTTGAAACAACAACCAAACCCCAAATAAAGGGCAATATCTACTTGGCCAAGGTTATCCGCGTAGAGCCATCATTACAGGCGGCTTTTGTGGATTATGGTACAGGTAAAAATGGTTTCTTGCCGTTTTCCGAAATTCATCCTGACTATTATCAGGTGACACCAGAACAGAAAAAGAAATTGTTGGAATTGGCACACGCCAACATTGTTGATGATGATGATGACCCAAATGAAGAAGAGGACGAAATCGCCGAATACGATGATAATTCTGCTGGTGAAGATAACAAAGAATTTACAAAACGTGCACGTGAATTCAAAATTCAAGATGTTATAAAACCAAAGCAAATTTTGCTGGTCCAGGGGGTCAAGGAAGAACGTGGCCAAAAAGGCGCATCTATGACAACATATTTGTCGTTGGCTGGTCGTTTTGCTGTTTTGATGCCTAATTCCAGAAAACGCAATAGTTATGGTATTTCTAAAAAAATATCAGACAAAGCTGAACGTGCTCGTTTGCGCGAAATATTACATGGCTTAAAAATACCAAAGGGTATGACAGTTGTGTTGCGTACGGCTGCGATGGATGCGAATGCTGCTGATATTTCAAAAGATTACGATTATTTGGTCAATTTGTGGAATGATATTCGCAAAACGACATTGGAATCAGTTGCGCCTGTTATTATTCATACCGAAGATTCACTGTTGCGTCGTGTTGTTCGCGATTTTGTCGCTGAAAAAGACGACGTTATGGTTGTCCAAGGTGAAGAGGCTTTTGAGGCGGCAAAACAGTATTTTCAACAGTTGTATGGCCGCGCACCACGTAAACAGTTGATGTTATATAAAGATACTGCAATGCCTTTGATGACCAAGGCTGGTGTTGAAAAACAGTTAGAGGGTTTACATGGACCATATGTGACTTTACCGTCTGGCGGCTCGTTGGTAATAAACCAAACCGAAGCAATGGTGACAATTGATGTTAATTCTTCCCGTGCTATCAAGGAAAAAGATATTGAACAAACCGCACTAAATACAAATTTAGAAGCCGCCGAAGAAATTGCTCTGCAATTGCGTTTACGCGACTTGGCGGGTATTGTTGCAATTGACTTTATTGATATGGAAGAAGAAAAGAATAACCGCAAATTGGAAATGAAAATGCGCGAAATTATGAAACATGACCGCGCCAGAACCCAAGTAGCAAAAATAAATGCGTTTGGTGTCATGATGTTGTCACGTCAGCGTATGCGCAGTAGTTTTCTTGAATCTTCATATGTTCCATGTCCACATTGTATGGGGGCAGGGGTTGTTCCAAGTATCCAAACGGCGTCCATAATTTTATTCCGTCATTTACAGGAAAAATTATTGGCCAAGTCTGCCCAGAAAATTATTATGACGGTTCCAACCGATGTTGCGATTTACTTGTTAAATCAAAAACGCGCGGAACTTGCCGCGATGGAGGCTGAATTTGGTACAGAAATAGTTGTCGTTGGTGATGATAGTTTGATGAATATTGATCAATATTCTATACAACGCGTTGCACCAGAATCTGTTAAAACAGATGAAGTGTTGACAGCACACGAACCATCAACAGATGCAAAAAAGAAAAACGCTCAACATGTTGAGGCAAAAAAGACAACTATGTCTGCACCGCGTCGCAAGGTTAAACCAAAAACCAAAAAGACAATATGGCAACAGATTGTTGGATAAATAAAAAAAACGCCCGTTTGGGCGGTTTTTTTAACGTTGTTTATCAGCGTTTATTTTTGCAAAAGAATAATTCATTTTCAAATGGTCTGGATTATATGTTCCTTGCTGAATTGCGCGGGCATCTTCGGCAATAACCAATTCTTCGTCGGTTGGAATCATCATAATCTTAATCTTGCTATCTGGGGTACTGATGATTGTATCACCATAGCCCTTACGCGCCAATGCTTCGGCATTTATTTTCTTGTCCAGTTTAATTCCTAAACCTTCTAAATCTGAACAATATTGTTCGCGCAACCAGTCGTCGTTTTCACCAACGCCGGCGGTAAATACCAATGCGTCAACATTGCCACCCAGTTCAGCCATATATGCACCGATGAATTTTTTAACATTGTTAATTTCTACATCCAATGCTAAACGACATTTGTCATCTGTTCCTTTGTTTGCTTCTACGTCACGACGGTCAGATGAACATTGTGTCAATCCCAATAAACCAGATTGTTTATTCATAAATGTTGTCATTTGTTCAGCACTAATGCCCAAACGTCCCATAACATACAAAACGATACTTGGGTCAATATCACCGGTACGTGTTCCCATGGTCAGACCCGCAGTTGGTGTCATACCCATAGATGTATCAACACATTTACCATTTTTAATTGCTGCCATAGAAGCACCTGAACCAATATGTGCAGTAATCAAATTACATTCACTCGCTGGTTTGCCCAACATTGCCGCTGCACGTTTTGAAACATACAGGTGTGATGTTCCGTGGAAACCATAACGACGAACACCCAATTCTTTGTACCATGCTTCTGGCACTGCATAACGATAAGCATAATCAGGCATTGTCTGATGGAAAGCGGTATCAAATACAGCAACCTGTTTTGCATTTGGCAATAATTGTTGTGCAGTCACAATACCCAAAATACCACTTGGGTTGTGTAATGGTGCCAATGGTGATAATTCTTTCAGGGTTTTGATAACTTCATCATTAACTTCAACCGATGAAGCGTATTTATCACCGCCCATAACAACACGATGACCAACCGCAGAAATTTCATTCATATCAATGGATGCTTCACGCAACAGTGTCAAAACAACACTCAATGCTTCGTTATGATTTTGCATAGAAACATCTTTTCTCTGTTTTGTGCCGTCTGGGTATTTTTGTGTGACAAAAGAATCAGGTAAACCTATTTTTTCAACGGTACCGCTAACCACAGCATTTAATGTTTTTTCGTCAAAAACCTTGTATTTAAGTGA
Source organism: Candidatus Enterousia sp. (assembly GCA_045616625.1). Taxonomy (GTDB): domain Bacteria; phylum Pseudomonadota; class Alphaproteobacteria; order Rs-D84; family Rs-D84; genus Enterousia. The sequence continues at coordinate 9,517 of JAZLHA010000004.1, forward strand.
AGATGAACCGCAGTTCAAAGCAAGTATGTACATTTTTTATCCTTTTCTTAAAACTGTGGCTCAGTATAGCAACATTTATAGAGATTTCAACAATAAACACAGAATAAATAATGTTTTTTATGCGAAAAAAGTACAAACCGAAAGATGTGCCTGATGTGATTATAAATTGAACAAAAATCAAGCTGCCATATGGGAATAGTCGTATTTGTCATAAATCTGTTGAATTAATATATCTTTATTGCGGGCAAATTTTTTATTCATTCTTTCTTGGCCTAAATGAAATTTGCTAACCATACTGCCTGTTTCTAAAAAGTCCCAATGAGCCATCAATTGACGGCATTTATCCAATTTGTCGTTTGGCCAATTAGCCATCTTTCTCGTACTCTCATCAATAAGCCGTTGACACTCTTGGTTTGATTGGGTTTTGTTTTCAAAAGATTGAACGTCACTTTGTAACTTGTTGTATTTGTCCAAAGCATCATCAAATAAAGTTTTTTTGTTGTCGCGATCTGTCTTTAAATTATTCCAACTTTGTATGTGTTGTTGATTGACAGGATTATTAGCAAATGTTGCTTGTTCTTGTATTTTATTGTTCCGTTCTTGTGTTTTTTGAGCTTTTTCTCTTTGTAATTGGTCGCGTTCTTGCACCAATATAGTAACTTTTGCTACTTCTTCTGCTGTTGCTGTATTTGCTGGCTTATTAAGAGCGTTTATTTGTGTGTCTAGATTATTAATTGTTTGTGTTATATTGCTAAGTTGTTGACCTAGTTGTTGTATCTGTTGTTTGTATTCTTCATTTGTTTTATATACTTCATCAGCCGGTGTAAATAATGATAACGCATTATTATATTCTGTTTCAGCATTCTGTTTTGTGGTTTCTAACTGTGCTAAATCATTTGTTTTTAATGCGTTTATATTACCACCGTTAACACTACGCCCAGATTGACCATGCCCAGCATTTAAATCATTTAATACATTATTGTTATCGGTAATAGTATTGTTCCAATTAGTTATATTTATATTGTGTACCTGTTGTGCTGCATTTTTTTCTTGGTCATTTTGTTGATTCCACCCATCAATAGCCATACTAAGGTTTTTATTGGGTTGGCCTTTAAATTTCGTACTGTTTCTTTCATACGTATTACGTGCCATGGCCAACAGACGCCCTGTGCCTACCAATGCAAATTGTGCTACGTTATCCATCGCTTTTGTTACAAATTGCACGCCTTCGTTTTTATTCCATGATAAATCTTTGTCGCCAACAATAGAAAAATCCGCCTTTTGTAGAGCATCCATCGTCCGGCTTGTCATATAGCCGTATTTTATAATAGACAGGATTTCCATGGCGGTTTTTGCTTCTTCTTCTTTGCCGTCATTAACCGCGTTAACAATCATTTGTGATATGATATCTTGCAGTTTTTTCCCATGTTTTAACGGGTCGTCTGCAAATGTCTTGGGCATTAGTTTTTGCAAACTGGACATTTGTTTTACAAACCAATCAAAGTGTTTGACAGCATTATTATGTTTCAGTTTTTTCTTTATATCATCAGATTTTTTAATGACAGCATCCAAACCATCGGTTGGTTTTATTTTATTTGCATCAATAGCATCAATGATTTCCTCTATATAAGGGGAAACAAAACGCCGTCTGCCACGCAGACTTGCAAACTGCCGAAAGAAGTTTTTATATGTTTTGTCAAGTTTCTTTTCTATTTTTTGTTTTAAAGATAATTCTTCAGAAACTTGCGGGCTAATGTAATCGCTACCTTTTTCGTTTGCCCAATCTGTATCAGCTATTGCTTGTTCCAGTTGTGTCTTTATTTTACCACTGGAATCATAATTTAAAAAAGGTTCTTTGATTTTTGATTTAGTTAATAGTGTATTAAATAATACAGGTAAATTTTGTCTGAATAAATCTTGGTCATAATTAGCATTAACAAACCAAGTTTCAGGATTGCCAACACTTGATAAATCTATTTGGCAAGACGGGTCTTGGGTAATCTTTTCCACCCATTCCGACGAAGATTGAGCATAACTAAGAGAATTAACAAAATTACGCAATTTAGATTGAAAACCTAAATCAGAATTATATTTTTTATCTTTGATGCCTTTTATTAAATCTTCGACAGAAAAATCAGCGCTAAACACACCATAATCGTGTAAACTATTTACAACCAAATTTTTATATTTTTCAATTATGTGTAATAATGTATTTTGAATATAATCGTCTGCTGCTTGTGTGGCCGTAGATGTAGAAAATAGTTTACCGTTTCCAAAATATGTGTCAATAAATCCCAATGCCGTAGAGTTTTCGGCAATTCTTAGGTCTGACACATGTGACGCCATATTTTGAAAGGCTTTTTGAAAAATGTCGTATAATTTTTTTAGATTTGCATCATCTATTGTTGGTGCGGGTAATTCTGCACCATTTTGGTCAAAGAACCACTTTGTCCATTTTTTCATATTGCCGATATAATCGCTTTCCTGGGATATTTTATCAAAGTGAGCGCGCACAGCAGGTGGCATTTGATGAAAATGATAATGTCGAAACGATTTCAATAAAAATTCATTAACGTCGGTTATTGGAGCTACCATCTAAAATCTCTTCTATGGCATATATTATACCATATTTTACCGAAAATGCAAGATATGTAGAGAATTGTACGCGTATCTGAACACTGTATAGACAAATAAATAAAAAAATTCTTGCATTTGTAATAATATTGTGTCAAAATGTCGCCCAGAACCAAAGTTTCGGAGGCATAGCTCAGTTGGTAGAGCAAATGACTTTTAATCATTGGGTCCAGGGTTCGAGTCCCTGTGCCTCCACCAGAAAAATCAAAAATGCGACTTTTACCACAGTGTAAAGGTCTTTTTTTATTTTATACCAATCTACACAACACACTGTTTTTACAACAAAAATTGTGAATTTTACCATCTTGAAATTTACAATTTTTTACTATTTAACATATAAAATAAGGATTTTTATTATGAATAAAACAGTGGCAAAAAGTGCGAAAAATAGTGGCAAAGTTAGTAGATTGTAGTTGCAACACAGTGAAAGTATTTAGCAAGATATCATTCCGTATACCCTCTGTGTTTCCACCAGAAAGATAAAACCACTAAAATATAACGATTAAACAACCTAAAAATTATTATATTGTTTTAATTTGGTATTTGTGGTATAATGTGAATATAAAGGTTGACAGATTGTGTCGACTTTTTTTATTGTCCCAGCTTTTGCACTGGGACTTTTTTTGTTATAACAAAGGAGTTTTTATGCAAAAAGTATCATATATGGGGGACGGCTCAATAACCGAATTTTTCTTTAATTTCCCCTTTTTTGAAAATAGTAATGTTGTTGTTACTGTAAATGATGAACCGGCAACGGGTTACAGTATAATCGGGACACCAGGCGGTGTGGACGCAGATATTCCATATACCGGCGGCAAGGTCGTGTTCGAGGTCGCACCAACCGCACTTGATTGCATCACTATTGCGCGCGAACTACCATTGGAACGCATAGTTGATTATCAACCATTGGCAAAGATAGATCCAACGACACTAAACCAAGATTTGAATTATCTGATGGAGGTTATCAAGGATCGCAAGGATGAATTGGCGGACCTGACCACAAAATACGCGGAAATTGCGGATAAAGAATCCACAGACATCATTCTTGCACGTATATCGGCAATTCACGAAGAAATCGTTGATATAGATGCCAAGATACAGGCATTGGGCGACATATCACAAATCCGCAGCGATATAGTAACACTAAGCGCGAACAAACTGGAAAAAACACTGGATAACTTACCCGATACCAGCAAACAATTAATTGCTGATATATGCATGCCCGATTATACTAAAGAGGTCGCAGGAACTAGTATAGCAAGTAATACAAAAATAACCTGTGTTAAAGATTCTTTTGTATCTGTTTGGGCCAGACAAGATTATACAGAAGATTTTAATGCTTTTGTTTATAATCCTGACGAAACATCTTCTTATATAGTTGGTTGGCGTTTTGATGATACCAATGGAAATACCCAAGGAACAACTTTTACTTTTTTGGTTCCTGCTGGCTGGAAATTTACTGTAAACAATACCCATACATTGGGTTTTTCATATCGCATTTATCCATTAAAAGGAGCTTAATATGTTTTATATAGAAGATATTCAAAATAATAAAATCATCGGTGGGATAACCGAATCAAAGGAAATGGCTGATTTGATGGGGTGGACAAAAACTGTTTCAGAAATAGAAAAAGCCTATGATGGTTTTTTCTATGTGAAGGGATTTGCCCCAACAAAACCAGAGCCAACCTATGCTGCAAAAAGACAACGAGAGTATCCCCCCATACAGGAACAATTGGATATGATTTATTGGGATAAAATAAATGGGACAACCTTATGGCAAGATGCCATTTCCGCCATCAAAGAAAAATATCCGAAAATCTAAATTCAGAAAGCCCGCTTTAATCGGCGGGCTGTTTTTTTCTTTGTATTTTAATTCTAAAACCTAAAATTTTTATAATTTTATACTTTTTATCCCGACTGTTATCTATAGAAAACATTGTTTTGAGAAAATGTTTTGCCATTATTTTCCATTCATAAGAAGACGGTCTAAAACTACCAATTAATCCGCATTCAATTAAAACATCATGCATCAATTTTGGATAACGCGTAACAAACTCACGTTTTCTTTTTTCTGATAAAGCATTATAAATTTCATAAAAATAATTTAATTTTTTATAATTAAGATATTGATTATTCATACAATTATAAAAATTATCCCAACTACCATAAATATCTTTATAAGGAATTGAAACCTCTAAACAACGCTGGCGTAACTCTGTGTTTTTTAGCAAAGAGAGGATGTTTACATATCCAGTAATCCAAAATTGATCGCGACGACGTGCAATACAATCTTCTGATTTAGACCCCCGTACATAGCTGTTATCCGATACTTTATCTTCAAAATGTAGACCATTGAATACCAATGGTTTTGAACAAACATGAATGTTCCCACTTTTATTAATAACGTGTATTGTTAAACATGATTGTTGGAACATTGTATAAATAGCATCATACATATTCGTCAAGACAGTATCTGTTATTAACGCTGTTTTATAAATACCAGCGGGAACAAAGGTCAATTGAAAAATCTGATATGCGGGATCCGTCTTAGCTGATTGATTTGGGAAAATATAATCGGACAAACAAACAATATCAACATCACTTTGAATGGCTTTTTCAACTTCTGACCAGTTAGAAAAATCATATTTATCATCATCACATAAAACCCACACATATTCTTTTCCAGATGAAGCCCCTAATTCAAAAGCACGACAAATGTTCCCATTACCCCCAACATTGATTGGATGACGTATATAGTTTATATTTTTATATTTTTTACACAATTCTGTTAAAAATTCAGAAGTACCATCTGTGGAGGCATTATCTAAAATCGTAATATCAAAATCCCGTATGGGTGATTCTTCACCCAACAGACTGTTTAAAGTATCCTCTAATTTTTTTAACCGATTATAGGTAATCAGTATAATTGATAGTTTGTTTTTTAATGACATTTTTTATTCCTTTACACAATTTTGTTGGCCACGAGCCATTTTTCAGTTTTAATTAAATCATCTTCATCATGGACATCAAAACTTTCATCAACAATATAAGGTTTAATTTTGTTTCCCATGAAAGTCCAAGGTGCTTGACCATTTTGACAATTAATTGCTTTTTTCACATTCAATACCCAAAAATTATGACATAAGAAGTAGTTTGGTTCTAAATCTTGTCTGTTCGTGGAAATTTTTTGTCCTTTAAAATCGAAAAATGGCTCTAAAAAACCTTCTTGATTTATTTTTTTTGCCCGAAATGGATGATGATCCATTTCTTCCATTACGGGAACAACCGCAGAAATTGAATCATCGTTCAAAATTTCAGTAATGCAATCATCTATCCACTGGGTTTTTACTGTCGCCGAATTTCCCAACAAAACAACCAAAATATCCGGGGATGAATTATATTTTTCAGAGATTTCTTTTAATGCATGAATAATTGAATCGACATGTTGTGCGGTTGGTTTTGCCAATTCATCTGGCCGTCTGATTTTTATATACCCAACATCAGAAGCCGCATTTAAAATTTTATCATCATCACTGCTTACATAAAAATCTGAAATTAAGTTTGATTTTTTTGCCGCTGAAGCCGTATAATAAAGCAAAGGCTTCCCCAGTACCAGACGAACATTTTTATCCGTCATTGTATTGTTTCCTCTGGCTGTTAATAAAGCAGTTATTTTTGTCATTTGTTTACCTCAGATTTATACATTAATTCAATACCTTTTTATCATTTTAATAATTGCCTATAATGTGCCTTTTCCTGTTGATAATATTTTCCCTTTTCACCAAATGTTAAATGAGAGAGTATCCTTGACACGTAATAGCCGAATTTTAAAGATTTTTTAAACTTTATACCAAATTTTTCCAATTCTAGTTCAACTTCATTAAATTCGATTTTATAATGTTCGGCGACACTACTTAAAATATACATAGAAATATCATTAAAATCATTAATTTTGTTATACAAATCAAATGTGATACCTTGTTTTCTGAAAATATTTAGCTTATTATTCAGATAATCAAAAAGCCAACCTTTTGTATAATAATTTTTCTCAAAAACAGCATAATGTGTCAGATACCAATATAACAAGTTATTTTTATTCTTATACTTTTTAGATAAGATTTTATCAACTTTCGTTATATCTTTAGAGTCTACCATCCAATCATGAAAATTTCTGTCCAAAGAAATGACGGGCTTATCATAGATTAGACCATTTAATGCCGTTTTTGATGGGGTCCCCAAAATCCCATCCACATGGTATAGGTAATGCAGTGAATTTGCCGAAAAACCGTTTTTAACGTTTGTTTCTGATAAAAAAATGAAGTTAGGATATTGTTGAAAGTGTTCTAATGTTTTTCCTTTTAAAAATTCACCTTGATCTGGTTCTGTAACAAATATACCAATGTCAGATGGGATATTTTGAAAAACGTATTCCAAAAAATCATAATTTGAAGTATATTTTTCTTGAAGATATGTATTAAAGGATTCGTTCACTAAAGGCAACAACAACGTTTTTCTAAAACGTGCCTTTTCTTTTTTTATTCGTTCTGAAACAGGGGACGTTTTTTCTATCATTTCCCTTAACATAAATTTAAATTCTTCAACCTTTAAGTTTTGATATTTTGATATTTTAAATTTATGAACATTTTTAATAAAATAATTTGGAAATATACAAAAATTATGAAAGACATCGTAACACAAACTTCTTTTATAAGGGGGTCTTGAAAAAAGTGCATTGTCTTGGTTCAAGCATAAGGCATGAGGATATAAATGAGCAAACGGTTTAGATGATTGCCACGCCCATGATAATATGATATCGGGTTCCCAATCTTTTAAATTTTTAGATAAAAATTCATCTAAACGTTTTTGTTGAAACGGATTTAATTTATTTAAAGCGAAAATAGACATCTTCTGTATCACAGACAGATGTGAATCTGAAAAAATATAATCAAAATCCTGTTGTGTTAAAACGATTGGATTATATTGTTTTAACAATCCTTTGGATGCTTCATCGTCTTGAATTACGGAATCGGAACAAATGATTTTTAGATCTATCTGATCGGCGGGTAATAAATTGATACACCAATTAAATAAATGGTCATAAATAGCACTAATAGCATTTATTAAACCTGGAACACAATATAAATTTAGCAAAATTTTCATTCTATTTTACTCCTGTTTAATCATATTCTCTTCTAATTCTTCTTTGGGTAAGAAAGGAAACAAATCTTCCAAACTGGGGGATATCATGCTGCCATCTGGTAATTTCTTAGCTGATAATTTTGGAGCAAAAATGTAGCCAGGACTTAGCATTACTTCACACAAGACCGGTCCTTTCATATCTAATACTTTTTGAATTTGTTCATCCAAATTGTCTTTGCTTTCAATACGAACCGTCGGTAAATCAAATGCTTGTCCCAAACGAATAAAGTCTGGTAATGTTACGCCGCTTTCACGTGTACAAGCGGTCATTCTGCCTTCAAAGAAATTCTTTTGAGTTTGTTGAATTGAAATATAACCATCATTATTCAAAATAAATAATTTAATTGGCAATTGATAATGTTTCATGGTTTGCAATTCTTGTAAATTCATCATGATTGAGCCATCCCCAGCCAAGCAAATTGTGTCTTGACGATTGTTGGCACAACATGCCCCGATTGCAGCGGGCAAATCATATCCCATCGATGCATCACCCGAATTCCAAATATAGCGTTGTCCTTTTTTGACTTGCCCCACTTGGAAAGGAACCAAAAACGCTGTGCCATTACCACCCACGACAACTTCATTTTCTTTGAAATGTTGAATCAATTTTTCAATAAAAGCATAGGGTTCAATGGGATTATCCCCCACACGTGGTGCTTCTTGAACCGGGGGATATTTCGCTTTGATATCCCGAGTCCATTGATTCCATTCGGTCGGTTGGCGATTGGGTACAGCGACCAATAATTTTTGAATAAAATCTTTACAATCGGCATGGATTTTTAAGACGGGTTTAATCGTCTTTTTATCCAATTCTGCCTGATCTATATCAACACATACCAATTTTGCGTTTTTGGCATAATTTTCCCAGTTATAACTGACTTGACGGATATTATTTCGGGAACCCACAGTAATGACTAAATCGGCGTTTTGCAGAGTAAAGTTACCCGCCCGATTGGCGACCGTTCCAATCCGTGCCACAAAGTTGGGATTATCTTCGGCAACCGTATCAAAGCCATTCATCGTTGTGACAACGGGAATATTGAGTTTTGAAACTAACTCTTCAAACTCATTTAGTGCCCCCGACAAACGAATACCGTGCCCAGCCACCAACAGCGGTCTTTTTGCTTCTTGAATCATTTCTGCTAATTGCTTAATTTCATTTGAAATATCCGGCAAATTCAAATCATCCTCAGATGGATCATAATCACGTAAATCATTTTCATCAATCATTGCCGCTTGAATATTTAATGGAATATCCAACCAAACAGGCCCAAAACGTCCCGTTGTTGCTAAATGGATAGCGCGATCCAAATGATATTTAATAGCCTTAGCATCCTTTACCATAACAGCATATTTCGTCAAAGGTTTCACAACAGAAATAATATCTACTTCTTGGTCCCCCAATTGACGCAAAGGAATTTCTTTGCACGAATCCATGGTCGTTGTGTATTTTACCTGGCCCGATAAGTACAAAACAGGGACACTATCGGTCCATTCCCCCATAACACCATTTAAACAATTCAATCCGCCCGGGCCAGTAGTAATATTCGCCACGGCCAATTTTTGATTAACACGGGCATATCCTTCGGCTGCAATAGAGCAAGCTTGTTCATTATGATTACAAATGTATGGCAAATATTTACCCACACTATCATTCAAATGCATGGCACCGCCACCAGATACCATAAACACACAATCTACAGCATAAACATCTTTTAATCTTTTTATTATGTAATCCGATACCTTTATCATTTGTTCATCACCTTTTTATAAAACATGTAATAAATCTTGTAGTTCGACAACACTATTACAAGAATAATCTTTCGTATTTGTACCCTTTATTAAGATTGCCTGAGAACCATATGTTTCAGCCATCTGAATATCGCTTTCATAAGTATCGCCAACCATTAAAATTTGTTCTGCAGATAAATTATATAGTTTTGCAACACTATCTAACATTAAAACATTAGGCTTCCCCAATACAACCATATCATTTCTATTTATAGTATGCATAAAAGCAGATACGATTGCACCAGCCCCAGGGGTCAAAATACCATTGTCACGCGGATAAACACGTTCTGTATTAGCAACAATTATCTGACATTTTGGGGTGTACACTTTCAATGCATCTTCTATATAAGGCAATGTAAAATTATAATCATATCCTATCACAATAGCATCTGGACACGCAGATTTCGGGTTTATACCATTAATTTCTAGTTCGTGACATAAATTAACAGTACCAATGCACCAAACATTTTTTATTTTATTACTAACCAAATACCTAGAAATCAAATAACTAGAATTTAAAATTTCATCTTCGTTAACTAATATACCTAATTGAGATAATCTTTGATATACTTGATATTGTGATAATGCAGAATTATTAGTCACAAAACATACACGTCCAAATTTACGTCGCACATAATCAATAACTTCTTGGGCACGCGGTGCCAATTGATGACCGCCGAAATAAATTGTCCCATCCAAGTCAAATGCAACGCATTTTAAAACACTAGTATTTAATGTATTCATTATTTTTGTCTTTGTATTAATCTTGATTGGATATCTTCGATACGACGCTTATCTTCATTCAACATTGTTTCATAATTTTTATCTTTGGCCTGCAACCACAACGATTCAAAATTCAATGCTTTTTCAATAGCTATATCAACCTTATTGGAAAACAATACATCTGTATTAAATATCACATTCCTGGTTTCTAAACCATTTAAATGAATTGTTGATAATTTTTTAAAGAATTCTATAGAATCTACATTTACGTTTCCGCCAACAAACAATTTTTTATTAGCACTTTTACATATACTTGCTATATCGGAAGCAATTTTAAACATAGCATCAGAATTAACGAACGATTTTTTTTCGCCCATAGAACCAACAAAATCACTTCTGCCCAAAACAACCCCTGACAGCATTTGTGAACACGAAGAAGACAACATACTATCTATATTTTTAAAACCTGTTATTGTTTCTATATTCACCATAAAATGGGTGTCATTTATTTCATCTTCTGTATAAATTTTTGATACAGCATCCGTAAATTTTTTTAATGCATACCCACTTTCTATCATTGGTGCAACTAGTTTATTAACGCCTAAAATCTTGGCATCCCGAATATCTCGTTTGGCTTCTGCGCCACCAACCTTCATAGACACACTCACACCGGCCTTAAAAGCGACAGAAGATATGATCTGCGCCTGATCCATAGTTAAGCCTTCATCTTCAAACGAAATTTTTATTCCGGATAAATTGTATGATTCTTTCATTTCTTTCAACAAATCGTACATACGTCTTTCTAAAACATTCATGATCATCTATCCTTTATTAATTTTTGTTTATCTATTAAATTTATATTTTTTCGATACCAATTGTATAAATCGACAATCGCCTTATTAATTGGTGTAAAATGCAAATCTCTAATTTCAGAACGCAAACGCGAATTATCACCATAATAATCCAAGCCATATCCTTCATTTGCAATTTGTATGTTTTTATTTCCAGACACCTTAGAAATTTCATATGCAATTTCCCGTAATTCGACACATTTGTCTGGGACAATGTTGTATGATTTATATTGCGGTGTATTTTCAATAAAATACTCTAAAACAGGCATCAAATCATCAACATACAAATAACTAAACCGGCGATTTTGACGTAATGTTATAGGCAAATCAAACAACGATTTACAAATCGCATTCGATATAAAACGAATTGAATAATCTTCGTATTTGCCAAATATGCCAAAAATATTTAAATCATAAAAATTCGGTAAATGTTCAATTTGTTTATGCACAACATATTTTGTAAAACTATGATCATCAATTCCCATATTTTTATAAATATCACACTCAGAAACCTCCGCATTATTGTGCGCAACATCGTATATTGCCCCAGACCCAAAATTGATAAATTTACAAAACTTATCCCGATTGCGTTCCAGGTTTTCAAACATCCGAACATTTGTGTAAAACAAATTAGATTTATCAATTGCGGCCCTATGCCCCGGTTTTACAGCCGTATGCAATACAACATCAAATCTTTGATTCGCAAAAAATTCATCCACAGATTCTGTATTTGCAACATCTAAAATCTGGTGCGATGGGGAAACAATATCATATTTTTGTGATAAATATGATTCTCTGATATTGCGTCCAATAAAACCACTGCCCCCAGTTAACAGAATTTTCTTTTTCATAACTTATCTCGTTTTTTGTTTAACAAAATCATGTATCACAGATGATGTTTTTAACATATCCTGTGGTGTATTATTCTGTGCAACACCAACCCAGAAAGTATTATTCATAATAAATTCTGCCCCTGGCATTTTTGCATAATCTTGCTCTGTTAAATTGCGAGAGTTTTGTAATTTTCCATTACCAATACGTAACATAACATCATTGTTTTTTAGCATAGGTTGACGCAAAATATTTCCAGCAAACAATTGGCGGGTTCCTATGCCATTCTGTTCCAGATACGTTACCATCTGCTGTTTGCTAAACGGTGCATTTTCACGAACAGAAATTAAATACCCAAACCAAGATGGTGTGCATTTATCTGCAATGCGTGGCAAAATCAAGTAATCTTGCAAATCTGATAAATGCGAGTTAAGAACACCAGCATTTTCACGACGAATATCCAAGAAATTATCTAACTTACCCAATTGTGCCAAACCGATAGCGGCCTGCCAATCAGTAATTTTTAGGTTATAACCAATGTTAGAGTAAGTATATTTATGATCATATCCTATCGGTAATGCCCCAGATTTCATACTGAAACGCTTATGGCACGTATCATCAGTTCCAGGATTGCACCAACAATCACGTCCCCAATCACGGAAAGACAAAATACTCTTACGCAACAATGGATTATTTGTGATAACAGCGCCCCCTTCGCCCATTGTAATATGGTGGGCTGGATAAAACGAAAATGTTCCAATATGCCCGATTGTACCAGCATATTTACCGTTCCATTTTGCACCAAGGGCATCACAACTATCTTCAATAACATATAAATTATAACGTTTTGCAATATCCATTATTGCATCCATGTCATACATGTTACCTAACGTATGTGCCAAGAATATTGCACGTGTCTTAGGTGACAAAGCCGATTCAATATCTTCTATTTTAATATTATACGTACCAACCTCACAATCCACGAAAACAGGTACAAAACCATTTTGGATAATAGGATTTATTGTTGTTGGAAAACCTGCTGCAACAGAAATAACTTCATCGCCTTTTTTTAATGCATCTTTGCCTAAAATTGGGGACGTCAAAGAAGACAACGCCAACAAATTAGCAGAAGAACCAGAATTACAAGTCATTGCATATCTTACACCTAATTTATTAGCAAATTGTTTTTCAAATTCGTGGTTAAACCGACCTGCGGTTAACCACATATCCAACGAAGCATCAATCATATTGACTAACTCTTCTGACCCAAGATTTTTACCCGAAGCCGGAATGTACTTTTTTTCTGTATTTGATTTTTCTTGTTTATCTAAATCAGCATATTCCATTGCTAATTTTTTCATTTCCATACGAATTTGTTCTTTTGTTTTAATCATTTTATCTGCTCCACTGCGCCCCTTTTTGACGGGCATTATTAACAAAATTATTTATTTGATTTTGTGTATATTTAATCATGTCTTGTTTTGAATAGTATGCGCGATACCATTGTGTAGTTTCGAAAACCGCTTGTTTTGCATCCCATACCGGCACAAACCCCAATTCACGTTTTGCCTTGTTTATATCCAGTTGTAATAGATTGGCCTCATGTGGACCATCAGACTTTCCAACAACGACATCACCTGTTCCCCATGCTTTGGCGACCATCTTGGCAACATCTGCCACACGCACAGGTTGACCAAATTCTGGTCCAAAATTGTACCCTGTTGCATATTTATCACCGTTTTCTAGTAATTTCTGTCCCAATATCATATAACCAGCCAAAGGTTCCAAAACATGTTGCCACGGGCGTGTCGCATACGGATTTCTAATTTCAACCGTTTTTCCCAATTGAAAAGCCCTGATACAATCAGGAATCAATCTGTCTGGGGCCCAATCGCCACCGCCAATAACATTTCCCGCGCGTGCTGTTGCCAATGCATATGGTTTACCATTCGTTAAAAACGAACGTCTGTATGACGCACTTAAAATTTCTGAACACCCCTTGGACGAAGAATACATATCATATCCACCAAATGGTTCATCTTCTTTATAGCCCGCTGCTTTTTCTTTATTTTCATAACATTTGTCAGTTGTTACATTAACCACCGCCTGAACAGATGGCGTTTTACGCGCGGCTTCCAACACATGTAATGTTCCCATAACATTCGTTTGATATGTCAATATAGGTTCATCATAAGACAAACGCACAATAGGTTGTGCCGCCAAATGAAAAACTATATCCGGCTGATGCTTTGCAAAAAAATTATCTAATTCTGACGCATTACAAATATCTGCATTTTTTGTATCCGCCAAAAAATCTTGTAAATGCAAAACATCATATAATTTTGGATCCGTATCTGGGAACAAAGAATACCCAACAACATTTGCCCCCATATTGTTCAACCAAAAAGACAACCATGATCCCTTAAATCCAGCATGTCCAGTTATCAAAACAGTTTTGCCGTTGTATATATTATTAAAAGCCATTTTTAACGTCCCTTTGTTTTGTCCCATATTTTCCATGGAGCCTGGTTTGCGTCCCACATTTTGTTTAAATCTTGTTTATCTTTTAACATATCCATTGGGCGCCAAAAACCATAATGTTTATACATGCCTAATTTTCCATCTTTGGCTAAATTTTGTAATGGTGCTTTTTCAAATATAGTTGCATCATTATCAGGGATATAATCAAAAATCTGGGGTTCACAAACAAAGAACCCACCATTTATCCAACTCTCTGTATTTTTTGGTTTTTCTTGGAAATTTGTAACTGTGCCGTCTGAGGTTGCCTCAATAACACCAAAACGTCCTTCGGGCTGAATAGAGGTTAACGTAGCATATTTGCCAGATTTTTGATGAAAATCTATTAATTTTGATATATTAACATCACTAACCCCATCTCCATATGTCAACAAGAAGCGTTCGCCATTAATGTATGGTTTGGCATAACGAATTCGTCCACCAGTCATTGTATTATTGCCTGTATTCAAGATTGTTACACGCCATGGTTCTGCATGGTTTTCATGTATAATTCGATTACCATTTTGTAAATCAATTGTTATATCAGAATTGTGTAGCACATAATTTGCAAAGTAATCTTTGATAACCTCTTGTTTATATCCGCCTAAAATAATAAATTCATTAAACCCATAATAAGAATATATCTTCATAATGTGCCAAATAATCGGATAACCACCAATCTCAACCATTGGTTTTGGTTTAATAGATGTTTCTTCTCCTAATCTTGTACCAAGCCCCCCCGCCAAGATTACGACTTTCATTTTAATGCTCCTTTATTTTTAAGAAAATATTTTTGTAAAATTTCGGCGTAAAAATTTGAAAAATTTTGCGTCCCATCAGTTTCAACAACTTACCAAAACTAAGTTTTTTAAATTCTGTATTTAAGTAACAATCCAGTGCAGGCAAGTTCTTATATAACGCTCTAAAATTCGCTATATTAAAACCAAATCTTTCTTCCACATCCCTGCAAAATTTTTCGTCATTCATCAATTCGTGTATTTTTAAGTATCCCGAAATTGCGCATGATAATTTGTTGGTATTTAATCCATGTAATGCCAGGACAAAAGGGAAGTATTTTTTATCTTTTTGTGTTAGATCTTTTAAATATTCAACATCATCACACACATTTTTTATAATATTTACATCCTTAATATCATAAAAAATATCCGTTAAAGCAATCTTTTCTAAAAACGAACACTGTTCAAAAATTTTAGAAGTCTGGCCATTATGTATACGATAAGAAACTAATTTATCATCCAGCATACATATAGTATAACCACCACAAATTAATCGAGCCCAGATGGACACATCTAAAAACATAACAAAGCTGTTGTCTATTTTCAGTGTTTTTAATATATCTGTTCGTGTCATAACTGTTGGATAGTTAATACAATTGTCCCCTTGAAATAAAAGTTTTGCCACCGCACTATTATCAAAATATTTTTTAAAGTTTTGTGGTTGGCAATTTATCTTTTTACCAAGTAAGTTAATATAATCCATATTTGAACACACACAGCCACAATTTGGATTACTTTCCATATAGTTGACAAGTGTAGATAAACAATTTGAATGCAATATATCGTCTGCACAGCAAAACTTAACATATTTGCCCCGAGCGACTTTTAGCATGTCTTTTATCAAACACCCACACCCAGCACCATAATTAAAATCTTTGTCTATGTGAACAATACGACTATCTGTATAAGAATGTGCTATTTCACGACAGTTGTCCGTTGTTGCATGATTTAACAGTATCAGTTCAAAATCTTGAAAATCTTGATTTAATATGGCATCTATCGCAGAGGATAAAAATTTCTCATCATCGTAATACGTCAAAAAAACAGATACACGTGGTGTTTTTGTTGGCATTGTTTATCCTTTTATAAAATTAAATTCAATCAGATAGCGTTTGACCGACGAATTGAATAAATTGAGTTTTTTGACACCTTTGTCCTTATACAACAAACCAACAATAAAATCAAGATATTTTTTCCTAATTTGGGTTAATTATTTGATGTATCAAAAACACTAGAAAATCAATGAATACAATAAACGTTCAGGTGTTGTATAGTCTAATAAATAGTCCAAAATCGTTCTTTTACGACAGTTCAAAGTTTTCGAATGGCCGTTTTTGTATTCAATAAATGCTATGCAAATATGTTTTTGGGAGGTAGAACAGTTACGCCTCTATCCAAAAAAACAAACCATCAAAAGGAGTTTTTTAGATACCGAATGTATATTCTATACCACTTTCTTGGGGAATCAGAGTCAGTGTTTTATTTTCTAAATCATAAACAGATGTATGTGTTGTGTGCCAAGTTTTCCCGTTTCTTTCATGCTGTTCAAATATAGAAATCGCAGTGTCAATAACTGGGGTAAAGTCCTCGACCGGTGAATACAGGGTGACATCTTTATACATCGGTCGAAAATCGCCAACATATTCAGAATACCAAAATGGGCTCATATTTCTGTTGTATGCTTGGGTGTACCACACCTTTTCCAAAAGTTTAATCATACCATCGCGGGTTGCGCCCATATCATAATTTTTGCGCAATATATTAAAACGTTCAATACCCGCAGAATGTGGCGTTTTATCGCCGTATAGATAAAAGTTCGTCATAATGTCGGCATTGTCCACGACCACGACTTCATTATCTATAAATTCAACAACAACGGTTTTATCCTTGTCAGAAATCATAAAATGACCTTCTTCATGTTTGTTGTCGTTGTCCATAGCATATAGATTTTTTGATTTTAATAATTCAACGGCAGAATCAACAGAATCTGCATAGTCCAAAACATAACGAATTGCAGATACAAAATACATATCGTCGCCATCCGGATTTGTTCCGGTGGTAAGTGTCCTATCGCCAAACGGAACGATGTTTATATTTATTGCGACCCCAGCATCGTTTATACCGTCAACAACCCGGAACGGCAAGATTTTATAGCCATCGGTGTATAAACCTGTGTCTGCAAATTCAACGGTTATACCGGGGACCATTGTCGCAATACCCACAGATGCGTGGCGGTCACCCTTGGCGGATGTATGAACGATAAATTCAACATCTTCGTCATAGTACCAATCGTAATTGCGCCCATGAAAGTTTCCGTTACGAACACTAGAACATGCACCTAAATGAGGGTTGTTATTTTCACGATTGAATTTTTCAGCGAACGCGTAATCGTAATCATAATCGTCATAAAAAACCTCATAAAAATAGTCTGTAATTTTTGCAAGTTTTAAATCCTGCATAAACTGTTCGTTTGACTGGTGCTTATCGCATGCCACCAAAGCAAATAAGCATACAATTATGGAAAATATTTTTCTCATTATTCTCTCCCTTTTTCTGTCAGATTAGCATCTGGCGCATAAATAGTCAATAAGTATAAAATACCAATGAAAAAGATTGATTTTTAGTTTTACTAGTTTAAAATTTGGGTAAATACCATGGGGTAGTGGTACAAATTATTTACATAAACAAAGGAAAAATTATGAAAGAATTCTTTTGCAAAACAGGTAATTCTTATGTAATTCCAAATGTGCATAATGGCAATGCCGATAGTGAACATAACTGCCGTCATGCGGGTGATTTATTAGGTAATAGATGTAGTTCATGTCATAAATGTGTGGTGATTGGGATTCTATATATGTATATAAATACCCCACACAAAACGAGATAATAAAACAAAACCACGCTATGTCGTGGCTTTATTGATTTTCTATATGAAGTATTTTGATGCGCATTGTCATGAGTATAAATCTTTACCAAATTTAATTGGTGCGGTTGTTAGTGCGACACACGAAGATATGTGGCAAAATATTATACAGGCGCAGACTGAAAATGTCTTTGGTGCAATCGGCGTTCATCCGTGGTATATCAAAAGTGCTTGTGACGGTTGGAAAACGCGTCTGCATAATGCTTTGTTGAATAACCCAGATTTAATGGTTGGTGAAATTGGTTTAGACAATATGTGCGATAATATGGAATTACAGGAATCTGTATTTGTTGCCCAATTAAAAATTGCAAACGAATTAAAACGCGTTGCAAATATACATTGTGTTCGTGCGTGGGACAAAATGCTGCGAATTGTAAAGCCCATGCCTGATATTCCTGCATTTATATTTCATGCGTTTAGTGGAAATGCGGATATTATAAAACAATTGCCAGATAATGCATATTTTTCATACGGTATGGAAATCATCAGAAATGATACAGCCAAATCGCGCGATCGCATTATTGCGACCCCGAATGACAGGTTGCTAGTGGAAACAGACGATGTCGATCCTGATAATTTACGTTTAATAGTTATGAAAATCGCGGAAATAAAACAACTTCCAAACGAACAAATTGCTGATATAATACTTCATAATAGCCACAGGGTTATGTCACATGGATAGATTACACAGAATTCGCTTGTTGTTAGGGAATAGTGCCATTGAAAAACTGCAAAATTCAACAGTTATGGTTGTTGGTTGTGGGGCGGTCGGTTCCTTTGCCATAGAATCTTTGGCACGTAGCGGTATTGGTCATATCATTGTGGTTGATTCTGATGTAATAGAGGAAACAAACATAAATCGTCAATTGTTTGCGTTATCGTCAACCGTTGGAAAGCCTAAGGTTGATGTTGCGCGCAACCGTATTTTAGATATAAATCCCGATACCGATGTTACGGCATTGAATTTATTTTTTGATGAAAATACAGAACTAGATATTAAACCTGATTTTGTCATAGATGCGATTGATACTGTTCCGTCAAAAATCGCACTATATAAATGGTGCAACGCGTATGGAATAAAATTTATTTCCAGTATGGGTGCCGCAATGAAAACCGATTTATCAAAAATTAGAATAGGGCGCATTTCAAAAACAACTGTTTGCCCATTAGCGTCTAAAATTAGACACGAAATCAAAGAATTAAATTTGCCTGATTTCGATGTAGTGTTTTCTGATGAAATGCCAAAAACAAATACTGAATCAGCACAACGAACATTTGGTTCAATGATAACAGCGACCGGAACATTTGGTATGTGTTTGGCAGATTATGTTATTAAAAATCTTATAAAATAAATGTGGCAATGTGTCTGCGGTTTGTGGTGGTTTTCCTATGTTAAGAACCTTTTCCTAAGTGGATTATTGCTGTTGCGTATGGAACAAAAAATCGTTATAATGATTGTGTCTTAAAAAACATTAAGACCTAAACAAACAAAGGAGATAAATATGAGAGGACTTGTAAATTTTGTTCTAGCACCACTAACCTTTATCGGGGCTCTGAACTGGGGTTTAATCGGTATATTTGGTTTTGATTTGGTTGCCTGGATATTTGGCGCCGCAACTATTGCGAGCAGTATCGTCTATTCCGTAGTTGGTATTGCAGCATTGGTTTGGTTGGTTTGGATTCTTATTGATATTCCAAACGATCGCTAAACAAAAAAACTAAAAGATTTCATGTCACAAAGAATCCCTGAATCTTCAGGGTTTTTTATTTTGCGCGCCCTGTAAACTGGTGTGTATATACTGGTTCACCATTTTGTTTTAAAGCATAATGCAGATGGGGCCCAGTAGAGTTGCCTGTATTGCCAGATAACGCAACCGCACAACCTGCGGCAATATTTTCGTCTTTGGCAACCAGAGATTTTTCTAAATGACAGAATACTGCGGACATACCATTGGCGTATTTTATTTTTAGTCCGTTTCCACAACGGTTGTCATGCCATGTTTTTTCAACGATACCGGTTGCTGTTGTATAAACACATGTTCCAGTTGGTACAGCATAATCAATTGCTTCGTGGTTATGCTCTTTTCCCGTGATTGGATGAATGCGTTGCCCTTGTGATGATGTAATTCTGGGTTCCCCAATCAATGGTTCGCCATTTGGTGAAACTTGGCCTACTGGAATGTCAGGATGTCGTGCAACAGGGCATTCGACATAAACTTTGCATTTGTTGTTAGCGAAAAAAGGATTGACAATACTAGGTTTGTTCGTATCTTTAAGTGCTTTTTTAGTATTGCGTTCAACAAGCTGTTCATAATCTTCGATTGTCATCCCCTGATATGGACAGCCACTTACACAGACAAGTGTGCCGTTTAAACCGGGTTTGAATTCTGCTTCGTACGGTTCGTATCCTTCTGCCAGAACCGCTATTCTATCTGTAAAACTTAAATCGTTAAATGTTTCTGGAAAAGACTCTGCGGTCAAAAAACTGTCGCTATTAGCAATACCAATAACACAGATAGATAACAAAATTGCAATTCCATAGTGTCGCATATCATATATATTATAACATTTTTACACGATATATACAAATGATTAAAAAATGAGAAAGAAAAACTTTTATTGACTTTTGTTTCTTAAATATAATGCTGATCTCTAACTTTTTTATAGATGGCTGTAAGGTGCAGATTTCTCTAAAAAAATCCCTTGAAACTATAGTAAATTTCAAGGGATGTCCAACTTGGCTCGGGCAGCTGGACTCGAACCAGCGACATACGGATTAACAGTCCGTTGTTCTACCGACTGAACTATGCCCGAATAGCGAGTGTAATAGTACACTCAAAAACCCCAGAAGTCAAGCGTTTTATAAGATTTTTTTAAACAAAATCGTCTGTCGCACAAATCTGCCCCTTTGGGCGATTTTTATTTGTGTATAACCCGTGTATAACAAAATAAAATTCAGGTAAAAAAATATTTACGCTTTTTTCCGTTGTCCTGTCCAATTGGGGTTGGGTGAATTTGTGGGAAATTTTACGATGTTTCTGACGTGATTTTTACGCAGTGTTTGCGAATATAAAACTGCATAACCAAAGGAGCAAACAATGCAAGATAAACTGTTAAGTACAAAAGAACTTAGTGAATACTTGGGCGTGGCCGTTTCAACCATTGTTGAATATCGCATGAATAACAGCGGACCAATATACGCAAAATTAGGGCACCTGGTTCGGTATAAAAAATCAGATGTTGATGCATGGGTAGATTCCAGAAAACCCAAAGATTAAATTGTCTGGACTTGTGCCGTTTATACGGTATGTGTTGTGTAACAAATGTGTAACTAAAAGGTGTAAATCATGCAGATAATGTGGCAATGTGCAACCAAGGTATTTAAAGATAATTGGATAAAAACTTTGACTAATTCGTGCAATATGCAAATAAGCGACAGTACTATACCAGGGCTGTATTTGCGATATTATGCGAAAACGGGGCAAATAAGTTTTTATCTGGCATACAGAAACAGCATAACCCGCAAACAGCGGCACATGCTAATAGGCCGATATTCTGATTTTAAATTGTCTGAAATTAAAGACCGTGCACAAGAAATGCGAAAAATCATCGCTACGGGCGAAGACCCAATTGAAATACGCGAACAAAAACGCAAAGCCCAACAGCGAGAGCAGGAAACACGATTGACCGTAAAACAGGTCTTTGGCGAATATATGGAAAAATACTCGCGCGTTTATAAAAAGCCCAGCACGCAACGTTCAGACATTCAGGAATTTAATGCGTATATAGCAAACCGACTGGGCGACAGGTATATCAAAGAACTGGAAGAAAAAGACATGATAGAGGCATATACCGCCTGGGTTCAGGCAACGTCGTTTTCAACAGCCAATAAAACACTATCTTTGTTTTCCAGTATGTGGGATTGGTGCGAAACATTTAAATATGTCCCCAGGGGCAGTAATCCTTGCCGATATATCAAGAAAGGTTCAAATGAAAAGTTCAAAGCCGTAGTGTTAGATTTAGCGGGGTATAAAAAATTGTTTAATGCGCTGGATATGGGGCTGGATGGGCGTGTGATTTAGATCTTTTATTTCTTGGTTGAAAAAAGGTGAAAGTTCGATTATCATGAACCATGTAGATGACAAGACCAAAGCAGTATTTTAGCGAATATAAAAAGCAAAGCGAACCAGGTAAACGCACCCGTGCAGAGAACTGGGGAGTTGCTATTGGTTTGCAACAGGTTGATAATTTAACCCCATCTAAATATTTGATTGGTATCGCAAAAGACAATATAGAGGGTAAAATCTCGGTCTATGATGCAGAACGGAAAATAAACCGCTATTATCATGAAAATGTTGCATCTACCCAGAAAGAACAAGACGAACAAGAAGCAGACAAAGTATCTGCACGTATTGCCAAATTACTAAGCGAAAAAACATTTAAGTTCAGTCCTGCCGAATACAAATCGATTCATGGGGCTTTGTTTGAAGGTGTATTGGATAAAAAAATAGCTGGTAAATTCCGTACTTACAACATAACCAAGAAAGAAGAAATCTTGAACAACGACACCGTTATCTATGGTCGTGCGGATAGTATCGCTGAAACGTTGGAATACGACTTTGCACAAGAGAAAAAGTTCGATTATAAAAATTTAACCAAACGTCAACGCATTGAACATATTGCTAAATTTATGTCTGGAATATGGCAAATTCACCCGTTTGGTGAGGGTAATACTCGCGCTACGGTTGTGTTTATAATTAAATATCTGGACACATTGGGTCTGCATACAAATAACGACATGTTCGAAAAGTATGCGAAATATTTCAGAAATGCGCTGGTACGTGCCAATTATCAAAATCTGGAAAAAAATATCCCATATAGTATGGAATACCTAAACAAGTTCTTTGGTAATTTGTTACTGGGTGAGAAAAATCGCCTTGATGAGCGCGAAATGCAGATAAAAGAAATAAGGACAAAAACTACCCAGAAAACTACCCAGAAAACTACCCAGAAAACTACCCAGAAAATTTTGGCTGTTTTGGCAAAGAAACCGAATGCAACACGTGCTGATTTAGCAAAAGCGACAGGTCTTAGTACAGATGGAGTAAAATGGAATCTGGATAAATTGAAAAAGTCCGGTAAAATTCGCCGCATAGGCCCAGATCGTGGCGGCCATTGGACGATCATATCATAAATGCACGATTTCGGTGTCTGGGATATATTCGGCGATATATTCTGCTGCCAACCGTCTATGGCACATAGTCGCAACTTTTTCAGTGCACAACAAACATATTCTATCTAATTTCGTTGTATTGCAATTTTGTAACGGTTGGTGGGCAGCCAATAGCTCGCGATACTTTTGCACGTATTCGTCCCAAGTAATTTTTTTATCTTTATAGTTTGCCAATTTGCTGGAATATTATTAAGTGCTAGTATCGTTTGCCTGCCGATAATACCATCTACTGCTAATTTTGTTCCCTGTGTTTCGTTAATTGTGTTTTGCACAATCTTGCCAACATTTGAATAATTAGTCATCACTCCCATGTCAAATATAGCGTGTGCTATACGTGAATTGTTTGTTTATCAAAAGTTTTATGCGTAGTAATACATTATGTATTCTAAACCACCTTTGAGCCACAATATTATAATCGGGCTTATTGCAGCCATAAACGCATATTTATATTGTTGATGACACAAACAATATATAGCCAG
>JAZLHA010000005.1:0-59887 GCA_045616625.1 Candidatus Enterousia sp.
ACGAAGTGAAGCAATCCAGTTATAATAAAGTATAAATACATATTTACTAGATTGGCTGCGGGCGTTATACTCCTGTGCGATGACAAAAGTTGTTGGACACAGGTTATAAGTCCCTGTTATGGCCTACGCCGGAATGACAAAAAGAAAACAATAATGTACTATCTAACAGAAGTTTATTTACTTGCTTTATATTTCCGCATGCCGGTTTTGCTATCAATCCATACTTGCTCGTCGGCAATATCCATAATTGGTTTGTCGGAATTACTATCGGAATATGCACGCACAATATGTGGAATATATTTATGTTCACGCGCCCAATTATCTAATGCAATAACTTTGTTTTTTCCATAGCATAAAAATTTATATTTCCATGGTTTGTCTTTATACATTTGTGATGTAAGAATCGCATCAAATTTTATATCGCGCACTAAATCTGGAATTAAATAATCAGGACTCGCCGAAATTAAAATGACTAAATTCCCAGCGTCTTGTTCTTTTTTTATGTGCTCTTTGGCCCAGCCAAAACGATTCGTTTTGTGATATTTAATAAATTCGGACTTAAATTTTTTTACCATATTGTTTGTTGTAAAACGGCGACACATTTGGCGCCACCAAACACCAGCACGATTAAACATGCGACACAATGTAAATATTCCGATCAATGGCAGGTATGGCCAAATACGCCAATCATGCTTAAAACACCAAAGACCAAATGCATAATTCGTGTCTGGCCACGATATCGTTCCGTCAAAATCAAAAACAACAACATTTACTTTTTTTAACATTTTTTATCCTTAATCAAAATTCATATCACGTATTTTTTCAGCCCTGGGCGTAATTTTACCAATGGATGTTTGAATCTGTTCAATGTCTGCATTCGTTTGATTAAAATGCCGCCCCAGGTTGTCTGTGCGTTCCGCCAAACGTGATAAGTCGGTAAGCAATGCGTCCAGTTCTTTCTTTATCTGACCCGCAACGCGTTTGATTTTTATGTCGGACAATACCGCACGCACAGTGTTTAATGTTGCCCATAATGTAGATGGTGAAACAATAAATACTTTTTTACGTGCGCCATAATCCACCGTCTTTGGAAAATCACGATGCAATGTTTCAAATATAGATTCTGATGCAATAAACATCATCGCAGATTCAGCCGTCACACCGGCGATGATATATTTTTCTGCGATTGCATCGATGTGTTTTCTGACATCCAATTCAAATTGCTTTTTTGCGCCGTCGTCGTTCTTGTTTTCGCACATACGATTATATGATTCTAATGGAAATTTAGAATCTATTATCATGTCGCCCGGTGGATACGGCAGTCGAATAATACAATCAGGTCGCACCCCTGTTTCCATTACACGCTGAAAATCATAAGATTCTGGGGGCATAATGTCTGCAACCAAATCTTCCAATTGTCTTTCACCGAAAGAACCACGTGCCTGTTTGTTTCCCATTAAAATATCTTTGAAATTAGCAATGTCGGCGCTGATAGTACGCAATTCATTGGCGTTTTGGCTAAGCGCACCCAGGCGCGTTGCCAATGCTTCACGCAGGCGGGTATTATCTTCGCGAATGCTTGATAAATCAACTTTTTGATGCCTGCACAATATCGCAACCAGTAAAATAATTATAATTCCTAATAAAATGAAAATATAAGTTGTCATTCCAGATTCCTTTGATACAATCGTATTATAAAGGGCTAAAAGCAATGTTGCAAATGAAACTTTGTGGCGATTTGGTTTTGCGGACCAAATGTGACGCTGTTGAAAATATAGATAAAGAATTGTTGGACACCATGAATGAAATGGTGGATATGATGCGTGCGCAAAACGGTGTTGGTTTGGCCGCCCCCCAGGTTGGAATATTAAAACGTTTTCTGGTTATGATGGATCCAGAATCTGAACAGATTTTTAAAATGATAAACCCTGAAATCGTATCACACAGTGATAATACCTGTGTTATGGAAGAAGGATGTTTATCTGTATTGGGTTCTGACGGATTGCCGGTATATTCAAATGTCGTGCGTCCTGAAAGTGTTGTTGTGAAATGGACTGATGAAAACGGTAAAGAATTACAGGCGGAAATGTCGGGCGTTCCGGCGCGTATTGTTCAACATGAAACAGATCACTTGGACGGGATATTGTTTGTTGATTATTTACCATCGGTTAGACGTGAAATGCTTATGCGCAAAGTGCGGAGGAAAAAGTAATGTCAAAATTGATACTGATGGGAACAAATGATTTTGTTGTGCCTGTATTTGATGCATTAAAAAACAAGCACGAAATTTTGGCGGTATATACCCGCGCACCAAAACCTATTGGTCGAAAACATATTTTAACTCGCTCACCCGTACACGTTTGGGCGGACGAAAATAATATTCCTGTGCATACTTCTATTCGTGAATATGAAAATGTCGGTGCAGATTATATCGTTGTAATGTCTTATGGTGTGATATTGCGTGATAATGTTCTTGATTCTGCGCATTGCATAAATATTCACCCGAGTTCGCTACCCAAATATCGTGGGCCATCACCAATTAGAACGGCTATATTTAATGGCGACGATAATTTAGATGTCTGTTTGATGACTATGACGACTGAAATGGATGCGGGCGATGTTTTGTTGCGTAAAAATATTAAAATAGGCGAAAACGATACTAATAAAATTGTTGAACATAATGTGTCACTTGCCGCCATAGATGTATTAGATCAATTCTTGGAATCACCAAATGATTTTACTGGTGTTCCGCAGACTGGTACACCAACATTTACACGTAAATTTACTGGTGACGATGAAATAATTGATTGGAACAAAAATGCTCGTCAGATTCATAATCAAATTAGGGCGTTGGGGGCGGGTCGCACAAAAATAAATGGGATGGATGTAAAAATCCTTGAAACGCGCGTAAACAATGGTATCTTGGATATTGTTCGTCTGCAACCGGCGGGTAAAAAACCAATGGATTGGAAGAGTTTTGTAAATGGTCTGCATGGTGCAAAAATAGAAATAGGAAAATAAAATGGCAGAATTTAAATGTGATAGTTGTTTAGTACATTGCAATGCAACTGTTAATGATTTTAATGTGGTAATAAAATGGTGTCCTTGTGTTAAATGCTTAGGTTATCAAACAGAAAATTGTCCACACCAAGATAAGGATAAATCAATTGCAGAATTAGTAAAAATTCAGTGCTCAAATTGTTATTGTAGAAAATGACGCGTTATAAAGTAATTCTTGAATATAATGGTACAGATTTAATAGGGTGGCAGAAAAACGCTCAGGGACCGTCGGTACAATCTTTGCTAACAGACGCTATTTATAATTTCTGTGGTGAAACGGTTGATGTGACTGGTGCAGGTCGTACAGATTCCGGTGTTCATGCAATTGCAATGTGTGCGCATTTTGATTTGGAAAAATCACCAGATGCAAATACTGTGATGCGGGCATTAAATTTTTATTTAAATGACAAGCCTGTATCTGTCCTTGATTGTGAAATAGTTGATGATGATTTTAATGCGCGTTTTTCATGTGTCGCACGACATTACAAATATGTTGTGTTAAATCGTAATGCCAAACCTGTTTTGGATAATAATCGTGTTTGGTGGGTTCCGCGTAAATTAAATATTGATGCAATGCGTAATGCCGGACAAAAGTTGGTTGGTAAGCATGACTTTACATCTTTTCGTTCCATAGAGTGCCAGGCAAAAAGCCCAATTAAAACACTTGATGTTTGCAATATAACACAAAATGGTGATGAAATAATTTTTGAATTTTCTGCGCGTTCTTTCCTGCATCACCAGGTAAGAAATATGGTTGGAACTTTGGTTGAAATTGGACTTGGTAAACCATACGATATTGATAAAATTTTTGAAGCGAAAAATCGTAGTGCTGCAGGTCCAACCGCGCCAGCATCAGGACTATTTTTTGTTAAGGCATCTTATGCCACAGGCGATTAGTTTGGGTATATTTTATTTTTCCAGATTTGTAAATTACAAAGCCGTTTTTTAAGAGTTTGTTTGGACATATGGGCGATTGAATATCAAAATATGATACAATATAATCTATGGAATTATCACGACACAGTGAATTAAAATGCTTTTGCAGTGGAACAAATTTCTGAATATATACGATTGTAAATTTATCTGATTTATATAAACATAATCCGTCTGGACATTTGCGACGAATGTTTTTGTCTGATGGGGCCTCAGTATTTAATTGTCTAAAAGTATTAAACGCAAAATAATGATTAGATGCGCGTGCTTTATTAAATTCTAATTTTCCATTATATACCATACCAATTAGTTCGTGATCGGGGGTGATAAAGAAAACTGGTTTTGGGGTGATTATCACAATACTAATTCCGATAAATATAAATATGGATGCAATCAAATAATTTATATTGCGCAAAACCCAAGTCTTAGATTTTTTGTCGGGAATAATAAATATCAAACTAAATAATCCAAATACAATTATAGATAATGCGTTGGATGATATGTGTGGCATAGTGATAGTTGCGTGTGGCAGGTTTGAAATATATTCTGCAATTGATAAACTGTACAGATAAACAGTATTTGTAAAATCTAGTAATATATTAAATCCAAACATAGATAAAATAGTTCCAATCATAACAATTGGCATTATTACAAATGAAAATATCGGAACTAAAATTAAATTGCCCAATAAAGAATACAATGGAACACTATTAAAATGTGCCATAATAAATGGTAGTGTAAATAATGTCGCAATAATAGTTGTGAGGGTCGCAACATATATTCCATGTAAAATTTTATTGTGTTCTTCATCTTGGATAAATGCTGATTTATTATCACGATTCCAATACCATATAATTCCGAATATTGCGGCAAAAGATAATTGGAAACCTGCATGAACAACAAAATACGGATTAAAAAGAATTATTGCTAAAAATGCTAAACATACATTACGCAGTGATATAGCATTGCGTCCGAATAAAATTGCTGTGAACATTAAAGAAGCCATTAAAAACGCGCGCAAAGTTGCAACACCAAATCCAGATATTGCTAAATACGAACCTAATCCAATCCATGCGCAAATTGTTGCTGGTATGCGTGCAGGAATTCTTTTTGTAATGTATCCAACACAACGAAATATAGAATAAAATATAATAAACAACCATCCACCAACGAGTGTCATATGAAAACCACTAATTGACCAAATGTGTGCAATACCTGCATTTGTCCATGTTTGTTTTTCAGATTCTGATAATGCATTTTTATAACCTAATACCAACGCATCAACTAATTTTGAATTTGTGGTATTGTGTAAATTTGTACGAATGTTATTTTTCGTATTCGTTGATATTGTGTTATATTCAGAAATAAAACCAGTTGCACTAAGGTGATTAAAATATGCCCAACGCGAATAATCAAATGTGTCGGGTGCTTCTTGCGACGATGGTGGAAAGATATTTGCAATTATATGGGCCTTGTCACCAATGGAAATGTTTTGAACGCCTTGGGGCAGGTTCAGGCGGACTTTGGTAGGTGTGCCATCAATATCAATTTGTGCAATTATTCTGGTTTTGTCGGATGTATAATCAATATCTTGGACAATCGCATCTGTTTCATAGTCACGCAGGTCATATTGTAAAATAGGGGTGTTTATTAAATGTGTAAACATTGCCGCATATACAAAACCAAATAGAAATGTGAAAATTGTGCGTATAAATTTCGGCACATATTTAGATAATGCGATTATTGCGATACAAACTGTGGATAAAATCGGAGCAGTAATTACTGGTTCGGTTGGAACGGTAAAATAAGTTGCCATACCAAACGCAATTATAACAGGGATCCAATACCAAAAATTTTGATTTTTCCAAAACTGTGTCATACAAAAAGTATAGGAATTAAAATGATATTCGGTCAAGTGGCTTATTCGCCGAAAATAAAATCAGAATTGACGGTCAGTTTTATAAGTTCGTCATTATTGTCGTTTTCAGAACTATGCTGACGTTTAATCTTCCCACACTTTTGGCATTTGTGGGTAATTATAAAACCGTTTTTATCAGGAATTGCAGATACAGGTTCCATCATACCCAAACATTCTGACGCGCGGTCGCCCGGATTGTTGTCAACATGACGTGACCACAGGCAATTTGGACAATGGTTTGTATAACCATTTCCATGAACAACTGCGCCACAATGGGCGCAGTTAAAATCTTCAACATTTTTTGTAAATGTTTTCATAAATTAAATACCCAATGCGTTGCGATACATTTGTGTCAATTCGTCTGCTTCATCCAGTTCATCCGGATCCAATTTACGCAACCGTATCATTTGGCGAATATATTTTGGATCAAAACCTGCGGATTTAGCCTCGCTATAAATTTCCTTTATATCTGCGGCGATAGCGGCAGTTTCTTCATTTAATTTTTCAATACGTTCAATAATGCTAAGCAGTTGTGTATTATCAATTGCACCGTGATTTGCATTTTTCATGTTTGTTTTCCCCTTGTTTATTTCACGATAATATGATATACAATAAATCATAAAAATCAAGAGCAGAGAGAATATAAAAACAAATGCAAAAATTTACAAAGATTACGGCGTCTATTGGTCCGCGTTCATCAGATGAAAACACTTTAATGAATATGATGAATTCTGGCGCGTGTGCGTTTCGCCTGAATTTTAGTCATGATACTGGCGATGTCCAGGGGGCCAAGATAGATACGATTCGCGCGTTGTCCAAAAAGTTAAATATGCCGGTCGCGATAATTGTTGACCTACAGGGACCAAAACACAGAATTGGTGATTTTGCAACGGACGAGAAATATAAATTAAAGATTGGACAACAGTTTACTTTTGATACTGATTCAAAGCCTGGAAATCTGGCGCGCGTTTGTTTACCACATCCTGATGTGATTGCATCTTTACATGTTGGCGATAGAATTTTGCTTAATGATGGTAAGTTGGAAATGCGTGTTGATAAGGTTGCAAAAAATCGTGTTGATACAACCGTTGTTCGTGGCGATGAAATTTGGTCGCGTCGTGGATTTAATTTACCTGATACTTTGATAGATACACCGATTTTGACAGATAAAGATAAGCAAGATTTAGAATATGCAATTACAAAAAATCCTGATTATGTCGCGGTTAGTTTTGTGCAAAGACCAACTGATATTGAATCTGTGCGTGATTTTATTCTCGCCAGAACATCGCATCCAATAAAAATAATTGCCAAAATAGAACGTCCCCAGGCTGTGGATAGACTGGCTGATATTATTTCTGTATCTGACGCGATAATGATTGCACGTGGTGATTTGGCGGTTGAAATGCCGTTTGAACAGGTTCCATCTGTATCCAGAAAAATTATCAGAATGTGTAGAGTAGCGAACAGGCCTGTGATTATGGCGACACAAATGTTGGCATCTATGGTTGATAACGAATTTCCAACGCGTGCTGAAATTTCAGATGTTGCGACATCTGCGTATCTGCGTGTTGATTCAACCATGACATCCGAAGAAACAACTGTCGGTATGAATCCAGTAAATACAATAAATGTTATGGGGCGTATTTTATCTTATGCAGATATGGATACAATTATAAATCCATACGATTGGTCGCGTATTGATAATGTTCCAGAAAACGATTGGTCGCGTTCTGTATCATCTATGGCACATTTGAACAAGGCGGCCGCTATCGTTGTTTTTGATAGGGACGGTCAAATGACAACTGAAATATCTTGTCGTCGTCCAGATGTTCCAATAATTGCGATTTGTAATAATGAAGTAATCGCAAATCAATTATGTTTGTCGCGTGGTGTATATCCAATCTATAATCCTGAGATGTTTGGTATGCGTGATGCATTTGCTGCGGTTCGTGCATTCGGCATAACATACGGCGATATAGTAATCGCCGATGATAGAAAAATTAGCCTGCGAACATTGATTTAATAATTTATTGACCTGGGTTAGTGTTTTTTACTAACCTAAACAAATATGAGGAAGTTATTCGTTTTTTTGTCTATGTTTTTGTTTTGTGCGACCGTCTATGCGGGTGGATATCGTGCAGCGTTGGTTGCAGATATGGATAGTGGCGAAGTATTATATTCTGAAAACGCAAATACCGCTAATTACCCAGCGAGTTTGACCAAGATAATGACTCTGTATTTAACTTTTGATGCGTTGGAACATGGGCGACTTCGTTTGGATGATTATTTAATTGTATCCAAGATTGCGGCAAATGCAGAACCAGTAAAACTTGGGATTAGTGCCGGCAGTAAAATCAGTGTAGAAGATGCTATCAAGGCGGTAGCGGTGCTTAGTGCTAATGATGTTGCACGCGTGTTGGCTGAAAACCTGCAGGGGGGTAAAGAGGGTAATTTTGCAGAGTTAATGACCCGTGTTGCACGCCAGATTGGTCTTAGCAATGTGACAAATTTTGAAAATTCATCTGGTCTGCCTAATGATGATCATATGTCCACCGCGCGTGATATTGCTCTGTTGTCGGTTGCTATATATCGTCATTTCCCACAATATTGGAAATACTTTGGGATAAAAACTTGGACATTTGGTGGTAAAACATATACAAACGGAAATCGGTTGCTGGGAACTTATCCTGGGTGCGATGGTATGAAGACCGGATATACAAACAAATCGCGTTATTCGTTGGTCGCAACTGCAAGTCGTGACAATCGTCATTTGGTTGCGGTGGTGTTGGGTGCTGATGACAAGGATATACGCGCATCGGTCGCAACAAATATGTTGAACAAGGGTTTTAAAATGTCTGGGGTGGATGTATCTAGCGCACCACAAAAAACATACGCAATAACCGAATCTAATCCAATGGCAAAATATGCAACAGACGTGCCAAAATCAAAACCGGTTGTGTCGTCTGGAAATGCTGGTGTTCAGTTTGGTGCGTTTTCTACGCGTGATAGTGCTTTGACCCAGGTTAAAAATGTTCAATCAAAATTGGGTGTGTCGCCAACAATTGAACAGGCATCAAATGGATTATATCGTGTGCGTTTAACGGGACTTTCTGAATCATCCGCACAAACAATAAAAAATAAAGCATCTGCGAACGGTATTGATAGTTATGTTTTTCATTAAGGTTTAATAGATGAATTCACAAATTGAAAAATTGATAAAGATGTTTGCAAAATTACCACGCGTAGGTTCGCGTGCAGCACAACGTATTGTGTTGGCACTCTTGCAGGATAAAACAGGTCGCGCTAATATCCTCGCACAAACACTTTCTGATACGGCGTCGTGTATTCATCCGTGTAAAAATTGTGGTGTTTTGACTGATAAAGATACATGTGATTTTTGTAATTCGTCTGAACGTGCAAATGGTCAGTTATGCGTTGTGCGTGATATGGCGGATGTTTGGGTTATTGAAAAGTCTGGATTTTATTCTGGGCGTTATCATATAACGGGTGGTGTTATTTCTGGAACAAATGGTACTATGCCGGATGATTTGAATATCGCACCAATTATGTCGCGCGTAAACCAAGAAAACATAAATGAAATTATTTTTGCATTGCCCAATACTATTGAGGGTAAAACAACGCAAAGCTATATTATGTCGGTTGTTGGAAGTGATTCTGGGATTACGTTTTCTGAACTTGCATCGGGAATGCCACTGGGGGGTGACCTTGATTATATTGATGATGGAACATTGACTTTGGCATTTGGGGGGCGTAAAAAATTATGACTGATATGATTGCGTCTTTACCGCCGGTATCAACGATGATGCGTGATGCAGGGATGGAACCCAAGAAACAATTTGGACAGAATTTTTTGTTTGATTTAAATTTAACTGGTCGTATTGCACGCAGTGTCCCAGATATAAAAAATACAACGGTCATAGAGGTTGGACCGGGACCCGCTGGCCTAACACGTGCGTTGTTATTGGCGGGGGCAGAGCGCGTTATCGCAATAGAAAAAGATAAAACAACTGAACCAATTTTATCAAAAGTTGTTGACGCATCAAATGGTCGTCTGGCTGTTATTTATGGTGATGCGTTAAAAGTTGATTTTACAGAATTTGGAATCGACGAATATGCACTGTGTTCTAATTTGCCGTATAATGTTGGAACAGAATTGTTAATAAATTGGTTGCATATTATTGCACAAAATAAAAAGCCAAAAATAAAATCTATGACATTGATGTTTCAGCGTGAGGTTGCAGAAAGAATCGTAGCAAACGTTGGTGATAAACAATACGGACGACTTTCGGTTTTAACATCGCTTGTTGCCGATGCAAAAATTTTATTTAATGTTCCGAATACTGCATTCGTACCAAGCCCCAAGGTTCAATCGGCGGTTGTTCAAATTATTCCGAATGAAAATAAAGTAAAAAATTTAGGCGATATAAATAAAATTGAAAAACTAACTGCAAAATTATTTTCCGGGCGTCGTAAAATGATACGCGGAATAATGCGTGATATTGATTGGAATATGTACGGTTTATCCGGAACAGAACGTGCAGAAAATATTTCGGCTGAAAAATTTTTAGAAATATCAAAAAATATATTGATATAGAATTTCTTTTTGTGCAATAGTGTAATAGACAGAGGAGAGAGAGTACCATATGTCATTATCCATGATATTGTTTTTTGTTTTTATATTTGCATTAATTTGTATTTTTCGTGTTGCAAAAATTGGTGCGTTGGTTGCGTTTTTAATTGCCGGTATTTTGGCAGGACCACATGGTTTTGGCTTGTTCCAATTAAATGATACATGGGATTTGTTGGGCAATTTAGGTGTATTATTCTTGTGGTTTATGGTCGGTTTAGAAATGGATATGTCGCGTATTTGGACATCGCGTAAAACATTGCTTGGGTTTGGTGTGGCCCAGGTTTTAATGGTTGTATTTATGGCTTTTCCTATATTTGCTGGCGTGACTGGTTGGTCGGTGACGGGTGCTATGATGGCGGCGTTAATGCTCGCACTATCCAGTTCATCCCAAGATATGACAATAATGGCAGATAGGGGACAATTAAATACTGTTGTTGGTCATCAAATATCTTCGGTTTTATTATTCCAAGATTTATTAGTTGTGCCATTAATGGTTTTGTTGCCGGTTATTTCTGGTAAATCTTTTCAAATAGGTGCAACCGCCGTTGATGTCTTGGTAATTTCTATTTTGTTAATTGGTGCGATACTTATAGTTAGCCGTTTGGTTTTAACACCACTTCTTAAAAAAATAGCACGTTTGAAATCGCGTGAGGCTATGTTGTTGACAGTATTGCTAAGTATTTTAATTTGTGCATATGTTATGAATTTGGTTGGGTTGCCGATGGGGCTTGGTGGATTTTTGGCGGGACTATTGATGTCTGAAACAATTTATCATCATCAAATTAGTGTTGATGTTAACCCATATACGATGTTGTTCTTGGCGTTTTTCTTTATAGCACTTGGAATGGGGCTGGATATAACATTGTTAGCAAACAAATGGTATTTTATATTGTTGGGTGTTGTAATGTTGGTTGGAATAAAGTTTTCTGCGATATTTATGGTCGCGCGTATTCGCAAAATTCCAATTGCAGATGCTGCGTTTATTGGTTTGATTTTATCCCAGGGCAGTGAATTTGCATTATTATTTCTGCATATGATGCGTGAAAGTGGTGTTGATATTATTCCTTTGCTACACCAAGAAATTCTTATTGCTGTAATTGTTTTATCTATGGTGACAACACCTTTGGTACTATGGATATTTGATATTTTGAATCGTAATGGCAAATTCGGTAATAAAAATCAGATGCATATTATCCAAGATTCTTTGCATGTTGAAAAACCGCGTGTTGTGATTTGTGGATTTGGTCGCGTTGGTCAGATTGTATCACGTATGTTGGACGCTAAAAACATTCCATATATTGCGATTGACACAAATGTAAATTCTGTGATGTCTGGGCGTGAACAGGGATTAAACGTTGTTTATGGGGATGTTAGAAATATTGAAACTCTTCGTCGTTTTGGACTATCGTCGCGTAATACACGTGCGGTGGTTATGACATTAAACAATGAACATACTGCGTACAAGGCTATATTATCAATTCATGCGATTGCACCACGTGTCAAAATTTTTGCGCGTGCCCGTAATTTGGACGATTCGAAAACTATGTTGCGTATGGGGGTTAGTCAATCTTTCCCAGAAACCATAGAATCTTCGTTCTGGTTGGGTTATAGTGTTTTAAGCCAACTCGGTTTTTCCCGTGAAGAAGTGCGAATAATGTTGCACGATATGCGTAAAAATAATTATGAACAATTGAGTAATTTGCCAGAACATAATTAACTTATTTTGATTGCTTTTGATGTCGTGTATTGCTATATTCAAACGACAGGGGAATAATATGAAGAAAGCAATTAAATATATCGCTGTAATATTTGGTGTTATATTACTGGATCAAATAACAAAATCTATATTGTTGATTGCGATAACTGGTGGTTTGCCACTCTTTGAAAATGCATGGTTGGTTGTGCCGTATCCTTATTTGATGGGGCGTATCGCTAATTGGTTTAATGTTGTGTTTACTTGGAATCCGGGAACTTCTTTTTCATTATTGCGAAATGTCGGTAATGCGGCGCCGTGGATAATTAGTATTATAACTGGTTTGATTATAGTTGTGATATTACGTTATTTATTTAAACGTGCATCAAAGTATGAAATGTTGCCTTTGGCATTAATTGCTGGTGGTGCGTTGGGTAATTTAATAGATCGTGTCCGTTTCGGTGCAGTTATTGATTTCATAGATTGGCATATTGGTGGTCTGCATTGGCCTGCATTTAATATTGCTGATGCTTGTATTGTGATTGGTGTGGGGTTATACATTTTAAATTGGTTAATCGTGCGCCATAATTGTTTAAAAAAATGTAAAGGTGAAGACTAATGGTTGAATATTTAAATAATAATTCTGGGTTTAATCAGTGGAATGCAAATAAAAACGCAACAGCAAAACCAAAACGTGGCGGATTTTTTGCGTGGGCAATTATATTCTTTGCATCATGGTGGTTGTTATCTTCATGGTTGAATCCACAATCAAAAAACACCGTAACTGTATCCGAACCCACGGAAATAGAGGTCGTTGATTTGTCGTCTGTTCCAACATCTGAAATATCAAACGATAAAATTTCTGCAATTGTTCAGGGATTGCGTATAGATGATATTAAATTGCATTATGAAAATGATGAAATTATAAACCTTGTTGCAGATGATACTGGGTTTATAGAGGTTGGATTTAATGCGGCTGGAACAAATGCACCCAATGTTAAAACAGTGTGGAAAAAATCTGGTGATGTGTCCACATGGCGTAATTCTGATGGCGTGAGTTTTACGCGTAATATAAAGGTTGATAATTATTTAATAACCGTGACCGATGAAATTAAAAATAAATCTGGGCGTTCTATATCTGTTGCGCCATATGTTAGATTAAATCGTGAAAATAATATCAAATCTGCGGCTGGAATATATACGGGATCTGTCGCATATACTCAATC
This sequence comes from Candidatus Enterousia sp., assembly GCA_045616625.1. Taxonomy (GTDB): domain Bacteria; phylum Pseudomonadota; class Alphaproteobacteria; order Rs-D84; family Rs-D84; genus Enterousia. Next base: position 13,482 of record JAZLHA010000005.1, read on the forward strand.
AAAATTGGATCATAATGATTGGACATCGTTCAAGAAAAAGTCATATGATTACACAACCGCATCGGGTTCTGCTTTTGCAGGATTCGTTGATCAGTATTGGGAAACAATCGCATCCATAAATGCAACCGATCAAAACATTCATATTCAAAAGAATGGTGATTTATATTCTGTGGATATCAAGGCGGGGTATATGGAAATCCCAGCTGGTGGCACAAAAATAATAACAACAAATCTGTATGTTGGTCCACGCGATAGTCGTGTTTTATCATCTGTAAATAGTGTTATCCCGGGCATATCAAAAACAGTTGATTATGGTTGGTTTTGGTTTTTGGCACAACCAATGCTTTGGGCATTAAATGGATTACACGCATTTGTTGGAAATTATGGAATTGCGATAATTCTATTCACAATTTTGGTGCGTTTGTTGATGTGGCCATTGACACGTAAATCGTATGCATCAATGATGGATATGCAGAAATTGCAACCTGAAATGCAACGTATTCAAAAGTTGTATGCAAACGATAAACAGCGTCAGCAAATTGAGATTGCTCGCCTATACCAGACACACAAAACTTCACCAATGTCGGGTTGTTTACCAATGTTGATTCAGTTGCCGATATTCTTTGCATTGTATAAAGCATTGCTTATATCGTCACAGATGCGTAATGCACATTTCCTGTGGATGTCTGATTTATCTGTGATGGATCCGTATTTTATTCTGCCGATATTGATGGGTGTGACAATGTGGTTGCAGCAGTATTTGCAAAGCCCAAAGAATAAAAATACAGATAAAAACGATCCTGCGTCACAAACAGCGCGTGCGATGAAATGGATGCCGATATTCTTTACGATAATGTTTGCGTGGATGCCGGCTGGTTTGGTTTTGTATTGGACTGTATCAAATGTGTTTGGTATCGGACAAATGTATTTGATAAAGCGTTCAACCAAGAAATAATAAAACGCACCCTCTGGTGCGTTTTTTAATGGACTAGACATTTATATAAACTATCAGGCGTTTGAATAGATATTTTCTTTATACCAATTGCATTCTTTACCATATCAACGCACGTTTTTGCGGTATATGGATTAAAATCCAAACATATATCAATCGGCAAATAAATAAAAGACCAACCAAATTTGCGTAATTGTGTAATAGATTGTTCAGATATATTTATTTTTGCAACATTACCACGTCTTATAAATTGATATAACAAAAGGCGTTTTTTATATGGTGTGATAATTGCACAATGTTTAAAATGTTTGCACAAAATGCGCGGAATAATAAAAGAAGATTTTGTTGAAAAACCTATAATAACCATTCTTTTTTCTCCTTATTCAATCCAACCATTTTTGCGTGCTGCATTATCAATAGTTTCCATTGCGCAATGCCATTGATATGCATCGTGATTTTCAGCCCAGATATATTGATGTGGGGCACGTCTTTTATCGCCATATTTTTTCATAATCAATAATTGTTCTTCGGTTAATTGACCGGATAAATAGAGTTTTGTTATCATTGTTTCCACATCTAATAATTCACAAATTCGTTTTGCAGAATGTGTTTGACGATAAGCAAAATTATTCTGTACAGATTTGGAATAAATAAACCAAAACCATAATTGTTCCGAACTGTGGAACAATTCAAGAGTGTTGGTATTTTCTTGTATTTTTGTATTCATTTTTTATCTCCTTTTTTGTTGTTGTGTTAAGTTTTAAATAAAAATGGGAATATATTCAAACGCTACAACCAAAGGTTGAAATCCGAATCAGAAAACCGATTCGCTATGTAGTTTTGTTTTTGATATAGCGAATCGGTTTTCTAACCATTTTTATTCAATTTATTTAACGAAAAAAAGCGCACAAGATGTGCGCTTTTTTATCATTAAATTTTGGCGTTTATTTTATAGGTGGAAAACAATCGCCACCGCCAGCAGGGCAACAATTAAATCCTTGATCACCCATGTCTTCATATGTTTCCCCTGGACAACATCCGTTTGCATCAGGCAGAGAGCCACCTTCGCATGTGATAACATTTGCAGCAGCCCCAGTGTCAGCAGACGATGGCTTTACAAATGGATTGTCTATCTTATCATCAGTATAGGTTAAACCAAGTACATTTGTGTTGTAATCTTTAGTGCCAACATCATATGTAATGCTTGTTGCTTGTTGATTTTGATACAACGCTTCCTGTTTGGCATTGTTAATTGCCTGATACTGATTAGATTGACAATAGAAAGCCAATGTTCTGTAATCGTACTGTTTACAATTAGGGTTACTAGATTGTTCGTCTGGTTTACCATCCTTACAGCAACCACTTAAATTAAATGAACGGGACTGACCAATCCAAGATTCATCACCATAGTTTACTCTTAATAGGTCTTTCTCGGCACCACCCATAACTTTACTCCATTCGCGACGCTTTCTTTGCCCATATTCAGAAATTGCACATTTAGAATCGCCATCCTTACCACATGTGACAATTAAATCAACTGGTGAATATACGGTTATACGTGTTCCTGCGGCAATTGAAAATGGTGGGACAGTATTATTTAATGCATCAACCAATAATTTTTGGGCAACCTGATTCCATGCAGATATAACCTCTTGCTTGGCGAGTTCTGATGACCTTACCTTGCCACTTTGTACAACTGTGTTATTATCCAAATCAATTTGGTTTACAAACGAATCAGCAATTGGTGCAATCATATTTACCGCCGCTGGAACAATCGCTGTAAGCAGTGGCATAACAATTTGTTCAACATAATCGGTACTGCCATGACCTGGAACACCAACGCGCCCCTGGGCATCCGCAGAATATGGATCCTGATCGGCAGCAAAATTAAATTCAACACCATCTGGACGAATAAATTGATACCAATTTATTTTCATACGACCAATTGCCTTGTACGGCCCAGGCAATTCGCCAGTTAAATATCCCAAAAGTAATGTTCCAGCCGGCAATATAATTGTACGACCATTGTCAGAATAAACATTTCTATCTACGGTTGCACGTACTGGAACACCACCACCCGTACACTCTCCATCAGCAGTGCAATTATATGTACTTGGATCAGCGCGAACCTCTGATACAATTGTTGCAGGAATTGGTTTAAATTGGCGTAATATAAATGTTCTGTCATATGGCATAGAAGATGTTACAGATTCTGTTTCTTCAGCAGAACCTTTAAATTTGGCTTCATCAAAATCATTTTTTATCAAATGTAATCCACCATTAGTAGAAAATACTTTTTTTAAACTTGCCATCTTACCACTAGGGATATAGTCTGATACTGGTGTGGTCGTAGTGTTTGGACGTGAACGCAGGTTTGGTAATGTCCCAGAACCAACAATAGAATAACCAATATGTTCCGCATCAGTTCCGATTTTTTTACCACTATCATCTATATCAGTAATGATACCATTGTCAGGATTATAAATACCGGTTGGGCTATCGCAATTAACATCTGAAAATGGATGAAAATAATATGTCCCTTTTTCTGGTTTTATCCAACCTGTTTGGGTTCCGGATAAACCATATCCAGCCAGTGCGAAATCTGAACACGCCTCTGATGGTGTAACTGACGCTGGTTCCGATTCTGGTTCAAAAATTGGCATTGGTGGTGCAATTTGTTCAACTGCTTCTTTTACTGGTTCTGGTTCAATGTATTCTTCTTCAATTTCTTTTTCATAAACAGGTTCAACCTTTACCGGTTCGGGCGTGGTTGTTTTTTTTACTGGAATAATCGCACCCAACTTTATGTTGATTGGAGTTTTGTTTGTCATATTTTCAGCATCGTTAACGTCACGCCATACAATATTTGCAACCATATCTGTATTCTGTTTTGCTGATTTTGGTTTGTATTCAATGGTAATTTTACATGTCGTTTCAGAATCAATAGATGTACGTGGAGTGCAAGTATCTTTGATATTCAAACCGTCTATCGTATTATCGTATTCAACATTTGTTATTTTAACAGGTGCACTAGCGGATACAACAATGTTCTCTGACGTATTAGGTGATTCAACGTTTGTACCAGAAAAATCAACCGTATTGGGTACTGCGTTTACAGCAATTGGTTGTGCTATCTCTGTTGAATTATCGGTTTGTTTTTTATCATGTGTTAGCAACAGTGTTAATAAAATCAACACAACAACAAACGCAGCCGTCAACAACAGCCACATAGAAGCCTTTGGCATATTTTTGCGCATGTTATTAAATTGGTCTTTTATTCCACTCATCCTTTACCCCAAATTTTATTTACTGTATTCTAACGACATGACATGTTGTTCCGCTAAACTTTAACAACTGGTCACATAATTTTTGTGCAGTATCAATATCAGCCATTGGTCCAATACGCAAACGATACAGACGCGCCGTTGATGATGTAGAACCCAATTCACCAACACCCTGTTCATCAACCGCAAAGAATACCATGTTTTTGTATGGTGTTAAAACACCGCTACCCGAATCGCCACTAAATTTAGCAAGTAGGTTTGTCCAATAATCATCCAAAGCCTTGACTGATGTGTCAGATTTTAATTCAACCGCAACACCAGATTGATTACTTGTTATTAGCGGTATGTTTGATTGTGGTAAATAAGAACCAGCTGTTTCACGAACAGATGGCATCATTGCCAAGCCCACAGTTGTCGCACCTTGATAACCGCCTTGGACGTATGCCGGCATAGCGTATTGACCGTTTGTATCAACATATACCGGTGTTCCATTCATTCCAGCCATAGAATTGTCCATCGCATACATATCGGCATTATAGGCAACGTTGCCAAGTGATTGACCTGACATCATACTTTGTGCAACATTTGCCTCTGCCAGCGCCATAACACTTGCGGTATCAGCAATCAAGAAAGGTTTAGCACGTTTCTTGATACATACAATACGTTGACCGCTGCGCAAGACCATATCGCCAACGGCTTCTACTATCAATAACCGACTATCTTCGCCATCGGTACGGAAACTAACTGGGGATTCGCCACCTTCAACCAGTAATGAAACCACAGGACGTTGTGTCATTGAAATAACCTTGTCACCGAAATCAATATATGTAAATACGCGATCGCGCCATACGCGTTCCGGTGCAATAACATAATCATCAGGGTTTGGAACAAATATATCCAAATCGAATCTGAATTCAGATGGATCAATTTTCATTGTTTTAATCCAACCATAATCTTCGCCGTCAACCCCAACCATATTTGAAGAAGACGTTTTCTTATTAAATATAGAACCCATTGTTCCAGTTGTTGTTGGGACATTGTTTGATGCAATAACATTATTACCATCTAATGTGACATCAACCTGGGAATAAGCAACCTCGCTTGAATTAGTAGGAACAGCCGTCAGATAAAATATATATCTGTTTCCAGATTGACCAATGACAATCATATTTGTACTAACACCTTCTGTACCGCCAGTTGGTGTTATAAACATTGTTCTATCGCCCTGGGTTGATTCGATATTAAATAAACCATTATCACCAACGACCGCATCAGCAATTTGTTCACCATTAGGTAATGTCAACATTGTCACCATTCCGGCGCGTAATTTTATGGGTAATACAGAACCCTGGGACCATGATAATTGTGCATAGCCTGGTTTAGTGCTGCCGGCGGTCATATTCGCATTCGCATCATCCCATGAAAAACTATATTCCTCGGCAGATGCCGAACCAACAACAGATAGTATGCAAATCAAAGATACACTTAATAATGTTTTTGATAATTTCATCATCTTTTCCTTACCTTAAATTACTTTTAATAACCTTGAACCCAGCCCTTGGGATCCAAAGGATCGCCGGTGTTATCCAGATTATCGTATTCCACAACCTTTATACCTAATGGATTTTCCAATCTTTCGGAAAATTTAATGGTTTGGTTGTCAGAAACTTCTATTTTTATTCTTATCTTATAATCTTTTGTATATGTTTGTCCATCTAAATCGCAATCATAATAAAAATGAACCTCGTACTCATTGTCCCCACGTGCAGATCGATATGGAATAACAGCATAAGAATCAGGAAAATTCACACGACATGTAAACATTGGTGGAATGTCGCCCTGCATAACCGCCGCCCACATATCTGTATTGGAAAAAGCATTAAATACCCGTGGGGTGGACATAGTATGAACGATGCCGTCTAAATCGTTCCATTTTCGTTGCATTAGGAAAATATTTGGCGAAACCTCGTTACGAACCTTGATATATTCTTTGATAAACTCTATTTTATACCTAGCCAAATTTTTAGGCATTTCGGTTAGTTTTACATCAATATTGTTACGTTGAACTGCCTCTAAGAAAAATACCTCTGGGTGTTCAAGGGGAAACATTTTTCCGAGTGTAATTATGAGCGCAACCAACACAACCACCGCAGTTGCCAGAACAAACGTCAAAATGCGCGACATCAAAAATGGCGGTTCTATGCGGTTTTGCACAGGTTTCTCCCCCTTTTATTAAAATGATTGTAGAAAAAATATATATACTTGTGCAAGTAAAAAAAGCATATTTTTTATAAAAAAGTATTTGTTTGTTTTTGTTAAAATTCTCTTGCACCATTTTTATAAAAATATTATAATATTTCCGCTTGATTTTTTATATAGGTGTGCTATCTTAAACCGGACTATCGGGGTATTAAGATCGTATACAGCAGGTAAAAGGGGCATAGTTCAACGGTAGAATATCGGTCTCCAAAACCGCGGATAAGGGTTCGATTCCTTTTGCCCCTGCCAGATTTTGAACCGGTGATATGGTTAAAAAAAATTAGGCAAAGCGGTCGCGAAATATTGGGAAAAATATGAAAAAAATAATAGAGTATATTAAATCGGTACGCGGTGAATGGTTTAAAATAGTATGGCCATCACGTGATACAGTTGTGCGTTCTACGATTATGATATTGGTTTTTTCTGGTTTGGCGGCACTGTTCTTCTTTTTGGTCGATTGGGTGTTGAGCACAATCGTTAACTGGATTTTTTAAAACAACAGAGGATATGCAATGGAAGAAAAAATGCAATGGTTTGTTGTAAATGTTCATACAGGCTGTGAAGACAAGGTCGCACGTGGTATTCGTGAACAGATTGATAAACGTCGCTTGAATGCTTATTTTGGTGAAATTTTGGTTCCAACACGTGAAGTTATGGAAGTAAAAGGTGGTAAACGTGTTAAATCTGAAAAAAAGTTCTTTCCGGGATACATTGTTGTTCAAATGGTTATGAATAATGAAACTTTCTCGCTGATTAAATTGATGCCTCAGGTTGTAATGTTTTTGGGTGCAAAACAAAAACCAATCGCCGTTACCGAAGAAGAGGCGCGTCGCTTATTGAAACAGGTCGAAGAAGGTTCTGTTGTTACTGACGAAACAGTGTACGAGGTTGGACAAGAGATTCATGTTATTGATGGTCCATTTAATGGCTTTAATGGTATTGTAGCAGAAGTGGACAATCTGAAACAAAAAATGACTGCGACTATTTTGGTATTTGGTCGTGAAACTAGTGTGGAACTTGATTTTACACAGGTAGAAAGAGTCTAAAAAAGAGTTTTTGCAGTTGATAATGACTGCAGGAATTGTGGTAGATACGCCATATCGAACCACAACACAACCAAAGGTGCAAAACGCATCGTAACAAATGGAGTGAAACATGGCAAAAAAAGAAGTTAAGGGACTTGTAAAACTTGTTGTCCCTGCAAAACAAGCAAATCCTGCGCCACCGATTGGTCCTGCGTTGGGTGCAGCGGGTGTAAACATCGCTGAATTCTGCAAACAATTTAATGACAAGACTGCTGATAAAGAACCTGGAATGCCAATTCCATGTATCATCACGGTTTATACAGACCGCAGCTTTGAATTTATTATGAAGTTGCCACCTGTGTCATACTATATTAAAAAGGCATTGAAATTAAAAATTGGTTCACATAAACCAGGTCGTGATTTTGTTGGTATAATAACCAAAGACCAAATTAAACAAATCGCACAAGATAAAATGCCTGACTTAAATTGCTCTACCATTGAATCTGCAATGAATATCGTTGCTGGTCAATGCCGTTCTATGGGCGTAAAGGTGGAGGATTAAGATATGAAACAGACTAAAAAACAACAGACATGGGCGAATTTAGATAGAGAAAAAGTCTATACAATGGCTGACGCTATTGAGGCTTTGCGTCCATATTGTTCAAAAAAGTTTGACGAAACATTGGAAATCGCTATCCGTTTGGGTATTGATGTTACCAAGAATGATCAAAATATTCGTGGTATGTTGTCTTTGCCAAATGGTACAGGTAAAACTGTTCGTGTTGCTGTATTTACTATCAATAACCAAGAAGATGCCAAAAAAGCTGGCGCAGATGTTGTTGGTGGCGAAGAATTGATTGAACAGGTTGCATCTGGTAATGTGAATTTTGACCGTGTTATTGCAACACCTGATATGATGCCAAAGATGTCTAAAGTGGCACGTGTTTTGGGCCCAAAAGGTTTGATGCCAAATCCAAAATTAGGTACCGTCACAAACAATGTTGCAGAGGCTGTTAAAATTGCTAAAGCTGGCCAAATTGAATACCGTGCTGAAAAGAAAGGTATTATCCACGCTGGTTTGGGCAAAATGTCATTTGCAACAGACAAATTGGTCGAAAATGCAAACGCATTGATTGAACAATTGAAAAAAGTTAAACCTGCATCATCCAAGGGGCAATATATCCTAGGGTGCAGTGTTGCTACAACCCAGGGCCCTGGCTTAAAGGTTGAAGCAAAATAATTAAATGTACGCGCGCAAGCGTGTGCATAAGCAGATTTCTGTCCAAGACTGATGGTGCGACAACGCTTAATTTCCATCATAGACAAAGAAAATTCTTTGGGGCAGGAACATCAAGCCCCACCTGGGTAAAACCAGATGGAAAGTTAACAAATGAAGAAGTAAGGGTATGATATAATGAAACGCGAAGAAAAATCAGATTTGATTTCAGCGTTGCAGTCATCCTTGAAAGACGCGAACGGTGTTTTCGTTGTTGAAAACCATGGTTTGACAGTACAAGAATTTGAATCTTTGCGTAATGAATTACGTGATAAAGTTTCTTTATTCAAGGTTGTCAAAAACCGTTTGATGAAATTGGCATTGAAAGATACTGATTTCGAACCTGTGTCCGACATGATGAAACGTCCAACTGCGGTTGCTGTTGCAACAGACGGTTTGGCAGTTACCAAAGTATTGGCTAAATTTGCGGAAGCACATCCAAATTTAACAATCGTTGGTGGTAAAATGGATGCAGACGTTTTGAACGTGGATGGCATCGTGCAATTATCCAAGCTTCCTTCCCTGTTGGAAATTCGTTCCACTATCGCGCGTATTTTGGTTGAACCAGCATCGCGTTTGGCGCGTGTTTCAGCAGAGTATGGAAAAAAGAATTAACTTAAAACTCTAAAGGAGTATTAAAATGGCAGACATTCAAAAAATAGTTGAAGAATTGTCAAAATTGACTGTCCAAGAAGCAGTTGAATTGTCCAAAGCATTGGAAGAAACATGGGGCGTTAGCGCTGCTGCTGCTGTTGCAGTTGCTGCGGGTCCTGCTGCTGCTGCTGCTGAAGAAAAGTCTGAATTTGATGTTGTATTGGCTGATGCTGGTGCAAACAAATTGGCTGTTATCAAAGCAGTTAAAGACATTACTGGTTTAGGTTTGGGCGAAGCAAAAGCTTTGGTTGAATCTGCACCAAAGGCCGTTAAAGAAGCGGTTGCCAAAGATGAAGCTGAAAAAATGAAAGCAACTTTGGAAGCTGCTGGCGCAAAAGTAGAATTGAAATAATTTCTACACAATAAAAAATCGTTACGGGAAACCGTAATGTCACCAACCGCCCGTCATGGTAAAAACTATGGCGGGCATAGGTGCGAAATAAAATACAAACAGTTTCGTTTGCAAAACGCATAGAAAAAAAGGATTGATACCCATGGCAGTTATCCAGAAACTTAGAAAATCTTTCGGTAAAAGTTTTTTGCAAACTCCACTTCCTGATTTAGTTGAGATACAATACAATTCTTACAAAGATTTTTTGCAGGCTGATGTTGAACCAGCAAACCGCAAAAATATCGGTTTACAGAATGTTTTTTCATCTATGTTCCCAATCAAAGATTATGCCGGTGTGGCAGATTTGGAATTTGTGGAATATAAATTGGAAGAACCTATATATAATGTAAAAGAATGTATGCTGCGTAATATGAATTATTCACGCAGATTGAAATTGAAGTTGAGATTGATTTTGTGGGATGTCGCAGAAGATGGCAAAAAAACTCTGCGTGACATCAAAGAACAAGAAATATTTATGGGCGAAGTGCCGTTGATGACCGAACGCGGTAGTTTTATTGCTGCAGGTGTTGAACGTGTTATCGTTTCACAAATGCATCGTGCCCAAGGTGTTGTGTTCGCCACAACAAAAGAAGCCAAGATTGCAGGTAACCCAATAACATATACTGCGCGTATTATTCCAGAACACGGCAGTTGGATTGACTTTGAAGAATCTAAGGGTGTTATTTATGTCCGTATTGACCGTCGTCGTAAAGTTCCTGCAACTGTATTGTTGCGTTGCTTGCCGGCCGCCGAAGACGAAAAGAAGTGGGCATCCGACCCACGCAAATTGGGCATTCGTGGAATGTCTGACGCTGAGATCTTGGGTGCGTTTTACAAACGATTGGCGTTAAAGTTTAACGGTAAAATGTGGATTGGTCAAACCGCTGATTTCGCAGGTTTGGATAAATTCCGTTTGAATTATGACTTGTTGGGTGTAAAGGATAAAAAGCCTTTGTTATCCAAGGGTGACCGTTTGAACGCAAAACGTATGTCTAAATTGACAGATAGCACCAAAGAATATGGAATTGAATCAGAATCTATGTTGGGCGAATTTTTGTTTGATCCAATCATGAATGGTGAAGAGGTTTTATATCCAGCAGGTACAGAAATCACAGAAGAGGTTTTGTCTGATATCGCAAAATTAGGTGTCAAAGAACTTTCTTTGATTGCGATTGATAATGCTACTGTTACTGCACACATGCGCAATACATTGGTTGCTGATAAAATTACAAATCGTGATGATGCTTTGATTGAAATTTACAATATTATCAGACCGGGCGAACGTCCAACAGTAGAAGCAGCAACAAATCTGTTCTTGCGTCAAGGTTTTGATCCAGCATATTATGATTTGTCGGCAGTTGGTCGTTTCAAATTAAACAAACGTTTGAAAATTGATTCTGGTAAACGTCCAGAAGATGATCGTTTGTTGACCAAATCTGATTTCTTGGCTGTATTAAAAACATTAACAAACATCATTGATCACAAGGATACAATTGATGATATTGATAACCTGTCAAATCGTCGTGTTCGTACAGTTGGTGAATTGTTAGAACAGACTTTCCGTACAGGTATGTTGCGTATAGATCGTTTGGTTCGTGAAAGTTTATCTTCACCAAATATTGCTAATATGCAACCCCAGGATGTTATCAATGTTAAACCTTTGATGTCTTTGATTTCTGAATTCTTAGGCACATCCCAGTTGTCTCAGTTTATGGATGCCTATAACCCATTGGCAGAATTGGAACACAAACGTCGTATTTCTGCTTTGGGTCCTGGGGGATTAAATCGTGAACGTGCTGGTATTGATGTTCGTGACGTTCATCCAACACACTATGGTCGTTTGTGCCCAATTCACACCCCCGAAGGTGCGAACATTGGTTTGATTAACCATTTGGCAACATATGCGCGTGTTAATCCATACGGATTTATTGAAACACCATATTATGAGGTTAAAAATGGTAAAGTGACCGATAAAATGGTGTATTTAACCTCTGATGAAGAATTAGGACATAAAATTGCCCAGGGTAATACTCCAACAAATGCAGCTGGTGTTTTGACCGAAGATATGGTTACTGCGCGTGTTGATGGTGAATTTACCATGATTCCAAAGTTGGATGTTGACTTAATCGACGTTGAACCACGTCAGGTGGTATCAATTGCAACAGGTTTGATACCGTTCGTTGAAAACGACGACGCTAACCGTGCTTTGATGGGATCAAACATGCAACGTCAGGGTGTTCCACTATTGCGTGTCCAGGCACCATTGGTTGGTACAGGTATTGAACGCGAAGTAGCACGTGATTCCCGTACAGGTAAAATTGCGAAACACAGTGGTGTGGTTGAATCTGTGGATGCAAATCGTATTGTGGTAAAATGTATGAATTCACGTAACGTTGTGACTGGTGTTGATATTTATAACCTTGAAAAGTTTGAACGTTCAAACAGTGAAACTTTGATTCATCAAAAACCATTGGTCCATGTTGGTGACCGTATTTCTGCGGGCGATATCATTGCTGATGGTTCGTCTATGAATTACGGTGAATTGGCTTTGGGTCGTAACGTTTTGGTCGCATTTGTGCCATGGCGTGGTTATAACTATGAAGACGCTATTGTGATTTCTGAACGTATTTCACGCGATGATGCGTTCACGTCGGTTAAGATTGTTGAAAAAGAAATCAAGGTTCGTGATACACAATTGGGGCCAGAAAGTTTGACACGTGATATTCCAAATGTTAGTGAAGAATCGTTAAAGAATTTGGATGAATCTGGAATTATCTATGTTGGTGCGCGTGTAAAACAGGGTGATATTTTGGTTGGTCGTGTTTCACCAAAATCTGAAACATTATTGACACCAGAAGAGGCGCTGTTGCGTAACATCTTTGGTGAAAAGGCATTGAACGTTAAAGATTCTTCATTAAAGGTTGGACCAAATGAAGAAGGAACAGTTATCGGCGTTAATGTTTTGACTCGTCATGGTGTTAAGAAAGATGAGCGTACCCAGATGATTGAATTGGAAAAGATTGCAAAAATCAACAAGGATCGCGAAGAAGAAACCGCGATTACTGAAAAGGGTTTTGCGGATCAAATTTTCCAAATCGTTGAAGGTCAAACCGTTGAATCTGGAACTGGATCTATTAAACCATTTATTGGTAAAAAGATTACAGTCGAAGTATTTGAAGGCATAAAACCATCTGATGTTAAAAAATTGGTTGTTAAAAATAAAGAAATTCAGACCAAGGTTGATGAATTGGCTGAACAATTGACAATCAAATTGAAACAATTGAACGACAGGGCAGATGCTGAAATTGCCAAGGCCACAGAAAGCAATTCTTTGGGCGCAAGTGTCTTGAAAGAAGTCAAAGTTTACATTGCACACAAAATGAAATTACAGCCTGGTGATAAAATGGCTGGACGTCATGGAAACAAGGGTATTGTATCCAAGGTTGTCCCAATCGAAGATATGCCACATATGGAAGACGGAACCCCAGTTGATATCGTATTGAATCCTTTGGGTGTGCCATCCCGTATGAATATTGGTCAGATTTTAGAAACCCACCTTGGTATGGCTGCACGTACATTGGGTCAACAGATTGGTGCTGTTTTAGATGAGGTAAAACAGAAACGTGCTGTGACTGATGATTTGCGCAATATCATGGGTAAAATCTATGGCAAAGAAACATCTGAAAAGTTAGCAAAAATGACTGATACAGACGTTCGTGCAGAGGCAGCATTGTTGCGCGACGGTGTTCCGATGGCAACCCCAACATTTGACGGGGCAAGTCCAGAAGACATTCGTGCGATGCTGAAATTGGCAAAATTACCAGAAACAGGTCAGTTTACATTGTATGACGGTATGACTGGTGAAAAGTTTGCACGTCCTGTGACAGTTGGTGTTATGTACATGATGAAATTGCATCACTTTGTTGATGAAAAGATTCACGCCCGTTCTGTTGGTAGCTATTCGTTAGTTACACAACAACCATTGTCTGGTAAAGCCCATATGGGTGGCCAGCGTTTGGGTGAAATGGAAGTATGGGCACTGGAAGCACACGGTGCAGCACACTTGTTGCGTGAAATGTTAACAGTAAAGTCTGATGATATTGTTGGCCGTAATAAAATGTATGAAGCAATCATATCGGGCAGCAACGATATTCAGACAGGTACACCAGAAGCATTTAACGTATTCGTTCGCGAATTGCGTGGATTGGGTCTGGCGATGACACCAAAGAAAATAGACTAGTGGCAGCGGCCGCATGCTGTGTAAATCCACAGCACGCTGCCACACGCACTTTTACTTGACTAAAAGGAGCAGAATAAATGGCAAATATGTTGCAAAAGATATTTGGACAAATTGAAACAAAAGAACAGTTTGATGCATTGCGTATTACTATTGCATCACCCGAAGAAATACTGTCTTGGTCACATGGTGAGGTTAAAAAGCCTGAAACTATTAACTATCACTCTTTGAAACCAGAAGCAGAAGGTTTGTTCTGTCAGCAGATTTTCGGACCTGTAAAGGATTATGAATGCGCATGCGGTAAATATAAAAGAATCAAATACCGTGGTGTTGTTTGTGAACGTTGCGGGGTAGAGGTTGGACCATCATCTGTTCGTCGTGAACGTATGGGGCATATTAAATTAGCAATGCCTGTGGCGCATACTTGGTTTTTGCGTGAAGGTAAAATTGCTACATTGTTGAATAATTTGCCACAAAAGAAATTGGAACAGGTTATTTCATATGATGCTTATATCGTTATTGAACCTGGCCTTACCAGTTTGAAATTGTATGACGTCATCAGCGAAGATGAATATCAAGCAAAGAAGGAAGAATTTGGTGAAGATTCTTTCCGTGTTGGTATTGGTGCCGAAGGTGTTCGTTCAATAATTGCGAATCTTGATATGGGCGATGAACGTACACGTTTGCGTGCAGAATTGGCTGAAACAAAATCTGAAGCAAAACGTAAATCAATTATCAAACAATTGAAATTAGTGGAAGCATTCCTTGATTCTAAAACAGAACCAGCATGGATGTTGCCTGATATTATTCCGGTTATTCCACCAGATATGCGTCCATTGGTTACTTTGGATGCTGGTCATGTTGCGGCATCTGATTTGAATGATTTGTATCGTCGTGTAATTATCCGTAACAATCGTTTGAAAAGATTTATGGAAATGCATGCACCTGATATCATCGTTCGTAACGAAAAACGTATGTTGCAGGAAGCAGTTGATTCATTGTTCGATAACGGACACAAGGCACGTCCAATGGTGTCCCAGAATCGTCGTCCATTGAAGTCATTATCTGATTCATTGCGCGGTAAATCTGGACGTTTCCGTATGAATATGTTGGGTAAACGTGTAGATTATTCTGGTCGTTCTGTAATTGTGTCTGGGCCAACATTGAAAATGCATCAGGTTGGTTTGCCAAAAATTATGGCATTGGAATTGTTTAAACCATTTGTGTTTGCGCGTCTATTGTCTGGCGGTTATGCAAATACTTTAAAAACTGCACGTAAAATGGTTGAAAACGGTGAAGATATCGTATGGGAAATTTTGGAAAAGGTTATTTACCAACATCCTGTATTATTAAACCGTGCACCAACATTGCACAGACTTTCATTATTGGCGTTTGAACCAGTATTGATAGAAGGTAAGGCAATTCGTTTGCATCCATTGGTGTGTAAAGGATTTAATGCCGACTTTGATGGTGACCAGATGTCTGTTCATGTGCCAATTTCATTAGAGGCACAATTGGAAGCACGTACATTGATGTTATCAACAAATAATATTTTGTCACCTGCAAATGGTGAGCCTATGACTGTGTTGTCCCAGGACATGGTGTTGGGTATTTACTATATTTCGTTGATGAACGGCGAACATACTGATAAATCACCACGTTTTTCTGGTATGGACGAAGTGCAATTGGCATTGCAAAATAAAACAATTACTTTGCATACACCGATTGTTGCACGTGTCAATGGTAAAACTTACAAAACAACTGCTGGTCGTATGATTTTGGGCGAATTATTACCAAAGTCTGACAATATGCCATTTGATTTGGTTAATAAAGTTATGCCATCTGGCGAAATAAAATCATTGCTTGCAACAACATATGAACGTTGTGGCGATAAAGCGATGGTATTGTTGGCCGATGCGTTAAAGAATACTGGTTTTGAACAGGCTGCACGCAGTGGTATTTCAATTGGATTTGATGATATCGTTATTCCTGATGAAAAGGGTGATATTATTAAAGAAACTGAAAAACAGGCATCAGAAATTGAAAACCAATATCAAAGTGGTTTGTTATCCAGTGGTGAACGTCATAATAAATTGATTGATTTGTGGCAGAAAACCACAGATAAATTGGGTGATTTGGCTTATGCTGCGCTGGGTAAGACAGAGGGTGATAAATGGAACTCTATCTATATGATGGCTGTGTCCAAGGCTCGTGGTTCCAAGGGTCAGATTCAGCAGTTAGCAGGTATGCGTGGTATGATGCAGAAGCCAGACGGTTCTATTATTGAAGTTCCTATTATTTCGAACTTTAAAGAAGGTTTAACCATGTCTGAATACTTTACGTCAACACACGGTGCGCGTAAAGGTATGTCGGATACCGCGTTGAAAACAGCTGAGGCAGGTTATCTAACCCGTCGTTTGGTTGAATTGGCACAAAATACTGTTATTACCGAACATGATTGTGGCACAACAGAATTTATTACTGCGAAACCTGTATACCAGGGTTCAACATTGTCTGTTGCGTTGGGTGATGTTGTTTTGGGTCGTACCGCGGCACATGATATCGTTCATCCTGTGACCAAAGAAGTCATTGTAAAGGCGGGCGATTTAATTAA
This sequence comes from Candidatus Enterousia sp., assembly GCA_045616625.1. Taxonomy (GTDB): domain Bacteria; phylum Pseudomonadota; class Alphaproteobacteria; order Rs-D84; family Rs-D84; genus Enterousia. The sequence continues at coordinate 30,174 of JAZLHA010000005.1, forward strand.
CAAGGCACACGCAAAACAGATTAATGAATCTGGTTTGCCAAGTGTTGATGTCCGCAGTGTTTTGACATGTTGCAGTAATGGTTTGTGTGCAAAATGTTATGGTATGGATTTGTCACGTGGAACATTGGTCCATGTTGGTGAAGCGGTTGGTGTTGTTGCAGGTCAATCTATTGGTGAACCAGGAACACAGTTGACTTTGCGTACCTTCCACATTGGTGGTATTGCTGAGGGTGGATCTGAAAGTCACTTTATAGAAGTTCCTGTTTCAGGTACAATCAAATTTAATGGTGTGAATACAATTAAAAATTCTGCTGGTCGTGTTATCGTTTTGTCACGTAACGGTGAAATATCTGTTGTTGGCAACAAGGGCGAAACATTGTTCAGCATGGCGTTACCATACGCATCTATGTTGATTGTAAGCGAAGGCGACAAAGTGGCCAAGGGTGATAAGGTTGCAGAATGGGATCCATATTCTAATACAATTATCGCTGAAAAAGACGGAACAGTATGCTTTAATGATTTGATTGAAAATGTATCATTCTTGGAAGAAGTAGATGCTATGACCGGTATCGTTTCTCGCAAGGTTGTTAATTGGAAAACAAATACCAAGAAAGCGTTGAATCCATCTGTCACATTGGTTGATGACAAGGGCCAGGTAATTTCACTGGGCGGCAAAAAAATTGCTGAATACTTATTGCCAATATATTCTGTATTGAATGTAAATAATGGTGATGCAGTAAAAGCTGGTGATATTTTGGCACGTATTCCTGTGCAAACCAAAAAGACAAGCGATATTACAGGTGGCTTGCCACGTGTAGAAGAATTGTTGGAGGTTCGTCGTCCATCTAACCCGGCATTGTTGGCAGAGGTTGACGGAACAATTGAACTTGAAGATGCTAAAAATAAAATCATCGTTCGTATTGAACCAACAGACGGCACAGCGCCAGTTGAATACGCGGTGCCAAAGGGAACAAACTTGTTGGTGCGCAGTGGTGATGTTGTGCACAAGGCTGATAAATTGGTTGACGGTGAACCTGTACCTCAGGATATTTTGCGTATTTTGGGTCAAAAGGCACTTACAACATTTATGGTTGAACAAGTTCAGCAAGTTTACCGCTTGCAGGGTGTGGCAATTAACGACAAACATATTGAAATTTTGATTCGTGAAATGACACGTCGTGTTGAAATCGGTAATCCTGGTGATACTGGATTCTTGATGGGTCAGGTTGTTGACCGTGTTGATTTCGAAGAAGAAAACGCACGCGTTGTTCATGATGGTGGTCGCCCAGCAGAGGCTTCACAAGTCTTGGTTGGTTTGACACGTGCTTCATTGACATCACGTTCATTTATTTCTAACGCTTCGTTCCAACAAACAACGAAAGTATTGGTTGATGCCGCAATTAGTGGTTCAACAGATAAATTAGTTGGTGTTAACGAAAACTTGATTGTTGGTCGTTTGATTCCAATGGGAACAGGTGCATACGTTCGTCGTGTGCGCGAAATTGCCAAGGAAGAAGAACGTGCTGAAAAACTTGCACGCGAAGGTGGCGAACAACAACAGTTGTTGGACATATAAAATAAAACACGAGGGGGGCTTTTACCCGTGCCCCAATTTTAGGGACACGGGTAAATTTTTACTATGACTGAAATACCTGCAATCTTTTGTGATATTGATGGTGTGGTAAGCAAAAAGTTTGCTGTGCCTAACTATGATAGGTTTGGTGAACCAAATCTAAATATGATACGTGTCTTGGAAACGCTTGGACGTGATTTTACAATCGTATTTATCACTGGACGTTGGGCGATGGGCCAGACAAAAGTTGATGCGTTCATGGATAGATTATTACCAAATATAAAAAAACGTGTGTTTTGTAAGGCACATGATTATCCAGGTACAACGGCTGAATTTAAATTAGCAACTATAAAAGAACTGGAAAGTCAGGGTTATAAATTTTATTTTGGTTTGGATGATCATGATGCTGTGATTGGTCTGATGCATAATCACGGAATGTTCGTGGCGCGTGTAATATCTGAATAAAATTTACTTGCAAATCAGGAATAATAGAATAAAATATAAACGCTATAAATAAAAGGATAGAAAAATGGCAACGCCAAGAAGTAAAACAAGTAAAGCACGTAGCGCACAACGCCGTTCTCATGACGCAATCGCAGTTATGCCATGCAGCGTATGCAAATCATGTGGTGAAAAGAAACGTCCACATCATGTTTGTCCTGCGTGTGGTGCAAAATAAGAACATATAGAATAATAACAGAGCAGGGCACAAAATAGTGCCTTTCTGTTTTTTAGATTAGATATGACAACCACAGAAAAGAAAATTATCGCAATAGACGCATTTGGTGGTGATAACGGCCCGGTGGCTGTTTTAGGCGGAATGAATCAGTATTTGTATCAAAATGGCGAAGACAAGGTTTTCTTTCGTCTTTTTGGTGATGCAAAAAAACTCGGAAAACTTCTTGCTAAATATCCGCGCGTAATGCGAAATTGTGTTGTTATTGACGCCCCTGATGTTATAAAGGGAACAGATAAGATACGTGATGTAATTCGTCATGCTCAAAATACATCTATGTATATGGCGATTGACGATGTTAGGGCTGGTAATTCTTCTGCGGTTATTAGTGCGGGTAATACTGGTGTTTTGATGTCTTTATCAAAATTGGCATTAAAAACAATTGATGGTATTTCGCGTCCTGCAATTACAACAATGTTACCGTCTGGTTTGGGTGATAGTCGTGTTGTTGGCCTAGATTTGGGTGCAAATGTTCAATGTAGTGCTGAAAACTTATTTGACTTTGCAATTTTGGGCAGTGTGTATGCTGAGGTTATAGGCCATATGTCAAAGCCCAAGGTTGGTATTTTAAATATTGGTGAAGAAAGCACCAAGGGTAAAGAAGCATTAATGCAGTTAAACGATTTACTTACAAAATATCATGATGTTTTACCTTATGACTATATCGGATTTGTTGAAGGAAACGATGTGACTGCCGGTGTGGTCCAGGTTGTTGTCACAGATGGCTTTACAGGTAATGTTATGTTAAAGACGGTTGAGGGTACCGCAAAACTGATAACACGCGTTCTAAAGGCGAATTTAAAACAATCTTTGCTGGCTGTGATCGGTGCGTTTTTCTTGGTTCATGTCTTTAAGCGCCTAAAACATAAAATTGATCCACGCTCTTATGCTGGTGCAACATTTTTGGGGTTAAAGGGATTTTCGGTAAAAACCCACGGTAATAGTGATGCGTTGGCATTTGCAAATGCGATTAAATTTGCATCTGATTTGTCGTTGGCGAATTTGAACGATATTATTGCGGCACGTGCATCATCTTTGGCACAAATCCGTTCTGAATTACAGTCTGTCACAGAATAGGTATTCATACAGATAGAACCTTTATTATATTCAATTATAATTTATTGTGCATAAACACCAAAGGAGTATGCATATGAAAAAAGAATGTAATAAAATCAAAACAGCCGAAACAAAAGTAAAAAAGGCTATTAAAAAAGAAGAAAAAAAATTATTACCATGTGGTTGTTTCCATCATGATAAATAATATAAAACGCGCTGACGGCGCGTTTTATATTAGAAATCGCCGTGATTACTCACGGCGACTTTCCCCTCCTTCCAGATAGACTGGAAACTTTTTATGCGGCCATAACTGTTTTAGATTTTGTGGTTATGTTGTCAGCATCTAATATCTTTTTAGCCTCTACAAATACCATGCTTTTTACCTGTAATGCCAAATCTTTGGTATCCAAAGTTTCAGCGGCGGTATCAAAATTGTCGGTACGAATTTGCAATGAAACATAGGCACCAATCAACGATGCACGTGGCAAATCTTCGATAGAACGTGGTGCATTATTATTTCCGATATGTAATTCGTCACTTAATGAAACGATTTGACGGTCCTGATTAACCCAAACGGTTGTGGTCAGAACTTGGTCCAAGGCAATCATAATGTCTTTAATATTTTTTTGCATTTGTATTCCCCCCTTTCGGTATTGTTGTAAAAGATTTTAATGTTTTTGTATTTACATGCGTATTTACAAAATCACATAAAAACCTTTTGTTTGTTAACTGTTTTTTTATTAAAAATCGCCGGTTTTCAGGGATTTTTAACAAAATTAAAACTTTTCTCCTTGTCTATACAAATATCTTAGAACAAAAACGAATCGGGGGTCAAGAAAAAAATAAAAAAAAATTAAAATTTTTTTACAAATAGGAATAGAAACAAAAAAAACGCCCTAAAACGGGCGTTTCTTAATTACTTCCTGTGCTAGACTTTGGATAAATTTTATCAATCCAATCTGTTAGTCCTTCGGCATCACCTATTTCATTAACAGATTTACATGTGGTAATTAACTTACGACATGCGTTTATAGCAACTTGACGTCCTGTATCTGTATTATTACCCGCAGGTAAATTTGTTGCCATACATGATTGAACGTCTGTGATACAATCTTCGGCGTAATCAGCCAATATAGTATCCTGGGACGCTTTAATTTGTGGCATAATACGGTTCAGGTATTCAGTTATAACCATATTGTTTGGCAGATACTGTGCCGTCTGACTACCTGTTGCCTTTTTATAAGTATAATTCTGGCACTGATTCAATACAGATATGCACATGCCATAGTTTCTGTTGTCAGTATTGTTGTGATAACCAATCTTGTATTGCAAGAATTCTGACATACTATCTGATGTTTTGTTTATCGGATTGTTTGGGCCAGTTGGCATAGTGTTGTTTATGTATTCCGCCAAAGTATCTTCTGGTGTATTACCCCAAGCATAATGGTCATCAAAATTCCAAGTCGCATATAAACCACTCTCTTTTGAATTTTCTTTTTCCATCGGCTCGGAACCGATAACAATTTCGCCGTTTACGATATATTTACCTGTTGGGTCTAAACATCCTTCGTAATCAGAACCGCAAACGAAATCAGAACGCATACAAGAATCCAAAGCCTCCACGCATCCGCGCAAATCATACTGGTTCTTGTTTTGTGCAACCATCAAACGTGCCTTTTGTAATACAGATTTTGCATTACGTACTGTTGATTCCATTTGAGTGTTTGCGTCTTTCAAATTACGTTCGTAAGCCATACATGCTTTGTCTATCTGCAGGTCGTATGCGTTTGTAATAATAGATGGGTCAACACCCTGGGCACTGCAAGAATTTAATACCGACGCTTTACAACGTGCAGCGGCTGTTTTATAAAGATTTGCACCACGTTGATTAGAAATACTGGACGTATTGGCTGTATTTGTTGTTGCCATAAATGAAGACAAATCAAAACCGGTATTGTCAAACGAGAAATCTAACAATCCAGACAAATCCATATTCAAAGAACCCGTAGATGTCGAAGAAGAGGCTGTGCCAGACTTTACGTCTACAATCATGCGTTTAATTTTATCCAAATCAGTTTTTAATTGTGTTGAATCAGATGACGTTGATAATTTTGCTTCTGCTTCTGTTTCTGTGAATAGAGTATCTATATCTTCGGCATTTAGACCAATATATTGAATTTGTTGTGCAACATCCTGTAAAGACTCAGTTGCTTCATTTAAGGCTTCTTCTGTTTTTGCATAGTTGGCAATATTTGCAGAACAAGAACAACGACCTTCATTATCATCTAATACATTGCAGTAATTATCCATACATGCCGCATATTGTGCTTTGCAATAATCGGTCATTTCGGCCAACTGATCCAATTCATTTGCAGAATTTGTTTGTGTTGTGGGTGTCGAAATACCAATATTGTTACTACTACGAAATGACATGGCAGAACTACGTGTGCTTACACGTGCGTTTGGATTATATAGAGTGCTACCAGAACCACGAAGGGTCGCTGCACGTGCTGTTACAGCACGTTGAGTATTTGTGTTACGAGAGGTGACCACACTATTACGTGGGGAAATATTAGAACGACCTGAAACAGAGTTTGTACGTGTGGCTGTTCCGCGTGTGCTCGCTTGTGTGGCGCCCCCCCTGGTTGTGCGTCCACGCGCAGTTGCTGTTGTTCGTGCAGATTTATTCTGGACTGTGTTTGTAGGTTTTGCATTTGGTGTTGACGCGGTTTGTTCAGCAACAGGTTCAACCGCCTGTTCTGTTTCCTCTGGAACAACAACAAATTCATCATCAAACTCAATAGAATTGTCGGGCAAGTATTGTGGCAAAACCTCTGCAAATGCGGGCAAAACCAACAGACTGCCAATAACAACGAACAACCTTTTCATGTGTATCTCCACTCTCTTGTTATGTTAATTTTATCACATTTTGAGTGTAAAAACAAACGAAAAATTTGTTTAATGATGTGCAAATATGTGCAGGGCAATACTAACAACAAAAAGTATCGTTATCGCAGTCAAAATAATTTTTTGGGTTTTGTGGTTTTCATTTCCATGACAATGCGCACACTTGCATTTGCAATCACGAACAACCAAAGTCCAAGAAAACCCGAGCATCAACGCTGAAAATACGAAAATCCATGGTTCAATCCATTCGGGGATAAAATGACCACTATGTGCGAATTCAGGGGCAAACAAACTGATTATTGATAAAACAATAGGTAACACACAACAGAATAGGTGTGGTAACACAGATGCGATAATTCCGATTTTAATAGCTTTGTTTTTCATAGTTTGTCCTTTGTATAATTTATTGGTATCCCCAGTGGATTGTAATTCCCATTGCTGTTTGCAATGGGCCCCTTTCCACACGTAAGGTGCGAACTGCGCATTGCTTGTTCGCCCCAACTATCGTGTCGAACCTGTCGTGCCCGAAATAGTGCACTTTATCGGTTCGCTTCCAACTGGGAATAAATTATCCAATACATCCGCATTGGATAATTTATTGGTATCCCCAGTAGGAATCGAACCTGCATCAAGGGTTTAGGAAACCCCTATTCTATCCAGTTGAACTATGGGGACAGGTAATATAAATAATATATTAAAAAAAATGTTTTGCAATAAACAATACCCAGGAAATAAATTCCTGGGTATCGTGCTTTAACAACAACTTTAGAGAGTTTTTAGAACAATTTAAACTTGTAATTTGTTCCAATACGGAAAGACGCTTTTGTGCCTTTGCCGAATCCAAAACCAACACCAGCATTAGCGGACCAGTTATCGGTAATACCCATAGCTGCACCCAATGCCATTGCTGATTTAGAGTTGTAGTTGCCGTAACCACCACCGACAGACATTTCGCCTTTCTTTACATTGGAAACTTCAACAGCGGATAAAGCAACAGAACTTGCGATACCAGCAGATAGGTTTTCATCTAAGTCGTTAACCTTAGAATCCAACGCAGCAATATCGTTACGGGTTGCATCAATTGCAGAACGTAATTTAGCATCTTCGGCTGCGCGTGTTTCTGCTTCACCTGCAATTTGCAAATCAGTATAAGAATTTGCAGATACCAAAGTCATAGCGTCACCTGTATCAATAGCTGTTTTGATTGCACCACCTTCGCCTAAAGCAAGTTCTATTCTGCTATCTGCTTCGTTATCAATAGTGTCTAAGATTGGCGCATTATATACATCTAGTGCAATATTTGATGATTCAAAGTCTCTATAGTCATTTTCAAAGGATTGTTTTGCATCAACTAATGATTGCCATTTATCGTTCAGGTTGCCCAATGTGTTTTGATCTGTCGTATATACATTAAAGGCAGCTGATGCTATGTCTAGTTCTTCTGCAACTAAATCTCCTGTATGGTCTTTTGCGTTTTCTACCAAGGATACAGCATCGTTATAATAACCTTTTGCTTCTTCAAATAAAGAAACTAAATCGCCAGTAGGTGTAATTTGTTCATTTGTTCCTTTCTTGACTAAAATGATTTCACCATCTTGATCTTTCAATGAGTATTCTTGTCCGCTATTTGTTATAACAAACATATCCGGAATGAACTCTTCTGCATCACCGTTTGTAGCAACAATAGAAGATTTTGTTACAGAAATAGCCTCATCATGTTCGTCTGGCAATAAATCTACTGTTTCTGTAAATTGATTATTTGCAACAACACCTGTTCCTGCTTCATTTAATTTTAACTCAAATGTTTTTGCATCTTCACCTTCTCCAAGTATATATTGATAGTTTGATGCCTCCATTTTCATACCAGCAATTAATTCAGTATTTTTTACACTAATACCATTTTCGTCTGGTTCAACTGTAGCAGAGCTTTCGCCTTTATAATCAGATTGAACTATATTATCTGTCCCTTCTGAATCCAAAGCGACTTCGTCACCATTTGGATTTGTATAATTGTAAGCAACATCAGATTTGGTTGGTTCTGCTATAGGAGAATTTACATCACCTGTTTTTCCCGTTTCTTCTGTATCAGTTGCTCTTGAAAACTTACCAGCAAAAGTTACGTCTGTTGTTGCAGCACCTGCAGTGCCCATCATCAAGATAGATGCCATTGCACCACAGAAAACAATATTTTTTACTTTCATTTTTTTCCCTTTTATTTTTGGTTAACCAAAGAAGGTTATGAAATTTCACATCCCTCTTGTTGAAACGAATGATACAAAAACCTAGGTTTTTTTTGTGCTCCCCTGCGGGCATTTTGAAAAAATTACAAAAAATCGTCGTAGTTCTTAGAAATCTGGGTAAAATAACAGGTTTTATAAAAAACAAAAAAAGTAAAAATATTGGTTGACATTAAACCTAGGTTTTTTATGCACCACCATAGAAAATATGAATTGCTTGAATTTAAAGGGTTTTTATGATATAATGACTTTTAAGAAAGGGGCATTTTTGTGCCTTTTTTATTTTTTCTAAATATAAAAAAATTACAAATTTTTTTAACTATAATTAAGGAGATAAAGTATGATTTATGGGTATTGTCGTGTATCAACAACACATCAACATGAAGAAAATCAGCACTTTGTTATAGAACAATTTGCGCATAAAAATGATATAAAAATAGATGTTTGGATAGAAGAAAAAATTTCAAGTAGTCGTAAATTATCAGAACGTAAATTGGGAGGATTATTAAAAAAATTGAAATCTGGTGATATTTTAATTACAACCGAAATATCGCGTTTAGGTCGCAGTTTATTAGAGGTTATGTCAATTTTGCAAACGTGTATGGAAAAGGGGTGTCAGGTCTGGACTTTAAAGGAAAATTTTAGATTGGGGTCTGATATTCAATCAAAAGTATTGGCTTTCGCATTTGGGCTAACTGCAGAATTATCCAAAGGTTTGCTCCAGGCACGCGTGCGTGAAAGTTTAGCACGTTTAAAAGCGGCTGGAATAAAACTCGGACGGCCACATGGTGCAAAATCAAAAAAATTAAAATTGGATAAAAACCGCGAAAAAATAAAAGTTATGCTTTCTTGTGGAATTAGCAGAAATCAAATTTGCAAAATAATGGATATAGATAAAAGAACTTTAAACTCTTTTATTGAACGTGAAATAATAAAACGCAGATAAAAAGTAAATTTGTTGATTTTTTAGCTCGTGTTCGCTATAATCATCTTATAAAGGAATATGATATGGCAACAGTGACAAGAAATGATTTTGCAAACCGTTTGCGTGAACGTTTTGGTTTGACTATGGCTGATGCATATAAATTAGTCGACCTTGTGTTTGCCGAAATTGGTGAGGCTTTAATCCGTGATGAAGAGGTTAAGTTCGCAGGACTTGGTACTTTTAAAATATTAACAAAATCTGCGCGTATTGGACGCAACCCAAAAACTGGCGCGCCTGCGGTAATTTCTGCACGTCGTGTGGCAACATTTCGCCCATCGGCTGAATTTCGTGCGCGCGTTGCTAAATGAAAGGGTGATTATATGACTCAAAAAATTAATACAAGTGCAACCATTTTTGACCAAATAGAATGGAATAAACAAGATTTACAGAAAAAATTAAAACAGGCCGAAATCAGAATCCAAGAAGCGAATGCAAGATTAAAAGCAGAAAGAGAGGCACTGGAAAATTGCAGTTTTAGAAATGAAAGACGTGAATACGAACAGGATGTTCAAGAAGCACAAGTTTTAGCACATGAAGCTTATAAAGAACGCGAAAAAATTTTGCATGAACTACAAAATTTAGAAAAATAAAAAAAACGCCGAATTGGCGTTTTTTATTACCATATTTTTACACGTTTTTCTGGTGCAACATACAATGTGTTTTTTTCTGTCACGCTAAACGCATCATACCATGCATCAATATGTGGTAAAATTCCATTTACGCGCCAACGCGATAAAGAATGTGGATCGGTTTTTGTCCTGCGTAAAATTTCTGAATCACGAATATTGCCTGCTTCGGTCATTGCGTATGCGATAAAAAACCGTTGGTCTGGTGTTAAATTATTTTCTGTATCTGAATCTTTCCCAAAATGTTTGTATGCTGTATATGCAACTGTCACACCACCATAATCAGCCAAATTTTCACCTAATGTAAATTCACCATTCGCATGTGTTTTTGGGGCAACCAAAATATTATTAAAGAAATCACGCATAACATTTGCACGTTCTGTAAAATTATCAGCATCTGATTTTGTCCACCAATCACGCATATTTCCGCTTTTATCAAATTGGCGTCCTTGGTCGTCAAAACCATGTGTCATTTCATGCCCAATCACAGAGCCAATCGCACCATAATTAAACGCATCATCTGCATCCATATCAAAAAATGGATACTGCAAAATTCCCGCAGGAAAACAAATTTCATTTGTTGACGGATCATAATACGCGTTTACTTCGTGTGCGTTCATATACCAAATTGTCGGGTCTTTGATTTCACCAATTTTATCAAGCCAAAATCTGTCTTCGAATTCATCAACACGCATCATGTTTTCAAAAAGCGAATCGTTTTTGATAACCAGTTTTGAATAATCACGCCATTTGTCAGGGTATCCAATTTTCGCATGGAAAGTGTTTAATTTTTCAAGTGCTTGTTCTTTGGTTTCATCCGACATCCATGATAAATTCTGAATACGCATACCCAATGCAGATTGTAAATTTTTTACCAGATTTTGCATGCGTTCTTTGGCCTGGGGTGAAAAATACTTTTCAACATATAAATGCCCAACCTCTTCGTCGAGTGATGCATCAATCATACCAACCGCGCGTTTCCAACGTGGTTTCTTTTCGTTTTGACCGGATAATGTACGATTGTAAAAGTCAAACGCAATGTCGTACGTTGTGTCATCTAAAACACCAGTTGCAGAATTCACAACAACATATTTCAAATATGTCTTGATTAAATCTAAATCAGTATCATTTATAATCGCAATAGATTCAGCAATTGCTTCTGGTTGATTTACATTTATATATTCTGGATTTATTTTACGTGCTGCAAAATATGTTTTCCAATTAAAATTTGGAAATTCTGCCTTGAACTGAGTCATCGGCATTTTGTGATAATTTGCATGTGGATCGCGCAATTTTTCTTTTGGGTAAAATGATTTTGCCATACGTTCTTCGATAGCATATAATTTTTCTGTATCAACATTTATTCCAAAATTAGCCATTTGTTTTGTGATGTATTCACGATATTTTTTGCGAACCTCCACAGATTTTTCATCCGTATCAAAATAATAATCACGTGATAGACCAGTACCAGATTGACCAATGTTATACAGGTAATGTTCACTATCCATTTCGTCCAATGCAACACCATCACCCCAAAATGCAGATATAAAAGCATGTGCTTTGCCAAGATATGTAGCAATTTGGTCGCGTGAATTTATTGCATCTATTTCAGCAATATATTTTTTTACGGGTGTTGTTTTTTCAGCATTCAATTTTTTTTCGTCCATTGCAATTTTGTATAACTGACCGATTTTGCCTTTATCGGATTCAGCAATTTTGCGAACGCGTTCTAAATTTGTGTTGCCTAATACATCAAAAGAACCATATCTAACATAATCATCTGGTATTGGATTGTTTGCACGCCAACCGCCCGTTGCATAATCGTAGAAATCATTTCCCGCCACAGCAGTCAAATCCATATTCTTTATATCTAATCCAATGTTCATATCTTTCCCCTTTAATAATATAGTCGCACCAATTGTTGCAATAACAACAGATGTCGCAGCGATTATGTTTAATATTTTGTGTTCCATTTTTACTTCACCAAATTTAATAACAAATTATCTAGCATCAAAATACCATTATCTGTTAAAGACAATCTGTCGTTTCTAATGGTTATAAGATAAGGATTTTGTTTTATAAAGTCCATAGAAATTATATCACGCACATTTTGTGTGAGTAAAACACCGTGTTTCGTGCGCAGTCCGGTAATAACGCATTCAATGGCACGAGTTTTATCGTCTATTTTTTCAAATTTTTGGTTTGCACCCATCTGTTCGTACCAAATATTGTCTATGTTTATTCTGCCGGCTGCACCACGACCAATACCAATATATGCGTCACCATCCCAAATGTTTTGGTTGTGTTTACATTCGTTGCCCGGAATTGCATAATTAGAAACCTCATATCGTGGCAAATCTAAGTTGTTGCTTATAGCTATATACATATCAGCCATAGTATCATTTGATGGCATTTCTAAATTCATTTTTCCAAATGGTGTTGTTGGTTCTATGGTTAGTTCATACATTGATACATGGTTTAGTCCCAGCAAATTTATTTGTTTACACATTTTTATTACATCGTCTGTCGTTTGGTGGGGTATGCCATAAATAAAATCTGCACTTAAATTTATGTTATATCTTTGTGCGTTTTCTAATAGTTGTAGTGCGGTTTTAACATTGTGTATTCGCCCCATAAATTTTAATGTTTCATCATCTAAAGATTGCACGCCAACAGATAATCTAGTAATGCCAGCACTAATAAAATCAGCAAGTTTTGCGTTGTCTATTGTTCCAGGGTTAGATTCAATTGTAATTTCGCAATTTGGTAATACATGAAACTGTTTCGTAATTTGATTTATAATTTTTGAAAAAATATTAACCGGCATAAGCGATGGTGTTCCGCCACCAAAAAATATGGTTGGCACATCGCAGTGGTCTAATTTATTGCCCCAATAATTTATTTCAGAAATAATTTCAGATAAATATGTTTCCCAATCTGGTGAAATATTCGCAGTTGAAAAAAAAGCACAGTATTTACACTTAGAAATACAAAACGGAACATGAATATAAATGTTGTGTTTTAGTGTCATGAGAACAATCATAAACGTCATGTTAAAAAAATCAAATTACAAATTGCTTTTATTTATCGATTTGTGATATAATCGTGTTGAAGGGTAATATGAAAAAGAAAATAAATCTATTATTAGCCGGTTTTTTGACACCTTTGACGGTTTTTGCTGCGGGTGAGGGTGTGCCATCATATTATCAAAAAAATGCAGCGAATGGTTCAAAATATACAACTTATGTTGGTAATTCTGGGCAAAAACAGGTTGTGGGTAGTCGTACATACAATTATCGTGTCCCCGTTCAAAATAATAGTTATGTGCAAAAAACTGGACAAATGACACCAAATGGTATTGCTGTTCCGGTTGAAGATGAAAAAAAGACGACGATTTATGGTGGTTATGCGCGTCGTTTTGCCGATTTTGAATTTGAAACAGGTGTAAATTCTGTTCTTGAATGGGACGATATGGTTTTTAATGAGTTTACTGCTGGACTTAGTCATAATTTTTCACTCGGTAGTTTTGATTTAAATGTATTTGGTGAATATACATATGGTTCTATGACAAGTGGTGGCTTGTCAATGGACTATGACTTAAAACCTTATGATGCGGCATATCCCGAAGAAGGAATATTCACAATTTCTATGGGTGATCAAAGTGGTAAAAGTCATCATATAAAATTTGGTTTGTCTGCACATCATGTTTGGGATATCGGTGGCTGGAAATTGTCGCCAACAATTGGGTATGAAATATTTAAACATAACTTGGAAATGTCGGACCATTATTATCCGAATCCTGGGGTCTATGTTCCTTTGTTGACTAATGGCGGAACTTATGTGTTTGGTAACGGTAAAGATTATTATTCTGTTCCATATGGTATGACAAATGAAGCAATTGAGATGGGACTTTACCAGGTTTGTATGTCGCCTGAAGATATTGGTTTAGTTCCAGGTGGTAGTTCTAGTATTGTTCCTTTGTCATGGAGTGGAGGATTGGTGCCTTATGACTCTGGAATGGGGTATATTCCATGGGGTGTTGGACCGAATGAATGTGTAATTATTGGTGGTGATGGTCCAATAGTTGTCGGTGGAACAACACATATTTACGAAACAACATGGAGTGGTTTTTACGTCGGTCTAGAAGTTGAAAAACAAATGACGTGGTCTGACAAGGTGCGCTTGTATGTTCAGTTTGGTTTGCCAAAATATTCATCCGAAGGAACATGGCCAAATCGTACGGATTGGCAGCAGAACCCGAGTTTCTTGGACGAAGGTTCTAATGGCGCCTATTCGTACGAGGCTGAATTAGAATATCTGCTTAAATTGTCTGATCGTTTACATTTATCTTTAAAGGTTGATACTAATTATTTTCATGTTGGTGAAATACCTGGTGAATTATATGTTGCAGAATATGTAGATTGGTTATATGACGAAAATGGTAGTATTATTACTGATAAAGATGGTGTACCACAGATAGATGTTCAGAATGCGCATACTGAATACATACCTCAATCTTTGAAGAAAGCAAAATGGCAATCGTTTGGATTGCATCTGGGGCTTAATTTTGCATTTTAATAAAGGGCCAAACATATATGCTGTGTCATAGGCGCTATATTGTCGCTTTTATTTTGAGTTTAGTTTGTTGTCGTGCATTTGCTGACACAGGGGCTTTTGATATAGATAGATGGGCTGCTGTGTTGGATGATGTGCGTGCACGTGCAGGTGCGATGGCAATTTCTTCTTCTGTGATTGATTCTGTGACTAAATCACCATCTTTTATACCATCTGTTATAAAACATGATAGACACCAGGCTGAATTTAAGATGACGTTGGATGGTTATTTGGCTCGGACGGTTTCAGATAAGCGCGTTCGTCAGGGTCGTTTGATGTATAAAAAATATCCAACAATGTTAACTAATGTTGAAAAAAAGTTTGGTATTCAGCCACATGTTATGTTAGCATTTTGGGGTATGGAATCTAATTATGGTGAAGTAAAATCAAAATATAAATTAACAGATTCTTTCCTTACATTGATGTATGATGGTCGGCGTGAGGTTTTCTTTCGCGACCAGTTATTGTCACTTATGAAAACCGCTGATAAAAATAAATTAGATGCTTGTTCTATTTATGGTAGTTGGGCTGGTGCAATGGGGCATTTTCAATTTATCCCGACGACATTGGCGCAATATGGTGTGGATGGGAATTATGATGGTCGTATTGATATTATAAATAGCGTTGGTGACGCTATGTTTAGTGCTGGTAATTATCTAAATAAACTTGGGTGGAACCCACATGAACGCATTGTTCGTCGTGTTGTATTGCCTGCTGGTTTTGATGTGTCGTTGCTTGACGGTAAAACAAAAAAGACTTTGGCTGAATGGTCGTATATGGGTATTCTCAATCCGGATGGAACCCCAATCCCAGATGGTGATATGTTGGCGGGTTTGGTTGGTGATGTGAATTCTTTTGATAATGTATCAGAGGGTGATATAAATCCTGATATGGATATCCAGGCACAGCCTGTCTATGTCGCGTATTTAACATATCCAAATTTTTATAGAATAAAAAAATGGAATAATTCTAATTGGTATGCAATAGCAATTGCTACATTGGCAGATAAATTAAAAAAATAATTGAAAATCTGCTATTTCTCTGATACCCTTTACCATATTGTATAACATAAGAAAGGTAAAGATATGGCTATTAAAGTGCGTGATTATGAAGTTCGCTTAACTCGCAACAAAGAAGAACGCAGATTGGTGCGTCAATTACGGTACGAGGTTTTTTGCGAAGAAGAAAACGCGTCTCCAACCGAAGAACAAAAAAATTTACGTGAAGAATATGACGCGTATGATACTTTTGCTGAATATATGGCGGTGTTTCATAATGGCAAGATAGTTGGAACTTATCGCATTATTGATAGAAATGCTGCTGAAAAAATGGGCGGATTTTTTACTGAAACAGAATTTAATATTACGAAAATAAAAAAGATAAAGGGCAATATTGCTGAAATGTCACGTGCCTGTGTTAATGCAGAATATCGTGAAAATGGTTTGGTTATGCGCCTGCTATGGGCTGGTTTGTGTGAATATGTTGTAAAGCGCAAGATTGCAATTTTATTTGGTGTACCATCGTGGGTTGGAACAAATCCTGCGGATTCTGCCCAGGCTATTTCATATTTGTATTATAATCATTTGTCACCTTTGCATTTGCGTGCAACTGTGGATACAACTTATTTTGCGCCTGGGGTAAACCCAAAAATGTCTCAGATGAATATTTTGCCACGTGCATTTGTTGATGAAGAAGTTGCTAAAAAACAAATGACCCCGTTGATAAAGGGTTACTTGCGTCTGGGGGCAACATTTGGTCGTGGTGTGTTTGTTGATAAACAGTTTGGAACATATGATGTATTCGTTATGGTTCAGACCAAGAATGTTGATAAAGCATATCAAAAACATTTCGCGGGTAGTGAAAACGCATTTGAACATTTGGATGTCAAAGACGGTCCATTGCATACGTTGGCCAAGATATTGGTTTCACCGGTGACTGGCGCGTTCAAGGCTATGCGTTCTGTGTTTGATTTCTTGCTGCGCGAAGATGCTGCTGATGCAGAGTTAGTAAATGACAACCCATCCGAAGATGATAAATAATGCCAAGAAAACAAAACTTTTTTAATACATTATTTGCAGTAATAAAATTCGTTTTATTTTGGTTGATGGTTATTGCGCAATTACCAATCATATTTATTATTCCAACAGGCAGGTTGTCTGTTAAATATATGCGTGTATTTATGGCAATTGCTGCTTTTTGGGCTGGGGTTCGTGTCCGTGTAAATGGTAAATTATCTGATGCGCGTCCGTTGTTATGTGTTTGTAATCATATATCGGTATTTGAATTTATATCTATGCCGATTGCCTTTGGGGCGTCATTTTTTGGCAAGGCTGATATAGCACATTATCCTTTGGTTGGTTGGATTGCTAAAAAGTTTGGTGTTATATTTGTGGACCGTCGTCCATCACACGCGATGGATGCTTTATCGGTTGTTCAAAAACAAATGCAAAATGCACATTATCCAATGTTTTTATTTCCAGAAGGAACAACAACAAACGGCGCTTATGTAAAAACTTTTAAAAGCA
This sequence comes from Candidatus Enterousia sp., assembly GCA_045616625.1. Taxonomy (GTDB): domain Bacteria; phylum Pseudomonadota; class Alphaproteobacteria; order Rs-D84; family Rs-D84; genus Enterousia. The sequence goes on from JAZLHA010000005.1 coordinate 47,433, forward strand.
CTCTGTTTAATATAGTAGAAGATAACAAAGATTTAACAATTCAACCTGTTGTTATGAATTATCGATATCGTAACGGAAATGTAATAAGTGATACAGATATGGCAAATCATTTCGCTTATTTTGATAATGCAAAACAAGATATGGGACCATTATGTGAACGTGAACGCAGTGCATTTGGTCAGATTTTTCACATTATGGTTTTGGGTGGTTTCTTGGTTGATATAACTGTATTGCCTGTGCCCCGTTTGGGTAATGTTGATAGAAAAGAAATTGCATTGAAACTGCATGAAATTGTTTCAGATAAATATATGGAATTAAAAAACAAAAAATATAAAGAGAAGTAAAAATGAAAACAGCAATTACACCAACGCGTGCAGAAAATTTTAATGAATGGTATCAGAATTTAATTGTTGCCGCTGATTTAGCAGAAAATTCACCTGTACGTGGTTGTATGACGATTAAACCGTATGGTTGGGCAATTTGGGAACTGATGCGTGATGAAATGGATAAAAGAATTAAAGCGTGTGGCGTTTTGAACGCAAATTTCCCATTGCTGATACCTGTGGATTTTTTTACGCGTGAAGCAGAACACGTTGCTGGCTTTGCCAAGGAATGTGCTGTTGTTACACACCACAGATTAAAAATGATAGATGGTAAATTACAACCAGATCCAGATTCAGAATTAACAGACCCATATGTTATTCGTCCAACATCAGAAACTATAATTGGTGATGCGATGTCGCGTTGGGTTCAATCGTGGCGTGATTTGCCAATGAAATTGAATCAGTGGGTAAATGTTATGCGCTGGGAAATGCGTCCAAGATTGTTCTTGCGTACTGCTGAATTTAATTGGCAAGAAGGGCATAATGTTTTTGCTACGCACGAAGAAGCAAACGCTGATGCGCGCAAGATGCACAAATTATATGCTGATTACATGGAACAGATTTTGGCGATACCTGTAATTATGGGTGAAAAAACGCCAGAGGAAAGATTTGCCGGAGCGGATCATACATATACCACAGAACAAATTATGCAGGATGGTAAGGCTCTGCAGGCTGGAACATCACATGATTTAGGTCAGCATTTTTCCAAATCATTTAATATTCAATTTTTAGGAACAGATGGGAAATTACAACACGCATGGACAACCAGTTGGGGAACATCAACACGTATGATGGGTGGTTTGTTTATGACACATTCTGATGATGATGGTTTGATTTTACCACCGGCAATTGCACCTTATCAAATTGTGATTATTCCAATTGTTCGTGATGAAAATTCAGATGCATTGAATGATTATGCTGAAAAATTAGGTGAACAATTGTGTGGTTTGGGTATTCGTGTATTGGTTGATACATCTGATATGCGTGCACCGGATAAAATGTGGAAATGGATTAAACGTGGCGTGCCATTACGTGTTGAAATTGGTGCGCGTGAAATGGAATCAGATTCTGTCACAATTACGCGTCGTGATTTAGGCAAAGATTCTAAACGCACAATAGCGGTTTCTGAATTGCTTTCATCTGTGAACACTATGTTATCAGATATGCAGACTGAAATGTTGCACGCGGCCCAGGAACGCAATGCAAAGATGATGCATAATGTTGATTCCTTATCAGAACTAGAACAAGAATTAGATAAGGGGACAATTGGATTTTTCCGTATTAAATACGAACAGACAACAAATGATGAATTTGATGGCTTGATTGAAAAGTATAAAATATCACGTCGTTGTTTGGATGATAAAGATCCAAGTTATGTATTTGTTGCAAAGTCATATTAAAAAAACAGCACCAATTTGGTGCTGTTTTTTTAATTTGTTTTTTTATTGTTCTTGTTCTGCTTCGAATGCTTCCTGTGCGGCAGCTGCAGTTTCTATTTGTAATAACTGATTTTCCAAAGCGTCACGTTCAGATGTTTTATATCCAGTATCAGAATCTTCATTTGTTTGTTTGTCATCCGTATTGTGTATAGCAGGATTTATCAAGTTTTGATAAATTTCTATTGCTTCCTTGGTACCTGCAACATCACGTTGTAACAGTTTACTTTCATCGCCCGGTATAAACCAATCATCTAACTTTACGGCGGTCATTTGCATAATTGGGCGTGTACGCGCGTTTGTGAGCCAGTTTGGTGTAGTTGGTGTATCAGAATAATACCACAACGCACACCAATAAATAACACCCATAACAAGGATACCACGAACGATACCAAAAATAACCCCCAATGTTTTATCTGTGACATTTAAAATGCTGCGTTGAATTTTTTCGCGCAGGCGTTGGTTTATAAAACTCGTTAAAATAAGTATTATAAAGAATACTATAAAATAAGATGCAACAGTTGTCCCAACAGTCGATTCAGATAATTTAAACCACGACTGTAATAATGTATCCAACCAGGGGGAGGCAAATCGTGCAGCCACCGCCGCAACAACCCACGCGAGTGTTGCGATGGTTTCGTAAACACCACCACGAATTGTTGCCCATACAGTAGATAACAATATAATACCAATGTAAATATAATCTAAAATCGTTAAGTCAAACATATTTCACCACCCGATTATTTTTTCTTTGATGCAGAAACGATTGCAATTCCAGCAATTAACAATATACCGCCCAAAACAAACCAAATACTATTTAGTTTTTTTTTGAGCCTTCATCGTTGATAATTTCTGCTGATTTATTGTTTTTACGAAATTCCTTGGCGTCTTTTTTCATTTCATCTTGAACTTTTTTTGCGCTTTCTTTATCAGCGTCTGATAAATCAGCGGCAACCGCATCACGTAATTCAGATTGCATAGAATCAGCATAACCTTGGAAACATTTTTCGCCGATTATCATCACTGGAACACCACCGGTTGTATAACCACATTTTGTTAACGCTGTTAAAAAGCCTGCCTGGTTATCCCTTTTGGAAACATTGATTTCTGTCACAGAAATAGATGGAAATTCATACGCGATATAGTCTGAAATAAAATCGCGTGCATGATGACAATGTGGACATGTTGGCATATAATAAACAGTTATATCAGCAGCATTCGCAAATCCAGTAAATGCAACACCCGCGACAATTCCAAGTACAGAAAACTTTTTCATAATATCTCCTTTTCTTATTTAGAAAGATATTATAAAAATCATTGTTATCTGGTGCAAGAGTTTTTTAATGTGACAATCTAACATCGTCAAATTCAGAATATCTGTTGAACATAGCGCGTGCAAAAGGGCAAAGTGGCATAATTTTTTTATTTTGATTGCGTGCTAAATCTGCAACGCAACGAAGTAAATTCAGCCCGATTTGCAGATGCCTATAATTTTCAATAACAGCGGTGTGGTCTATTATTATTTTATTCGTACCTGTTTTCGCAAAGGTTATTTCGCCGATATGTTGTCCATATACTTCGGCGACAAAGCCCAGTCCGTCTGGATATATAGTATATTGAATTTGGTATGCCATATAATCCACCCTTTGTTATAGAATAAATTATATAACATTATTTGCGAATAGTTATAAGATTGAATTACTATTCTATCGGTCTATCTATTATCTTAAAATTGCGTTTAATAATGCGTGAACTTTCGCGTAAGCTAGAGGATTCATCAGATGTCATTTTTGGCATCAGTGTTGCAACAATACCATTTGATGAAACGATACGCGGTAAAGATATAGCGATATTTTTTTCAACAATACTAACTGTTAAAATTTTATGTTCGTCATTTATAATGCAACGCATCAAATCAGAAACTGCGGCGGCAATACCGTCCCATGTTGCACCACGTCCCTGAATAATTTCGTATGCCGCCCGATGAACGCGGTGTAAAATAGTATTTTTTGCGGCCTGGGTTAACGGCGTTTTTGTTTGTTTTGCAAAATCATTTAATGCCAACGAACCGATTGTTGCAGATGACCAATTTATCATACTTGAATCACCATGTTCCCCCAACACATACGCGTTTACCGATTGTGTTGATACATCAAAATGCCGTGCGAGTAAAGTCCGCAACCGCGCCGAATCAAGCATTGTTCCCGTTCCAATAACGCGACTAGCCGGCAGACCAGACAACTTTTGTGCCAGCATAACCATCGCATCCAACGGATTTGTCACAATAACCAAGATAACTTTTTTAGAATCAACATTTGCCATAACGCGCGGAACAATATCAGAAATAACATTTGCGTTGGCGGTGACCAGTTCTGAACGTGGTTGTCCCGGTTTTTGATTTGCACCGGCCGATATAATAACAATATCAGAACCGCGTATTCCGCGATAATTACTGACCGCGGAAATTTTAACATCGCGATCAAATGCAGATGCGTGACCCAAATCTTCGGCGGCGGCACGTGCGCGAACACCGTCACGATCAAATAAAACAATTTCGTTAATTAACCCCGTAGATTTCACCGCGGTTGCAACCGCAGAACCAACCGTTCCAATACCAATTATTGCGACTTTCATATTTCCATCCTTTTTACAATAGTATATCACAAAAAACAGATGTTTTCATTTCATATTTGAACATTTTGGCGATTCGTATGTAAAAACACTTTTTGTAAATTTGCTCGTAAAATAAGTGTTTATATCAACTTATACTAGATATGATTTTAGTTGTGAGAATAAATGACTATAATGCAAATACACACAAAAGGATGAACATATGTTGCATGAAAAAGTATGGCACGCCATAGATAAATTGGCAGAATCAAAAAATATAACATGTTCTGGACTTGCGCGATTGAGTGGTCTGGACGCGACAGTATTTAACAAAAGTAAACGGTTTTCGCCATTGGGGCAACCGCGGTGGCTTTCCACCGAAACAATAGCCAAAGTATTGGTTGCAACGCACACAACAATCAGACAATTTGTTGAACTTTTTTACAAGAAATAACAAAACCGATTTTTTTATTGCGCACCGAAAATATATTTTGCTACACTCTGAAATGACAACAGGTGTTCTGTTGTTGGGCTTAAGAACCCTTTGTAGTGCGTCAATAAAAAGACGAAAAATACCTCAGCCAATTGGTTGGGGTGTGCAGAATATAAAGAATAATGCACGCAATTCACTACAATTGTTCTTAAACCCCAACCACCTAAATTTTATTTAGGTGATTTTTTTATAACCAATGGGGGGTAATTTTGCGGCGCTTTTTATGCGTATTTTGTATGCTGTTTCCATTATCTGTATCCGCCACAGATACTTGCCCCGCTGGTTATTACCCCGCCGAATATGTTGAATTGGAATATATAAAAAGCACCGGAACACAGTGGATTGATTTTAATTACCGTATTTCTGCTGGTATTTCATTCAAAGCAATTGTAGAAGTAGAAATTAAAAGTGGCGGTGTTTATTCTTTTTATCAAGATTGGTCTGGTAATTTTATTTTATTAGATTCAAATGGAATAAGAATAGGTGGTACATCAACTCAATATATGCCTTATGATGGTACAAGAAAAAGATTGGTTTTAAATATGGAATCTGATGGGGTGCATTGTTCATTGACTGATGGTGTAAATACTATTCAGTTTACAAAACCAGTAGCTCGATATCCATACTCATCAGAGTCTTATATCAATACAATTGGTCGTGTATATGATAAAATGGGACAAGCAATTTATTATCGTATACAACAATTTGAAGATGGTATTAAAGTTCGTGATTTTATCCCCGTCCGAAGAATATCCGATGGTGCGGTTGGTATGTATGATATGGTTGAGGATAAATTTTATGGAAATGATGGTACGGGTGAATTTATCGCTGGACCAGTTGTTGGCGACACCCAAACAACACAACATCATATTTGTGTATCGTGTCCCGCAAATACCTATAAACCAAATACTGGGAATGAAAGTTGCACAAAATGTCCGACGGGGACATTTTCACCGATTGGATCAACGCAACTAAGCGATTGTGCCAAGATTCTGCGTGTAAAAGATTATGTTGTTTATATGCCATTGGGCAAACGGACCGAACATGGTTTATGTGTAATGTCGGACGGTAAAAAATACTGCGCTGATGTTTACGAACGACAATAAAAAAAGAGGGAACACATCCCTCTTTTTATATCAATTTTCCAATTGCGACAGCGGTGTCACACATACGGTTTGAAAATCCCCATTCGTTGTCATACCATGCCGTCACATGAATCAGGTGCTCATCTATTACTTTTGTTTGTGCAGCATCCAAAATAGAACTGTGTGCATCGTGCGTAAAGTCAATGGATACAAGTGGCTTGTCATTATACGCAAATATATCTGACTGTGCGCGTTTCATAATTTTATTTACCGCATCAGCGTTTGTTTTCTTTTCTACATTTACAACCAATTCAACAACCGAAACATCTGGTGTTGGAACGCGAATCGCAATACCGTCCAATTTGCCGTCCAGTTTTGGTAATACCAAACCAATTGCCTTGGCGGCGCCGGTACTGGTTGGAATCATTGACAATCCGGCGGCACGTGCACGACGTGGATCCTTGTGTGTTTTATCCAATAATTGTTGATCGCCAGTATATGAATGAACCGTTGTCATCCAGCCGTCAATAATACCAAAAGCATCATCAAGTATTTTTACAACCGGGGCCAAACAATTCGTTGTGCAAGATGCGTTTGAAATTATTTTATGTGATTTTTTTAAGGTATCTTGGTTTACACCATAAACAATTGTTGCGTCCGCGCCCACCGATGGTGCAGATACCAGTACGCGTTTTGCGCCGGCGGTCAAATGCACGCGTGCCTTGTCCGCAGATGTGAATAGACCCGTACATTCCATAACAACATCCACCCCTAATTTTTTCCATGGTAATTTTGATGGGTCGCGTTCAGCCAAACATTTTATTTTCTGTTTTCCTGCAACAATATATTCGCCGGAAATTTTGACATCCATTGGCAATTTATCGTGCACAGAATCATACTGTAATAAATAAGCATTTTGGTCAATTGGTGCCAAATCATTTATAGCAACAAATTCAATATCTTTGCGACCTGATTCCAAAGCGGCACGCAATACCATACGACCAATACGACCAAAGCCGTTTATAGCAACTTTTACTTTTGACATATTCCTATCCTTTATTTATATACGCTTATTTTATCACGATTTTATTATACTTGCAAATGGGACAGCGCGGTTTATAATCCGTATTATGCATACACAATCTTATATTATTACTGGACCGACCGCATCTGGCAAATCTGATTTTGCCCATCGTTTAGCGCTACAAAAAAACGGCATAATTATAAATTGCGATAGTGTCCAGATTTATAAGGGTATTGAAAGCATTTCAGCGAGTCCGTTTGTCGGTCGCGACACTACCGATGAAATAGATGGTATAGAATATCGCTTGTTTTCAATTTTATCGTTAGACGAACAAATTAGTGTTGTTGATTATTTGCATTTGGCAAAACAAGAATATGACAGGGCTATTTCGTTAAACAAAACACCAATTTTTGTTGGTGGAACGGGGTATTATATAAACGCACTGGTAAACGGTATTTCACAAATGCCAGATGTGTCCGATGAAAATCGTGCGCGTGCGCGTGATTTGGTTGCGTCTGATATTATATCCGCCCGTGCAATGTTGCCAGATGATTTTAAGGCAACTGACCCGCAACGTGTTGCGCGCGCACTGGAAGTATTCTTTGAAACAGGAAAACATATTACTGAATTTCAAAACCTGCCACGTGTTGGTATGGTTGCGCCGAATGCGACCAAGATTTTAATAAATCCGCCATTGGATGTTTTGCATAATCGTATTGCAGAGCGCATTCCAAAAATGATTGAGCAGGGCGCATTACAAGAGGCTGAAAATATCATTGCGTCAAATTGGAATCCTGAACGTGCAATTGGCGCGGTGCAAATAGTTGATTATATTTCTGGCAAAATAAGTTTTGATGAATGTATAAAAAATTGGATTGTAAAAACAAACCAATATGCAAAACGGCAAAGAACTTGGTTCAGGACACAGTTCTCTGCTGATTATGTAATTGACAATTTACCATCAGATTCAGATATATTAAATTGTTGAAAATTTTACATAAAATGTTTATGGTTTGCTTATGTTTAGCGCAGGAACCATTGTCAAAGTTTTAATACCAAATGTAGTAAATAGTGGTTATGATTACCGCCTGAATAGTGATGCGCGCCTTGGTCAATTTGTTGCGGTCACCGTCATGAATCGCAAATATATTGGCGTGATTGTTGGTGTGGGTGATAGTGGCCTGGATGAAAACAAAATCAAAAATGTTATAGAGGTTTATGCGTGCGGTTTATCGCCTGATGATTTAAGTTGGATTTATCGTATGGCTGAATGGACACTAATGGCACCGGGTGCGGTATTGCGTTTGATTGTTAATGTCCCTGATGCTTTTTTGCCACCGCGCGCAGAACAATTATTCAACTTTAATTTTGATGCACATGTTCGCATGACTGATAATCGTCAGATGGTTGCAGATGCATTTTCATCCAATGATAACGATGTGATGTCAGTGCCCGACATAAAAAATATCGCGCATGTTTCGTCAAGCGTTATAAATACAATGATAAAAAACGGAACTTTGGTTCCTGTTTGCTTGCGTGAAAAAAATGCTGATGAATTTGTTTATAAATATTTTGATACGGGTAATGTTAAATTAAATACCGAACAACAAAATGCCGCGAACGAAATTGCAAATGCATTGAAATCTGGTGGTTTTTCGGCGTATTTGTTGGACGGCATAACGGGTTCCGGCAAGACCCAGGTTTATTTTGATTCTGTGTTGCGTGCATATAACAATGGTAAATCAGTTTTGTTGATGATGCCTGAAATTGCATTGACTGCGCAATTTATGAATAGGTTTAAATCGCGCTTTGGTGCGAATCCTGTTGTGTGGCACAGTAATTTAACCGCGGCTCGCCGGCGTGAAATTTGGCGTGGTGTTGCAAATGGAAAAATTCGTATTGTTGTCGGAACGCGCAGTGCGTTGTTTTTGCCATGGCAAAATTTAGGTTTAATCGTTGTGGACGAAGAACACGATACTTCATATAAACAGGAAGATATGGGAAATTATCATGCGCGCGATATGGCGGTTCTGCGTGCCAAGATTTCTAAATTCCCGATAGTATTGGCATCCGCAACCCCATCCGAAGAAACCCTGCAAAATGTTGCGCTTGGTAAATACAAACAGTTGAAATTGACATCGCGTTTTGGTGGTGCACAATTACCAACAATTTCAACAATTGATTTGCGTGAGAACCGACCAACCGAATATACGGTGAATTCGGAAAGTGTCGCCGGCAATTTATCAGAACCGTTGTGTGATGCAATTGGTGAAACTATTTCAGCCGGACAACAGGTTATGCTGTTTATAAATCGTCGTGGTTTTGCCCCAATTGTTCAGTGTAAAAAATGTGGCTTTGTTGCACAGTGTCCTGATTGTTCTGTGGGTATGACTTATCATAAAAGACTTGGTAAATTATTATGTCACATGTGTGGTCGCACAATGGAAATGCCAAAAAAGTGTCCTGAATGTGGTAATGAATTTTCTATGCGTGGGGCGGGACTTGAAAAAATACAGCAAGAGGTTAACGCGCGTTTCCCAACTGCACGAACTGCATTGGTGTCCAGTGATACGATTATGACGCGTCAAACATTGGAACGCATTGTTGATAAAATGGAAAACGGTGAAATAGATATTGTTATCGGAACACAGATATTGGCCAAGGGACATCATTTTCCAAATTTGACTTTGGTTGGTGTGGTGGATGCAGATATGGGATTGTTTGGAACAGACTTTCGCGCCGCAGAACACACTTTCCAGCAATTGTTTCAGGTCGCGGGCAGGGCTGGTCGTGGCGAAATACCGGGGCGCGTTTTAATGCAAACTTATCAGCCTGATAATGATGTGTTAAATGCGATTTGTGCCGGCAATAGGGATAGTTTTATAAATGCAGATATGGCATCACGTCGGGCCGCCAAAATGCCACCATTTGGAAATTTGATTGCGGTTATTATAGAGGTGCAAAAAGAAGATGTATTAAAAAAATATGCATCTGCGCTGGCGAATTCTGCGCCGAAATTAAACGGTGCAAAAATTATGGGGCCGATTGCTGCACAAATATATCAGGTTCGGAATTGGTATCGTATGCGATTTTTGGTCGCTGGTGATGTAAAGTCTGATTTACAAAGTGTTGTTAAAACATGGTTGTCATGTGTAAAACAACCCGTAAATATCAGGGTCAAAATTGATGTCGGCCCAGTGAATTTTATGTAATTACACTACTTCGGTGACGGCACGCAGGGAACCATCGCGGGCGAGTTGCACAACGCGAATTTTCTTTTTCATTTCTTGTATTAAATCTGTGCGGTCGTATGCAGGTTGCGTGTGTAAAATGCGGTCAGCAAATGCGGCGTATGCGGCTTCGGCACTTTCGGCATGAATTGTTGTATAGAAATGGTCGTGACCTGTCCCCAGCATTTCCCACAAAACCGCGGCATTATCAGTTGAAATTTCACCACCGATTATTACATCGGGTGTCATACGCACAACCAAATCCAACAGGCGTGCATAGTTAAATTCGTTGCTTTGTTCTGTGCGGGACAAAACAAAGTGAACACGATTCGCTTGTGGAACGTGGATTTCGCGCGCATCTTCAACGGTAATAACGCGACTATTTTGGTCAATCTGTTTTAACATGTGGTTCAGGAAAGTCGTTTTTCCGGTTGCAGTTGCACCGCTTATTAAAATAGGACTGCCATCATTTATTGCGGACATCAACCTTTCGTATGGGTCGTCTGGGCGTTCTTTTTTACGCTTTTTGACTTTTAATAAATCTTTACCTTTGACCAGGTGATAGTTTTCGAAACTAGTTTCTGGTGCGTTTCCACCACGAATATTCATTGCGACACCACCTGTCACATCATTGTCATCGTATTGAACATTTGGCCCCGCAATTGCAGAAAAACGATGACTGCCGGGCAGGGTGGCATAAACCACCGGCACACCATGTGTTGGATTAAATGGCAATTCATAAATGTTTGCAATTGTATGAATCAGGTCAACTAAGTATTGTTTAGTTAAGTGTGGTGCAGGATATGAAACCCAAGGCACGCGTGCACCATGCAGTCGCATCCATACCTCGCCTGCGTGATTTATAGCAATTTCTTCTACAAACTCGGGCTTGTAAAATTCTTCCAATGGTTTTAATAAAGAATCAAGAACTACATTTGACATCAATATCATTTTATCACAAATCCCTGCTTGAATCAAAATAGTTTATTTGGTAAAATTAAAATAAATTTGAAAAGAGAGATAATCATGACTAAAAAAATTTTTGTTGCATTGGCATCTATGTTTTTACTTGCTGCGTGTGGAGTGGCTTATAATGAATCTGATTTTGCAAATGGTGGTGATGATGCGCCATTGTATAATGAACGTACGGCTCAATTCATAAATGCTAACAATGAATACGCTGATATCGATTCGCATAAACCAATCAGGGGTGCGGATATGGAAGCACAAAACGAGAAATGGAATACATCGCGTATGGAAACCCATTGGCAGGAATACAAGGGAACAATGGTTCGTGTTCAGATTTTATTGGGTGATACCGATGTTCGTGAAATGCGCTTGCGCTTGATGCAGAATGCCGACGGAATGGATGTTGATGGTGATGCACGCACCATTTTGGACAAGGTTGCAGATTACGAAATGAAACGTGTTTGCGGTCGAAATGCTGATAACATTGCAGTGATTTACGACAATCCATCTTTTGATGTTATGCGTCCAACACCGTATTTTGATTACAGAATAGAATCAGCCGGTTCAACAATGCGTGAATACGGATTCCGTTGCGTTTATAATAAATAAGAAAGGAGAAATAAATGAAAAAAATAGCAATCATTTTAGGTGTCTGTGGAACATTTATGTTGGGTGCATGTGGCAACAATGATGTTGCGAAACTTGGCGATACTGTAATAATTGATTTTGCAGGTTTTGATGAAAATGGTGTTCAGTTTGATGGTGGTACCGCAACCGGATATCCATTAAAATTGGGTAGTGGTCAATTTGTTCCAGGGTTTGAAGAACAATTGGTTGGTGCAAAAATCGGTGAAAGTCGTGATGTAAATATAACATTCCCAAAACAATATGTTCCTGCATTGGCGGGCAAGGATGTCGTGTTTAAGGTGACCGTGACCGATATTGTGAAATAAAGAATAATATAAAACAACACCCATTTGGGTGTTTTTTTATGTCGCACTTACTCACCTTTGTCATTGCGAACGAAGTGAAGCAATCCAGTCATAATAATGACAAAGAAGAGTAATTCAGGTATTTATTGCTTTAAATATAGTAAAATCAAATAATTATAATACCTAACTGGTACATAAAAAACCTAGGTTTATGTCCATGATAAAAATTGACTTTTTTCACATTTTTCAAAATTCGTAATTTTATGCAGATTTGTGCGTCTTTGCACAATTTT
>JAZLHA010000006.1:0-56609 GCA_045616625.1 Candidatus Enterousia sp.
TTATTTATGGGGCGGGTGACCAGATTGTATATTCCCAACTGCGTTGGGCCCCTTTCCAAATCGCAACGGTTTCGCTGTGCTTCGCTCGCAAAACCTGCTTTTTTGTCGAACTTGGCTTCGCCAGTTCTCATCTGACCCGACTAGATAAATAAAAAAAAGCACCTTTTGGTGCGTTTTTTATTTATGGGGCGGGTGACCAGATTCGAACTGGCGACATTCGGTACCACAAACCGACGCTCTAACCAACTGAGCTACACCCGCCATGAAAAATTATTTTTTCGCTCGTATAGTGGTGGAGCTGATCAGACTCGAACTGACGACCCCTTGCATGCCATGCAAGTGCTCTACCAACTGAGCTACAACCCCATGTACGAACTTTATTTTATATTTCTTCTTGCTAAATGTCAAATTTATTTGCTAACCTGTATCTCAGGTAAATGTTTTAAGGAGATATTTTATGGACTATCAACTATTGAAATCAGAAACAGAACAAAAAACAGCACAAACTATTGATGTATTAAAAAATGAATTTGCTGGGTTGCGGACGGGACGCGCTTCGGTGCATTTATTGGACGGCGTTCGTGTCCCCGTGTATGGTTCTGAAATGCCATTAAACCAGGTTGCAACTGTTTCAACACCAGACACACAAACATTATCTGTGACGGTGTGGGATATCACTAATGCACCTGCGGTTGAAAAAGCTATACGTGATTCTGGACTGGGGTTAAATCCAATGACCGCTGGTGGTGTAATTCGCCTGAATATGCCACCACTTACCGAAGAACGTCGTCGCGAATTGACCAAGGTTGCCGGTAAATACGCCGAAGAAGCAAAAATTTCTATGCGTAATATCCGACAAGACGTTATGGGTAAAATTAAACGTGCCGTCACCGACAAGGAAATATCCGAAGATGACCAGCATAAATATGAAGAAGATATCCAAAAAGTGTTTGATATGCGTGGCGCAGAGGTTGATAAACTGGCCAAGGAAAAAGAAGCCGATATATTATCAATCTAAAAACACCAAAAGCGAACGGATATAAATATGATAAAACTATTTAGAAAGAAAGCACAAACAAACACTGTTGTTCCACAACACATCGCTTTTATTTGCGACGGTAATCGCAGATGGGCTGAAAAACGCGGTCTGCCACCGTTGGCGGGACACAAGGCGGGTATTGCTAATTTTGAAAACTTGGTTGATTGGTTTATGGCACGCGGTGTTTCAACAATTACTTTCTTTATATTTTCAACCGAAAACTGGAATCGTTCCCAGGAAGAAGTTGATTTCTTGATGGACCTTTTCTATACAGAACTTGAAAAGAATATGAAGCACGCAACAGAAAAAAATCTGCGTTATCGTGTTATCGGATCACGCGATAGATTGCCTGCAAAATTGGCTAAATTATGCGACAAATTAGAAAAAATATCTGCTGAAAATACTGGTGGAACGGTTGCGTTTGCATTGAATTACGGCGGTAAAGCGGAAATCGTTGATGCGGTCAACGCCGCAATAGACAATGGTGAACATGTGACAAGCGAAACATTTGAAACATTTTTAGATACTGGCGATTTATTACCAATTGATTTAATGGTTCGCACAAGTAATGAAAATCGTATTTCTAATTTCTTGCTGTGGAAATTGGCGTATGCAGAATTGTTATTCATTCCTGAACATTGGCCTGATTTGGTAAAATCTGAGAAATTATGGCAATACACTTTGGATGAATTTGCAAAACGCAATCGTCGATTCGGTGGTGGGAAAAAGGCTGATTATGCTGGTAAAAAATTAAAAAAAGGGAAATAAAATGTCAAACACAAAGCAAAGAATTATCGTGACGGCTATATTGATTGTATTGCTCGGCGCAATTTGTTTGTTGGAACGTTTTGGTATAAACGCAACCCGCTTTGCAGGTATATTGGTTGTGCTGACGATGTTGTTTGAATATTTTCGCGCACTCAAATCATCAAAGAAAGCAACTTTTAAGAAAAGTCCGTTTGCTTTTTCTTTGTTTGCCGTATTGTTGGCCTTGATGTTGGTTTCTGTAAATTCTGTGGGTAGCCGTCCATGGATTATGTTGCTATTGTTAATGACGATTGCTGGTGCTGATATTGGTGCATGGTTTTTCGGTAAATTATTTGGTGGTGATAAAATGTGGGAACGACTTTCTGCTAATAAAACATGGGCTGGACAAATTGCCGGTATAATTTGCGGAACCTTTATGTCTGTGTTGTACGGGCTTTTGGGAACTGATACATTTATGCCACAGTTGTTGTGGATTGGTATGTGTGTATCGTTGTTATCACAATATGGTGACTTGACTGCCAGTTGGATTAAGCGTAAAATCGGAATCAAAGATTTTAGCAATCTGTTGCCTGGGCATGGGGGATTATTGGATAGATTTGACGGTTGGATTTATGTACTACCAATAATATGGTTTGTTATGCTATAAAATAAATATATAAAGGAAGGGAAATGCATACTATTTTAACGATTGTTGCCTTGCTGATTGTTTTAGGCGTGGTGGTTTTTGTCCACGAACTGGGACACTTTCTGGCTGCGCGTTGGGCGGGTGTTAAAGTAAACAAGTTTTCAATTGGCTTTGGACCTGCAATCGTAAAATGGTCTGATAAACATGGCACAGTATGGCAGATTGCTTGTCTACCACTGGGGGGGTATGTATCAATTTATGGTCAAGAAAATATGTTTGACCGTAAAAAATATGCAACATTGCCCTCTAAGAAAAAAATTGGGCATTATCTTTCTGTGGCGCCATGGAAACAGTTTATAATTATTGCCGCCGGGGTTGTGATGAATTTCGTTTTGGCGTGGTTGATTTATTCGGCAACATTTATGCTGCATCCACGTCCTGTTCAGATGCCGATTGTCGGTCAGGTTATCCAAGAAAGTATTGCTTTTAAGGCTGGTGTTAAACCAGGGGACATCATTGTTCGCATTGATGATTCCAACATCACCAATTGGGGCGAGGTTATAATTGCCAAGGAACTCGCTGCTTCACATGACGCAAATATAGTTTTGGCACGCGGAAAGAAAATAATAAGCACTAAATTAGCACCCGCAGAACGTTGGGGTTTGGTCGCAGATGGCAGTAAGAAAGAAATTCAAAAGAAAGGATTTTTTACATCTCTATATTGGGGCGCCAGAGAGACATATTATCAATCAAAAACGTTGCTTGTTGTGTTAAAACAGATTGTGACCGGCGAACGTTCGTCTAAACAGTTGGGATCATTTATTACTATCGCCCAGGTTTCAGGTCAGGCGTTATCAGCAGGATTCTTTGCATTATTATCCATCATCGCATTGCTATCTGTTAATTTAGGAATTATTAACCTGTTGCCGTTACCTGTGCTGGACGGTGGTTATTTGTTGATTTTACTTATAGAGGCTATAACACGTCGCAAACTCGTCGGACGCGGCATGGAAATAGCAATTATGTGCGGTTGGGCTTTAATCATCGGATTATTTGTCCTAACTATGTGGAACGACCTAGCAAGAGTATTCGGATTGAACTAAAATGAAAAAATATATCTTATCTTCTTTGGCAATTATGGCAGCCATATCTGGGGCCGATGCTTATACTATATCTAAAATTAAAGTATCCGGTAACGAACGTATGGATAATGAATCTGTGCGAATTCTAGCGGGGGTCAAGATTGGCGAAAATATTGATACGGAACGCGCAAACCAAATCGCAAAAAAACTACAAACCAGTGGTTATTTTACAAAGACAAGTGTAAATGTTGACTACGATACTCTGGTCATTAATGTCACAGAGGCACCAGTTGTAAACATCGTGACGGTTGAGGGCAATGATGAAGTCTCCACAGATGACTTAAAAAAAGAAATTCGCCTTAAAGAACGTGCATCGTATGACGAAACAGTAATAGGTGCCGATGTCCAGCGCATACTTACCATTTATCAACGCAAAGGTTATTTCGGAACCAAGGTTGAGCCAAAGAAAATCGCACTTGCCGATAATCGTGTGAATATCGTTTATGAAATTAATGAAGGTCATCCGACATATATTTCTGATATTACTTTTAAAGGCAACGAAAAGTTTTC
Source organism: Candidatus Enterousia sp. (assembly GCA_045616625.1). Taxonomy (GTDB): domain Bacteria; phylum Pseudomonadota; class Alphaproteobacteria; order Rs-D84; family Rs-D84; genus Enterousia. The sequence goes on from JAZLHA010000006.1 coordinate 4,085, forward strand.
TGGGCGTCAATTACGTGGCGAAATTTTATCACGCGAACATGCCTGGTGGCGTTTTATGACTCAATTTGATGTATTCGACGAAGACAGAATTCAATACGATGGTCAGATGTTGCGCCAATTCTATCTACGCAATGGTTATGTTGACTTTGAATTAAAAGACATTGTTGGAACTTTTTCAAAAGATCGCGAATATTATTCTGTTGAATTTGTGATTGATGAAGGAGCACGTTACAAAATTGGCAAAGTGGTAATTGATAATCCGTTTTCTGATGTTCCTGATACAGATTTATATGATATTATAACATTTAAAACTGGTGAATTTTATAACATAGACGAAATTGATGCGACTGTTTCTGCATTACGCGGTGCGGTTGCAGATCACGGTTATGCATTTATCAATGTTGACCCTGTACCGGCAAAAAACAATAAAGATCATACAATTGATATAAAATTCCAAATTCAGAAAACAAATCGTATTTACATCAACTCTATCAACATTCTTGGAAATGTTCGCACTTTTGATAGTGTGATTGAACATTCATTACCTATGCGTGCGGGCGATCCTTTTTCATTACAAACTATTGAGCAAGGTCGTCAAAACTTGATGCATACAAGATTCTTTAAGGATGTTCAAATTGTTCCAACACGTATTGCTGATGCAAATATGATGAATTTAGATGTTAAGGTTGAAGAACAACCAACCGGTGAATTATCTGGTGGTTTTGGTTGGTCTAATATCAATGGCTTTATGGTTGATGCCGGAATTACCGAAAATAATTTTATGGGACGTGGTCAAGTTGTTCAACTGCGCGGTTCTATCGCACAATACCAAAAACAAGCATTGTTTAGTTTTACCGAACCTTATTTGTTTGGACGTGCATTATCTGGCGGTTTTGATGTTTCATATACCAGTTATAATTATAAACACCTTGGTGGTTTTGGATACGATAGGGATTCTATTACTGTTTCCGGTCGTATGGGTTGGAAACTAACAGACCATTGGTCACAATCTGTTCGTTTGAGTGCGGCATTTGATGATAACTATGATTTGCAAATCGGTGGTTGGCGTTCTGCACGTTTATATACCGCTGGGACATCATTGCGTTATTACAACCTGGTGACAGACTTCCAGCAAAACACACATACCGGTGTTGTTAGTAATTTAGGCGTTGCATACACAGGATTTGGTGGCACAGAACAATATATGCGTTATTCGGCAGATATTATCGGTATGGTTAATTTCTTGGATAACCGTTGGCAATTACGTTCATCGTTGGACTTTGGTTACCTGCAACCGATTGGTGATGATTATATATCACGTGTTTATCGTTATTTCTTAGGCGGTGAAAGCCTTCGTGGTTTTGATATTGCAGGTGTTGGTTCACGTAACTGGTATAATCAAAACTATTCTTTGGGTGGTTTATGGAAAATTAACGGTTCAACCCAATTGAACTTTCCTATATTTATCCCAGACGAATATCAGGTAAAGGGTTTTGTATTTGCTGATTATGGTATTTTGGGGCGTCCACCAAAAGCCGAAGATTACTATCCAAGTGATCAACATTCACCGCTAAACAAAAATTTGATAGATGAAGATTTGCGTACTTCTGTGGGTGTGGGTATTTATTGGAACACACCAATGGGACCAATGAACTTTTCATGGGGTTGGCCTTTAAAGTTGAACAAGTATGACCAAGAACAACGTTTCTTACTATCGTTTGAAACTCAGTTCTAATTATAACTTGACCTACATAATAAAAAGTTCGTATAATTTTGATAAACAAGGGGGAAAGTGTTATGAAAAAAATTGTATTAGGTTTCTTTGTTGCATTGGCATTGGCTGGATGCGGTCAGGTTTATGATCGTGAACCGGTTGGTGTTGGTTATGACACAAACGAACTGAAACTTAGCCCATGCGCTTGCATTATGGTATATCAAGCGTAAGAAGTGCTGATTAGTGGGGGGACATTTTGAAATATCCAGACGATTTTGATTCGCCGGCGTTTCCTGTGGGCAAGCCTGTTGCAATATCGCGATTTATGGCGATTGTGATGATGGTTGTGTCTTTGCTTGTTTTGTTTTTGTGTGTTTTGGTTGTTTGGGGTTCACGTTCCCAGGGTATTCATCCTTTTTTAGTTTCTATAAATCCTATAACCGGGGCATGGAATGTTGTTGGACATAACCATGGACAAATGACAATTACGCGTTCGCTTGCTTTGCAAGAATCTGTATTGAATCACACATTTAAAAATATGTTTACAATATCTGGGGATTCTGATTTAAATTCTAGCTTATGGGAAAAATGTAAACGTGAAGATTGCGCCACGCGTTTTTTAGGCGACACAGAATACGCAATATATTGCAGTGTTTCAGACAAACAATTTGATGAATTTAAATCGTCTATTGCCGAACAAAATAAAATGCGATTTCAATCTGGGGAACGGTGGAATGTGATTGATATGGAAATGATTCCAGGGGTGGATGTGACCAGCGAAAAAGGGGGATTATGGACTATTTATGCGCGTATTAATTCTAATATTACGGGTATATTTAACATTGTCGCATATGCACGCATCTCGTCAAATTCACAAATGTATCCACACACCATGGGGTTCTTTGTTGATACTTTTAACGCATACAAGATAAATAAATGAAACGTATATTGAGTCTTTTAGTTGCTTTTTTATTGCTTGCATTAATGCTGGGCATACTTGTTGTGACGGTTGCCATATATGATACAGGTAATAAATCATACACCACAACCAAATTTTTTAGTGTAAATGCATTACAATATGAACGCATTGACGAGCCCAAGACCACAGGAGATTTGGGTGATATAGTTATTCGTGATATGCTTGTTAAAAAATATGTGACAGAATATTTTTATGTTATTCCTGATGTAAAAAATGTTGAACAACGCATGCAGGATTATTACACCAAACTGTTTCCTTGTAAATGGTGTTTGTTTGACAAGGATGGTATGCGCCCAAAAATTATAATAACACCGTTATATGGTGTGGGCGTTTCTGCTTTTAACAAATGGAAAGAATCTGAGGCATTAAAAATCAAACAACTTGCAGAAAAAGGTGCTTTGCGGACAGTAAATGTCACAAGCATAGAAGTTGGTGAAACAGGTTATTTAATTGTGGACTATGAATTAAAAACATGGTTTACTGGAAATAACATATATGAAACACCAACAGTAACCAAGGGACGTTTGTATATGGATGTCAAATACACACCAGGGACAAAACAAACGGCAGAGATTCTACAACGTCTAGAAGATGGATGGGACGCTGCAACGGCATTTAATTTTATTGTTGGTGAAGTAATTTTGGAATAGATAATGTTAAAACGTATATGTTTATTTTTGGTATTATGTTTATATCCATATATCAGTATGGCTGATGACTTTGCAATTATTGATTCCGCAGAAGATAACTTTTTACCTGAAAACGTTTATTTAAATGATGATGCCGGGGTTGCAAACGTATCTGGGTTTGATATTTCTGGAATTATGCTGGGTATGTCTTTTGAAGAGGTTTATAATACTATCAAAGGTGGAAATGCTTCATTGTATGCCACCCGACCAACTAATGGTATTGTTTATACTATTTGGCCTGAATGGAAATATAATTTAGATTACGAATGTCGCCAAAATGGTGTTGTTATTCCTGAGCAATTGGATAAATGCATAAACGGTTTGGCACAAACACGTGGGTTGTTATATGCATCTGAAATGCATTTAATTCGCAGTAGCACCGGCGAAACAATTGATGTTTATTTCACAAGTAATGCGACCGACAATGTTGTGTGGCGTATTGTATATTCTAATGATGTTGATAAGTTAGAGGGTATCGGGCAAAAATTTGAAGACCAACGCGAAAAAAGAATTTTATCTTTTTGGCAAGGGGTCTTGGATAAATACGGAATTCCAAATTCTGGGGAAGACAAATGGATATCCAGCACAAATGCATATGACCCAATGATGACGGCGTATTATGGGCAACTAGATTTGATTGATAGTGGGCGACACGCATCTGACCAGGTTAAAAATGTTCAGCAATCACGTGAAAATTTCCATGGCAAATCGTATGCTTTCTAAAAACACTTATTTTATTGGTTTGTTCGCAGAATTTCGTGTGCGTTGGTTTCTACGTTTTCATGGCTACAAAATATTAAAATCACGATACATAACCGGCAGAAACACTGGTCGTGCAGAAATTGATATAATCGCACGTAAATCTGATACCATTGTATTTATAGAGGTTAAATGTCGCCCAAATTTACAGACCGCGTGGGATGCCATTTACCCATCACAAGCGGTGCGTCTGCGTCGTGCGGCGGAAACATACATTTATAAAAACAAATGGAATGGGAACGCGCGATTTGATGTTATTGCGGTATGCGGTAAAAAAATTTATTGGGCAAAAAACGCGCTATAAAAAAAACCGCAAATGCGGTTTTTTTATTTACTAACAATTACCATCGCAGGTCGCAATACGTTATCTGCAAACATATACCCCGCCTGCATTTCCTGAATTATAGTATTAGGTTCTGAATCCGGTGATTCCATAACCTGAATTGCATTATGAAATTGCGGATTTAGTTTTTGACCAACACTTTCTATTTTAACAATGCCAATGCGCGTAAATGCAGATTCCATCGCAGAATACATAGACTTAACACCATCATCATCTGGATTGATATTTAATGCAGCCGTAATAGCATCCATAACCGGCAAAAATTCCTTAGCTACCGACATCGCACGATTACGCGCCAGTGTTTCCATATCGCGTGTCATACGACGACGTGTATTGTCCAGTTCTGCAACAGCACGCATATATTTATCTGTGACATCTGCAACCTGTTGCTTTAATTGTTCTGTTTCATCTATGGCTTGTTCTACAGGTTCTGTATCCACAGACACTTCTTCTACTTTTACTTCTTTATCGTTATCCATTTTTATACCTTAAATTTATCTAGCACTTTCTATTATAGTTATAAAATCATCAATTTTCAAGGATGCACCACCAACCAACACCCCATCAACATGTGGGATAGACATAATTTCCTTTGCGTTTTGTGGTATCACACTGCCCCCGTACACAACCGGTGTTTCAGACATTCCCTCAGATTCCAACACAGAATATATTTTTTCATGGACAGATTGAATTTCGTGTGCCGTTGGTGTTTTACCTGTTCCAATTGCCCAACGCGGTTCATACGCAATTATTACCCTGCCCGCGATAGTCGGCACAAATTCACGAATATCATTTTCTATAACATCCATTGTTTTTCCATTTTCGTGTTCGTCTGCGGTTTCACCAACACAAATTATCGGAATTAGTCCAGCCTGAATCGCCTGATTTGCCTTGGCTAAAACAATTTGGTTTGAATCACCGCGCTCACTATGACCGACAATAGTATATTTAGCGCCACAATCGCGCACCATAGATGCCGAAACCTGACCAGTGTACGCACCTGCACTATGTTCACTAACATCTTGGGCACCAATAGACAAATTTTTACCCCCGCCGCACAATAAAGTATATGGCACACATAAAATTACGGTGTTTTTAGTGGCTATATTGTCCAGACACCCGATTGTTTCATCTAACATTTCGGTTGTGCCGTTCATTTTCCAGTTGCCTATAATTATTTTCATAAAAATTCCTTTTTTTCGTTGCTTTTTCTCTTTATATTTTGCTAGGATAACCGAAAAGGAAAACAAATGCTAGAATATTTACGTAATGTATCTGAAAAACCGTTTGCCAAAGTTTTAATTGCGCTGTTGGCATTTTCATTCGTTGGTTGGGGTGTTGCTGAATGGGTGTTGGGTGGATCTGTCCGCGACACAACATTGGTTTCTGTGGGTGGTGCACCAATTAGCATCCAGGAATATAGCAATACACGTACAAACGCGATGAATTCTATGGATCGATCTGAATTATATGCACTTAATACAGACAAGGAAAAATCTGCTGCTTTTTCGGCACAAATTTTATCTCAATTAACCACACAACAAATGGTTCAAAATCGTGCTAATGATTTGGGGTTTGTTGTATCTGATAAAAAAATTGCTGATGAAATTAAAAATTTTCCAGAATTTCAATCAAATGGTAAATTTTCTAATGCTATGTATGAAATGTTGCTGATGCGTGCTGGATTAACAACTGAACAGTTTGCTGCATTTTTGCGCAATCAAATTGTACGTTCAATGACATTGGGTTCTGTATCTGTTCCGCTAAACATTCCTCAATTTGTTGTTGATGCGGCTTATAATGCTCGTTATGCGACACGTTCTATTGAATACGCAACTGTAAAATTATCTGATTTTAAGGCTGTTAAACCAACAGAAGAACAGTTAAAGAATTTTTACACAATCAACCCACGTGTTGTTCCTGAAATGCGTTCTGTATCGTATATATTTATTTCTGGCGATATGTCAAAACCTGATATTTCCGACAAAACACACGCTGCTGCTGAGAAAGTAGAAGACGATATTTTTGCAGGCGAAAGTTTGGAATCTGTTGCAAAAAAGCACAAAGTAAAATATGTGTCGTTGAAACCTTTTGCGCAATCTGAAAAAATCAAAGATGAAATTATTGACGATAAAATGATTGCACAAATCTTTGACATGGCTGAGGGCGAAGATAGTGAATTGATTGAAACACCCAAGGGTTTGTTGTTGGTTCATGTGGACAAAGTTATTCCAACACATAATGCTGAATTTGATTCTGTGAAAAAGAGCTTAGTTGCCGATTGGCAAAACGATGAACGCACAAAACAAGCCTATGTTCGTGCAAATGAATTGTTGGTTGATTTGAATAAAGGTGGAAAATTGTCAGGTGCTAAATCTGTGACTGTATCACGCACATCAGGCGCACCGATTTCTGTATTATCCGGTGCATTTAATAGTGCTATTGGAACAAACACCATTATCCCAGACAAGGATGCGTTCTATGTATTGTCTGTGAAATCAGAGATTATGCCGAAACAAGACACTAAAAAACTTAATGATTTACGCAAAGAATTACAACAATCTGAAATGCGTCAAATCCAAGATGATTATAATTCTTTCCTTGTTCGTAAATATCCGGTCAAGGTTAACAAGAAAGTTTATAATAGATTCTTTGAAAAATAAAAACACCCCACTTTCGTGGGGTATTTTTTATTTGATAACTGCTGTTTTTATCAAAGTGACATCTTCTTTGATACCGTCTAGTTTTAATTGCAGTTGCCCTATTCCTGTTTCTAAAACTGTTGTTCTGTTTTCAAGTGATGTTATTCGGGCATCTGCACGTTCTATTTCATTTAGCGATGAATCTTGACGTGCAACCCAATATATCACCCCAGCAACAAAAGCAATTAAAAACCAACTGGTACGCAATGTATCAATTAGTCCTGATAAAGTTGTTTGCTTTGACATAATTATTACGGCAAATTATTTGCCCCTTTCTATTAAAGTTTCTATTTGATGAACTAATGCACGTTGGGCTTCTAAACTCCGCAATTCTGCATCGGTTGCATTTGCACCCAACACACGTTCAATTGTTATTTTACGCAAATGATTTAAAACCATTATGCCCGGTGCGGATGAGAAAATTCGTGCATAACTTTTTTCTATTTCTTGCATTATAATTCACCTATTTATATTGTTGATTCAGACGCAACCATTTGTGCAATTGGTGCAATATATTTTAATTCTGCATCACTGTGCAGGGATATCGGTTCTATTATTCCGCGGCGCGATAAAATTTGCAGACCGCGTTCACATAACGGCCGTATAAATTCATGTAATAGTCGCCCGTATGTTGCACCCAAAATTCGCATCATATCAGAATTGCGCGCCATTATTTCTGTGGCGGTCATTTCTTTTTCTGATAACAATCCCAAACGGTCAGCCAATAAAGTATGACGAATTCTATCACGCAAATCAGTTAGAATTATTTGTGACACATCAAAATCTGCACCACTGGACAGTGGTGTTAGTCCCGATGAACCAACCGCTTTTGGTATAATTGCGCCCGGGGTTAAATTTATATTTGATAAATTTATAACACCATCATCATCGGCTTGCCATATACCACTAACAGCAATAGTTGCATTTTTCAAAACCAATTCTACGACTTTATTTGCGGTTTTAATATCTGGCAATGCGCGCAAGACCGGACTGCGACCGTATAATTCACCACTTGCAAGCGCCCAACGGAAAATTAAATATGGATTTGTTTCAAATGTTCCAACGGACACGACATTGTTTTCTATATTTCCACCAACATCAAGCCACGCAATAAATTGTGTTTCAACCAATGATTGCACTAAACGCAATGGCATATCGGGATTTTGTTTAATGCTTGTTTGCAGGGATGCCGGCGGTGTCCATGTTGGATATTTTTCAATTACTTCAGATGCTGGCATAGATGTTGTATGAAAAACCGCGTCTTTTAAAATTGCTATATCAGACATCGGAATTGCAGTGAATGAAAACGCACTATCGGTACCAATTGGGTTTTCAGCCATAAATAAACATGCTGTTCCACAAACAACTAAATCCATATAGCACTGATGAATTGTTGTGTAAAAATTAGAATCGTTTAGATTCGCACGCAACATCATTGTTGCAACATCTGGCGATGGTGACAATTCACTTTCACGAACTAAATTTATCCAAAGCGATTCGGGTGGTGTTAGTAATGTATACATAGATGCCGCTAAATTATCCGCGGCATCTGATGCCGTAGAATCAAACAATGTTGCATTATCTGCATCATCGGTCGGCATTGTATATCTGCGTGCTTCGTCCCATCGTTTTAACCATGGTGCCCTGATATCCAGCGCACGCCGATACATTTTTTCTAGTTTTTCAAGATTAGTTTGCATAAATTTCTCCTTTTGTTTATTAAATTTGAAAATTAGTATTTGCAGTAATTGGACGCACACGCATCCCCAGTGGTCGCATTGGTATAGGTGTTGCGTTTATTGCCCCAGCCACAGCGTCCAATCCGTCATCATGACAATTTGTATCAACCGCCCACCCGAGCATTTCAGAATAAAACGGTGTTTTACTTATACGCGAATGAGCAAATAAATGTCCTGATGTTAAGACAGGTTCTATAGCATCCAGGATACGTGATTCTTTATTTATATGATTTGTTATTTTATTTACTGTGATATTCAATCCGCGTTTGATAGCGGTGTCGTGCATAATTTCTGGCAATGCATTTCCCAGTCCATTAACCTCTATATGTATTCTGAACATATTATGTTTAGACATAAAATCTAAAACCATATTACATTGTGTGGTTAGCGGATGCGTTTGATCATCTGAAACGACCAGATAAAATATATCGTGTAAAAATATGTATTTGTTTTTATCATCACGATACAACATAACACATACACTATTATCTGAACCACTGTGTCCAATTGACGGGTCCCAATAAACAGTTGCCCCAGTTATTGTTTTTTCGCCCAAACAACATTTATGAATATCAAAATCATCGTCATATATATTTATCGCACCGGGGTCCAACCGAATCTTGTCAGAGGCAATATATTCAAGCATCATTTGTGCCGAAAAATGTCGCGGTCCAACAGTATCGCGAATTTCTGCTATTTTATCCGCCGGGAATAATTCGGGCCATATTGGCAATCCATTATCATCAACTATCGGTATTTTTAATTTTTTATATCCACGTAAAAAAGGCGTTGAAAAATGAAAATTTTTATATACTATATCTGACATGGACTTTACTCCCAAATCTTTACCAACTAATTTAGAGGCCGAACAGGCCATATTAGCGGCGGTATTATTAAACAATCGCGCACTGGAACGCGTTTCTGAATTTTTACGTCCTGAATATTTTTCACATCCTGCGCATCAGGAAATTTACCGTCTGGCCCAGCGTCAATTTGCAGCAGGCATTCCATTTGATTTAATAACCGCCAAAAATTACTTGGAACAACAAGGGACACTTGAATCCGTTGGTGGTGTTGAGTATCTGGAACAGTTGGCATCTGCGGGTGCAACAGTTGTAAATGTTGAACAATATGGTCGCATTGTTTTTGAAAATGCTATGCGTCGTAATCTTATCAACTTTGCCCAAAATGTTATGGATAACGCCTATACCGAAGATTTGGACAAACCGGTATCCAGCCAAATTGAAATCGCAGAACAACAATTGTTTGATATGTCTGCAACTGGAAACTATGAACGCGAAATTACATCTATTGCATCTGCATTACAGGGTGCATTAAAAGAGGCCGAGATTGCCTATAAGGCTGATGGACAATTATCTGGTCTAACAACAGGTTTGACAGCATTGGACAAATCAATTAGTGGTCTGCACCATTCTGACTTGCTTATTATTGCTGGCCGACCTGCTATGGGTAAAACAACTTTGGCAACAAATATTGCATTTAATGCTGCTAATGCAATTTTATCTGGTCGTGCAAACCCACAATATAAAGGGGCGGTTGCTTTCTTTTCACTTGAAATGTCCGCGCCACAACTTGCGACACGTATATTGGCATCACAGAGTAAGATTCCTGCTTCATCAATGCGCGAAGGTTCAATTACTGATGAAGAAATGATGAAGATGGCGCAATATTCTGGTGCTATTGGTCGCGTTCCATTATTTATTGATGATACCCCAGGTATGTCCGTTCCGATGATTCGCACCCGCGCACGCAGATTGGCACGCAAATGTGGTGGTATCGCACTTATTGTTATTGACTATCTGCAGTTGATGATGTCGCCGGGGGGCAAACATAACGACAACCGCGTTCAAGAATTATCAGAAATTACCCGTGGCTTAAAAATGCTTGCCAAGGAACTAGACGTTCCTGTTATTGCCCTATCACAATTATCACGTAGTGTTGAATCGCGTGATGATAAACGTCCGCAATTATCTGACTTGCGTGAATCTGGATCTATTGAACAGGATGCCGATATTGTTATGTTCACATACCGCGAAGAATATTATTTAGAAAATCGCGACCCATCACAACGCATTTCTACGCCGACCAATACAAATATTACTGAAAATTGGCAACGTCGTTTGGAACGTGCACGTGGCAAGGCAGATATTATTATCGGTAAAAACCGTCATGGCCGTCCTGAAACTGTAAAACTGTCCTTTAACGGCGATTTGTCGCTGTTTGACAATCTGGATACTGATATGGCGATTCATGCAAATACACCTTTTGAAACAGATGTTCCAGAGCAAACATCCGTTTCAACATCAGACCCGATTGACGTTTCTGCTATACCTGATGATTTGTAAATTATTTACTTGCCAAGCAACAATAAATTGACTAATATTTTGTCAAGTATTCAAGGAGTTTGCGATGGCCAAAGAAGAAATCATTTTTCCAAATAACATTCGTAATATTCGTCTGGCGAACGGTATGAAGATGACAGAACTAGCTCGCAGGACAAAACTTAGTTTGTCTGCTGTATCCAAGATTGAAAAGGGTGTTCGTCGTCTGAACCAACAACAATTGTTAAACATTTGCAACATTTTGAATTGCAAATTATCAGATGTGTTTATCAAAGAATCTGACGATGTTGCTAACCAGTGGGAAACTGAAATCAAACGCCGTTTGGATGATAATGAACACAGCGGGTTAAAAATTTTCGGTAGTGGTCTGCGCAAAATCCGTCAAGACACTGGCAAAACAATAGCCCAGGCGGCCAAGGATGCCGGAATGACACTATCTGTTTATCATAAGATAGAGGTTGGTCAACGCGAAATTTATCAGAATGAAATTGAACCATTGGCAAAATCATTTGCTATGTCTGCTGACAAATTGTTTGAACGCATTTCCAAATTGTATAAATCTGGCGAATTAACAAAACAGATTAACAAGGTCAAAGAACGTGTAAAATCTGTTCTTATTCCTGGCAATACAGATTCTGATATAGATATTCATGGTGGCCTATACGGTGCAAAATTATATGATAGTGCACGTAAAAAACTCGTTCCCGTATTTGGCACCCCCGAAAAGAATGCTATTAGTTTTAGACGTATTGATAAAACTATGATTATTGCCCCAATGACATTGGAAGGTCGCAAATCATTGTATGCTGTTATACCTGGCAATAAATCAATGGGTGGAATGTTGCCAAATAAATCTTATGTTTTTGTTGATGCCGATAAAAAAGTTTCCGTTGGTGATTTAGCACTTTGCATAGATAAAGATTTTAATTCTTTATCCGAAGACGACACTGCAATAGCACATATCGTTTCTGTGCATCAGGATGCTAAGGGTAAAATGTATGGCAAAACCCCTGATGAAAAAATCACTGGCAAAACCATGCACAAAGTCGTTATGATTGTCACAGAATAATTATCAACACTACGGAGGGAGAGTTGAGATGCAACTAAAAACAGGCATTATCGCACAACGATTGATTAATTTGTATCGCCAAGAACATGTCATACTTGGTGGTTGGGCGGCATTGAATCCAATATTCATTGCAGAAGCAACCCCCGATGTAATACGAGAAATGCGTAATTTACCAACCAGCAAATTTTTAATAAAACATATTGAAAACCTGCGTGCAGGAATAACACCAATGGATTCTATTGATCCTGAATTGGTTCCTTATGGTGGTATGATGTCTGATTCTGACACATCTGTAACTTTATCTGATTCCGAATTAGATGAATTAACATCCGCGTTGGATAGTTTTACCCCCGATGAAAACGGTTTACAACAAATATTAAACTTAAATGTTGTAAAACGTTTTGGTGATGAATGGTTATCCAGAATTCGCGCTGCATTAAATGCTAAACCAGAATTATTTGCAAAGTGGGAATTGGTGACACAAACACAACGCGCTTATTATTTGTGGAATACTGCGAGTGATATTATAACACGTCCAATCACCGAACGTGTCCGCGCACAATTACAGGCCGATATGCCAGAATATGAAACTTACCTGCCTATGTTTGGCGATGCCGGTCAAGAATTATTGGAAAAACTACGTACTTTTATCAGCAGTATGTATCACGATGATTCTGAATCTGATTCATCTGTTCTATAAATAGTATCCATTGTATGCGGTGTTCCAATGTAAATCATTGTGCCATTTGGCGACAAGATAAAGTCTAATTCACGTAATCTTTCACGCAATTTTTCACGTTTCTGATTTGTATTACAGGTATTCGGTACTTCTATATCATCACAAATAATTAAGTCTGCACGCATTCCGGTTATATTTCCATTTATGCCCTGACACACCACAGAAGGTTCCCTGATTCCAATGGAACGATTGACAGTAATTCTATCTGTGGCCCATTCTTTTTTTGATTTTGGAATTAAATCAGCACACATTGGATGATTTTCAAGAATATTTCTAATATGACCAACCATACGCGATGCAAGCATATTATGTGCTGATAGAATCAAAATTCTGGTATTTGGATTTGTATGTAGAACACACGCAGCAAATATACCAACCACAGTTGATTTTCCAGAATATCGGAATGACATTAATAAACCTTTATGAGGATGTTTTTTCCAGACATCAACTAAAAAACTCAAAATATCTTTATGATGTTTTGGCGTTTGTAATCCAATTAATTTATTCCATTCATCCAAAAAATTATAAAATTCTGTAATTATCATCAACAATATATCTTATTTGATACATTACTATCCATTTTAATTTAGTAAATCATCAAAACGATTTAATAATGTTTTTAATAAATTTGGTTTTTCTGTTTTAACTTTTTTTAGTTTAGTGATATTTTGTCTGCGTTTTTCGTCGTATGGTTCCACAGTTTCTTCTTTTATTCTTTTAAGCACAGCGTTTTGTGTTACGCCATCTGCACTCATTCCGGACGCACCATATTTTGCGCGTTGTGTTGCGAGTGCTTTTTTTACTAAATTTAGTTTAGTTTTTTCATCCTGTGCAATATCATTTAAAATTTGCTGACGCTGATTTTTTGCGTCTTTTTTAGATTTATCATAATTTAAAATCTGTGTCACATCTGATGCTAGTTGTGCCATTTTTAACTCCCTTGGTATTTTAAATTGTATATCTGCCGTAAACACTCACCGACAAAACATTTATCGGTAAAGGTTCGTTAGTGTGTATATGCCATAATGGTTTTGTATAATCGCTTTCTGTCCCAAGTTGATTTATACAAACATCACCATTAAACCCTGGCTTGGTTGGTAAATAAATATCATCAGGTAATGTAACTCGCGCACCATTGATAAAGATTGTTTTTGTATTCATAACACGCACAGCAATCTTGCGCGTGCGCCACTTTATACATTCATGGTTAGACGCACGTAACGGTATTCCTGATGCTTGACAAACAATAGATAAACCGCTTCCATCTGTTAAAACATCTTTTGAAAACATTTCCAAAGCATACACTTCGTCGCGTTTAATTACAACATATGTGTCGCCACCAACTACTGCAACAGATTTAAATTCACCGATAGTCGTGTATTTTGCCCACGCAGATATTTCAAGATTTGAATAATAATTTAAAACACTTAATGTTCCATCAAACCTGACTAGAAACAATTGTCGCATATTTTGGTTATATGCAATATCATCAATGCCTCCCATCAAATGTTTGGAAAATATACATAAATCATTAGCATTATATTTAACGCCCAAATCATCCAAAGCCAATTCACGAATATCTTGTTGGTTAGCGGACACAAAAATTGTTTTGCCTTCTATTTGTTGTGGTGCTAAATATGTATCCACTACACTGCCAACCGACGTATGTTGTTTTATATCTATGTTTGTTGGAGTAAGCGGTTTACTAGATATCGCCCATTCGCCAGAATTAGTCAGAATTTGTAAATTATCACTGCTGACAATAGTACAAATTTGTTGACGTTCTTGGGACAATAAAGTGACTGAAATCGCTTCGTCATCCAAGCCTGTTCCTGCTTCAAAACTTCCATGTTTTCCAACACATGACATCCATAGACCACTTGGCCTGGACGGTGTTCCACCGAATACAAGTCTATCCTGGTGAAACGCTATAGCAGACGGCCAACCACGTCGCACACTAAAAGCAGATTCCAACCAATCTGAAACAGGTCCTATTGGTGATATAAAGGTTTCACCCAAAAAAGCCGTCACCTGTGTTGGGCTATCATACTGCCTTATTATCCATTCTTTACCAGCAATATAAATTCTGGATGTTTCTGAATCAGGTGTCCAAAAATTCTTGTTCGTTGTTAATGTTCCGAATGTATTTCCCATTGCACTAGATGTAATTGTAATCGTAACACCATTTGCATCATCAAATTGCATCCTGGGGACTGACAGCCATCCATTTTCATTAAAATCAAAACTAAATTGCTTCAATGCAAATCCAGAACTCGTTTTTTCTAAAACTTGTGGTGGATAATTTGGATGAACGAATATCATCGTTGCAAAACGTTGCGCGTATTGCAGTATCTTGATTGCTTCAAACGACCACGGTGTAGCGATATTCTGTACTAAATTGCCGTCTTTATAAATTTGTAATTTTTCATCGCATAAAACCAACAGATAATCATCATTTTCAGACACAGAAAACGATATCAACCTAGCATTTTCACCTATATCAGCAATAGGTGTTAGGCCTTTGCGACGCGTAATTCCACCACCAGGTGTCACATCCATATTTTCCAGCACAGACAATCCACACATATCATCATGGGCAAAAAATTCAGGCGATATTTCACCATACACAAAAGAATTCTGGGTTTTTATAAAATTAGTCATAATATATCGCCTTTGTTTAGAATCTGGTGTTTATTAATGAAAAATTATCTATATCTTGACTGACAGATGTTGTGCTATCTATGAATTTTGCAGATTGAAATTCTGATTCATATAAAGCAATTAGCATTCGCATAATTGTTTGGTCTGATGTCAAAGGTATGCAAAATTCTATCGCTAATTTTGTCGCAGCCATAGATATAAAATAACTTGGAAATTGTTCTGGGGGGATTCTGATTAATGCAACTATTTGAACTTCAGATGCCTGCGAATATATTTTATTTCCTATAACGCGATCTGAACATTTAAGAATTCGCAAAACATCGGATGGTATAATAAAATCACCATTTACATCTGGGGTTAAGTCAAATACTTTTGTTGCGAATCGCCAAGGATGTGATGTTATTAACGAATCAACAACAGAATTAAAAAGTGTTCTGGATAATTGTGCTGGGACACTATCTTCGGTCCAAGATTGTATTGGTTTTTCACCCAATTTCAACAACGCCATAGAACATAAATCTATTTTTGTTAGCATTTATTACTCCTATGATATAAAGAATACGACCAACAGAAAAAACTGTTGGTCGAAAAAAATTAATCTAATGCTGCAACGGTTACAACACCAGATGTTACTGTGACGGCTTTGATAGATGTTTTATCAGATGCGTTAATTATAATTAAATCGCCGGTATTCATCAAAGTGTTCACATTGTTGAAATAACCGCTGGCGGCTATTGTCGCCAAAGTCGCACTTTCTGCATAATGCCACAATGTAAAACCGTTTGCATATGCAATAACAGATAGATTTTTATTTTGAAATGCCATGTGGGTTCCTTTTATTTGTTTTGTTATAGAATTTATTCAAATTATTCACCGCACTTTACGCGAACAATGCCATCACAATCAATCAGCACAGCGCCCTGGGACATACTGTTGCTAACAAAGTGTGCAGCACGTTCACCATGCCATGAAATATCAGTCTTAACTTCTTGACCACATGCGTGTCCGATACTTGACGCATGATAAATAAAGCAGTCACGATTTGTGCCAGACAATGGTAAACCGTTATACAAAATCCAACTGATACCCAACCATTTTCTGGTTTCAAAACCATTGATAAATGGTGCATTATCACCAACATAATCAGCCGATGCAAATTCTGTGATGCCCAACAATTCGTTCCACTGATGAACACCAATCACAGCAAATCTGCGGCCATCATCTGGAACATCTTTTTCGTTTAATTTTTCCAAAGCTGATAAAATCAAAGTCTTTGATAATCCTGTTGAATAATCACCAACATTTAAAGTTGCATTATTCATCGCAGAAACAATCAATTCATCAGTTTTACGTCCCAAAGCATACGCACCCGCAGACGCAACAACGCGACGTTCATCAACATTTATTTTCAATTCATCCAATGCATCAACCCAATCACCGGCATAGTAATCTTGTAAAGTACATTCCACAGGCGTGTGATTCAAATTCATAACAGGCACAATACCATGACGTGATTTAGTACTGGCAATACCACGACCGACCTTTTGAAAAGTTGTAGATTGGCCAACAACATTAGATTTTGTACGAACAGTTGAACGCAATTTTGTGCCCATTTGTTGATAAGCCAAATGAACATCTGCTTCAAACTGTTTTACAAACGCTTGATCTATAGAAACAGACATATTTTTTCCTTTTGTTAAAATTAAAAAAGTGCATAAATGCACCGTTAATAAAAAAAATGATGGTTATGCAAGTTATTTGCGCCATATAAATACTGGGTCAAAAATAGATTATCCAGAATATATTCAGTCAGACTTTCATTCATCAGACTGAACATATCAACAAAATACCCAGGAAAAATCCTGGGTATAAATAATTAATCGCAATTACGAATTATTATTTCTTTTTGCAAACCTTTTTTGCAACTGGCTTTTTTGCAGCAACTTTTTTTGCTACAGGTTTTTTTGCAACTGCTTTTTTAGCAACTGGTTTTTTCGCAGCAACTTTTTTAGCAGCAGTTTTTTTTGCAACTGGTTTTTTCGCAGCAACTTTTTTTGCTACAGGTTTTTTTGCAACTGCTTTTTTAGCAACTGGTTTTTTCGCAGCAGGTTTTTTTGCTGCTGGTTTTTTCGCAGCAGGTTTAGCAACTGGTTTAGCTGCTGGTTTTGCTTTTTTGAATAATGACATTATTCTCTCCTTTCTGTTTTGGATAGAACAAATTTACTTTGTTCTTGATTAATATTTTATATTAAAGAAAAAAAATAGTAAAGCAGAAAGTAATTTTTTTTTAATTTTTATATAATTTTTTAAAACCGTTTTCAATTTTGCGAACATATTCTTTATCGTTATCACGCCAATACTTTGGATCATTCATCATACGACGCAAATCGTCATCAGATAAATTTTCTGAAATATTTTTTTCTGTTTGAATTGTTGGTTCCATTGATTGCATCATCTTGTACACACTTTGTATTCCCTGGGCTGTAGCACACAACGTTTCAAACGCATCGTGTGGTAAAAACTTTTCACCAAACACATTTATTTGACGCAAAGCATCGTGCATTTTTTCTTCACTCCCAAAAAATTTTTGAAGCTGCGCAAATTCTTGTGATTCTTTTTTTGCATTAAACAATTCTGACAACACTGGTGTTAAATAATCTTGCGCCACAGAATAAATTTGTTCAACTTGTGTCTTTGTTAATCCCATATCATAAAATTTATTACGTAACGATTCGTCATCAAATAGTTCATTAGTTGGATATTCTGATGCATTTTCCGGGACACCTATGGCACGATTAAATTTTTCACGCACCGATTCGTCAGACGATTCGTTTGGTACTGATATCATTGAACCAATCTTTTTTTCCAATTCATAATACGATTTAATCAACGCATCCTGATTTAGTGTTCCGTCTTTGTTTTGAAATTTGTCTGGTACTTTTTCCATTATCCTTTCCTTTTGTTTCTTTTAATTTGCGCAGAAAATATATTCCGCCTAATGTAAAAATCGCTTGCAGCATTGTGAATATATCTGTATCGCCAATTAAATACGAAGCAATCGCAGATATTATTCCAACACCTGACAAAATGTATGTTCGGTGTCCTTTTAAGAAACCACCTCTAATAAATTTATTCATCTTTGATCTTTATAAATAAAACAACAAGCCATCTATGTCTGCGATATAGCCACGCGCAGTTGCCCAATCTGGCATCATACCTTCGCGATGAAAACGCGTTGCACCAAAACACATATCTGGTAAATTACCGTGAATCATACGCGTAACAATTCGCAGACACATTTCAAAAGACCGGCAATTTGCATCCACCGACAATGCTTGATAATGACTAGATTTTGGATTTAACGAATCGAATAATTCTGAATTAGATACCATTGATTCTAAATCACACGAATAAGTATTCATATAATTTTGAATCATAGACACCAATGCTTCTACGACACGCAAAGATTTTGCAGATGTTTCTGCATAAACTATCCGCGCAAGTTTATATAAAAGCTTTTTTGAATTATCTGGATTTGTTATCACTTCTAGTTGCATATTCAATCCTTTAATAAAAAAACGCCCCAGTGATCTGTGGCGTAAAAAAATAGATAAAAAAATCTGCCCCAATGTGCAGATATAATTTCTCTATTTATGTCTCATATAATATCACAAAATCGAATGTAAGTCAAGACAATAATATTTACACACTCACTTCGTCCCCGTAAACAAGGAAATATTTCGAATCGCGACGCAATACCAAAGCACCATTTTCATTTATTCCGATAAGTTCCGCAACACCACCCTGATACTTTACATTTTTATTTAACCATATTGCCATAGACATCCATTGTTTACGCACAATAGCAAAATCAGTTTTAATCCATTTTTCCATATTTTTCATAAGTTTATTAAGGACATCATCACGTGTAATATTTTTTACATAATTTTGTATCTTGGTAGTTTTATATTCAGCCACCGTTGGATTTGTTGAAACATTTATCCCTATACCAACAACAACAAAGTGCCCATAGTATTCAATTAAAATTCCAGCAATTTTTTTGTTATCAACCAATATATCATTAGGCCACTTTATCTGTGGTTCTATACCAAACGAAACCAATGTTTCCGCCACAGCAATTGCAACAGAATAAGCCAATTTAGCATCACGTTCTTCAGCACTATAAATAAAACTGGCATACAAATTACCATGATGCGACACCCATGTTCGTCTATAACGGCCACGTCCTGCGCTTTGTGCATCTGCAACAACAATTGTATTATTATATGCTTCACCACGAGCAATCAAATCATGCGCATACGATTGCGTAGATGGAATTTTACCAACACAAATTAATCTAGAATTCGCCAATTAAATATTTCCCATCTTTATTTATTATAAAATTATGACCTATATTTTTTCTTAACTGTGATATAGCGGTATCACACGTATGTGATGTGACCCCAGGTGCAAAACCCAACACTTTACGCAATTGTTCGCCAGACATTCCCCCAGACAAATATAACGCAACAATTATCTGGCGCTGCATTTGCGATAAGTTTGGAATGTCTTTACCAAAAATAGCATTTAATTCATTTTGATAGTCCAAAGCGAATAAGATTTTAGATTTTAAAACCGTTGGACTAATCGGCAGAGATAAATTTAATTTATCTATATTAATATCCAATACATTTGGCACGTCAACAACAGTCGCGCCCAAGTCTATTAATATTTGTCGCCATACAGAATCCGATGAATAAACACGCATACCGTTAAGCATAAATATACATTAGATTAAAAACGAACTATTGTCCAATAAAAAACCACAATAAAGAAATTGTGGTTTAGTGTAAAGACTGTTCCATATTTACTATTCACGCGTTTCACTTATAAATTTCGTAAAATCGGTTATATTTGCGCCGGTTGAAGATAAAATTTTTGAAATACTGTTCGTTGAAGGCCAACGAGGCTGTCCTTCTTTGGACCACCGTTTACTTTTATTGAAAGTTGTTGGATCAAGTCCGCTACATTTCGCCAGTCCAGAACACGACATCCCGTGTTCTGTTGCAAAGCGCTCTATTGCGCCCCAAACATCGTCATGTGTCATAAAATCCTCCCTAGTTTATTTATACTAGAATCTTTCAATAAGTTCTAGACATTGTTGATTTTAATCCATAAGAATATATATTTACAACGGGTATGACTTCCTAAGAAACAGTACCTAAAAAAACAATCAAAATACGCCCAAAAAAATTTTTTGACAATAATACTTGACAAATTGCTTTTTGTGTATTACATTACGATTCGTCAAAGGGACAAAACCCGATGATTGAGTGCTTAAGCACTTAGGGGCCCAGGGATTTCAGACTCCCTCCTACATTCTCTCTCCTCTGGACCTTGGACCCCGACCCATAAGTTTAGGATGCCCATTTCTTTTTCTCCTTTCCTTCCTTTCTGGGCATTCGGAAATACCGCCGGAAACGGCGGTGTTTTTCTTTATAATTCAAAACAGATTATTTTTCAAAAACAGAAAACAGTTCCCAATGGGCACTTCCAACAAATTGATCAATTGGAATTAGTTCTTTGGTTTTATATCCACCGTACAACAGAATATCCCTGTCGCGCGCAAATGTATTTAGATTACATGAAACATATATTACACGCCCTACATTTGATTTTATCAATTCTTTACATTGAGCCAGCGCACCGGCACGTGGTGGATCCATAATTACACAATCATATTTAGCCAACATTCCAACGGTCAATGGATTCTTAAACAAATCACGCATAGCACCAGCACCAACAATATCAAAACCATCAGCGTTTAATTCAAATGTAAAATTACCAAGCCCACAAAACAAATCAGCAATCTTTGTCATTCCAGATGCGTGCGACATAACCAATTCACGCAGACCGGAAATCTCTGACGGAATTGGTTGTAAGAAAGCACCAGATGGATATTCTATCAATCTATCACCAAATTTAATCTTTGGGACATTCACCTGCTTTAAAATTTTTCCGTTCCATGTGATTCGTATTACCGGCAAGTCAATTGCAGCATTCTTAAATTCTGGGGTAAAATAATCTATGTTTGATGTAATGCAAATATCTATACCATTTTCACACCTGGTCACCAAACAAGATCCCGCACCAACCCACGGTAAATTTGCTAACATTGGCAAAACATTATTTATTTCATCCATCATAAGCGGACAATCATGCACAGGCACTATATCCTTGGAATGTGCAGCGAACAAACCAAATCGCCCATCAGCAAAACAAAAATCGCCACGCCAACGTCCCCCTTCTTTGTTCCACACAGGTTCATCTATAATAGAAACACCAGACAATTCTTGTAATTTTTTTTCACGATAATTAGGGGATGCAAAATCATATTTACAACCACCACATTTACCAAAAAAAGGACAAGTCTGTTTCATATCACAAAAGATGTTAACACAAAATGAAACTTGATTCCAATTTTATTTGTGCTTATCATATATATTATGAAGAAAACAGATAAAAAAGTTATTTTATTGGCTGGGGCTTTAAGTTTACCTGCGATTACCCGCGATGCATTACGCAAAAATGGTTGGGATGTTTTTGTTATTGGTATAAAGAATTTTTACGATCCAAAACTAAATCCTGATATGGTAATCAGACTTGGGAATGCAGGGCGTGGTTTCCGCGAAATACGTCGTCGCGGAATAAAAAAATTGGTTTGCGTGGGTGCTTTGGGTCACCCTAACCTATCTGACATTCGCCCAGACTTTTGGTCTTTGGGTGTATTATTAAGCGTATTAAAGCATCAACGGGGGTATGATAGCATGGCTGTTGCATTAGAAAAAGTATTGGCAAAACGCGGTGTAGAATTGGTTGCCGCCCAGGATTTAGCACCTGAATTAACTTTTGAAAAGGCTGGTGTTCAAACAAGAACAAAACCATCAAAGTCAGAACAGAAAAACATCGAACGCGCGATTGAGGTTTCACATACTATCGGCGCTGCAGATATTGGTGCATCCGTTGTGGTTGATAAACAGGTTATCGCAGTCGAGGCTGCCGAGGGTACCGCACGTATGTTAAATCGTGTTGTTGAAATGCGTAAAGGTAAATCAAAGGTTAGTGGCGTATTTGCAAAAATGACAAAACCAAAACAGAACTTAAAAATAGACATTCCTGCAATTGGCGTTGATACTGTGCGCGCTGTTGCTGATGCTAAATTGAGTGGTATTGTTGTGAACACAAAAACATGTTTTGTTATAGATAAAAAGGCAACCATTGCCGCCGCCAATAAAGCAAAGATATTTATCGTCGCAATAGATTAAAAAAAACTGGCAAACGCCAGTTTTTTTTTATTTGTTATCAAATATATTTTCAGGGTGTGGTATATTGCATAGCCCAACGATAAAATCAACCAACGCCCATATACTTGTGATAATAAGACCATATATTGTGCAAGTTAAAATCAACATTGCAATAGCCGAACCAGTCTTGTGCGCATAAAAGCGATGTGCACCAAACACACCAAAAAACCAACACAAAATTATATACGCTGCGATTGATTTATCACATACTTTATACCCACATTTCGGACATGCTTTTGCCTTATCAGAATGTTTATGTCCACATTCACGACAATAAATCATAGCCATTTGAAAACCCTTTTATTAAACATTGTTATTATAACATTTTCTGTATAATTTACAATCTTATTAAACGATACAACATATTTAATGGAATTATCATCATAGACAGCCCCACAACCACAAACCATTGAATAAATGTCATTGGTGCCAGATGCAGGGCCACCCCACCAAATGTCACACATAAATATGTTCCAACAAATACAATTCCTGCAACGATTAAGAACATAGGATTTTTGGCGATTCCTGTAAATATATTATATTTTGGGGCACGAACACAAAAACCATTTAACATAGCCATTATAATTAGCAAAGCAAAACGTGCACTGGTATATACTTCACCATCGCCAAACATTTCACGTGCCGGTGTTATTGTTATAATTGAAAATATAAACACACACATAACTGTTGTCCACAAAACACTCTTGATTGTTTCACGCGTAACGAGCGGCGCATTTTTACCCATAACTGGTTCAGACATATATTCAGGACGCGCTGGCTCACCACCAAACGCGATGGAATTTAAACTATCTATGATAATGTTTATAATCAATATATGAACCGCCATTACTGCATCAAATCCCATAAATATCGGGAATAAAATGCTGACGGCGACCAACATGAAATTGATTGGCAATTGAAAGCGCAAGAAACTTACAACATTATGCATAAATGTTCGCCCCATAAGTATGCTATTTGTAATAGAAACAAAATTATTATCCAGAATAATTATATCGCTTGCACCCTTGCACACATCGGTACTATCGCCCATCGCGAAACCAACATCCGCCGCACGCAAAGCAGGTGCATCATTTGTTCCATCACCACACATACCGATACACAAACCATTCATACGCGCCAATTCAACCACACGCAATTTAGTATACGGTGTTGCACGTGCGATAACACAAATCTTTGATAACATTTTACGTGCCTGGGCATCCGGTAATGAATCAAATTCCGATGCATTTATTGCGACATCATTTGCATTTGATATAATTCCACTATCATTTGCAATTACACGCGCGGTCTCTAAATTATCACCAGTTATCATCATAACCTGAACACCCGATTGATGTAATTTTTCAACAGCATTTACAACACCGGGGCGTACCTCATCCCGCATAATAGATATGGATATAAACACCAAATTATTTGGAATAGTATTCCCAGAAATTTTTCCATCATAATACGCCGTCGCAACCACACGCATAGTTTGACGCGCACTGGACACCATCAAACGCTGTATTTTTGAACGTCGCATAGAACTAACAAACCCTTGCGCATCAATATAACGCGATGAACGCGCCAATATAATTTCAGGCGCCCCCATAACATAGGTTCTAAACTTATTACCCTGTTTAATAGTCGTCGCAGAAAATTTATG
The DNA here is from genome assembly GCA_045616625.1 of Candidatus Enterousia sp. Taxonomy (GTDB): domain Bacteria; phylum Pseudomonadota; class Alphaproteobacteria; order Rs-D84; family Rs-D84; genus Enterousia. The sequence goes on from JAZLHA010000006.1 coordinate 28,872, forward strand.
TGCACTATTAAACGGTATGCGTGACATAACACGATTTTTACGATAAAGACTTTCAATCGCATCATGACTTAAATCTAACGCACCAAACAAAGCACGTTCTGTACTATTTCCACCAACAATTTCGCCATTTTCGTCCAATGTTGCGCGACCGTTCAGAACGATATTATTTACAAATTCTGATATTGCACCAAAAGCATTTACATTAAACCCTATATTTGTTCCATCGCCCAAATAATTCGCCACAGGCTGCATCCGTCCAAAAGTAATTGTTCCTGTTTTATCAGTACATAATAATTGTATATTTCCAGCCTCTGGAATTTTATTTGGGTTTTTAGCGAGTAAATTTGCCTTGGTCATTTTGCGTGCATTTTGACTCGTTATAATACCAATTATAAACGGTAATCCTTCGGGAACAGCAGCAACAAAAATAGTCAGCCCCAATGTTATCGCAGAAAAAGTAATATATAAAATTTCCCCTATTTCATTTATTGGATGTGTAAACAGATGTAAAATTATCACAATTATTGTGACAACAATCGCACTAATTACGCCAACACGACCAATGAACCGCGCCAATTTATCAAGTTGTAATTGCAACGCGGTTTTGACATCGACAACTTCGCCAACCGCCTTTAATATTTTTGCATTTTCAGTATTTATACCAACACGCGTCACAGCCATTACGCCATTTCCACCCTGGACAGTGGTACCCGCAAAAACATGATTTGTATCAACATAATCATCCGCAGTAATTGCAGCATTATAATTATACCGAAACCCACGAACAGGTGCTTTATGAACCTCTATACTTTCACCATTTAATACAGAATTATTTACTTCCAGTTTTCCAGAAACAATATAACCATCGGCTGGTATTGCTTCACCTGCGTCCAACACAACAATATCGCCAACAACAATTTCCGTACTATCCAGTTTGCGAACACGACCATTACGAATAACATTACAGAATAATTGAGATGCCTTGCGTCTTAATTCAATTGTACTTTTTTGACTGCGCATTTGGTTTATTACATTTACAGCACATACGATTATTAAAACGACACCGATACCAACCGCTTCGGTCATTTCACCGTATCCCAATACGCTAAGGAAAACAAAAATCAAAGTCATTATCAACAAAATCACATTGATTTTGTCTTTAAACACATCCAGCAAAAAATTCCAAACGGTTTTTGCTTTGGGTTCTGGCATGGTATTAGGACCATACTTTTTACGACTCGCCGCAACTTCGCTTGTACTTAACCCGCGTAAATTCATAAAAAATCCACCTACATTTATTTGATATATAATATTGGTTTCATAATACCTAAGCAAGCATAAAAAATATGAAAAAAATCAACCGTGGGATTTTTTTTTACAAAACGTTGTGATACAATTATTGAAAAATATGAAAAAGAGATTTTGAATAAATAAATACCCCGATTTTTCATCGGGGTTTAATTTTTTATCTATTTTTTTGATTAAACACATTGATAACGTCACGCATATTATGTGTTTGTTCATACAAATCGTCTAACCCTATCATATCTAATTCTTTTGTTTTTTGCTTTAAAAGCTTGGCAGATTCTTTATCCCAGTCAATAGCTTTTTGTTGGTACATTTTCCAAACTTGTTCAGCGTTTTTTCTTTCAAAAGTTAACTCTGCTGCTTTCTTTGCGATAACCCATTCAGACAATGTTGGTCTTATAATTGGTCTTTCTTGGTCTAACTCATAAAAAAACTCCAACCATTCTAAATTTTCAGCCTTGCGTTGTTCAAAAGATTTTGGTTTTTGTTCAAATAAATCTGGAACAACAAAATTACGTGCTGTTTCTTTCAATTTGCGATTGCGTTTTTTTGCCAAATCAACTTTCTTTTTAAAATCATGATTTATAATCGGTTTAGGAAAAACAACTGTCAAATTTATTTTTATATATTGAGTATCCATCAAACCAGACTTATTTTCTTTTTGATCACTGTGTGCAATATTATGCATTTTTAATACAGATTTTTGTTTTGAACGTAATTGTTTCGCTTCGTTTTTTAGAACAAAATATTCCACAGATTTTATAGGAATAATTACCGGTTGTGGTAATTCAATAACAGGATTATATAGATAGAAAGGATACATAAATTTACCTCTTTTTTATTTTGTGTGAAGCACAATATAACACAACAGGTGTTTTTGTCAATACAAATTATGGTATTTCTGTTGACTTTATGTTTTATCAAGATTTATAATGTAATTATGAAAAAGATGATTTTGTTTTTATGTCTGATTGCATTATGTGGCTGTGGCGTTAAATCGGCACTAACGCACCCTAATGATTCATATCCGCGTCATTATCCAACACGCAATATCTGAAAATTTATTTGGGAATGGTGGGCGTACAGAGACTCGAACTCTGATGGGTTTCCCCACTGGAACCTAAATCCAGCGCGTCTACCAATTTCGCCATACGCCCATGTGGCAATCATTTTATGATAAAAAAAACTTGATTTCCAGTAAAATTTAACATAACATTATCCCCATACACAATAAAGGTATTTGAAATGGCATCTAAAAAAGGTAGTAAAGAAGTTGTAAAATTAGAAAACAAGGAAACTGGTTTCTATTACACAACAACAAAAAACACAAAATCTGAAAATACTGCGGGCAAAATGAAATTCCGTAAGTATGATCCAAAATTACGTAAACACGTCGTGTTTACTGAGGGGAAAATGTCCCACTAAGTTTTATAAAACCGATATTTGTCGGTTTTTATTTTAAGAGATAATTATTATAAATGTAAAAAGGATCTAAAAATGGGTGTTAGTTTGGGTGCTGGATGTAGAATAGCAAAATCTTGGTGCATAATAATACAACCATATGATGGTATCGGTTCAATGAAACCTATTGAAATAAAAACCACAAATAATGAACTTGTAACTAAAGTTTATGATTTAATGAAGTCAAGCCAACAAACACAAAAATAAAAAAACGCCAAATTGGCGTTTTTTTATTTGTTAAACTTTCCACTGCGTGGGAAACCAACCGGAATTGTATGTCCCTGGGACGCACGTTTACCAAACCAAGGTGTCACATCATCCAATTTTGTTGTGCCACGACCCGTTGTCCAGCCAAAGCCGTCCGCCAAATTAAAGAACATAGCATCCAAAACATATGTCCTTTCGGCATTATATTTCTGTAAGATTACACCCTTGCCACGCGACATCTCTGGAATCTGTTCTGTTGGGAATAACAACAATTTATCATTTGAACCCGACATTGCCAATGTATCTCCGGAAACCAAAACGCACATAGTTGCAGGATTACCATCGTCAACATTCATTATCTGTTTACCGGTCTTGGTCTGGGCAACACAGTTTTCACCACTAACGATAAAGCCATTACCATGACGCGCAATTACCAAATACTTTGCCGATGTATCCAAAACGAATACAGATACAATTTCTTCCTGGGCGCTTAAATCAACCATCATACGCACAGATTCACCAAACCCACGCGCAGACGGCAAATCATTTGCGGCCAATGTGAACATTTTACCCGACGAACCAAATAGGTTGATTTTATCATTAGACATCGCATGGAACGCGGTTAGTAATTCATCACCCTCTTTGAATTTAATATCCAGATTGTTCAAATCCAGATGTCCCTTGGCAGAACGTATCCAACCCGCCGCCGACAAAATAATTGTGACCGGTTCTTTTTCAATAAATTCGTCAGGATTGACATCGATTTCTTCGGTTTGAATTGCCCAGGTCGTGCGACGACGCCCCAGCGCAGTTTTCTTATCGTAAGTCTTTTTAATATCGGTGAACCAAGCCTTTAACTGTTCGTTTTGGGCACCCTCGTCCGCCATTAACTGTTGCAGTTGTTTTTGTTCCTTGCGCAGTTCAGCATCTTCGCGTTTGATTTCCATTTCTTCCAATTTGCGTAAAGAACGCAAACGCGTATTCAAAATAGATTCAACCTGAATATCTGACAAATTAAATTCCGCCATCAAAACAGCCTTGGCATCATCTTCGTTACGGATGATTTCAATCACGCGGTCCAGATTCAGATAAACAATCAACAAACCGCCCAAAATTTCCAAACGCTTTGCAATATTGCCAAGGCGCCAATTAGTACGACGGCATAAAACATTTTTCTGGTGTGCTATAAATTCACGCAACACATCGCCAATCGGCATAACGCGTGGCGCACCACGCGAATCAATCACATTGAAATTCATATTGAATTTATATTCTAAATCAGTCATCGCAAATAAATGCGCCATCATTTTATCAATTGGAACATTGCGATTTTTTGGTGTTATAACAATACGAATATCAGTCGTAGATTCATCAACAATATCGTCAACCAACGGCAACTTTTTAGCATCAATCAGACCAGCGATTTGTTCCACCAATTTTGATTTAATTATACCGTATGGAATTTCAGTAATTACAACCTGGGACGCGCCACGTTCTAACTCTTCCACTTCCCACTTTGCACGAATACGGAAAGAACCACGACCAGTATCATAATTCTTTACAATTGTATCAAAATCATCAATTAAAACACCGCCAGTTGGAAAGTCGGGACCAACCAATTTCTTCATAATTTGGGCGGTTGTCGCATCAGGTTTATCCACAACCATGTTTAGTGCATCACAAACCTCCGCTACATTATGTGTTGGAATATTTGTTGCCATACCAACCGCGATACCCATACCACCATTGGCGAGTAAGTTCGGAAACGCCCCCGGCATAACCGTTGGTTCAACCGTTGTTCCGTCAAAGTTAGGCATCATATCAACACTATTTTCGTCGATACCTTCCATAATCAGCATGGCGGCTTCGGTCATTTTTGATTCAGTATAACGGTATGCAGCCTGGGGGTCGCCATCGATATTACCGAAATTACCCTGGCCATCAATCAATGGATAACGGACGGAAAAATCCTGGGCCAGTCGCACCATAGCATCATAAACCGATGAATCGCCATGCGGGTGATAATGACCCAACACATCACCAACAACCGTTGCACACTTACGAAAAGCGGCGGCTGGGGACAATTTCTGACGTAGCATAGAAAACAGAATACGGCGATGAACCGGCTTTAACCCGTCACGAACATCCGGCAGAGCACGCGAAACAATGGTACTAACCGCGTATGACAGATACCTTTCCGACAGGGCATCTGACAACTGTTGTGAATCAATATTTTCAACTAATTTTTCTTCTTTCTTCATGCCTATTTCCACTTATATATCAGGGGAAATTTAGAACATTTGCCACAAAAACGCAACAATAAAATATTACTTATAAAAGTTGCTTATGCTTGCATTTGAAAGCCAAAACCATTATTATACAAGCATTAAAAGGTAAAATATTATGACAGATAAAATCATTTTGACTGGTATTAAACCAACTGGGACACCACATTTAGGAAACTATGTTGGTGCGTTAAAGCCATTGATTGAAATGGCAAATGAAAATAAGACTTTTATTTTCATTGCTGATTTGCATGCGTTAAATACTATGAAAAATCCGGCTGACATTCGGACACATACATACGAAATTGCCGCGTTGATGATTGCCCTGGGGCTAAATCTGGACAATGCTGTTTTATTCCGCCAATCTGATATTTTGCCAATTTACCAATTGTCTAATTTCTTGATGAATGTGACGCCCAAGGGGTTGATGAATCGCGCCCATTCGTACAAGGCCATTGTTGAAAAAAATACTGAATCTGGTATCGATATTGATTCCGGTGTAAATATGGGGCTATACACTTACCCTATTCTGATGGCGGCGGACATTTTGTTATATAATTCTGATATTGTCCCGGTTGGCGCCGATCAAAAACAGCATGTGGAATTCGCGCGTGATATTGCGGGCTATTTCAACAACACTTATGGTGAAACATTTAAAATGCCTGAACCCGTGATTGGTAAAACAAATGGTATTATACCAGGGTTGGATGGTCGCAAGATGAGTAAATCTTATGACAACACTATTCCTGTATTTGCGAATGAGTCTGAATTGAAAAAGAAAATTATGCGCATTATCACAGATAGTAAATTACCCGACGAACCAAAAGACCCAGACACATCAACCATATTCCAACTGTATCAACATTTTGGCAGCGAATCTGAAATTGCTAAATTGCGTGAAAAGTTTATAGCGGGCGGTTTGGGCTATGGTGACGCAAAAAAGATTTTATTTGAAAAGATAAATTCTGTATTAAGTGATGCGCGTGATAAGTATAATTACCTGATGACGCATACTGATGAAATTGATAAAATCTTAAGTGATGGTGCGGCACGTGCTAATGCGGTTGCTGAAAAAACTATCGCACGTGTTAAAAAGGCAATGCTCGGTTAAATAAAAATGGGAGAGAGAATATGAAAAAAACAATTATTTGGATTCTTAGTGTTATCGGCTGTGGCGCCGTAATGTCTTTGGTTTTTAATATGTTTGACGGCAAACAGGAAATTAAAACCGTTTCTGTGACGGGCGAATGCATAACAAATGCACCACGGGACAAGGCCGCCATTACTCTGCGTGTGGAAACATTAGATAAAAATCCGGCGACATCTGTGAACCAGGCAACAACACTTATTCGTCAAATAAACGACGCTGTAAAACAAATGCCGGTTGAAATACAAACTACTCAATTTAGTTCTTATGAAAAAACAGAATGGGATAACGATGCACATAAATCTATATCACTGGGGACGGAAACCAATATATCAGTGGAAATATCTGCAAACTCGGTTGACACAATAGAAGAAATAATGTCGCAATTTGCGGGAACACCAAATGTGTATTCTGAAAACCTGCGTATTTATACCAGTGCGACACAAACCCAGGCAGCAATTGAAACATGTATGGCGGGCGCATTGGACAACGCGCGCGCACGTGCGGAAAACCTCGCCAAATCTGATGGCCACAAACTCGGTAAATTATTACATGTGTCATACGGTGCAAATTCGGCCAATAATTCTGGCGCACCACGCGTTATGAATAAAATGATGGTTGCAAGTATGGCGGATGCATCAGGCACTATCGTTGCCAAAGATTCAGAAATCGGCGTTAGTATATCTGCAACATTTGAAATAAAATGAACGAAGTTATTACAGAATTTATAGACTATATATTAAACACCAAAAATTATTCTGGGCATACGGCGAACGCCTATGAAAATGATATTCGCGATTTTGTAAAGTTCTATGATAACTTTAATGGTGCGCCGGCAACATTACAAGATTTGGCACGCATTGATACACTCGGATTTCGGTCATGGTTGGCGGACAGGGGTCGCCGTAATCTGACACACAAATCAACGGCGCGTGCGTTGTCATCCCTGCGGACTTTTTATCGTTTCTTGGCAAAAAAATACAACATTCAAAATGATGCGATCGGTTTAATATCTTCGCCCAAGGTGCCACGCAAATTATCCAAAGCGATTGAAACATCTGATGTGAATGATATACATGATGCTATCCAGGACATTGATAGAGATGAACCATGGATTGCCGCACGCGATTGGGCTTTGGTTGTTCTGATATTTGGTTGTGGTCTGCGTATTTCAGAGGCATTAAATCTAACCAACCGTGATATGGCACAGCATCCTGATGTATTACGCATTATGGGTAAAGGTTCCAAGGAAAGATTGGTTCCAGTATTACCCGCAGTAAATGACGCAATTGCAAAATATATTTCACTGCGCCCATTTGGAAATGACGCAGACGATAATTTATTTCGCAGTGTGCGCGGGCTGCCTATGTCACCACGTATGGCGGAAAAAGTTATCGAAAAATTGCGTTGCTATCTACAATTGCCGGATTACGTCACACCACACGCGTTGCGACATACTTTTGCAACCGCTTTATTGGCTGGTGGTGCTGATTTACGCAGTCTGCAAGAATTATTGGGACATTCATCACTGTCCACAACACAACTTTATACACGCGTAAACATGGCAGAAATTACTGATATTTATACGCACGCACATCCACGTGCAGTATCAGATGAAGACTAATCATCATTACAAACCGTCACATACGGAGGCATAGATTTAGCACTGTTTATTCCGCCACGATTTGAACAATCCATACAATTAAATTTTCTGTTTTGTGAATAGTCAGAATTCATTGGCACGTCCACAGATAAATCATCCGTCATATTCAAAACATATTGTGCGTTTGGGAAACCAAAATAAAATCCCTTAGAACCCCCGCTACAACTGCCGGAATAACATGACGGATTTTTTGTTTTGGTTGGGTCGGGCACACAATAACCATAACAGGTTTCTTCGTCAACAATCATTTGTTCACAATCAGTACATGATGTGCGTGACACAGAAAGTGTTGGTCCAACACGGTCACGCACAACCGGTGTTATAATATGGTCACACTTTTTTATATTTCTCGTATTGTTTGGATCAGACACACATTCCCATTCCATTGGTATTGCATCGTAATTTAATCGTGCAACATATCCAGATGGACATTCGCGTTCAGGGAACGGCTCAACACACTGCCAAATATCATCAATAACAACTGCTGTTTGATCGCCAACACACAAAGGCTTGCGCGTTTCATCAGCGACACATTCCATTAAATCACTATCCCAAATAGTATCACCCGGACAATTTGTTTTTGGGTTATATTGTGTACATTGCCAACGACCAAAACGATATGTTTTTATTGTTCCTGTGGGGCATGTGATATCATCAGGTATAATATCTTCAAACTCAGGATTTTCATCAGGTAAATCGTATTGCGTTAAATAAACGAGTGAACCAAATTCTAATTTGAGGTCGGAAATTATAGGTTCTGGAACAGTATAACTAACTGAATCACCACCAGTTAATATTACACCATCGTTAAAAACACCAAACATACCAGCATCTGCGTAATGTTTTTCCAATATTGTTGCTATAGCGTTTATTTTATATTCATTAAACGGTTTTGTTGCAGTCACCACAAAAGAATATTCGGGTTTAGTTCCATTGAAGCATTCTATCACTGCCATACGGTTATTCATACATATTTGTTTTGATTGTATTCCATACTGTTCAACACATATATCATCAAAATACCCACCACGAATAGTAGCATTATGTGATACAACCGCACATTCCGCAACCGAGCGTAAATCAGCCTGTTCTATGGCATATTCTGATTCCTGGGCAACTGTGCGTTGACTGGGGGCGGACATCACATAATAAACACCCATAAACAGCACAACTAAAATCATTATAAAAATATTCATTATTCTCTCTTGCGATTTATAAAAAGTCTAGGTAATATTACAATAAAATGCAACAAAAAATGGTGGGCAAAGATATGAAAAAATTTCTAGTTTTATTTTTATTAGCGGGCTGTGGTTTCAGGCCTATGTATTCTGGCAACGACAACAACATTTATGTTTCGCCAATTGACGGAATAAACGGAATTGAATTGCGAAATGGTTTGAACGCACGTTTTGGCGGTCAGCGCTCGCCTGATGCAAAATACAAACTGGATATAGTATTACAAGAACCTGTGACACAATATAAAGCATTGGCGCGCACAGGTGATGCCACATGGCAGGAAATATCACTGCATGCTGATTACACTATTTATGACGGCGACAAGAAAATAGCCAGTGGCAGTGAAAGTGCATCCGAATCGTATAGTTTCGTTCGTTATTTGGTGGCATCAAACGCATCATTCAACAATGCTGTAAAAAATACTTTATCGGTACTCGCCGAAAAAATAAGTGCACGCACAATCGCAGAAACACAAAAATTTGAAAAATGAAATGGAAAGAATCTGATTTTAAAAACAATATAGATAAGGCACGTGCCGTTCTGGTTTATGGTCCTGATGCCGGCCAGGTTGATGAATTGTGTGATTATGCGATAAAAAAATTAGATATTGAACGCGATAACTTATTTGCACTTGATTGCAATGAAATGTCTGACAAACAAGATGCTTTGTTTGCAGAAAGTTGCACACCATCTATGTTTGGTGGTCGCAAAATGGTCATTGTATCAAACGCTTGTGATTCTGATGCAAAAATTATTTCTGAATTGGTAAATCATTCTGGGCTATGTGCGACCGTATTAGTGTGTGCTGGCGAATTGCGTGCTGGTGGCGGATTGCGAATTTTATTTGAAGATTCGTCAGAGTTGGCGGCGATGGCGTGTTATACTGATGATGCACGTTCACTTGCCACACTAATACGCAGTGAATTATCTGCGGACACTGGGATATCACAAATAACGCCTGATGCGATGGAATATATGACAACACATTTAGGTGGCGATCGTGCTATAACGCGCGGATTTTTATCTAAAATTGCTTTGTATGTGAACGACAAAAAAATTGTTGAACTAGAAGATGTTGAAAAATGCCTACCTGATACGGGTGCGGCTGATACTGATGACTTTTTATATTCTTTGACAGCTGGTCATATTCAACAAACAGTTCTTGCACTCGATAGGTTATTATATGAAAATACTGATGCCAATAAGTTGGTTAGGATGCTTGATTCACATTTCAAAAAATTACTTACCGCGGTTGTTGACGGACAGTTGCCACGATTATTTTGGAAGGTGGCAGAGAAATTTAACCGTGCTGTTGCAATATGGCCAGAATCTGAGATAATATCTGTACTGACCCGTTTGAATGAATTAGAGACACAATTACGAACAACCGGTATGCCCGCAGAGATTTTAATTCGTGATTTCGCATTAAAGTTATCTTTACGTGCGACAAAACTTGCAATCAAAGGAAAAAAATAATGTTATCATCTGTATATGCACCAAAAGATTTTAAGCGTTTACGTGTTGTCGGGGATTTAGTTGCGCGCTGTTTTGATTTTATTACCCCATATATCAAGGCTGGTATTTCAACCGGCGAAATAGATAGAATGGTTGCAGAATTTTTGCACACAAATGGTGCACGTTCATCCGACCTGGGCTATGAAGGTTATCCAAAAAGTATTTGTACATCTGTAAACGATGTTATTGTTCATGGCATCCCCAGTGATGATGTTATATTAAAAGATGGCGATATTGTAAATGTTGATTTAACTGCTGAATACAAGGGTTTTCACGGCGACGCATCACGTATGTTTATGATTGGTAATGTTTCGCCCAAGGCACGCGAACTTGTTCAAACATGCCAAGATGCGTTAAATGCCGCAATATCAATTTGTGCGCCTGGTGTTCCATTATCTGAAATCGGTAAAACGATAGAAGCCGTTGTTAAACCGCATGGTTTTTCAATTTCACGCGATTTTGTTGGACACGGCATCGGCAAGGTTATGCATGACGATCCACAAATTTATCATTTCTATGACAAAATGTGGGACAAAGTAAAAATGGTTCCGGGACTTGTGTTTACTATTGAGCCAATGATAAACACTGGCCGCCCAGAATGTAAAATAGATGCTGATGGTTGGACAGCACGCACGGTTGATGGTGGGTTATCTGCACAATGGGAACACACACTGGGCATTACCGAAGATGGCGTTATAATATTCACAGAAAAAATGGTGTGATATTTTGAAAGATAATGACACTGATTTTCATAATGGTCATCGTGAAAGATTACGCCAAAAGTTTTTGGAAGACAAACTAACCGAACCTGAAAAATTAGAATTGTTATTGGCGTATGTTATTCCGCGTCGTGATGTTAGGCCACTCGCACGGCGTATGTTAAACCAATTTGGAACAGTATCTGGAATTTTAACCGCACCGATTGAACGCCTTGTTGAATGTGATGGTGTTGGACGGAACACTGCTATATTTTTCAAACTTATAAATCAAATGCTGATTGATGGATATAAATATAAAATTTCAAACCAGCCTATATTCTATGACCGTAAATTACTTGAAAATTATTGTTTACATTTGTTATCTGAAAAAAATGTAGAAGAAACGCACGTATTATATTTAGATTCTAATATGAAACTTATTCAGGATGATGTGCATACGCGTGGAACACTTGGTGAATCTGCGATATATCCGCGCGAAATTATTGCACGTGCAATTTCATTAAAGGCAAAACATATTGTGTTAGTTCATAATCACCCGAGTGGTTGCGCCACTTTTTCAAGTGCAGATATGCAGGTGACTGGTGTACTATCACGCCTATTACGCGATTTAGATATAAACCTATATGACCACTTATTAGTTGCAAATAATTTATTATATTCTGCCAAAGATTTAGGTGCATACATTCCCTAATATTGTGCGCCACTATCGTAAATATCCACCCTTTCGAATTCACCATACGGATTATATTCTGACATAGGATGAGTGTTCGCTGTTTCTAAAATTTTATGCACGTTTTCCATTGGAATTGATATAACATCACATGCAGCTGTTTCTATATCATCACCCCACAATACATTTATAATTGGCACAGTCACAGAAACAATTCCAAATATCATTATTAAATTACGCATATTTGTAAATATATCGTTCTTGGCACCACGCAATAAAGACACACCCCAACCAAACAACATTATTCCCGTCACAACAACCAAAATCACCCATGCGTATTCCATAAAATTTTTGAATCCGATATATATACACGATGGATCAACCAGTTCAAGATAGGCACTGTTATAATCCTTGACGGTATAACCCATATCTTGCAGAATTCTAACCAGTGTATCGATGTTCATATTTTATCGCTTATTTTTTTGCACCAGAAAAAAATCCAGGCATAGAAAAATCTTCATCATTAGCAGCAACACCCGCCCAACCAAACAAATCGCCCATCAAACTAGATTCTTCGTGTTTTTGTTTTTTAAATGGCAATATATTTTTTAACTTACCTATTTTTCCACGTGTGCTTGGTTTTGTTGTATTGACTATTTTATCTTGGGTTTCAATAAATTCCGTTGCAAGTTGTTGCAATGTAGCATCATCTGCATCTGATGATTGTGGTTCCACAACATCGTTTAAATCAAGTTCTTCATCTTCTTGGAGGGGTTCCATAGATTCCAACAATTCTTCCAATGTTTTTTCGGTCTCTTCCGACAGGTCAGGTGTAATTACATCATGAATTTCAAATGTTTCAGAAACAGAATTTTCGTTTTCAACTATTTCGTGAGTGATAACAGCGTCATGCGTTATTTCAATTTCTGGCTCTGCCTCGGGTTCTGGTTCACTAACTGCGCCACCCAATACCGACAAGATCGGAACAACTTTTTCTTCTTGGTGTTCCGGTTCTGGTTCTATATTGTCTTGCTCCGCAGGGATTTCTGGTTCTTTTATTGGTTCATCAACAATTTTTTTACGACCACGTTTTTTTGGTGTTTCAATTTTTGGTGTTTCTGAAATTGGTTCTATAACAGTTTCTGTGGATGTATCCGCCAATGCATCATCTTTATCCACAGGAACACCAAACATTATTGTATCGTCATCTAAACCAAGTGCAGCGCGTACCTCTTCAAATGCGGCACGCACATCTGTCATATCAAATTTTTCACCACCAGATATGTAAATTATTTTTGTTTTCATATTTGCCCCACCCTACTAAAAAACGGTTGATTACATTATATCACATTTTAGGGTTGAACGCATATAAAAAATGTCTTAAAATGCAAAAGAGATGACAGAGATAAAACAGCAAATTTTTCAAGAACTGGACAACCTGGAAAAGGCGGTTATGGGTCTGCGTTGTGATGCGGATACCGCCGGTCGTCAAACTGATTTAGAAGTTGCAATTTTAACAGAACAGGTTAAAACCCTGCGTTCAAAAAATGCGTTTGCTGTTGATATGATTGATAAATCAATTTCTATACTGGAAAAATTAAAGGCCAATAAATGAGTGTTGTTTCCATACCTATTATAAACAAAAATTACCCAATGGGATGTGAAGATGGTCAAGAAGCACGCCTGATAGAACTGGGCAAAATGATTGATATGCGTGCACGCCAAATTTTGGATAAAATTGGGCCACTACCTGAAAATTCATTACTTGCAACATTGTGTATTGTCTTGGCGGACGAAGTACAAAGTCGGTCCACCCCAGTCGCCGATGATAAAGATTTACAGGAAATACTCGCCAGAATACGCGAAATAAAGAAAAAAATAAATTAAACTAAATAAAAAACGCCCAAACGGGCGTGTTTTTATTTCTGAACAAAGTGAACACTGTATTGTGGCTTTTTATCCGCCCCCAACGCAGCACGAACAACTTTATTTGATGCAACCTGCACCGCACGCATTAAATTATTTTTATCTTTACGTTCAGTTTTGGTTAAACCATCAATTGCCTTGGTCACTTCTATTTGAATTTGACGTTTCATAAATCCTGTATCATCAGATTCAAAAATACCAACACTGGAAACCTCTGGCGTGCCTTTTAAGAAGCCACGTTTATCCACAGGCAATGTCACAAACACAGCACCGTTTGACGCAATTTTACGACGGTTTTTATACACCTGGTCATCGGCACTGCGTTCTGTTTCACCCTCCATCACTACAAAACTTGTTTCAATTGTTTCGCAAACGTATGGTGCTTCGCCATCTTTTAATGCAATCATTTCGCCGTTATGAACGACCATCATATGTTTTGCACCACCGCGTTCCATTGCCATTTTACCGTTTAACATTTCGTTAATGTAATCGCCATGCATTGGAATTGAAACCTGGGGATGAACAATGTCATAGAAACGTTCAAATTCAGGACGACCAGCGTGCCCACTGGCATGTAAATTATCCGTATCAAATATAGTATATGTTTTGATACCCATACGTGCCAATTTGTTATACAGGCTGGACACATCTTGTTCGCGACCTGGAATAATAATTGCACTAAACACAACCGTATCAGTTGGCAACAATTTTAATTCTTTAACCTGACCATGACACAGACGTGTCAACATTGCGAACTTTTCCCCTTGGGAACCAGTCAAGAATATAGCCTGTTTTTCAGCCGGCAAATCTTTGATATCACTATGAATATACAATTCATCTTTACCGACATAACCAAAATCCATACCGATTTCGCGAAATTCAGGAAGTCCAACATACGGCACAGGATTTGGATTACTGCGTTCTTTAATCGCCGGAATACGACCCGCAGCATATGCTGCCTCTGCAAACATTTTCATACGTGCCAAACTGCGTGAATAACCCGTCACAAATACGCGACCAGGGGCCTTTTTCATAATTTCAGTAAGTGTTTCGCGCACCTTGGTTTCTGTGGTTTGAACAGTTTGACGTGATGCAGATGTTGAATCACAAACACACGCCAACAATTTTGGGTCAGAACCAATTTCACGTAAACGTGCGAAATCTGTATCCGCCTCTATTGGATTATCATCATTAAATGTCCAGTCCCCCGTATGCAAGATTTTACCCGCAGGTGTTGATATGATTATCATCTGGGCCTCTGGCACGGAATGTGTCACATGAAAAGTTTCAACCGTAAATGGTGATAAATCAATTTTATCGCCATGATAATCTATTTCTATGATATCTTTCTGTGGGTTGAAATCCATTTCCAACCCTGCGAAAGTGCGACGCAAAATTTCCGCAGGAAAACGCGTGCAATAAATAGGTTTATGGAACTTTGGCCAAATAAATTTCAGCGCACCAATATGGTCTTCGTGACCATGGGTAATAACAAAACCAACAACATCTTTCTTATGCTTTTCAAGCCATGTTGTATCACAGTATTGAACATCGCCTGCACCGATTTCTTCTTCTAAGAAGCCCATACCGCAATCAACAACCAGGTATTTTCCACGATATTTATAAACATACATATTCTGACCGACGTGTTCCAAACCGCCCAGCGCCATAAAATACATTTTATCGTCGTTTTTATCAGATTCATGTGCGGGTTTATCCGCGATTGGTTTTACTTTTTTTTCTTTTACTTTTACCATTTATAGTCCTTTTTTATAGTTATACTCCGCGCCACCACATGAATTCATTGCGAATAAAGGAAATCTTTATTTGTAGTGAATCTGTGGGTGACGCACTATTTCCCGAACGTTTATAAACATAATAAATTATTTTTGGATATTATGATTGAACAAATACGTTCGCCCTGCTACATGCTGCTATAATAGTATCTTTATACGGGAAAGCAAGAAATTATTCAATAGGCTGTGGATTCGGTATAACGACAGTATCGTTATAGTAAGACAGGAATCTATCGCCAGTCATACAAACAAATTTCTGTAAGGAATCTTTGTATTCACGCACAGCCGTCACCCAACGTTCGTTAATTTCATCCTGGGCACCACTGTATGCAGATATTCCACCCAACGCACCACCAGCAACCCCACCGATTGCCGTTCCCTTGGCACGTGCCTTGTTGCTAAAATCAACCAAACCACCATCATCAGCATCAATTGTTATTGGTTTGAAATTTGCCGCAACAAAGGTTGTTTCATCATTTTTGTAGTTCTCAAATGCATAATCTTTATAACCAGTACCATAACTATCACGGAAATATAAATCATCTACACTAAATTGACTTGCATCAAAGTGTGATGCCTTATCACCTATTTTTGTCTTATAGTTAATCAATATAACAGGCATTGTATCACCAATGTCTTTTGCAGATTGAATTTTACAAAATACTTCTCCGGTACCACTGGTGTCAATGGTATTTCTGTTGTCTTCATTTCTACGAAACCTACACTGGTTTTCTGCTATTTTTATTTCTTGATCTGTCAATTCATCAACATTCTTTCCACCAACTATAGAAATACCATTATCTAAAACAATACTCCGCCAAGAAACAGTGGTACAATTATCATTACTACACTTCACTACCGTCCTAGATGTAGGGGACCAAAATGCGGTATCATTTTCGACGATTGTCACATTCTTACCAGTTTGTATTACACCCCATAAACAATTTTTTACAGGCTCTTTTTTATCTTTTATCTTACATTCTTTTTCTATGCGCAGCGCAGAACCGTCACCAAATGCACCTGTTGCATTTCCAATTACGGCACCTGCCGCCGCATTTACACCGGTTGATAAAATAACATCACCCGCAACCTTGCCGGAATAAGTACTCGCCGCCATAAGAGCCGCACCACCAGCCACACCAATACCTGTAGCCTCTAATTTTCCTTTATCAAAGCCTAGCATATTATCCTTACCGATGTCATTTTTTCCGAACAAATTACCACTCAAACCACCGACTATTGCAGCGGCTGCAATTTTTATACCAGCATTTTGCTTTTGTTCCTGGTTCATGGTTTCAACAACATCATCAACTGTCGGTTCTGCATCACGTGGAAATTCAACACTTTCAACCGCAATCTCGTTCATATATGCCTCTGGGAAAGAATCTATATTGCACTTAAAAGAATCACCTGCGGCAACATTTGCAGTTGCAAAAACCAAATTTGAACCCATCTGTCCCATTTGATAACCAATCAACTTTACGACTGAAACACATTGATCTTCGCCACCCGCACGCAACCCAACCGTTGGACGTGCAATCTGAAATTCACCCGTTGGGTAAATCATTTGACATGCTTCCAATTCCGCAGAAGTAGTATTAGCAGCAGCAACCGTAGCAGCAGATGGTACAACCTGGGTAGTATAAACACCATGACGTGCAGCCATCGCCGTATCATTAGTAGCACGAAAAGCAGCGTTCACACTGCTATACGGCATAAACGAAACTCCACATGCAATCGGTAAAATTAAAAACTTTAAATTCATATTCCCCCACACCGAATTAATTTTTTTAGAATTGCAATCTCAAACGTGCACCAACATCAATCACACCCAAACGGCCACTTTCCTGCCAATTAGTAACATGATCAATTTGGTCATACACACCTTCAAAATACTCTTCGTTCCAAGATAAAACTATACTGCCTGAAGTTTGTATACCACCTAAATTAACATAACGTGCAAAGAAATCCATACTTAAATCCCCAGACAACGTTGTTGTCACACCTAATTCAGCAGCAAATGCAAATTGTTCCTTAGTGCCACCGTTATGATAACCGGTCACATTGTA
Source organism: Candidatus Enterousia sp. (assembly GCA_045616625.1). Taxonomy (GTDB): domain Bacteria; phylum Pseudomonadota; class Alphaproteobacteria; order Rs-D84; family Rs-D84; genus Enterousia. Next base: position 46,874 of record JAZLHA010000006.1, read on the forward strand.
CATAGCACCAATCCCAGATTCACCATCATCAAATTCATAATACCCTTCTGTATCACGAACAACATAATCAGCAATAGTATTTAACGACAAGCCAACACCGACACCAATGTACGGACGCATTTGACCACCAGCAATATAACCAGTAAACGAATCAATGTTATAATATAAATTCAACATTGTTGTATTTGCAGTAATCGCACCACCACTAACCTGTGCATCAATATACCCCCCCATACCATCACCAGTCTTAACCGTTAATGGGTACGATATATTAGAATAACGAGAATAAGAAAAATCAATTCGCAAATCACTGTTTATAGCAGCACCCAAAGACACCTGGAGTGGTATAACAGTATCATGTTCAAACGAAGTCTCAACAAAAGCGCCAGGTGCATCAACAGCCCCAACTTCATCGGCATAATCAGCTTGTACTTTACCCATCACAGACGCACTATAACCTGCAGATAAACCAATATATAAACCACTATCCGCCAAACGCTCATAATCAGCCGGTTGATAATATTGGCGACCAGCATTAGTCACCGCAGAACCCACACGCGGCAAAGCACCAGTCACACGCGTTGGTGTTGTCGCAACCCGTGGATTTGCAGCAACAACGCCATTATTGTTCGCAGACGGCAAATACACAACGCGACCCTGAGTATTATTTTGCACACGTACTGCAGGATATGCAGCACCAGAAACAACTGGTACTAACACGACCAAACCTGTTAAAAAGGTTAGAAAACCTATATTTTTCATCCTTTAACCACTTTCCTTTGGTCATATTATAACATAAAATGATTTTTTTGTAAAAGGTTTTATTGCCCCAACAAAAATTTTTATTAGGGCAATAAAAAATCAAAAAATATTTAGAACGCTATATTAACACGCGCCCCGGCTTCTGCCTTGATATCTGTTCCATTTTGGGACTGAGGATGCGATGTATCAAATGTATATTCCGCAAAAACAGCAAACTGAATCATATCAGTCATTTGATATGCACCAACCGCTTTTAAAACATATTCATTCCAACCGTCATCCATATCAGCAGTTTTTGCAAGCAATTTATTAATAAGTTTTTGCTGAAGTTGATAAGGTCCACTTTGGTCCACACCCAATTTTGTATGAATACCCGTTACGCCATTATCCCTATGTTCAATAAATTCAAATCCACCACCAACTGACCATTTTTTTGACAACTGAACGAAAGCATTTATACCGCTATTAATTTCATGTGTACTGGCTAAATCTACAGATATTTCACTTGGAATACCAATTTGTGCCATTGTCAAATGCCCAACTTTGCTATTTGGGTCTATTCTGATTTTATTATTATGATTACCAAATGTTTGCAAATATTCAGCATATGCAGACAAAGTAAAATTACCCCACATTTTACCAAATTTTGTTCCAGCATATGCCCCCCAACGACCATTAGAATAATTATCATAGGTAAACGATTGTGTATTAACATCAAAGCTACCCTCCATCGGCATCAGCGCCGACAAATACGCCTCGCCATACACATCCCAAATAATTGGAGACTCTTCTTCTGACAAAAGACGATAAGTCAAACCAACACGACCACGATGCATACCCTTACGATTTATGGAATCATCTTGGGTCCACCCCAAGCGTGCATGTGCCGCCAACCTATCCGTTATTCCATAACCAAAATCTTCGTTAAAGCGCCATATTGGAAATTCATCTTTTCCGTCCATTCCTTTTTTCACTAACGCTTCTGTATGATCAGCACGTTTATACATCAAACCCATTCCAGATTTAGAATAAAATTCACCACCAGACGGCAAATACAACGGATTTTCCATATTACCCGCAAATGCAGCCCCAGTTAACATCATAGCCACAAACCCCATGCATAAAAAACCTTTCATTTTTCTTTCTCCTTTCTAAAAAGTTCAACTTTAAGATTTTATACCAATAGACACGCAAATGTCAAAAAAATATTATTTATGTTTATACGCCAACACAAATTCATCCAAAGAATTAAAACAATTTTCACACCAATTTTTTGGAATAAATATAGAGTTTCCCTGGCCTGCAGACATCTTTGACAAAGTTTCATTATTTTTAGAATTTATAATTTCTGGTATAACAACATCACACTTTGGACCATGCGGCAAAATAAATGTTATTGTATCACCAGACTTTATTTCATTACGCAATTCAAAAATGACACCATCAGATTTTTTTTCAACAACAACGCCAGCCGCATGATATTCAGACGACGAACGTGTTGTTTCATAATCGTGTGCAGACGGCGGAAGCGATCCATCAAAAAACGCCGTTGTATAACCACGTGATTCCAAAACACGCAAATCATCCATAAAACTTTCTGGATTAAAATATTCTGGGTCATTTGCCCATGAATCAATAGCAGCACGATACGCACGCACGACAGAACCGACATAATATTCACTGCGATTGCGACCCTCTATCTTTAATGAATCGGGTGATGATTCCAAAACCTCAGCTAGGCGTGGCATTAAACACAAATCTTTGGAATTCATAATATATGCGCCGCGTTCATCTTCATCAATTGGCATTTCAACCCCAGATTCATGTTCGCGCAAAATAACATCATATTTCCACCGACACAACTGCGCACACGCACCACGATTTGACGGACGACCAGTTATAAAATTAGATAACAAACACCGCCCAGAATAAGACATACACATTGCACCATGAACAAAAATTTCTAACTTTATATCCGGACATTGCTTTCTGATATTTACAAATTCATCGTGTGATACTTCACGCGCCAAGACACAAAGTGACGCACCGGCATTTTGCCAAAACTTCACAGAATTTGCCGAACAAATATTCGCCTGGGTTGAAATATGAATTGGCATATCTGGGAAATTTTCACGTACCCACATCATAACACCCGCATCCGCAACAATTAGCGCATCAGGTCTCAGGTATTCTATAACCTCACGCACACGCGGCATATTATTGTAATCACGGTCATGTGCGAACAGATTAAACGCCAAATAGACCTTTTTACCATGCGCATGTGCAAATTCAACTCCTTGCTTTACGCCATCTATATCAATTTTTGCGCGTGCACGCATAGAAAACCCAGGCAATCCAGCATAGATTGCATCCGCACCGTATAATATAGCGGTCTTAAAAGCATCCAACGTTCCAGCCGGCGCCAAAAGTTCAGGTATTTTTTTCATGTGTGCAATTGTAGCAGCGTTTTTTACAATTTCCAGATAAAATAAAACGGACCAAAAGTCCGTGTTATTTATTTGATTCTGTCTATTGCGTTTTGTATTTGCAATAGTCTTGCTTGCTCTTCGGTCTTTTTCTTTTCTTTATCAGAATGAATCTTAGCTGCACCCTTTTCAAGTTCTAATTTATGTGCAGCTTTTTCCTGTTGTTTTTTTAACTGTTTTCTTGCAATCTCCAACAAATCACTAAACCACATTGATCTATGTTTTTGAAATTCATTATCAGCATCGAATTCACAATTCATTGTATAAACAGTTTCACCTTTTCCGTCCAGAACCTTTAGTTCATGACTGATTACATTAAAATGAATTTCTAAACCGTATAAATCATAAATTTCTGTATTGTCTTTATGTCTATTTTCGATATACTTTGCACCAATAATCTTGGTTGCCAAAGTGTTCATTAGTTTTTCTTCTTTTCTATATTCTTTATTAAATATCAGCGATAACCCCATACGAACCTCCATTATATTATATACAAACATACTACCACAAACACAGCCAAAGTCAATTTTTTTTGAAAAAACACTTGAAATTATAAAAACAAATATGTAATATATGCGGTGCATCGCCGGTTTAGCTCAGCTGGTAGAGCATCTGATTTGTAATCAGAGGGTCGTTGGTTCAAGTCCGACAACCGGCACCAGAATTATTGTCCACGGTCCGACGACCGGCACCAGGGATAAAAACATTAGAAAGCCGACTTTTGTGTCGGTTTTTCTTTTTTATAATTCAAAAATCGCAGAATTGTAAAAACATTGAAAATCCAACACTTTTTTGCTTTGGCACACTTGAAAAACAAAGGATGAATAACTATGTTTAAAAAGTGTCAGTCAAAGTATCAAGCAGACAAACATCTGTGGATACGGAATAATGTTTTTTACTATATGGTTGAATTACCAAACGAAAACGGTAAAAGACGATATTTTGTAAAATCGTTGCATACGACCAATTATTATGAAGCACAAGAAAAGGCTGTGGACAACGATAACAGATTTTGGAACACACACCTATTCCGCATCTTTTTTAAACATTTTGGAATAAATAAACATCGCTGTATCTTTTGATATTTCACTGGCTTTTATATATACACCAATCAAAAAATTATGGCTGCAACACCATTTAGACCAACCATGATATGCTGCTAATCGTCCAGATGCTAAATCAGATTTATCATGATGAATTGCGATATTTAAAATACGTTTTCGCATTTTCTTGGCACCGTATCTTCGCAACAATATAAATTTTTTGAAATGTCGATAACCAATGAAAGAGACACCATTTGCAACAACACGAATAGCAGATTTAGAAAACACTAATTTTAATTTATCACAAACAAATTTGCGCAATTTAAATTCATATTCGTGCAAAATTTTCTTGTCATTTGCGAACAAGCAGAAATCATCACAATATCGAATATAATCATGACATCGCAATTCTTCTTTTACAAAATGGTCCAATTCATTCAGATATACATTACCCATCCATTGCGATGTTAAATTACCGATTGGCAAATTAGTTTCCCCACCACACGACCAAATAATATTCCGTAATACATTTAGCAATCTTTTATCTGCAATTTTCTTTTTTATAATATCGAACATAACCTGATGATTGATAGACGGATAAAATTTACGAATATCACATTGTAAAACATATTTATTTCGTCGCATAAATTTCATTATAGCGGTTGATGCAGCATGTAAACCTTTACCCGGAATACACGCATAAGAATCATGTATAAAAGTGCTTTGCCAAATTGGTCCCAGAATATTTATTAACGCATGATGAACGATATGGTCTGGATAAAGGGGTAAAATATAAATCAATCTTTCTTTTGGTTCAAAAATGCGACGAATTTTATAATTGGAAGTATTAAACTTTCCATCAACTAACATTTGTTGTAATTTAGTCAGGAATTCTTGTTTGTGTTCCAAAAACAATTTAGTTTCTGGTTTATTTTTCTTGGAACGAACTGCTTTTTTAGCAGCCAATTCCAGATTTTCCATAGAAATAAATTTATCCCAAAGATTTTTATAACGTTTCATTGTTTCAAGAAAAAGAATAATATCTGTCCAATTTTACAACAGTTCCAACGAAAGGAATATTGTCTTTTGATTCTTTGATTTGATTAATTAAAACGCTACTTCCGGTGAAAACAACACAGACTTCAGTCCCCAGTAAAAATTGCATTTGCAAACATTCGGTACCATCACGTTTGGTAGATTTACGAATTCGATAATCAATAACAGTAATTTCACGATTTAAAATATCGTCCAAACGCTTTTTATTTCCCGGCATTGGTAATTGATTTTTAGCAAATGTAGAAAATTTTGGACAAGATTCTGTATTTACTTTTTTAATTTCATCAAAAGTCATTTTTTTCTCTCTTTTTTTAATTGGACATCCAGGGCGTTCAGGTTAAAAACCTTACCAGTCCAGATGTCCCCTGTGTATTATATTTGGTCCTTTTATTCGGACAGGATATACCGCCCCGCCTTTGATGTGACAAGGCATTCATAAACAGATACATTTCACAGTATCCGAAAAGTGTATTACCACTTTGTCCCACAGGTTAGCCAAACTTTGTCTTTGCATTCAAAGTTATAACCTTGCAAAGGAGCAACCGAACCGAACAGGCCACCGCGCAAATCGGCGTTGTTCTGGACGTTGTTACCGCAGTTGTTCGTACAGTTCGAAGCGCAATTCGAAGCATTCCCGTTGTCGTTGTTGAACGCCCAAAGCGAAGACACGACAAAAAGAGCCACGCCCCACGAATCAGCTACCGCACAACCGATACGGCAATATACCCCCAAAAAATCTAAATTATTCATTCAGATTTTTTGATGATACGGTCTGTAAAAACCATAACATCAAAAAATTTTTATTACGGCCTGACATTCGTCAGGCATTGGGGAACACATTTCCCCATACCCCTTTGCGCATTATCGCATTACGTGTCACGCGTATTTGTGCCGCGTCCCTTCGCACACATCAAAATGCTGCATTCGCAGCCGCAACCGAACCGAACAGGCCACCGCGCAAATCGGCGTAGTTCTGGACGTAGTTACCGCAGTGGTTCGTACAGTTCGAAGCGCAAAGCGAAGCATTCCCGTTGCCGTCGTAGAACGCCCAAAGCGAAGACATTGGATGTGTCATCTTACACCAACAATATCTACCAGACACATCCCCAGCAACGGCATCCAATGGGGTGCCTGCACTGGTTTTTGTAGAACCTCTGCTCCCTGTTGGTGCAACCGTTGAACATGTGCTGACCCCCGACACATTACCGTATGAAAACACCGTTTTCCACACGCCTGTGCTGTTGTTATACGTATATGAATTACCACCAATTGATGGGTCCAATACCACAGAAACTACGCTGTCTCTTGCACATACCGATACCGCCAATGCCGGTATTGAAAATACAATCATCAATAATACACTTATACATATTTTTTTCATTTTTCTTCCTTTTTTTATTTACCATACCGCTTCATATACTGCACTGCGAAATGTTTGGTTCGTTGCCATATATGTTGCACAAGAACTGTTACAACCACTTTCACACGCTTCTTCTGTTGCATAAGGCGTTGAACCACTGGCATTAACCCAATACGATGTCGCAGGCGCCATCATTTTACAATAACAATGAATCCCTGTATCATAAGTGTCCGCAACCCCGGTATTTACAACCGCAAAATCATCCGGTATCGCTGTACATAACGATTTTCCTTTTACAATGGTTGTATCTGTCATGTTTACTTGCCATCTGTGACCACTTGTTGAATTATCTACCGAACCGGCAACCGATTTATTCATGACCGCAACCGCCGTATTGTTTTTTTTACACAATGTCACCGCATGGCATACACTTATCATCATAATTCCACATATTATACATATTATTTTTTTCATGTTTCCCCCCCTATTTCACACTATGGTATATTGTATCGTTATATGTTACGTGTATCGCACCAGTTTTTTTACCAGGTACCATATTTATGTAACACCTATTGTTTCCTATTTGAAAATTCAATGATGGTGTAGTTTGTTTCGATGCGTATACCGGAAACTCTAAACCTGTGCTCGTTTTTAATTTGTGATATTCTGGACATAATGGCGCACATGAATTTACTTCTGTGAACACATTACCATTTGTACACATCAATAAACATGCCGATGTTTCTGATGTAATCTGACTATCATACGTGTCACACGCAAATTCTATCGCATTTATTGTTTCTTCGGTATAATTTGATGGGCATACATTATTTGTCATTGTTGCCCACGTTGCTGTATTTGTTGTAGTATTTAACATATTTTCTGGACATGTTCCGGCACTGTATGTGGTACATGTTCCATTTGCACGATATTGTCCCGCCGGACACAATATTTCTGAATCAACCAACGGATAAACATAATCGTCAGGGCGTGTATAATTCTCAAACCCTGAATAACAATTACCGTCTTCGGATGCAACAAAAGTCGCATTATTTACCGCAGAATTATAACGGCCAGTTGGACACCCACCAGATGTATATGCAACACAATTCCCATTTGCACGATAATAACCGTCCGCACACAAATCTGAATCTTCTATCAAAGGGTAAACAGCACCACCTGTTTTTGTGTATGGTTCATATCCAGAATAACAATTCCCGTCATCTGATAATATAAAGGTATTTATATTTACAGCTTTGACAGAAGCCGTTATCATGTCTGGTAATTGCGTATTTATATTAAAATCTAAATCTATATTGTGTGCCATAACATCATAACCATTTGAACAAGATGCACCAAACACAGTATCTGTAAAAACAAATACCAAATATACCAATAATAAAAATCGAACAATATATACCAATTCCTTTCCTTATTGAAACCAAACTGCAACACATCCGTTGTCTGGTTTATAAGAACCGATAGAAAGCAAAATTTCCCCCGCAAAAAATACTTCCAAGGAAATCGGGTGGTCGGGGGGGTCGAAAATCAGTACATTAGTGATTCCGCGACATTTATATATACGTCAGCGGCCCCCCAACCGTAACTGCAGGGGATGAATATCGGTGCGAAAACACCGAAGAACATCAGTTAACGATGCTTTCGCACCGAATGTACCAAGGCTTTCGACAGCCCCGAACCCAATTCCTTAGGTTCAAAATCAGTGTAAAACATTCGTAATAATATGGTCAACAAAAAAATTATAATGTTTCTATAATTTACTATAAAGTGGTATCTATTCTTATATGTATGTCAGCGGTCAAATCAACAAATAATTTAACAATACAATAAAAAACATTGTACATCTGGCTAAAAACACGATAAATTTAAAAAGTGCCAAGCAAAGTGTCAGGCATTTTAATGTTTTTAGGTCAAAATTGTCAAATTAAGGGCAGTTTTGTGCTGGTTTAAGGATATGGTAATGTTCCGACAACCGACACCAGAAATTAAAACCACAGTATATCTGTGGTTTTTTATTGTAAAAAAAGTCCCGGGAACGGGGCTTTCAAGGAAAAGGAACAAAAAGAGACTTTTGTCCATTGATGGGCGGGAAACCCACCAATCTTTTGTGACGGTCCATCTTTAATTTGATGATGAACCGGTGACCAGCTTCCATCCACTGAATGTATATCCAGTTTTTGTTGGTGCGGTCGGTAATGTAATATCACCGCCGTATGTACATGTATTTGTACTGGATGGTTGACCGTTGTTCGGATTCCATGTCACCGTTATCTCATTCGCTTCGCATATCGCAGGTGTAGCAGGAAGTTTTATACCACCTTCCTCAAATTCAAACATATATTCACGATCATCAGCGGACATCTGAACCGCAAATGCACAGTCAAAATTACAATTACTTTCGCAAATGTCAAAATCATTGGTTTCATAGTTAAACATGTAAGTCCAAGGACCAGACAAACTTTGTTTAGAACCATTCATAGGCGTAAATCCTGTTATCTTGCACCAACAATATCGACCACCACCTTCTTCTGGTATGTCTGTTTCTCCTCCATCCGTCGGAGAACATAACGATTCACCCATTATGGTACCATAACTAAATGTTACACCAAATGTAGGTAAAAAATTATCAATATAATATCTTGTTCCGTTTTCATATAAATTATAGCTTGTTCCGTTTTCATCTACATTTAATCCTGTTGAACCCGCTTTATAATGATATCCATCTGCACATGATGCATCATTTACTGGTTCACAGGCATTTGTGTTATTACTATAGAACATTCCTGTAAATGTTCCGGTAGCCTTTGAATGTGCTACATCACTTGCTGTACATTGTCTATAACATTCGTCTGCTGTTTTTGAACCTGCTGCAGATAATGAATATGCGGATGGGCAACTATTTAATCCCATTGTGCTATCTGTAAAATCTTGGTTCGTAAACCCAGGACAATAACTGCCGGTCGGACACGTTTGGTTTTCACTTATTGTGTTATTATTAAATAATAAAT
>JAZLHA010000007.1:0-31680 GCA_045616625.1 Candidatus Enterousia sp.
AATAATAAATATGTTCCGGGTGCTGATGTATATTTATTTGGTGCATATTGTGCAGTAAATGAATTGGTGGCATTACCACTGGATGACCCTAGAATATCAACATTACATGAATTTACTATATCATTGTTATACAGTGTATCACCGATTGCTGGACTTACCACCAACCCCAATATTAAACCTGATGTTAAAAAAGGTTTTGCGGACATTACACCCCTCCTTTCCGTTTTGTTTAGTTAATTTATTTTCTATGACAATAGTGTATCAAAAACCTAGGTTTTTTATGTGTCGATTTGGGTGATTTTAGAAAATTACAAAAAATTGTGCAAAGACGCACAAATCTGCATAAAATTACGAATTTTGAAAAATGTGAAAAAAGTCAATTTTTATCATGGACATAAACCTAGGTTTTTTATGTACCCCCTAAGGTTTTAACTCTTTGGTTTTACTGAAATTTATTCATCCAAAATATATTTTAATTCAAGCATATCATCGGGCAGTTTTGCCTTGAAATGCATTTGTTTGCCGGTTACGGGATGTTTGAATTCTAAAACCTCGGCATGTAACATCTGACCAGAATGTTCCTTTAAGAAATCAAGTAAGTCCTGATTCTTTACCGACCCCAGGCGCGTTGATCCCCGACCATAAATTGGATCGCATAAAACCGGAAAGCCGTGTGCAGACAAATGAACGCGTATTTGGTGTGTGCGGCCCGTTAATAAATTACACCTTAATTCACAAACGCCAAATCGGGGCCAGATGTTCATAACTGCAACCTCAGTCGTGGCGGGTTTGCCCCCCGATTTTACCATTGTCATTTTCTGTCTGTTGCGCGATGAACGTGCAATATTTCCGGTAATGGTTGCAGATTCCCAATTTGGATTTCCCCATGCAAATGTCACATATTTACGCGTTAAATCGTGTGCCATAAACGTTTTAACCAGACCACGATATGCACCATCAGATTTTGCAAATACCATAACCCCAGATGTATCCTTGTCCAAACGATGAACAACACCCGGACGAATTTCGCCACCCAATGCTGACAATTTTGTATGTGCCAATATGTTTTGAACCAATGTCCCCGTCTTGTTGCCTGCGGACGGATACATAACAATACCGCGTGGCTTGTTTATAACAATAATGTCATCATCTTCGTATAATATATCTAAATCAAAATCAGATGAAATACTGGATTCAGCGCGCATATCGTTATTGCTTTCGGGGGTGACAACAATATACAAATCGTTTAATCGTACATGTTCAGACATCTTTGGTTGTGCGCCATCGCGCGTAATTTGAAATTTTTGAATTTCACTGCGTGAAAATTCAGGCATATATTGTGCCAGAAATTTATCCAATCTGATGCCGACATCTGCTTCTGAAACTGTGAATTCGCGTTGCATAACAAACCTATTTATATTCGTCCCAAGATTTCCCGCGTGTGCATTTTGAAATATCTATATTTATTTCGCGACCCTTTGATGATACAGGACATACCAATAATCCATCTGTTTTATCCTGAATCGCATCAGATTTAGCGTTGCGCCATGCGAATTTTATTTCGTCAGGTTCATGAATACATATTAAACGCAAATTACCATCAACCTTGCCATCCTTGCCAACCCAGACGCGCACACTGTCCGCCGCACCATAACAAGGAAAAGCATCCAGATAATATAAAACCAAACCCTGTTTTACCAAGTCAGAATTTTTACCGAATATATTTCCTGTATATTGGTACAGTGATAAACCCGTTACCGCCGACCAATCAACAGTTGTGGAAAATAAACTAATCCGTGTGGTGTCAGCGTTGACATTTGGTATAAACAAAACAGACATTAAAATAAATAAAATCTTTTTCATTATTTCATCCCCACCAGTTTAGCAGATATTTTTTTAACGCCATTTGTTCCGACAGATAAAGTGTGTGTAAATGTGACCAATCCCCCCGAATCAATAAGTGTCGCCGATGGTGGGAATTTTTGTTCGCTAATTACATTACCCTTGGCATCGTGCATAACAATAATTAAGTCAGGCATGCCGTATATTTCACTTGATTGGTTACGAACAGTTCCATGAACCTTAAACTGTGGGTTGCCATCCCCGTCATTTATAATATCGGTTGCGGTAATTGTCGCAATCAAGGGGCGTGATTTTTGCTTCATAACATTATATTCGCTTATAACAGCGACGGTAAAAACAATCGCTGCCAATAACGCGCATAATGCTGCAATAAACATCAGAAAATTGTTGCGACGCACAGGTGTTTGAATTGCCCATGTGTAACCGCATACCGCACATCGTACAGGTGTTGCAGGTATTTTGTCGATTGTATATTCTGTCTTACAAAAATCGCATTTAATTTTCATAATTTGATTTATAGCATATTTTATTGCAAATTCAACATTTGATATTTGTTCCTAACATTTTTTTCTATGTCTGATATTATATTCAAGAAATCACCAACTGTTGCATTTGTATTTGATACCAGTCCAGAAATTTGTCGCGTTGCGTTTGTTGTGCGATTGCTTTCGTTTGATATAGCGAGTTTTAACATCATTGGTAAATCGGGTATAGATATATCAGCAAAATTCGCAATCCCAGAATCAAAGTCCCAAAAATATTCCGGATTTTTAGAATCTTGAATTCGTTTAGATACAACAAGTTTTGGTGTCACTGAACCTGCATAACCAACAGTTGTATGTGCGGCAGTTACACGACCGTATGTCATATCCAATCTATCGCCGATTTTCATAGAACAAATATCGTCATCGTTTTTGGTTATTGATATACTGCTTAGTGTTAAATTTGATGTCCATAAATCGTCTGTTACAAAACTAGAAAATTTGCCCAAATCAGCAAGGGTTAATTTTGTTTCAATGTTCATATCTCTGCTATCGGATGCAAATGTTCCAAATACAGATGCGCTGGTTGTTTCAAAGTGATTGTCAATTGTTGTTCTGTTTTGGAATGTCACATCCTTAGCTGCGATGGTGTCCACATTTAAAAAACCGTTTAATGTCAATGAATTAGAATCTAAAAATTTAATATTGGTTATATCGTGTCCACCCAAATTTAATGATGATAACATTGTTGCATCGTCAGAATCATTTGACTGGACACGCCATAAATATAACGATTCGTCACGATTTATATTTGTCATTTGGATAATACCATCGTCTGTATTTATGCCTAAATCTGTACTGTCTGAACGCCACGAACCAAACGAACCGTATGTTGTATTTCCATCAACAAACCCCATGTTTTCGCCCATGGTTATAAGTTGTCTGGTGCGCAGAGGGCTTATGTTTGTATCAGATAAAATAACAATTCCCTGGAGTGATGATTTCCCATTATTATTCACAGATTTTAATATTCTTAACTGATATTTGTCTGTATTGCTTTTTATAAATTCTGGGTCAATACCATATTCATATAAATCGTCTAAATCTATGCGCGTGATATTTTTACCAACTGTTTTTAATAATTCCTGTCGGTTTTCAGCGATATAGCGTTCTAGCGCTGTTTGGATTTCAGCCATTTGTTTTGTAACAGAAATGTTTTCTGCGCGCACAATAGCATTTTGTTGATATTTAAATATAAATGGAACAACCGTCATAGCAAGTGCCACACTAAGCAATAATTCAACCAACATATTGCCACGAGATTCTGCTATAAAATTTTTATTTAATTTCATTGTGTTATTCCGTTGTTTTTCCAATTTGCATCAAACATAAAATTGAATTCTTCTTTTGATGGTGTAGGTTTTATTTGTGCACGCGACAGGTTTATTTCGGTAAAAGTTGGTGCCTTGCCAGATGGAAATACCCATCTGCCCAATTTAAGTGGTGCGCCCGTTGACATCAATAATTCCCCAGATACTGTGATACCAAAGTCTTCAAAGAACACTAATTCCGATGTTGATAAAAATGGAATATACGCACTGTTTGCAGACATTAATGTAAAACCACTCACATTGCGAACAGATGTTGGTTTAAATGTTAAATCGTAAGCAATGTTTATAGAATTATTAATTGTTGCCCTATCGGTAATAATGCGACCATTTGTTGTAAATGTGTTTCCGTTTAGTGTGTTTGTATAAATATTTTTGAACCCCGTTGTATCGCCGGTTATACGTAATGTACCAACAAAAACATCTGTGGCGTTTATGTTTGCCCCCGAAGCAAAATATACAGCATCAGAATGCAAGTCGGTTGTTTTGATAAATGTTGCACTTAGATTTCTGATTTTTGATGATTCTGCAGTCAGATTTCCGGCGCTAACAATGGAATTACCACCCATGTTTAAATCGCGTTCCATCGTGTTGAGTCCTTCTACGGTGCCGCTACCACGGTGAAGATATTTTGATCTATCTTCGCCAGATATGTTTTTAGATATTCTATAAATAATTTGACCGGGTATAAAATCATCAGATGAAACCGCCCAAGTGTTTCCGTATGCGATTTTATCGCTTGTCACAACGGCGGCATCGTCACCAACTTTTTTTGCGATTTGAATAGAATATAAATCATTATCTGATACATCAAACGCCAAATATACATCTGTGACCGATGCACCCTTGACCATATATTTATCTATGAACCCAACTGATATATTTTCGCCGAGTCCCGATAAATCTTCGTTTGTTAATTTAATTTGGACTTCGTTCGGCCAATTAGATTGTGATACACGCACAAAATTTAAGACACCGTCACGCACAGAAACTATATCGTTTGCAATCGCAACGGCGGCAATATCATGATTTGTGCGCGAAATTTGTGAATATATAAATGGTGTTGCAGTTGCAACAATCGCCATGGCCAGCACCACTTCCAGTACACTGGCGCCACACGAATCGTTATTAAAGATTTTTGTTTTCTTAGCAACCATTTCCACCAACCATTAAACATTGTTTTGCGTTTACACGTTGTTCCAATCTGTTCCAAAACACATATTGGCATACAATATATTGTGCCAAAGAATGTGCGTTATAGTTAAATCCAATGTTTTGAATAATAGTTTTACATTCAGTTGTATCTGCATCTTCACCAAGTGGATTTGATAATATAGCAAATTCATCATTGTTTATTGCTTCTATTTGTGCGTCTGGTAATAAAGATGTACCACTTGGTCGAATATCTAGTAAAATTGCACCGGTTCCGCCCTTTGTTATTCCGCGTGATGTTTGATCGCGTAGAGTCACATTTGCAGCACTTAGGTATTCTGTATCAATACCTGTATTAGAACTAAATACAATTTCACCCGCGGTTTCATCAACATAGGCATCTTGACCACTTGTAACATTTAAAGTTGACGCAATTTCAAGTGTATCAACAACAAAATTCACACGATCTGTGATAACATTTCCATGAATGTTCCAATTCAAGGGTCCGTTAAAACTGGTGCTGCCTGCGGTTAATGCAAAATCGTATACTGATGCCGAATTTGAATATATATTTCCCGTAGAACCGTATATAGAAATTGTTTGTGCGTTTGCATTTTGTGCGTTTAATGTTCCGCGTGTGACGGATAATGCTGTTTCACCTGTATCGTTACGAAAAACACTACGTTCAGTGATTAAATTTGAAATACTGTTTTTAGATTTTTTGTTTGATTCAATCCCAGTAATAGATAACACATCTGTTTGTGTTGTGCCGAATTCAGCAGTGTTTGCTAATATTCCAATGGAATTAGATATAGAAAAATTACCCATATCTAAATCGTTTAAAAATCTGGAATTGTCTAAATTGGTTTCGTTTCTATGAACTATATCAGAATAAACATCGTTTAACGGAATGCCGACATATATATTGTCGTTATCTTCAAAACCGTAAAAACCAATTCTGCGGATCAATTCTGCACGTTTTATTCCATTCATATTTCCGCCAGATATTTCCAATACGCCAAATGTTTCAGTGGTATTTTTTTCTATAATAATTCGCATGTCTTGATTAAAAGCGGTCTTTGGAATAAAGCCCAATGGCAGACCATACGGTTCCAATGTATCTATGAAATTATTTCCAGATAATACTGTTTGACCGTAATTTAAATCATCTGCGTTTTCACGAATATAAATTCTGGCGGCACTAGAAACCGTTTCTATTTTGTTTGTTGTTGCATACATTTTGGAATCCATATCGTGTCCAGCAATGCGACCAACGACCATCGGAACAAACGCGAACATAAGTGTTAACGCCATCAATGCCTGGATAAGAAAATTTCCACTTTGTTTATACAATAACATTCCCTCTTATATTGCTAAGGTTAGCAATTGAAAAAAATTATTGCAAATGATTTTGATATGTTTTAATATAACAATCGTTGGCAAAGAAAGGTATTTTTGCACAACGGAAAAAATTTCCTGATAAAAGAAAAAAATATGGCTAATAATAAAAAACAACAATCCAATGTGGGAATGATGATTCAGCGCTGTCATAAATGGCGCCAGAAACGTAAACAATATATTGACCAGGCTCGTCAAACCGTGGACGAAATTGAACGTGAACGCTTGCTCCAGGCGGCAGAACATTACGGTCGTATTGTTAACGAAGAACAGGATAAAATTGATTCTACACGTGACCCTAAAACACCAATTGTCGAAGATGTGCCTGTTGAGGGTGCTGAAAACACCGATGCTGGTGATGATGAAGATTTGGGTTTTCCTGATTTTATTGCGAATTTAAAATAAAAATTTATATTTTTTTGTTATTGAATTTTCAATAGCGTTTGCTATGCTGTGGTAATACAAGGAAAGTAAAAAATGAATAATGATTACACAGTTTTAGCAAGAAAATATAGAAGTCAAGATTTCGCATCACTCATAGGTCAGGATGTACTGGTAAAAACATTGACCACAGCAATTAAAACAGGTCGTATTGCGCATGCATATATTTTTACTGGTATTCGTGGAACCGGTAAAACAAGTACTGCGCGTATATTGGCCAAGGCTTTAAATTGTTTGTCGTCAGACGGTCCAACTGAAAGTCCATGTGGTGTATGTGAAAACTGTCGTGCTATTACTGCGGGTCAGCATATTGATGTTATTGAAATTGACGCGGCATCACATACTGGTGTTGATAATATTCGTGATATATTGGATGCGTCACAATACAGACCAACAAATGGTTGGTATAAGGTTTATATTATCGACGAAGTGCATATGTTATCAACGGCGGCGTTTAATGCGTTGCTTAAAACACTCGAAGAACCGCCAGCACATGTTATATTTATTTTGGCGACAACCGAAATACGTAAAGTTCCTGTCACGATACTTTCACGTTGCCAACGTTTTGATTTAGTTCGTGTTCCTGTTGAAACATTGAAAAAGCATTTTGCATGGATTGCGTCTCAGGAAAAAATAGAATTAACCGATGGGGCAAATGAATTGATTGCTCGTGCGGCTGATGGTTCCGTGCGTGATGGGTTATCTTTGTTGGACCAGGCAATTGCACAAACGGGTGGCCATGTTGATGAGGCTTCGGTTATGAGTATGTTAAAACGTGCTGACCGTGGTGTTGTGGTTGATTTTATGGAAACGGTTTTATCTGGGAATACGGGTGGTGCGTTGGACAAGGTTGATGAAATTTATACGAATGGTGCAGATTTAACAATGTTGCTGGGCGATATGATGGAATGGACACATTGGGCAACGCGTATGCATCCGGCTTTACATATTGGGGATGCTGGTAATTCGCCATATACGGCGGAACAACGTTCCAAAATTTCAGAAATAGATTCACGTGTATCATTAAATACTTTGTCCAGATTATGGCAGGTTATGGTCGCGTCGGTTACTGAATTACAAGCCGCAGAAAATCAGAAACAATGTTTTGATATGTTAATTGTTCGTATGATGCATGTTGCTGATATACCACCTATTTCTGAATTGATAAAGGGGAATACAACGCCGACTCCAAAAGTTGCAACTCCGGTTCAGACAAAATCAACATATAAAACTATAAATAGTCGTGAAGAATTGGGTGCTGCATTACAGGCAGCCAAGGAAATTATTTTGTATTCATACTATATGGCGAACATAGAAATTTGTGCAATATCAAATGGCGAAATGACGTATTTTGATCGTGGTGACGATGCTGAATTCCTACATAAAATGTCATCGTGGCTTGAAAAATATACTGGTAAGCCATGGGTGTTAAAGGCGACCAAGGAATCATGCCATGTCCAAACACAAAATGAACAAACACAACAAGAACTAGAATCAGACCCATTGGTTTCAAGTGCTATGAATTTGTTTTCTGATGGTGAAATTGTTGATGTGTCTAAATAAGGGGGATAAAAGATGAGGTCAGAACTTGGACGTTCAATGATAGAAATGATAGGTGTTCTCGCTATTAGTGGTATTATGCTCGCAGGGACATACGAAATTGCAAAAAATGTAAATCAAAATCGTAAACGTATTGTTGCAACTGAAACATTAAAAGATATCGCCTCTGATACAAAAACACTGATGGAAATGCGTGGCTCGTATGAGGGTGTGTCGGTTGAGTATTTAATCAAATCTGGGGCGTTAAAATCCGATAAATCGCCACTTGGTGGAAATAGGTGGTCTGTGGAATCAGGTACAGATGGAAAATTGTTTTCAATAAATTTGACCGATGTATCCAGGGCGGATTGTGCTTATTTTGCGCAGTCTGTACCATCGTGGGCAAATGGTGTGGTTATAAATGGGTATGATACTGATTTGGCATCACATTGTTTTTCATCTGAATCTAATCAAATATCTTTTGTAATAGAATGAAAAAACTAGTTGGTTTATTTTTGTTGTTGTTATTGTTCGGATGTGGCCCGTATGTGAGTCCCGAACGCGCATCTTGGGCTGGTTATTTGCGTGGTGCATCTTTTTCTGATATGTCAGAAATTGCACGCCAAGCAAAACACCCTGTGTTGCTTGGTGCTGGCGGTCGTACGATTGATACTGTTGTACCAAAGACAACTAGGTCAGAATATGGTGATATGGCTGCAAATGATAATGTTGTGAATGTGGCGTATATGTCAAAGTTAGAGTATGTGTTATATGATGCTTTGCGCAAACCTGGAATATCTGTTCAGCGCGCAGGTAGTGATGTTGTTATTATTTTGGTTCGTGATGCAATTATGGAATTAAACGCCCCAGAAATTTCAAAGACAGGGGACGATACATTAAATACAATTGCCAAAATATTAAATCAATATGATGCAACTTATATTGAAATTGCGGGTTATACCGATTCAATGCGCGATAGTAATGCTGCACATAGTTTTTCACTTGATATGGCACAACGTGTTGGTGTTTATTTTGCACGACATAATATTTTAACCGCACGTATGTTTGTTGTTGGACGTGGTTCTGCGCGACCAATTGCGGCCCAGGATGATATGGGGCGTTTAACGAATCGTCGTGTTGAAATTAGAATTGCACCTGCACGTTAATTCCTAAATATTTATGTTTTATTTTTTTATTTAAATTGCTATAGTGCTTTCAACCAATAACTAAAAGGATGGAAAAATGGCTACAATCAAAAAAGAAAAAATAAACGAAATTGTCGTGAAATATAAAAAAACTGGCATAATTGCTGCAATTGTGATTTTAATCGCTGTATTGGGTGCATGGGGTATTAGCGCATTGTCCCATAATGTTAGTGTTGATGAGGCAATTACCGAAGTGTCTGCGGATGCTGTGGAACCGGGTTCGCTTCGTATTGCTGTTATTCGTATGGATGTTATTCAAACAGAAGCAAAAGCATTGGAATCTTTACGCAAACAACGCGAAAGTTATGAAACAAAATTGCGTGATGAATTAACATCTAAACAGAAAAAATTAGAAAAAGAAAAATCTGAAATTGAAAAGTCCCAGGATATGTTATCTCGTGAGGCTTTACAACGTCGTGTTGTTGATTATCAAAATCGTGTAAATGATTTGCAACGTGAATTGGCTGAAAAAGCCCAGTCTGTTGAAATGTCATACCAAAAAGCGTTAAATGAAATTCAAACAAAACATTTGGATCCAGTTGTAGAAGCCATTATCGCTAAGAAAAATTTGTCTTTGGTTGTTGATGGTCGTTTTGCACGTTCAAATCCAAAGGTTAAAAATTTGGATATTACCGACGAAGTTATATCTGCACTGAATAAAAAAATATCCAGTGTAAAGATGGAAAAACCAAAAGGTTTTTAGTCGTTTGATAAAGGCGTTCTGAAAATGAACGCCTTTTTTAATGTTTACATTTATAAAAAAATTATCTATACTTTCAAACATGTTAAATATTATAAAATCTTTATTTGGACCCAAAGTGACAAAAGTTACTGCGGGCGAATTGGCTGATAAGTTTGGTCTTGAATTACGTGGTGATGCAAAAACTGTTATTAGTGGTGTTGCGCCAATTGCGGATGCTAAACCTGGTCAGATTGCCTTTTATTCAACTGAACAAAATAGTGCTGCGTTTAAAATTTTACCGATAGAGGTTTTGGAAAACACTCGTGCGTCTGTAATTTTATTACAACCAGAACAGGTTAAACATGCTCCAAAGGGGCGTACGCTTTTATTAACACCATCGCCGCGTGGAAATATTGTAAAGATTTTAGGCGAGATATATCGTGAAAAAACACGTTTCGGAATAAGTATGGATTCGTGTGTTGAACATGGCGTTTTCTTTCGTTCTAAAAAAACGGTTTATATCGGTCAATTTGCAACCATAGAAAAGGGTGCCGTATTGGAGCCTGGGGTAAAAATATATCCGGGGGCATTTATTGGTCGTGGTGTGACATTGGGTCGTGATACTGTTGTACATAGTGGCGCACATATTGAAAATGCAACTATTGGTGCTGAATGTGTTATAAACGCTAATGCTGTTATTGGTAAAAACGGTTTTGGTTATACTCGTCAAAACGGTCATAATGTCTTTATTCCGCATGTTGGGCGTGTTGTTTTGGGTGACCGTGTTTCTGTTGGTGCAAATTCTTGTATTGATAGGGGTGCAATGACGGATACGATTATTGGTGATGGAACCAAGATTGATAATTTGTGCCAAATTGCACATGGCGTTGTTATCGGCAAGGAATGCTTTTTGGCATCTGGTGTTGGTTTGGCTGGGGGAACAGTTATTGGTGATCGTGCATTACTCGCGGGACATGTTGGCGTTGCAAACGGTGTTAAAATTGGTGATGATGCAGAGGTTGGTGCAAATAGTGGTGTGTTCCGTAATGTACCGGCTAAGGCGAAACACATGGGATATCCTGCGGGGCCAGGAACCGAGTTTATGCGTCATTATGCATGGTTACGTAAACATGTAAAGTCGGACGACTAAATTAAAATTCCATTCTAAATGCTGTTGATAAAAACGGTGTTCTGCTGGTTATACCAACCGATAGCCACATATCGATATATTCATTAAATTTATAACGCAGAGAACCAATTACAGTATTGTCGTAATAGTGTTCTGCATCATTATGCCAAATACCAGTGCTTGATAATAGGTATGATACAGATGCACTAAGTTGTAAAAAATCATAACTAAATCCTGAACCTAGCGCCAAACCATCAGAAACATCACCCCGTGGATTAGAATCATAAATACCACGAATTGATGTTCCCCAAACCAAACTATTGTATTGTATGTTTAGACCAACAGATGCCTGGGCGCGAAAATCTGCAAAAACCTCTGGCGAATAGATAGATGCCTCTAATCCGTCTGGTTTGTCCATAAAAGATGCTGCAACTGATAAAGCGGTTTTTAATTTTCCATCAGATTTTTTGAATTTTATAGCACCATCAATACTGTAATTAAAATCATTAGATAGTCCTGCAATCGATAATCCGTATTGAACATTTTGAATATTTGTTCCAACCAAATTCATACGCAACGCATCATGATTGTGGCCGGTTGATAATATACTTTCTGAAATAATAGGGTTGTTAGGCGAAATTTTTTTATACACTAACGGTTCTTCGTTTACGCGCAATCCACCAACATCAGGCAGTCCAATTCCTAATTTGCGTGCAACAGATGATGTAATACCTAGTTCCATTCTGCCGATGTTTTTAATTTGCCACAGGGCGAATGCTTCGTGATAACCTAAATCTTCACTTATGGCAATTGAATCTATGGCATAAACCAGACCAACAGTGTGTTTTGAATTTATATTGTAATCAAATTCGGTGCGTGCCTCCCAATCGCCTAGAAATGTAGATTTTTCCTTAAACGGATCGGATTGGAAAATTCCAGCATTTCCAGATGCGTTTAATTTTAATCTATAATTATCACCGTTATATTCCAAAGCGTTTGCCACGGATGATAAAAGTGCAATGATAGTGGCAAAACTTAAAATTCTTTTTGTCATATCTATCCTTCGCTTTCTTGTAGAATTGCATCACGTAATTTATTGTATGCGCGTTCTTCTATTTGACGGACGCGTTCACGTGAAATGTTATACTTTTTGGACAAAGATTCCAATGTTGCAACAGGTTCTGTTAATCTGCGTGCACGCAAAATTTCGCGGTCGCGTTCAGGTAAATTAGCCAAATGTTTGCGTAATAATTCATAACCTTTGCGTTTGAATTCCAGTTGTTCAACACTTTCTTCGATAGATTGTTTGTCATCTGTCATATTTGATAAAATATCCTGGGCATCAGCATCATTACCAATCGGTGCGTTTAGTGATACATCACGTGCCCCGATTCGTGTTGACATGTTTTTAACGTCGTTTTCAGGAACATTTAAATATTCTGCAATTTGTTTTGTTTGTTCATCTGTTAGATTATTATCCATTATTCCCAATGCACGTTTGGCGCGCGCCAGATTAAAGAAAATGCGTTTTTGATTTGCAGATGTTCCTATTTTCACCAACGACCAATTGTTTAAAATTGTTTCATAAATTTCAGCCTTGATCCAGAACATGGCGTATGTAGAAAAACGAAAACCACGTTCAGGATCAAATTTTTGTAATGCCTGCATTAGTCCCATATTACCGCTAGCAATCAGTTCACCAACAGGCACCCCATAATTTTTGAAGTCGTACGCCACAGATACAACCAGGCGCAAATGGCTCGCTACAAGTTTTTCAGCAGCAGACGAATCTTTATCTTTTACCCATTTTGACGCGTATTCATATTCTTGTTCTGCCGTTAAAATAGGGAAATTTTGAATGTCTTGGATATATTGTGCTAATCCAGATTCGTCACTTGCCCCACGTATAGCGACAATACTAGTATTTTGGGTTACTGGTAAAGTGTTCTTGATTTGCTTTTTCATAACTTTTATAGTATAACCAATAAAATAGGAATTATCAAGACAGGAGATTATTAAATGGCAAGTATCCTAGAAAGAAATAAAAACGTTAAACCAAAAACTAAAACCCGTGAAGAATATGCCGAAGACGCATTGTATCGTGAGGTTTGGGAAGAAGTAAACAACGATAAAACAATTGCGTTTTTGAAAAAATATTATCGTCAAATTATTGCTGTTGCGCTGGGGCTGTTGATTGTTGTGACTGGCGTTCAATTGGGTGTTCGTGGTTATCGTGTACGTCAAATGACTGTTGCGGCAATGTATGAAAATGCGGTTGCAACAATGGATGTTAATGCATTGGCGAATTTATCGCACAATTCAAGTGGCGCAATATCTGATTTGGCTTTGTTCCAATCATACACGATGGATAAAGACATTTCAAAGTTGGAAAGTTTAGTATCAGACGGTTCTACACGTGATTTTCGTGATTTGGCGAAAATGCACTTGGCAACCATAAAGGGTGATAAAATGGATGCTGATGAATTTGCAAAATATTTAGGTTCTATGGACACAAAATCGTCACCGTTCTATTATTCATCGCGCCTACTTGTTGCACAAAAGTATTTGTCGGTGGGTAGTCGTGACAAGGCAAATGTTATTTTGGACAAACTAATATCTGATGCGGAGTGTCCAGCAACGATATCTGCTAATGCACAAATGTTAAAATAAGGATATACAAATGCGTAAAATACTACCTATTGGAATGTGTTTAATTGCACTGTGTGCGTGTGATAAACGTGATCCCGTTTTGCCGGGCGTTCGGACGGCTGTTTTTGCGCAAAATAATATGAATGTATTGAATACAATTGTGCCTGATTTGCCAGATAGTGTCCCATCACACAAAATCACAGATTGTCCATATACGCAAAATATATCAAATGTAATTATGTATAACGGCAGAAAGGTTTATGCTGGTTTTCCAACACAAAATACAGTAAAGGGAAATCAAAAACCTGTGTGTTCGGATAGTTCGGTATATGCTGGTTTAACAAACGGTGTTGTTGTTAAATTAAAACGCGCTTCAAATTCTTTTGTGTGGCAGGCCGATGTTTTTAAAGCGAGCAATATGACCGGTGGAACATCTGTTGTTGATATTGTTGCACCAATGATTTTAGACGGGGATAGTTTATATGTTGCGGGTTTGGGAAACGCCTTTTGTCGTTTAGATGTTCAAACTGGTATTGATAAATGGTGTGCTGAAATTGGGTCTGCACATTCGTTTGTGTTGTTAAAAAATGTGGCATATATTGTTGGTAATGATAATAATTTGTACGCTGTACGAACCAAGGATGGTGCAATATATTGGAAATCGCCAGTTGAAGAAAATAATGCTCCAAAATATGAAAATAAAATTATAACTGTGGGTGCCCAGAAATTTGATGCCGCATCTGGTTCTGTGTTATAAAAAAACGCCTAGTTGGGCGTTTTTTAATCTAGGTAATATTCCACGGTTGATACAACACGAACCTTTTTATTTATTTGTTGTGATGCATCAGACGCATTTGTTTCGTCGCGCGGAAGAATAGAAAACACACCCTGGTTTGCCTTATGTATTTTTCCGACATGGCTTTTTGAACTCTTTGCAAATTCAAGAGCTGCTTCGTGTGCGTTTTTTGTCGCCTGTTCTAGCATTTGTGGTTTAATTTCATTAAGACCGGTAAAGATATAAGATATAGGAAACATATATTCACTATCAAATACAACGCCTTGGTTAATCAGTTCACCCGTTTTTGCAAATGCTGATGCAACATCGGTTACCTTGGTTGAACGCAAGAACATAGTTTTTGTTAAGATAAAACGTGTGTTAACTGGTTCGCTACGATAAGCGTCCGCCATGATATCATGTGTTTCCAATTGACCGCTTTCAATTTCGCCGTCTTCGAAACCGTTGTCTTTTAAGAAAGAAACAATAGCAGCAGTTTGTTTTTCAATGTCAGTTTTTGTTGCAACCAAATCGTTTCCTGTTGCGACAAATTTAATTTTCCAAATAGCCAAATCAGATACAACTTCTTGTTCTGCCAATCCTTTTACCGTTACGGTATTATTGTTAAATTTTGAATGATAATAATAATAGCCTGGGAAAAAACCAGCACACAAAATACCGATTGCTAAAACTATTGGTGTAAATTTTTTATTTTCTGGAACTGTTTTCATAATTTCTCCCCATTTATTAATATACGCGAATATGTTATACTAATATAGCAGATAAAACAAGAGGTAAATTGTCTCTGTGGTATTTAGGTGACAATTTTAACACGGGTGATATTTTTATTAATTCAACAATTCCTTATATAGAAATATGCCAACGTGAATCTGAGCGTATTATCTTTCTAAGATGCGTTTAGTTTTACTTTATTTAGTCTCAACTGTCCACAGGCAGACCCAATGTCTGTACCACGCTCTCTCCGAATTCTGGTATGTATACCGTTTTTAATAAGTATGTCTTGGAAACGATGAACTGCATTCCCAGATGGTGATGCAAAATCACGTTCTTCTACAGCGTTCCATGGTATTAAATTTACCATACAATTTTTGCCTATTAATAATTTTGATAATGCTTCTGCGTGTGTTGTTGTGCAGTTGTATAATTCTGTGTCATCAATATCGTTTTTCTTGCCAAGTAAGATGTATTCAATCATCAGTTGACGATTATGTAAGTTTGTAAATTCATCGGCAGCCGATAAAACCTCACTAATTTTATATTTATTGTTTATAGGCATTATTTTAGAACGTAATTCATCGTTAGGCGCATGTAAAGATATTGCAAGATTTATTGGACGCCCCCATTCTATTAACGAACGAATCCCTGGGACAATGCCGCATGTTGAAACAGTTATCCTGCGCCAGCCTATATTCATATCTTTATTAGCACGTTCAATAAATCCAATTACATTTTGGATGTTTTGTAATGGTTCACCAGTTCCCATAACAACAATATGCGAAACATCATCGTTATTCGGATCGCCATTTGCGTGAATTTGTCTTTCTGAAAACCTGTTGGACCGCAAAGTCCACTGTGCAACCAAGATTTGTGCAAAGATTTCGTCAACGGTTAAATTGCGTTTTAATCCCAACAGCGTGCTTGCACAAAATTTGCACCCCATGGCGCAACCGGCTTGGGAACTAACGCAAACACTATTGCCATAGCTTGTTCGCATTAAAACACATTCAATCTGTTCGTTGTCATGCAATCCTAAAAGAAACTTGGTTGTTTGACCATCAGATGATTCTAGTTTTTTTGTAATTGTGACGGGTAGTGTTTGTGCAATTTTATCTAAATCATTTCGTAATTTTTCCGGTATGTTTTTCATCACAGAAAAATCAGGAGCACCACGCATCAACCAATCATAAATTTGTTTCGCACGAAATTTTGGTTCGCCTAAATCAATTATAAACTTTTCTAATTCAGGCATATTTAAAGAAAATAAAACAGTTTTCATAATTTGTATCTATCGTCATTTATGATAACTACGGCTTTACGACGTAGTTGTTTTAGTTTTTGTTCAGCCATGTTCATTGCTTGTTTGTATTCTGCATTTTGTTTGATGATATCGTCGAGTTTACCATATTCTGATGTTTTTTTTGTCGCACAAACCAATAATACTGAATTATCAACAATTGGTGACCATGTCAATTCTGGTAAATCAGCAACGCGTTCACGAACCTCTGATGCTAATTCATATTGTAATGCAGTAAAACGTTGTGGTGCACCACCTAAACGTTCTGCAATTGCCATAGCGTCATCACAATCAGATGGTTTAGTTAATTTTTTTGCAACGTCCGATGGAATATCAACCAGACGGACAATTGTCATTTCCAGAGGCAGTCCTTGAGTGCGTGCCAGGGATGCTTTTTCTGCATTGATATCAGATGCGGATAAGTCGACCATTGGAACAATTGTTTTTGCAACGATAACCTGCCATGCAATTTCTGCGCGCACAGCTTGGCGTGCCATCGTTAGTTCAGATTGTTCTAAATCATTCATTTCCATGCGTTTTAATTCAGTATCGGCATCTTTGTCTGTTGGGTTTACGCCATAGTTTTCTGCATAGGCTAATTTTACATAATCATCAACGATGTTTTGTAATGCTACACGACGATTGTCTGTGGATGTTTTGCCTTGTCGCGCCATTAGTTGTGTGCGTGCTGTGATATCTGTATCTGTAACTGGTGTTCCATTTACTGTTGCAACAACAGTTGACGCATGTACCGATAAAGTAAATAACCCACAAAATAAACCTAATATAATCTTTCTCATTTTTCCCTCTTTTTTAATATTGTTGTCCGTCAATTGCTATACCGAACTTAAATTGGAAAGTTGTGTTTCCAACATAGTCTTCCTTGATTGCATTATCACGTCTATAAGACAGCGATAAATAATAACATGGATGATTATAGAATATACCACCAGAATGTTGCTGGAAAGTGTGTAATGTAGCGTTATATATAGAATTAAATCGTAGTGATATACGATCGGTTACAGAAACGCTAATTCCGGCGGTTAATTCGTTTATATCATCATCGCGTGTCTGCATGTTAACAAATTGTTGTGTCCAAATATGTCCTATATTTATGTAATTGCGATTTGCCCCTATGCGCGCATCTGTTTCTAAATGTTTTAAGGATAGGTTGTCCCTGTCCAGACGAAATCTGCTACGCAAGTCAATCCATTTTGAATTATTATATTCTAAACGTCCAACATAGTCTGATTGTCTTTTATGGAATCCGCTATTTATATCAGTGTCTGCACGTTCAGTAAAATCGTATGATTGACCGGTAAATATAGATATTCTGTTGTTTGTGTTAAAGGCAGACCATTGAACACCATAATCTGCAAACGTTCCATTTTCCCACAAATCATAACCAGAAAATCTTTTGTTGGAAAATAGTGTAACATCGGATAATAATGCAGCGGTAGAATCGTTGTTTTCCATAAATACATCATTATCAATTTTTTGCATAACTGTTAACCTGGCACGTGGTTCAATAATGTGTGTCCAAGTTTCGCTAGGATTAAATAATGGCAACCCCCACTCTATATATCCACTTGGCAAGAAACGGGATTTAATACCTGAAAATTCTGTTCCATCAACAAGCAAATTGTTGCTAAAATTATATACGTCATAACGGGTGTCCAGACTAAATGTGATTCTGTTTCCACCCCACAACGTCCAAGGTGATACGATACGTGCATCACCAATTAAACGTTGCATAGAAGTATTATCACCAGATATACCCAAAATATCGGCATTAAATAAAGCATATGTTTCATAAAAAAATGGGTCGGTTTGATAGGTTCCGCGAATGTTTGGTAAAATATCCCCAGAAACGTTAGTGATAGTTCCTGTCTGTAAATCCTGGAATATATGTGCGTCAGCAACAACATAACTAGATTGACCAAATAATTCCAGTTTTGCACCAGAATCAAGGTAAGGTTTATAATTTTCAAATCCGTATTTTTGAAGATATGTTTTATCAGATGTTCGTTCCAAGAATATGCTGGCGCGTGCGTATTCGCCGAGTTCGAACACATCGTTGTTAAATATAGCCCAACGATCACGACCTTCGCGGTTATGGGTAAAGGAACCTTTTGTTCTAAGTTCACCATGTGATATATTCAACCTATGTTCTAATTGAAATAATGGGTTTTCGTTTGTTTGGTATGACAGTGTTGTGGTTAAGTCATGTGTATCGGATAAAACAATATATATTGGTATATTTATCCTTGTTCCCATATTGTTGGTTGATTGAAAATCAGGCATTAAAAAACCGCTTTTGTGTTTAATACTAGGGTCCGGCATATAATAGTATGGCAACCAAAATACAGGTGCTATGTTATAAAACCACAATACGGAATTATTAAAATACAACATGTGTTCAGCATTATCTTGCGTAATTGTGTCGGCATGAATTTCCCATGCGTTACCAATTTTGTCGCAACCATAACAAGCCGTAAATACAGCATCCTTAGAAATTGTTAAATTACCATCACGTGATAAACTCTTTGACGAAACATATACGTTGTCACCCAACCATAATTCTATATCTTTGCCTGATATGTTTTGCATATTGTTTGAAATGGATGTGTCTGAAAATACGGCTTTGTTTCCGTCTGTGGTCGTTACAGTGGTTTTGCCCGATGTAGATATAGATTTTGTTTTAACATTATATTCTATTTTGTCAGCAGTAAGTGTTTTTGATGCGTTTGGATTCATGGTCAACGCAAACGCATTACCACAAGATATTAAAATAGTTAAAATGCTAACAACTTGTTGTTTCATTTTTTGTATAACGCAAACATTATTCCAATCAATACGATACAGATACTAATTGCCAGTATAACAAATTCATAAACATGTTCAATCATATTAGATGTTGACATAAATAATGCCATAATTGTCGCCATCGTAATAACAGCAATTACTGGTGCAAAACTTGCACGACGACGAAGTAAAGACGCTTTTAATAATACTAAGGTGCAAATGCTTGCTAATATAAGGTTCATTATTGGTGCTAAAAGCCGTGTTGATAATTCGGATAATATAACCTTGTGCTGACGGGCATCGGGTGTGTCGAGTAAGTTTTTAATCAGGGTAAATGTTGGAATGCGACGCACACGGAAAGAATTTTCGTTTTCTTTTTCTGCAACATTTAAATCCATATCAAAAGAGTCAAATGTCCCTGTTGTTAATTCTTGCCCCATAGATTGTAGCGAACCGTTAGACATAACAATAGAAAGTCCGCGTGCGGTCGAAACCAATTTTCCCTTTTCAGCAAAAATAACAAGTTTGTTTTTTTTGTCGCGTGCATCAGATAACATCATTTGGGATAAATCATGTCCTGATACCTTATCAACATAAACAATTAAATCGTTTGTAAGTTCCGTAAATGCTGACTCTTGTAATTTTAAGTGCGCAAGCCCATATCGCAGATTCCATTGAGTACTATAAAATTTTGCCTGGCTAATTGGAACAACCCAAATGTTCAATATTAAATGTACGATTGTAATAACGCCCGCCAGTGCTAATGCTGGGCGCGCAATTTGTGCGGGTGATAACCCTGATGCCGCCATAACAGTAATTTCATTTTCGCCAATCATTTTGTTGTATATAAAAATGACTGCAATAAATGTCACAAATGGGACAATAATGGAAATAATAAATGGAATCATTAGTGCGGTAAGACCCAAAAAACTACCGAAATTAACACCATAATTCATTAAAAACTTCATCATGGACATGATTTGCATCATCCATGCAAGCCCCGTCAATATCAACAATAACATAACAAATATGGCGGATAATTGGCGCGAAAAATATTTATCTATAATTTTCATATTGCTTAGTATAAAACCCAAAACGAAACCCGTCAAATAGAATTGTGTTTTTTCTTGCAATTTTTCGATTCGGGATTCATAATACACATGTTCTTAAAATAATTTTTTTAAGAGCGGGGTTGAGAAACCCCGCTCTTTTAATAAAAAAACGAAAAAACAACAAGGAGATACAGATGTCTTTCGTTTCTATGCCACGTCAAGATTTGTTAGAATCTATTAAATCATTGGCGTCTGAAAAAAATATAAGTCAAGAAATTGTTTTTGAATCATTAGAGGCGGCCGTTGCAAAAATTGCAAAACACAAGTACGGCGAAGAATTCAATATCGTTGCAAATATTGATCGCAAAAATGGTGCAATAAATGTTAAACGTTTGTTTGAGGTTATAGAATCTCCAGAATCTAAGGGGGATGATTACGATCCAAATACAATGTTGACTGTGGATCAGGCAAAGAAATATTCATCTAATCCTGTTGTTGGTGAAATGGTAGAAGATGCATTGCCAGAACCAGAATTTGGTCGTATGGCATTTCAAACTGCACGTCAAATTATGACTGGTCGTGTTCGTGATGCTGAAAAAGGTACTCAATACGAAGAGTTCAAAGATAATGTTGGCGATATTGTAAGTGGTGTTGTTAAACGTATTGAATTTGGTAATGTATATGTTGATATAAATGGCAAGGCCGAAGGCTATATCAAAGGTTCAGAATTAATCCCAGGTGAAAGATTGGCTGTTGGCGATCGTGTTCGTGCATTGATTATGGATGTTGAACGTTCTAATTCTGGCCCACAAATTTTCTTAACACGTACTCATCCTATGTTTATGGAAAAATTGTTTGTCCAAGAAGTTCCAGAAATATACGAAGGTATTATTAAAATTAAATCTGTATCTCGTGCACCGGGTTCACACGCAAAAATTGCTGTGGAAACTCAGGATCCATCAATTGATGCAGTTGGTATGACTGTTGGTATCAAGGGAACACGTATTCAGCCTGTGATAAACGAATGTCATGGTGAAAAAATTGATGTTATTTTGTATTCTGAAGATCCTGCTGTATTTATCGTTAATGCTATGCAACCTGCAAAAGTCGCTAAGATTATCGTTGATGAGGATACACATACAGCATCTGTGGTTGTGAACGAAGATCAACAATCTTTGGCAATTGGACGCCGTGGTCAAAATGTACGTTTGGCCTCACAATTAACAGGTTGGAATATTGACGTTATGAACGAGGTCGAAGAACAAGAACGCCGTGCCAAAGAATTTAAAGAAAAAACAGAATTGTTTATCGGTGCGCTGGACGTTGATGATATGATTGCACACTTGCTGATTACCGAAGGTTTTAGAACAGTCGAAGAAATCGCTTTCGTTGATATCAAAGAATTAGAATCTATCGAAGGGTTTAATGCTGAATTGGCATCTGAATTACAGAAACGTGCCAAAGATTATTTGGCTAAACAAGAACAAGAATATCATGATAAAGGTCATAGCTTAGGTATGACCGAAGACTTGTTGAACTTTGATTTTATCAAGCGTCCAATTATAATGCAGTTGGGTAATGCTGGAATTAAATCATTGTCTGATTTGGCCGATTTAGCATCTGACGAATTACGCGAAATCTTGGGCGAAGATACAATGTCTGAACGTCTTGCAAATCGCGTTATTATGAAGGCGCGTGAATTGGCGTATAATATTTCGTCAGACGAAGAAGAATAAAAATAATTGTGGAACCACGCAAACACAGGAGTTTATGAATGGCAACATTAACACTTGGAAAATCTGTCACAATAGATGCAGTGCAAAGCAAAAAGGGCGATGCTGTTTTTGTTGAACGTCGTCGTCGTGTTGTCGCACCTGGCAGTAATGAATTGCGTGATGAACCAAAACATGTTGAAGCACCACATAATGCGGCAGACGAGAAATTGCGTGCAGTATTAGAGGCTGCGCGTGCCCGCGAAGAAGAACGCAAAGCCCGCGAAGCACAAGAAGAAGCGGCACGCCTTGCGCGTGAGGCTGAAATTGCACGTGAAAATGCCGAATATGAACAAGTCAAAGAACAACTTGCTGCGCGTGAAAATGATGTTGTCACCGAAGAAGATCCAACACCAGTTCGCGCACCACAGCAAAAACGTCAACAATTTACGCAATCCCAACATAATAACAAGGGTCGCAATAATTCTGATGATGACGATATTAGACCGACTAAGTTTTCTAAAAAAGACTTTAAAAAGACCGGCAAAATTTCTATACACGACATTGTTATCGGTGGTGGTGACGATGATGATGATGAAATTGGTTTGCGTGGTGCCAATCGCCGCCGGTCCGAGGCATCGTTAAAACGTTTTCGTGAAAAAGCACGCGCTGTATTTTCAGCGCCACAAAAGGTTTCGCACGAGGTTACACTTGGTGACACCATAACCGTCAAAGATTTAGCGGCGGCCATGGCTGAAAAGGTTGGTAATGTAATTAAAAAGTTGATGGAAATGGGTATGATGGCGTCCCAGAATCAAACAATTGACGCTGATACGGCCGAATTGGTTGCTACTGAATTTGGTGCGACGGTTAAACGTGTTGATACAAAACCATACGCTGAGCAATTAGATAGATTGCCAGATCCAACAAAACTAACGCCACGCGCACCGGTTGTAACAGTTGTTGGTCACGTTGACCATGGTAAGACATCGCTTTTGGATGCTTTTCGTAATGCAAATGTTGTTGCAGGCGAAGCGGGCGGAATTACCCAACATATTTCCTCGTACGAGGTTAAGACAAAATCTGGTGCAATTATAACATTTTTGGATACGCCGGGCCACGAAACATTTACAGCAATGCGTGCCCGTGGTGCACAAATGGCAGATATTGTTGTGTTGGTTGTTGCGGCAAACGATTCTATTATGCCCCAAACCATAGAGGCGATAAATCATATTCGTGCGGCCAAGGTTCCATTTATTGTTGCGATAAACAAGATTGATTTACCAGAGGCTGATCCTCAACGTGTAAAAATCGATTTATTACAGCAAGAAGTTCAAGTAGAGGAAATGGGTGGTGATGTTCAATGTGTTGAAATTTCCGCCAAGAATAAAACCAATTTGGATAAGTTAGAAGAGGCTATTTTACTGCAAGCAGAAATGATGGATTTAAAGGCTGATGCCGAAATGCCAGCGGTTGCTAATGTAGTAGAGGCAAAACAGGAACGGGGCTTAGGTGCGGTTGCGACCGTATTAATGCGTCAGGGGACATTGTCGGTTGGTGATGTGTTTGTTGTTGGCGAAACATTTGGTCGTGTTCGTGGTTTGATAAATTCAAATGGTGAACGTGTTAAATCTGTTCGTCCTGGTCAGCCAGTTGTGGTATTGGGGTTGGATGATGTTCCGTCTGCGGGTGATGAATTGCGTGTGATGGAGTCTGAGGCCCAAACTCGTGAGGTTGCGTCATATCGTGCACAAAAGGCCAAGGACAAGGCAAATGCTGTTAAACGTTCGTCATTACAAGATTTGTTTGCTGCGCGTGATGCGTCCAAGAAATTGACATTGCCAATTGTTTTGCGTGCTGATGTCCAGGGTAGTGTAGAAGCCATATCAGATATGATAAAAGACATCAAAACAGACAAGGCTAATGTTGAAATCTTGTCCGCTGGTGTTGGTCAGATTACAGAGGGTGATATCAGATTGGCGACCGCATCAAATGCGATAATAATTGCGTTTAATGTTCGTGCAGACTCTGCTGTTCGTGATATGGCGCGCAATAATGGGGTTGATATTCGCTATCACAGTGTTGTTTACCGTATTACTGACGAGATAAAGGAAATCTTGTCTGGTAAATTGGCACCTGAAAAGAAAGAAAACTTTATCGGATATGCTGATGTTATTGCTTTGTTTACGGTTGGCAAGGGTATTCGTGTTGCCGGGTGCAAAGTGACCGAGGGGACAATCAAGAGAGATGCCTATGTTCGCCTGTTGCGTGATAATGTTGTTATTTATGACGGTAAAATCGGTGAATTGCGTCGTGAAAAGAACGAGGTTAAGGAAGTAGCGGTCGGTGTTGAATTCGGTATGAGTTTTGATAAATATAACGATTTAAAAGAAGGTGACCGCGTAGAATGTTACGAGGTTCAAGAAATCAAAGCCGAGTTATAATAAAACGCCCATCTGGGCGTTTTAATTTTGTTATTGCGGTCCAGATATTCATCGGAACGACAAATCGTTGTTTTTTTGTCATTGCGGACTTGGTCCGCAATAGGGTCTATTAAACCCGTTTATACCCATTTGTCATTGCGAGCATATGCGAAGCAATCCAGTGAATAATGTCATTTACATTTTTTACCCTTGACTATAATATTTCATTTTGTGTAAAATCAAAAACATGATATAATATATTATAAAAACATAGGGGAAAGAGATGGCGTTTCTTAAAAACACAATCAGTTTATTGGCGGTTTTCTGCGTGATTCCGGCGGCTTTTGGCGCATCGCCGCGTGTTGGTGTGGTTACAACTACCATGTCGCGTATGCCGACTTTGCGCAATGTTAGTGTTGCTACGACATCTAACCAGACTGGTTTGATGGACAATGCGGAATGTATCGATGCCTATACCGAATGTATCAAGGGCGAAGATGTCTGTGGTTCTGAATTAGAAGAATGCACAACAAATGTTTTATTCCACGGTAAAATGCCCCTTTGTTTTAGTACGCTTTATCAGTGTTCGACCAGTGGTATTAATACATTGTTTGGAACATCTGCGATTGATGCGTTGTCTAATGTTTCTACGACAAATACTGCGGGTGAGGTTACGCGTTATACATACCCCACAGACGGCAGTGTTTTGGGCCAACTGATTATTGGTGCCAAGATTTCCAACCAGTATAAAGATTCCACAACATGTGTTAAGAAATATAAAACTTGTGTACACAAGGATAGTGTATGTGGTGAAGATTTTGAATTATGCACCACTAAAAAAGATTTCTTAAAACAGGCACCAATGTGTGATTCTGTGTTGGCGTTGTGTCCGGCTGCGGGGGTTGAGGCTTTGTTTGGTAAGGGGGTATATGCCAGACCAACCAAGACAACTGAGATGAAAGATAGCAGTGGTGAAGATAATGAAAACACTGTGAATAGTTGGATTGATGATGGTGCAGATTTGGCGGCGGCGAATGCAGTAAACACTTGTTACAAGGTTGTTGATAATTGTTTCTTGTCTGCATGTGGAACAAACCCATATCGCTGTGTTGAAAATATTGATTTGTCTGTTATTGAAACGGCGGACATAATTGGTAGTGAAGCGTCTGCAAGTATTATTGATAAAATAAAGATGACAGGAGCAGAAAAGTTTTCTGGTAAACAATCTGCATCTGATGTAAGAAAATTCTTTAAATCTGCATGTATTGATACTATTGGAACAAACAAGTATTGTTATATGACATTTAACAATGGTAAATCACCAAAGAAAACAGAGTTGACTGATCCAGATAGTCAGGATGATTTGTTTAGTGATGCATATGAAGCACGTAAAACTTATATAAATACAAAACTTCAAACTTTGGTTGAAGATTTTGATACCAAGGCAAAGAAATCTTGCACAGATGCAATTAAATCTTGTGCGATGCGTTCTTGTGGTGGTGGTTCTGGGGCTGCTTGTTATACCAAGGTGTTTGGCGAAAATGGAACAAAGTCTATAAATAAAGATAGTGTTTATACTGAAATTAAACGTGCGTGCGAACCTGTGATAAACACTAATCCGGATTGTATTTATTCTGCTGCTGTAGTTAGTGGTGATAATGCGTATTCTTATTCTTATATAGATAATAATGTATTTACTACTTTGTTTGGTCCTAGTAAAATTGGGCGTGATGGATCGGCTGGTGGGGATCCAATTGGTGCGGTTGCTGCATTGAATTCATCGTTGGCAACAACGTATAATGCTGCTGGTATTGCACAATTGAAAAAGCAATGTGAAAATGTTGTGACAAACTGTGTAAAGTCTATGTGTGGAACCGATTATGTAAATTGCTATCGTTCACGTAATGATATTAAAGGCAGTGTTTATACTGGTAATGTAGATAAATTTAATGATAGTATGAATAAACTTGGCGGTATTCTTGATTATAATGTTATACTTGGTTTGTGTCAGAATACGGTTAAAAATGCATCGGCTTGCACAGAACATTTG
Organism: Candidatus Enterousia sp.; assembly: GCA_045616625.1. GTDB lineage: Bacteria > Pseudomonadota > Alphaproteobacteria > Rs-D84 > Rs-D84 > Enterousia. The sequence goes on from JAZLHA010000007.1 coordinate 26,781, forward strand.
GCAATAATAAAATCAAGTACAAATATAAGCAAAGAAGATAATATTTGGGGTAAAACGCTAAACGATTCAGTTGGCGAAAATTGGTTGGGTTCAGAATTTGAGTATGAAAAGTCTGCAACTTTAGTTCAATCTACTGATACAAGTGGCAAAAAACAATGTTTGTGTGGTGAAACTGGTATGATTGGTATTTGTAATAATGAGGAAAATGGTGATCAAGCTTGTACAGAACCATTAATGATATCTAAGGATGAAGCATATGCACAACTAGCAACCGAAACGTTGTTTACTAGTATGCTTGCTGGAATTGAAAGAGAAGCCCAAGGTTTGTATCAATCTAAATTAATTAAACAACGCAATATGTGCGAGGGTGAAAATAATGGTGGTATTGTTGAGGCATCTGACATGACATCAAGCACATTTATGTGGGCAAAATTGGCAGGCAATGGCAAGGTTCCAGCAAATTATTCAACCCAAGGGTTGTCATCAAACCAATTTGTTCAAACAAACGATTTGTATGGTGGTTTCTGCCGTATCCGTGTTGATGTAAAATCAAGTGATATTTATATCAATGAATTGTTAGGTGAATCATCTATAACTGTTACTGCGTTTACAGGTGGCAACGATAACAGTGAAAAGAAAAAAACATATTCTGGTTTGCAAGATGACACAGTTCGTTATTTTGCAGCGGGCGATGCATTTACATGTGGTGGATGGATTTCAATGGACAAGTTAGAGGCAATCACGAATAAAGTTGCTGAAAATGCCGTTGATACAGCCACACTCAATAAACAGGAACGTACACGTGGTTGGATAACCGCTTTGGGCACAATTGGTGGTGCTATTGGTGGATTTGCGGGAATGGATGCAATTCAAAAAGGCAATGGCAGTTTGGGCGGTTTGTTAAAAAATAATCGTGGTGTTAAGCAAAAAGATGTCGCTGCCTCCTGCTTGGCAGGGGTTGATGCCGCACGTAATGAATTTAATAAATATAGTGCAGAGAACGACACTGGCAAAAAAACAGATTATTTAAATAATGCAGTATCCAAGGCGAATGCAGCAAAACGTTTGGCACAACAGGCAGGACTTGACGTTGATGGCATAAGTTTTACTGGTTATGCAGTCAGTGGAACGTCAGGTTCTGATGCTGTTTATGGATTTGAAAAAAATCAATTGAGAAATTGGAATAATTTGGTAGTGCTTATGAAAGCAGTGAAAGATAATTGCAATGTTACTACAGATATAACTGGTATAGAAGATTTCCTAAAAACAACACCTGATAGTGACGGCGATCATACTGCATCAGCAGCAGCCCTAATGGTTAGTTTTGAATCTGCTATAGAAGAATCAGATGTTAAAAACTCTACAGAGGATGCATGTAAAAATGCTTTGGAATATTTTAAAACAGCTAATACAAATAGAGGCAATTTAACAGCTGTAGTGGAGAGTGAAGCTGTTGCAGAGACAGCTGCTAAATTTATTGATTTTAAACCAGAGGATTTTACTAAAAATTTAAAGGCTTTACAAGATGCTTGTACGATTGATTCCGATAACGGTAAGAAAATGAGATGGATAAACAATAGTATTGGTGCTGCGATCGGTGGTGTTGGTTTGGGTGTGACGTCGTATTATGCAACACGTGATATCCAGGAACTTGAAAACGATAAAACCAAACAAGAAGCAATCGATGAATGGATGAATAACATTGGTGACAAGATTAAATGTTACATCGGTTCTGAAGAGGTAGGCTCGTACGGTGATATCGTATCCACAGAATTGTAATAGTATATAAACGAAAATAAAAACCGCCATTCCGGCGGTTTTTATTTTGTTTTTGTCATTACAAGAAATAAATAGTCCCAACGATTTCTCCTTTGTCATTGCGGTCCCGATATTCATCGGAATGACAAATCATTATTTTTTTACAAAAAACATTCATGTTTTTTGTCATTGCGGTCCCGATATTCATCGGGATGACAAATCATTATTTTTTTTACAAAAAACATTCATGTTTTTTGTCATTGCGGTCCCGATATTCATCGGGATGACAAATCATTATTTTTTTTACAAAAAACATTCATGTTTTTTGTCATTGCGGACTTGGTCCGCAATAGGGTCTATAAAATCGATAACGAACATTCGTAATAAGAATGAATACTGCGACACAGGTTATAAAGCCCCTGTTCCGGCCTGCGCCGGAATGACAAAAAAGGTCCGCAATAGGGTCTATAAAACCTAATTAAATTCAGGATAGGTTTCGTTATACAAATTTCGTTTGTCTATATCAGATGCCAAATCAATCCAGTCAGGATTCATTGTTTCTATTAAACGATATTTCCATGCACGATGCCAATCTTTCAAATTTTTTTCGCGTGCAATTGCTTTGTCTATATAACGATAGTGTTCATAATATCCAAGTTTTGTTATACCATGTTCGTGTGCAAATCCAGGAACAAGTCCCATTTTGTGTTCATACATACGACGTTCTAAATCATTGGTGACACCAATATATGTTCCTTTGGCACGTTCATCAAATAGTATATATACCCAAAAATGATATTCTTTGAAATAAGACTTCATAATTTATCATGATAAAAAGTTTTTATAAATTTTCAAGTCCCTATTGCGGACCAAGTCCGCAATGACAAAAAACATGCATGTTTTTTGTAAAAAAATAATGATTTGTCATTCCGATGAATATCGGAACCGCAATGACAAGAGAGAGCAAGTTTTTTATTCTTGTGCCTTATTTTTTTACAAAATTTATTGTAAATAAATTTTGTCATTCTGGCGTTTTTTGTCATCCCGATGAATATCGGGACCGGAACAGGGACTAATAACCTGTGTCGTGTTATTCGTTGTTATTACGAATGTTCATTATTGATTTTATAGACCCTATTGCGGACCAAGTCCGCAATGACAAAAAATGTCCGCAATGACAAAAAACATGCATGTTTTTTGTAAAAAAATAATGATTTGTCATTCCGATGAATATCGGAACCGTAATAACAAAGAAAATATCACTATGGGCAGGCGTTCAATTGTGACAGCACATTCTGGACATCTTCATTCACAGATATCTTTATTTCACGTCCCAGTCCGTCTGTGTATGTGTAATAAAACGCACCTGCCGCAAATTCAGGCGACAAACTGTATAGTGTTTCAAATGGCTTAAGTAATGCGCGATACCAATCGCGATTTTGACATAAACATTCGTTCCTGGTGTCCGATGCAAATATAATATCTTGTTTGCTTGAAAATATATCGCTTATTTCGTTATCGTCCATCATTAGGCAACGTGCACCAAAGCCATAAAAGTTGGCATCGTCAACCAAGAATTTATATTCCACGTCGTCAGATGCACCGTTTTTCTGAATCTTGTTTAAGAAACCATCTTTACAACATATATTAGCAGATTGTTGTAATAGTTTATAACGTCGTGTGAGTGGCACCATTGTCACATCATTCGCAGAAATTTCCGAATCACATCCTATGGCATCGATAAGATTCTGCATAACAATATTATTAAGGCGTGGACTGTGCGGATTGACAGATTCATTCACCATTGGTTTTTTTCGCCAGATTTCACATTCGGCTTCTGTATCAAATGGACATATTGGTCCAAGTGCAATTCCACATGAACATTCGTCATCCACGATAAATTCGCAATCACAATCTTCCACTATCACAGGTGTTTCAATATCACAGCCGTCACCAATGCATTCAGATGAAAATGCCGGCGCAACACTAAATATCGCAACCAAAGACGATAAAATAAAAATCTTATTTTTCATAGTAATTGAATTATATCACAAAAACTATCAATATAAAAATATATTTTAATATGACCCGAATCGATGTTTTTTTTGTGCGAATCGGTGCTTTTTGTGGTTCGCCGAATCGAAAATTTGCTAAAAATGAACGAAAACACCCGTCAATTTCATAAAAATAATATGTATAGAGCAAAAACAAAATGGCGGATTTCTGCGGTTTTTGTAAAAAGATGAATTTTTTATAAATATTTTCTAAAAAAAGCTTGACTTTTTGAGAATTAAAGCGCATACTGGGTGCACTTTCACGTTGGGAATCAGAAAAAACTCTCAACCCCTGAAATTCTGCGGTTTACGGAACGACCAATGAAATAGGGTTCCATAAATCACGCAAACATTGTGAATAAAAGCAGCTCATCAAAAATTCAAGAAGGGATGTGCAGACAGTTGAATTTGGAATTATCCAAACTTTGACAAAGTCAAATGTGCATATCCTAGACAGGTAGTAGGTTTACATATTAAACCTCGTTAAAAACTTGTCTTGCGAATAATATATATGTAAAGACGAACTGATTATTAGTCAGCTTTGTTTAATATGCACAGGACTTAAACCACAAGTTTTTTAGAACTTGAGAGTTTGATCCTGGCTCAGAACGAACGCTGGCGGCAGGTCTTAGGCATGCAAGTCGAACGAGTGAAGCAGGGCTTGCCCTGTGGATCGAGTGGCGCACGAGTGAGTAACGCGTGGGAAACTGCCCATTACTGGGGAATAACGTTTGGAAACGAACGCTAATACCGCATACGCCGGAAACGGGAAAGATTTATCGGTAATGGATGTGCCCGCGTTGGATTAGCTTGTTGGTGGGGTAATGGCCTACCAAGGCGATGATCCATAGCTGGTCTGAGAGGACGATCAGCCACGCTGGAACTGAGACACGGTCCAGACTCCTACGGGAGGCAGCAGCTAAGAGTATTGGGCAATGGGGGAAACCCTGACCCAGCCATGCCGCGTGAATGAAGAAGGCCTTCGGGTTGTAAAGTTCTTTTAGTCGTGAAGATGATGACAGTAACGACAGAAAAAGCACCGGCTAACTTCGTGCCAGCAGCCGCGGTAATACGAAGGGTGCAAGCGT
>JAZLHA010000008.1:0-11373 GCA_045616625.1 Candidatus Enterousia sp.
ATGCCTTTAAGCGGCAATAATAAAGTAGCTTCTTTGAAGACGTTTTGGACCATATCAGGTGTGATCGTATAGTCTTCAGCAACACATTCAATATTTTCTAAACGAGCCAAAGGACATATAATACTTTCAAGAGCTCGTAAATTGTTTTGAGACTGATTATTTGCACCTTTGATTTTAACAATTAATTTTGCAGCTGCAGGAATATTCATTTCAGCGCGCAGAGAACGAATTGAAGTAATTAAATCAATTGCCCAATCAATTTCACTTAAAGCGGCTTCATTTATTGTTTCATTTTTAATCCACTGCGCGTGAATCAGCTTAACATCACGTTTAGCAGTGTTGTTCCATAATTCTGTGGTAATAAACGGCATGAACGGATGTAGGATAAGCAATATTCTATCCAAAACCCAAGCCGCAACCGCACGTGTTTCAGCTTTTTGTTCTTCATTTTCACCATAGAAAACAGGTTTGCTTAGTTCAATATACCAGTCACAGAAAGTTCCCCAAACAAATTGATAAACGGCATTAGCGGCATCAGAAAAACGATAATTATCAAGATTGTCGGTAACGTCTTTTGTTGCTTGTTTGGCTTTTGCAACAATCCATTTATTAATTGCTAATTTGGCTGAATTTTCATCAAAATCTTTGATTGACTTACATTCGTTCATTTCGCAGAATCGTGTGGCATTCCATAATTTTGTAGCAAAATTACGGTAGCCGGCGATACGAGCCTCGCTCATATTTATATCGCGTCCCTGTGTTTCCATAGCTGCCATAAAGAATCGTAAAGCATCAGCTCCGTATTTCTCAATGGTTTCCATCGGATCAACGGTGTTGCCTTTCGATTTTGACATTTTTTGCCCTTTTTCATCGCGGACTAAACCGTGAATATAGCATTTTTTGAAAGGAACGCGTTTCATCATATACATACTCATCATCATCATACGGGCAACCCAAAAGAAAATAATATCCGCCGCCGTATATAATAAACTTGTTGGGTAATAACGTTTTAATTCAGGGGTTTCATCCGGCCAACCAAGTGTTGAAAATGGCCACATCCCAGATGAAAACCAAGTATCCAACACATCGTTATCACGCACCAAAGCTTTACCACCAGACTGTTTAACCGCTTCTTCTTCGCTTTCAGCAACATAAACATTGCCGTCTGTGTCATACCATGCCGGTATGCGATGTCCCCACCACAACTGACGTGAAATAGTCCAAGGACGAATGTCACGCATCCACGCCATAAATAAATTATATCTGTGATCTGGGATAAACTTTAATTTTCCAGATTCAACCGCAGCAATAACAGGTTCTGCTAATTTCTTGGCATCAACAAACCATTGTTCTGTTAAATATGGTTCAACAGGAACCTGACCACGTTGTGAATATGGTGTTGGAATAATTTTATCTTCTATTTTGGTAAGCAAGCCGGCGGCCTCTATATCCTCTATCACCGCCTTGCGCGCAACATATCTATCCATACCACGATATTTTTCAGGAACTTCCTTGATATCTTTTAATTTCGCATCAGGTGTTAAAATACACAGTGGTTCCAAGTTATGGCGAAGTCCAACCTCATAGTCGTCAAAGTCATGTGCAGGCGTAATTTTAACAGCACCAGTTCCCTTTTCAGGGTCAGCATGTTCATCACCAACAATTGGAATTTCAATATCTGTTAATGGAATAATTGCCTTTTTACCAATTAAATGTTTTAACCTGTCATTTTCAGGATGAACAGCAATCGCCTTGTCCCCGAACAATGTTTCTGGACGCGTTGTTGCAATCTCTACAAAACCACCATCAACAAGCGGATAATTAAAATAATAAAACTTACCATGTTCTTCGCGGGTTTCTACCTCAAGGTCTGATACAGACGTTTGCTGTTTTGGACACCAATTTACAAGGCGTTTTTCACGATAAATCAAACCGTCATTATACATTTTTACAAACATTTTCGTCACAGCACGCGACAAACCATCATCCATTGTAAAACGTTCGCGTTTCCATACCGGCGTCACACCCAAAATGTGCAACTGGTTCATAATTTGACCGCCCTTTTCAGCCTTCCATTTCCAGGCACCCTCAAGCAATTCATCCTTGGACAAACTGTGTGGATTTATACCGCGTTTTGATAAATCGCGTTCAACTAATAATTGTGTTGCAATAGATGCGTGGTCGGTTCCCGGTTGCCACAACACATCATAACCCGCCATACGTCTGTAACGGCACATTATATCGGTCAGAACATTGTCCAACGCATGACCCATATGCAGATTCCCAGTCACATTTGGTGGTGGCATCATCACACAAAAAGACTTTTTATTGGAATTGACATCATTGTCCCAAAAATTATTACTATCCCAAAATTCCTGAATACGCGATTCAAGTTCACGTGTATCAATGTTTTTACCAAGTTCTATGTTCATAATATGCCTCAAAAATTAACTAAGTTTAATCGTATCAGATAAAATTGAAATTTCAAGCCTGCAATTCAAATTATGCACGCACAACACGACAGAATGTGACACCATATACCGCCACCGCCCCAGCACGCAATAAAACACGTCGCAACTCACCAAAGGTTGCACCCGATGTCATAACATCATCAACTAATAAAATCTTTTTACCACGCACATTTTGCGGACGGGTAACATCAAACACACCATGAATATTTTGGGCACGCTGGGCGGACGTTTTATGTCCCATAGATGCACGATATTTTCTGGTCACAGAATCTATATCCATTTTGACATTTAACGCACGCGCAATCGGCCGGGCGAGTAATGTTGCCTGATTATACCCACGATGAACCAGGCGCCGATATGCGAGTGGCACCGGCATAACAATATCAGCATCGACATCCACGTCACGCAATGCCCAAATCATCGCACGCGACATAAAAGTACTATAAGTCGTTTTTCCACAATGTTTAAACGGCAACATTGCAACCTTAGACGCGTCATCATAAACACACGCACTGCGAATCCAATCAAGTTCGCATTTGCCGGCGGCACATACCGGACACAACGTATCCAAACCCAAATCTAAATCAGATGCAAAAGGATAACCACACTTGGCACATTTTGGACCCACAATCCACCTAAATTCAGACCAACAATCGCCGCACAATTCACCATGCGTTGAAACACGCGCATTGCATAATGGACATGTTGGTGGAAATAAAAATTCAATAACAGATTCTAAAATTTTATGGAATTTTACCATGACATACTTTTGTATGTTTTCTGGGATACTGTATCGCCAAACATATTTTTCTGTTGTTTGGTAAGTGTTTCATATTGGTCCCCAGAAATAATACGCAGTAAAAATCCTTCGTCATCGTCACGGCTGGATAACACCGGCATAATACGTTGTTCAGAAACACCCGTATCACGCAAGACCTGTTCAATTATAGCCAAACGACGCGCCGCCAATTTTTTACTGTCTGAATTTGTTGTGACGCTTTGTGGTATAGAAACCTGAATCGCACGTTTTGGATTATTCACAACGATTCCAGCATATTCAGACAACAAATTATAATTTTCACGCGACAACGCAGAATCAGAATTGCGGAACTTTATCTTGATTTCCAATGGACGAATACCACCAGCCTCTGACAAATCACGCACAGCGGTAAAACCTTCAATCGAAGACGACATATCAGATACAACATCAAACTTGTTATCAATTGGATAAGTAGAAAGGTGTTTATTTTCGGACAAGAAAGTTTTTCTAAACGCCTTGCGCAATTCAGACGGATTCAAATTCGCCATATCATCACGCACAGCGGCAATCTTTGGCGATGCACTTTTTTCCACAGCGCGCGTAACAACATCACGCGACATTGGAACAACCATACGCGATACCTTTACAGGTTCTGTATCTTCTATTATCGTTTTTGGTGCAACCTCTGTTGCGGCAAAAATTGGTGATGATATATCAATCGGTTTTACATTAACACTTTCGTTCGCCTTGCGTTGTAAATCGTTTAAACGCGCAATCTGAAAATCAAGACTGGACGTGGAATCAATATTTTCCTCTGGTAAAATATCTTCTGAACGCAGAACCGCAAATTCATCAGCACGTGGCATACGAAGCGGTGCATCGGTTGACGCCCATAAATTATCAGCCGGACGATTTGGTATTAAAATATCAGAACCAAACGCAATATCATTTTTGTTGAGTTTATTACGTGCAACAACCTTTTTACTGACCTGTTTTTTAGCAGGTGCGATAACTTTTTCACCAAACGCGGCACGCGCAGATACAGACCCCGACGCCACATCAACCGTTGGCAAATGCCCAGCAAATGCCGGTAAAACAAACATTGTGCATATAATACAAGATGATATTAAACGCATGATTTCCTTTCCTTCCACTTCAATCATAGAACAAAAGTCGAATCGTGCGCAAGCGAAAAATAATTATAAATAAAAAAATAAAAAACCGTCCGATTGGACGGTTTTTATTATTTTTCAGAATCAGGTGTGACCGAAACGGTTTTTCTATCACCCAGACCACGTTTAAATGTGACAATACCAGCAATCTTTGCAAATATTGTGTGGTCTTTACCCATACCAACATTCAATCCAGGATGTACAGATGTTCCACGTTGACGAATGATGATATTTCCAGGGATAACATGACTGCCGCCAGATTTTTTAATACCTAATCTGCGACCTTCTGAATCACGTCCGTTCGTTGTTGCCGACCCAGCTTTCTTATGTGCCATAATTTAACTCCTTGAAATTTAAGCCTTGATTTCTTTGATTTTCAAAACAGTTATATATTGACGATGACCCGCTGTGCGGCGATAATTTTGACGACGTTTTTTCTTGAACACCAAAACCTTGTCATCGCGTTTTTGTTCTATAACCTCAGCAATAACTTTTGCGCCAGAAACGAAAGGATTACCAATTTTATCACCAGCCATCAAAACCTGGTCGAATTCGACAGTTTTTTCAGCGTTGATTTTTTCAACCTTGATAACATCGCCAGCCTGGACACGATATTGTTTGCCACCGGTTTGAAAGATTGCGAAATTACTCATATCTCTTTACCTTACAAATGTTGTTCTTGTTTCACTTTTGTTCAAAAGTTTATGCAAATAATACATTTAAAAACCAAAAAGTCAAGCAATTTGTATAAAATTTTATGCAAAACAAATGGTTTGGGCAACAAAAAAAATGCCCAAACGGGCATTTTTTTAATTACTTTCTTGGGACGGTTTTGTATCTGGCCAACTATCACCACCATCAGCCGATGTTCGTTTCCAGTCTCTCACACCATCTATACCGATATTTTGTAAGCATTTTTCACGGTATTGCTTAGAACTTCCATCTGCAGCATCTGATGCATAATTACCATTCAACACCTCAGATATCGTCACTATGTTACGGCAAGTGTTTTCAGAATAAACATCTGATGCATTACACGTTTCTGAATCTGCCTTGTCGATAACAGCTTGCAGAGTGCTGACATTACCCGGTGTGCCACAAACCATTGTTTCATAACAATGTGGAACATTGGAAATCTGCATACAATATGTTTTTATACGACTAGTTGACCAACTAGTATTTGCTGTTTCCTGGGTTGTATAACAATCATACAATTCAGACAAACATTCGTTCATATTGCTAATTGCGCTGCTATATGATGATGCAATTGCAGCCTCTTCTTGTTGAACAAATTCAAGACGTTTTTGTTGTAATGCCTGACGTGCTGCAACCTTTTGATACGCGATATTTTGTGCGGTCTGTTGCAATGCAGAACCATATGCATCACATGCAGCATTTGCATCCAGCAAATATTTCTGCATAATACTGCGACGTGCATCCGCAACCGGCCCACGCAAAGAAGCATATGGATCAGAAGTAGCACTACTGGACGTAGACGTCGAATACCCAAAACAAGCAGCCGTTGAGTTTGTCGTTGCACTTGTTGAGCCACGTTCATTTAAGACGACATCGCCCTGATTATCGCCAGATGTTGTGACCGATATATAACTATTATAGTTAAATGGGCAATTTGAAGTCTGACCATTCATACACTTGTTGTGGCTTTTCTTATTAGAATCTGTAACGGTTGGTGGAGTTCCACATGCCTCGTATATACCATTAAAACAGGAATCAAGGACACGGCCACAAACATTGTTATGCGCGTATTCAAATAATTCATAACCCCATGTATTTGCAAGCGAATCCAAAGAAGCATTAGCTTTTTCTTCATCCAAAGATATATTCAAACCGACCAATGCGTTTGTAACACTTGATACAGCACTCAATATACTTTCATCATCTTTTGCTGTATATAATTTTGCACTATCTTTTGCAGATGCCCATGCCTGAAGTGACGCCATAATATCACTTGACGAACCATTAATCTTGCTTATATCAAAGCCAAAAGTATTTCCAGTTGAAGAACAATAATCCGGCTGTGGACAACTCGTTATTGCGCTACCAGAAGTATCCAGATAAATACCATGATTATTACACCATGCAAGTGCCTCTGCTGAATTAGTAGGATACTGACTTGACATGTCTTTATACGACACGCAATTCATAACCTTTTCAGCATCGGTTAATTGAAATGCGGAACTAACATCCTTGCCCTTGGTCGCAATCAACAATGCCAGTTGTCCGGACAAATTTATCAATTCTTCGTTTGCTTGTTCCAATTGTTCTTCGGCCGCCATATAGTTTTTGGCACGACCCGCACAAGAACAACGTCCCTTGGTATCACTACGCGCCGTACAGATTTCATCCATACATGTATAATAACTTTCCATACATGTGCTATATGCATCCGCAGAAATCAAACCAGTTGTGGAATCAATAATATTGGAATAATTACCAGTATATAATTTACTGGACAAAAGACCATAAGAAAGATTACCCGCACTCGCACGGATACCGGTTCCGGTTAAACTAATGCGCGCCGCGTCCGATGCAACCGCAGTACGCGCAACAACATTACGTGATGAACGCGTCATTCCACGGGATGTCACCCTGCGTGAACCCGCAGTACTTGTAGCAGCGGTACTAGAACGTGGTGATGTTGTTCGTGCCGTCACACTACGCGCGGTTGTCACAGATTTATTATTAACATTGGCACGATTAGATGTACGCACCGTTCTATTACGTGCAGAGGCACGTTGTGATGTAGCCGTTGCTGTCGTTGGTGTAGCCACAGGTGCAATTGGGTCAGCAAACACCGTTTTGATAGACATAAATGTTGAACAAACGAAAAAAGCCGCCGCCAGTAAGAACACTGTTCCAACCGCATTTTTGCCGAACTCTATCATTTTACGTTGTTTCATAGAAACTCTCCTATCCTTTCAAACGCTTGTGATACAAGCACTTGCGACACAATGTGTCTTATAATTATATTTATTATAACATTTTGACAGGGCTGTGTAAACAATAAAAAACGCATCCGAAGATGCGTTTTTTATTTTTATTTTTTGCGTGGATGTTTGACCGCCGCTTGTGCTGCCGCAAGACGTGCGATTGGCACGCGGAACGGACTGCACGATACGGAATCAAATCCGATTTGGTGGAAAAATTCGATAGAATCAGGATCACCACCATGTTCACCACATACACCCAGATGGATATTTGCACCCTTGGTCGCACGTGCTTTTACCACCGCATCCTTTATCAGCAAACCAACACCCAGTTGGTCAACCGACGCAAATGGATCAGCAACATACACACCACGCGCACGATATTCTTCCAAGATTTTACCAGTATCGTCACGTGACATACCGAGTGTTGTTTGTGTCAAATCGTTTGTTCCAAATTCAAAGAATGAACAACTTTCGGCAATCTCGTTTGCAAGCAATGCAGCACGTGGCAATTCAATCATTGAACCAACAGTGTATTCAACTTTTTCGCCTGTTTCTGCAAACAATGCAGATGCTGTAGAATCAATAACTGCCTTAACGATATCCACTTCTTTCTTAGACCCAACCAATGGAACCTCTATTTCAGGGAATACGCGAACACCAGCCTTTTGGCATTCCAATGCCGCAGACAAAATCGCACGTGTTTGCATTTCGCAAATTTCAGGATATGTAATTGCCAATCTGCAACCACGATGACCCAACATAGGATTTTGTTCACGCAAAGCCTCAGACCGCGCCTTGATGAATTCAACAGATTTGCCAATATGTTTTGACAAGACTTCTATTTCTTCGTCAGTATGTGGCAAAAATTCGTGTAGTGGTGGGTCAATCAAACGAATTGTGACTGGCAGACCATCCATGATTTTGAACAATTCAACCATATCAGCCTTTTGATAAGGCAACAATTTTGCCAACGCTGCACGACGACCATCTTCGTCATCAGCCAAAATCATTTCACGCAAATCTTGGATACGGGATGGATCAAAGAACATATGTTCTGTACGAACCAAACCAATACCTTCGGCACCAAAGTCACGCGCTTGTTTTGCATCTTTTGGTGTTTCTGCATTTGCTTTGATTTTCAAATCTTTGATTTCATCAACCCATTGCATCAATGTTCCAAAATTACCAGTCAATTCCACAGATACTGTTGGAACCGCACCTTCGATAATTTGACCCTTGGCACCATCGATAGAAACCCAATCACCTTCGTGGATAACCGCACCAGATGTTGTTTTCAAAGTTTTAGATTCATAGTCAATTTTAATGTCAGGTGATCCAGATACACATGGCGTTCCCATACCACGTGCAACCACCGCAGCGTGTGATGTCATACCACCACGTGCAGTAATAACACCCTGGGCAGCGTTCATACCGGCAATATCTTCTGGTGATGTTTCGATACGAATCAACATAACCTTTTTGCCTTCTTTTTTCCATTTTTCAGCATCTTCGGCATTAAACACTGCTTGACCAACAGCGGCACCTGGGGATGCAGGAAGTCCGTTTGCAATTACTTTCTTTTCTGCCTTTGGATCCAACATTGGATGCAACAAGTGATTCAACTGATCTGCACCAACGCGCAAAATAGCTTCTTCTTTGGTAAGCAAACCTTCGGATACCATTTCAACCGCCATACGAACAGCCGCCGCCGCAGTACGTTTACCATTACGACATTGCAACATCCACAATTTTTTATGTTCAATCGTGAATTCCATATCTTGCATATCTTTATAATGCTGTTCCAATTTGTTGCGAACATCAACCAATTCGGCATATACTTCTGGCATTGCTTCCTCTAACGATACACGACCAGAACCATCTTTGGCCATTGGCTGGGGGGTACGAATACCCGCCACAACGTCTTCACCCTGGGCATTAATCAAATATTCGCCATAGAATTTATTTTCACCGGTTGCAGGGTCACGACTAAAACATACACCAGTTGCAGAATCATCACCAGAATTTCCAAACACCATTGCCTGGACATTCACAGCGGTTCCCCAATCACCAGGAATATTATTCAATTTACGATATGTAATTGCTTTTTTAGACATCCAAGAACCAAACACAGCACCAATACCCAATTTCAATTGTTCCCAAGGATCTTGAGGGAATACTTTACCGATTTTAACACCGATTTCTTTGAACTTTTCAACCAATTCTTTCAAATCATCAGCTGTCAATTCTGTATCAACCTTATAACCCTTGTCTTCTTTCATACGTTCCAAAGTATGTTCGAACAAATCAATATCAGCACCCAACACAACATCACTAAACATCATGATAAAGCGACGATAAGAATCGTATGCAAAACGCTCCGATCCTGAAATCTTTGCCAATGCTTTTACTGTTTCATCGTTCAAACCCAAATTCAAAACTGTATCCATCATACCTGGCATAGAAACACGTGCCCCAGAACGAACAGATACCAACAATGGATTTTCCATATCTGCAAATTTTTTGCCCATAATAGATTCAATGTGTGAAATACCATCACGCACCTGGTCCATCAAATCAGATGGATATGTTTGTCCATTTTCATAATAATATGTACAAACATCAGTTGTGACCGTAAATCCCGCAGGAACAGGCAAACCAACTAAATTCATTTCTGCTAAATTAGCACCCTTTCCACCCAACAGATTTCGCATATCTGCGCGGCCTTCGGCGGCACCATTACCGAATTTATAGACCCATTTTTCGCTCATAATATCTCCTTTGATAAAGCCGAAAGATTGTGGGGCAAAAGCATATAAAATGCAAGCAAAAAATTTTTTTTATTCCGATTTCATTCCCAGCGCAGATATAACAGTTTTATGATACACTTTATGCTATGAAAAAAAGATTTGATAATTATGGTGCAATGATTTTAGGAATGCATGATGCGTTGGTGTCACTCGTTGGAACTATTGCGGGTCTAACATTTGCACTAACAAACAGACGACTAATTTTATTAACTGGTATTATAACATCTGTGGTTGCGGCATTATCTATGACGGCCGCGAACTATATGGCATCAAAAACAAACAACGATCCAATGGCACACAGAACGGCACTTTATACGGGATTTGCCTATATGCTGACATCTGCACTTTTATTATTGCCGTTTGTTATATTTAAAAATCTTGATTTAGCATTTATATCAACAATTGTCGTCGGTGTTTTAATCATATTCGGATTTAATGCATTCATCGGTCTAAGCCGTCATCGTCCTTTTATGCGTAAATTTATTGAAATGTTAGTAATATGCGCAATTGTATCCGTTATAGCACTGATTATCGGTCAATGTGCAAAAATATTCTTGCATATAGAAATTTAAACAAACATCTTAGGCACAAAATTCATTTCAAACAAAAAACCGCCTAAATGGCGGTTTAGAATCTTTACGGTTTTTATGGCGCTCAACTGGATTTAATTCTGGCGACGACCTACTCTTCCGTGGCTTAAGCCAAAGTACCATCGGCGATACGGAGTTTCCCTGTCTGGTTCGGGATGGAACAGAGGGTGACTTCCGCTCAATAATCACCAGAATTAAATCCAGCGAACATCTGAAATCTTAAAACAAATCAACAAACTCTTCAAGCATTGTTTGGAAAACCAAACAAAAAAGATAAAAAGTCAAT
Source organism: Candidatus Enterousia sp. (assembly GCA_045616625.1). GTDB lineage: Bacteria > Pseudomonadota > Alphaproteobacteria > Rs-D84 > Rs-D84 > Enterousia. The sequence goes on from JAZLHA010000008.1 coordinate 11,038, forward strand.
GGTTCGATTAGTACTGTTAAGCTAAACCCCTCACAGGGCTTACACACACAGCCTATCAATGTCCTAGTCTAGAACTGAACTCATGGGGATATCTTATCTTGCGACCAGCTTCCCGCTTAGATGCTTTCAGCGGTTATCTGTTCCGAACATAGCTACCCTGCAGTGCCGCTGGCGCGACAACAGGTACACCAGAGGTTCGTTCGACCCGGTCCTCTCGTACTAAGGTCAAGTTCGCTCAAATATCCAACGCCCACAGTAGATAGGGACCTAACTGTCTCACGACGTTATTAACCCAACTCACGTACCGCTTTAAATGGCGAACAGCCATACCCTTGG
>JAZLHA010000009.1:0-30295 GCA_045616625.1 Candidatus Enterousia sp.
AAAATTGTGCAAAGACGCACAAATCTGCATAAAATTACGAATTTTGAAAAATGTGAAAAAAGTCAATTTTTATCATGGACATAAACCTAGGTTTTTTATGTACCAGTTAGGTATTATAATTATTTGATTTTACTATATTTAGAGCAATAAATACCTGAATTACTCTTCTTTGTCATTATTATGACTGGATTGCTTCACTTCGTTCGCAATGACAAAGGTGAGTAAGTGCGACATAAAAAAACACCCAAATGGGTGTTGTTTATTTCAAAATTGTAGCGACTATTTTTTCAACTGCTTCATTCTTTACACGCGATTTTTCCGCCATTTTCGCCAAACGCGATGGGTTATCAAATAATTCTGATAATGTCGCGGATAGCCACTTTGGCGTAAATTTATCCTGGGGCACAGCAAACCCACCACCCAATTTTGCAAAAGATTCTGCATTGGCGGTCTGGTCTGGATTTATGTTCAATGGAACAAGTATCGCACCACGACCGATTGTTTCAAGTTCTATGACGGTACTCGCCCCACTGCGCCCGATTACTAAATCAGAACAAACAATTGTTCCCGCCATATCGTGAATAAACGACAACACATTTGCGTGAATTTTATGTTGTGCATAAAATGCTTGCAGGCGTGCAACGTTTTCAGGACGCGTTTGATGTGTCACGAAAATCTTTTTATTTTTCATATTTGTAATTGCGATTGGGACAACATCGTCCAAAATTTGCGCACCCAACGACCCACCCGTCACAAGTATTTTGCTCTTGTTCGGTATTTTTGCTCCTGCTGATTTTAAGAAATCTGAACGTACCGGCAATCCAGTATAAATAATATTTGTCGCTGTATTTTTCGGCATACCGGATACGGTTGGAAAACTCGTCATCAGTGTTTTTACCCAACGCATAGCAAATTTATTTGCACGACCGATTGCTGCATTCTGTTCATGTAAAAATGTTGGTATTTTCCAAACGTGCGCCGCAAATACAACCGGCACAGACGCATAACCACCAAACGCAACAACACGCTCGGGGCGAAACAATGCAAAACGCAAAATCAATCCAAGTGCAGATACACCGATTTTAAACAAAGATGTCATCTGCTTTATTTTACTTTTAGCACCAACACCAGACGCCCAAATACGAACCATACGTGCACCATTTGGTTTTGAATTTTTAACCATATCAACAACACGCCCGTCACAAGAAATCGTTATTTTATGTCCACGTGCACTTAATTCTGTGGCGACACTTATTGCAGGAAAAACATGTCCACCTGTTCCACCTGTTGCAATCCAAATTTTCATTTTTTACCCCTTTTACTATTTCCATTTATCTTCACGAACAATCGCTAATGCCATACCAAACAATAAACAGAAACTTAGAAACGAACTGCCACCAAATGATATAAATGGCAAAGTAATTCCCGTTGTTGGCATCAAACGTAATGTTGTTGCTAAATTTATGGCGATTTGTGTCACGAATAAAAACGCAACACCACTAATACCATAAAACACAAACGAATCACGTGCACCACATGCATCTGTAATCAACCGTTGCAACATATAGATAAAGCAACATATTAATACGATGCCGCCCACCGCCCCCCAATTTTCAACCAGCGCAGCATAAACAAAATCATTTTCAGCCATTGGTAAATGTTCAACAGCATTTGCTTCATCAGCCATACCAAACAATCCACCCTGACGTATTGCAGTTATTGATTGACCAATTTGTGTTGTGCTATCTATGGGTTTTAAAAACGCATTTATACGCGCACGAACGTGATCTTGAAATAAATACGCGGCAAGTCCACCCACCGCGCCAGCCGCCGCACCATAACAAATCCACAATTTAGGAAGTCCCGCAATAACCAACATAAACCCAACCACACAACAATACAACATTGTTGTACCAATATCTGGCTGGGATACCAATATAGCAACAACAAAACCAAACACTCCCAGAAATGTCCACCAATTATAAATAGAATTTAATCTAAACGTATCTTTGATAAAAATATCTTCACCAAATTTTTCCTTCATCTTGGTAATAAACCACGCAGTAATCATAACAAGTCCGGGCTTCAATAAATCAGACGGCATTAATTTAATTCCACCACCTAAACACGCCCAACGTTCAGACCCGTATGCACCACAAGGATGAATTTTTGTAAGTGCCAATAATATCAAACAGACAATTACATTTATCCACGATATACCTAAAATCCATTTCTTGTTCATCATGCTGACAATCAACATTCCGGTAATACCAGCAATATAAAACGGCAACATCTTCATCAAAAAATAATACCAATGCCAATCGCCACGTTTAAACACCATCATAGCCGACCCCGTTGATACCGCCGCAATAATACCAACAAAAATCAGCAAAAAAACACACAGTAATAAAGACCTATCTATGCCATAATACCAATCTGTAAATTTACTATCGTCTGTTCTGCGTGTTATAAGCATTTATTTATACCCCTATGCAAATTTTAACAACATCAATGCTAAACCAGAAAACAGGATAGACATAACGAAAAATCTATCAACGATTTTTGTCTCGGTCCAACCTTTTTCTTCAAAATGATGATGTAATGGCGCACGCAAAAAGATTCGCTTTCCTGTACCTGTCAATTTACGCGTAATTTTAAATCCAATCGTTTGTAAAAATGAAGACAACAAAATCAAAACCATCATTCCTGCGGCAATGCCCATTATTACTTCTGAACGTAATAACATTGCAACTGTTCCCATAAAACCACCAAGTGCCAGTGATCCAACGTCACCCATAAAGATGGATGCAGGTTTAGAATTATACCACAAGAACCCAAGGACCGCACCAGATACTGCGCCAAGTACTGCGTAAAGTCCGCTCGCCATTGGTAAAAATAATACCGTGTCCATAAAACCAATCCTGGTTGCGCCATATAGTGCAACGGTTAAAACTATCATCACCGGCAGATACAATTTTGATAACATACCGTCCAAGCCGTCTGTGATATTCGTGGCATTTGCAGAACCACAAATAACAAAATACGCAAATACATAATACAAAAATCCAAATGTAATTGTTTTACCAAACAACGTTCCTAAAATCCACGTGTTTAATGGTAATTCAAAAGATGTACCAACAGTTATAGATAAAGGTGACATATATGTTGGGAAAGTTTTATCAATCAAATATGCTAATATTATGACAAAAACACCTTCTGCAAATAATCTGAACGTTGGCGACAATCCGTTTGATGCCTTGTGTGATTGTGATGTCACTTTTTTATAATCGTCAGCGAATCCAAGTGTTCCAAACATAACCAATGCAGATAAAGAAATCCATGCTACCATACTATTTAATGGCATAAACAAAATACTCGCAATTAATATCGCAATAATTATTAACATACCACCCATAGTTGGGGTCCCAGCCTTTTGTAAATGTGCTTGGGGTAGATTTTCACTGATTGGTTGGCCTTTTTTCTGCCAATTATGCATTGCCCTGATAAAGCCACGTCCAAACACAAGCATTATCATAAACGCCAAACCAAACGCGCAACCAAATTGCGTCCAACCACTCGTAAAAAAAGAAAAACCATGTGTTAATAAAAACTGTGTCAGCATAAACAACTCCTTTGCCTATGGACACATTCTATCATAAAAATAAAGCAATTACAGATTTTTTTAAAACACGCCACCAACAACCGCTGATTTAGCAGAAGCTGTCTTACTTGGTGCCGGATTCGGCGATTGCCCCGGTTTAAAAGCCTCTGTTATAATCATACCATTTGGATCAACAGATGCCGCAACACCATTAGAACGGTTTACACGAACAAAATTTAATCCATCTGGCACAGGGAAAGGTTGATTTTTTTTGTTTTCTAACGCCACCTTCATAAAATCAGCAAAAACACGTGCAGCCATATGTGAACCCGCCCCTTTGCCCAATGCGCGCGGTGTATCATAACCCAAATACACACCAGCAATTACATCCTTGGAAAAACCGATAAACCAAACATCCTTGACATCGTTTGTCGTGCCGGTTTTACCTGCAATAGTATGTCCAGAAACACGCGCCTGTTTTCCGGTTCCACGTTCCACCGCACCTTGTAATATGGATACAATTTGATATAAACTCTGGGGGTCAGACAGCGATTCGGTTTCTTCTGTCATATCTGGTGGCAACATATCAGATTCCCATTCTATTAATTCTGTTTTTTTACCGCCGACAACATTGCCGTATCTATCCTCGACATAGTCAACCAGACGTGGCTGAATTACATGACCACCATTTATAAATGCAGAATAACCCGACACCAATTTTTGAAGTGTTGTTTCACCCGATCCCAACGCCATAGATAAATTTATATCTCTCATATCAGATGGATAAACACCAAAACGTTGTGCAACATCAATCGCATTGGCATCGCCAATTTGTTGAACAAGACGCACAGTTGTTACATTACGCGATGTTTCAAGTGATAAACGCAACGGCACATCACCCAAAAACTTTCTATCATAATTTTCAGGTTTCCATAAAGTATCATTTTCACGCCACCCAACAATTGGTGCATCTAGCAATAAAGTCTCTGGCGAATAGCCACGCTCTAATGCAGCCAAATATACAAATGGTTTTATTGTTGAACCAATTTGACGATAAGCCTGAGTTGCACGATTAAACGAACTTTCAGAAAAACTACGTCCCCCAGACATCGCCAACACGCGCCCAGTATGCGGATTCATAGCAATAATTGCACCCTGTAATTTTTCATCACTGTGATTCGCGTTAAAATTATCCAATTCTTTATTTAATGCCTCTGATGCTGCGCGTTGTAATTCAGGAACAATTGTTGTTTTAATATACAGACCTTGGTTATATAAAACCTCACGTCCAAGGGAATTTAATAATTGGCGACGAACATCTTCGGCAAAATATTGGAAAGTTTCCTCCATCTGTTCGGTAAAACCGCTATTTATATTTAATTCTTCAACACTGGCAATATCAGCCTGTTCTTGTGTAATATATTTTTCATCAACCATTCGGCGCAAAACATAATTACGACGTTCCACAGCACGATTCCTATCATTTGGAGCCTTGGGCAAGGACGCCAAAAATGCACATTCAGATAAAGTCAATTCAGATACAGGTTTGTTAAAATACATCAACGCAGCCGATGCAACACCGTATGCACGCGCACCCAAAAATATCTGATTCATGTATAAAGTCATTATATGTTGTTTTGAAAAACTGCGTTCCAGACGCATTGCCAATATCGCCTCTTTTATTTTGCGCGATATTGTGCGTTCAGATGTTAAAAAGAAATTTTTTGCAACCTGTTGTGTAATGGTTGACGCACCAGAAAAACTAGAACCTGAGCCAAATTTACGCATTGCATTATTAGCAGTTGCACGAATTATTCCAACAACATCAATTCCAGGATGGGTCCAGAAATTTTGATCTTCGGCCGCGATAAATGCATTTACCAATTGTGGTGGTATATCGTTAAAATCCAAAAAGGCGCGTCTTTCTTCGGCATATTCTATTAGTAAAGACCCATCAGAAGCATAAAGTCGCGTTGCAACCGGCGGTGCATAAGTCGCCAAGTTTTTATAATCAGGCAAATTATTACCATATATCAAAACCAGCGCCGCGAGCAAAGCCACACACGCGGTAAAAAACCAAAAAATTACGTTTAAAAACTTGTGCCAGAACACTTTGAATTTCATACCAGCAATTTTATATGATTATTTTTTGATTGCAAACAATAAATAAAAAAACACCCAAACGGGTGTTTTTTTATTTACTAAAAATAGTATGGTACGCAAAAATTTCCAGTTTTTGAATATGTACATTCCTCGCCACCAAAATACTCCCTACAAACTGATTCTGAAATATCATGACAGACCACTCCAACAGGATATTCATCACCCAGATTTTCAGATCGTAATATTGCTTTATCTTCTTCAGATAAATCTGCTGGGTGTCCACCAGCAATCCTGCAAAATGCTTTGTGCACACTACGACTTGCTGTATGATGATCAGATTCATTAAGATCATCAAATTCAAATTCTATATACCCTCCATCGCTAAGATGACATCTAATATAGTCTTGTCCCACAACACCAGGATCAGATGCATCATATGCTGTACACGTTAGGCCTTGTTTTTCTAAATAGTCTTTTACTAAGTCCATGGCACGCCAAATTTCTTCAACCTGAGTATCTTTAAAAAACGTATTACAATATGAAGAATACGCAGAATCTTTACACGGAGTTTTAGAGATACATTTTTGATTTTTTGCATCCCAAACACGGTTGTCCGCATTCATACAACGTTGTCTTATTTCTTCTGTGGTTAAAGCACTCGCAGAATTTACGGCGGCTATAACACCGACCAACCCACAAACGATTTTTTTCATTTTTTCTCCTTTTTTTGTTTGTTAATTTTTTATGTGTTTCCACACGTTTCATCAACCTCTTGCTGGGTTGCTAGTCCCAAACTAAGTAAATCTCTGGCACCCTCACAATCTTTGTCAGATTGTGGTCTATTATCTGTTGGACTAGCAGGACCACCATTACCACCAGAACCACCAGATGTTTTCTTTAACTGTTCCGCCAATTTTATATTTGCGTATATACCAACATCAGTTAATGCCAATGTTGTTATTCCAGCAATCTTAAAGCCCTTTGTTTGTTTTTCACATTGTTGTAACGCACTCAATTTTTCAGAATATTCTTGCTCTAACATTTCTATCTGGGCATCTAGCATTTGACTTTGCATACTATCGTCTGCACTGGTAATATAAGGCACTAGCAACAAGGCATACAACAAAAGTTTTTTCATTTATTTTCCTTTTGCTGATTGTCTTTGCGTTCTTTGTTTTGTTTCCCCAGTTTTACACCCTGAATTATTGCTGCTGTGCTGGTTGCAACAACACCAGCACCACCAACCACGGTTGCCGTTGCCCAACCGATTTTTGCTTTTTTACACCGTGCCATTTCTGAATCTATTTTTGCGATTTCCGTTTTTAATGTTTCTACGTACGTTTGCTTGGCAACTATATCGTCATCTGCCAAAACAATGTTTGGTATCAATAAAACAGCTAACAAAGATAACAATCCCATATACAACAACCTTTCCATTACGTATATTATACACTGCCATCAATTTGAGTTCAAGCGTTATTTGGTATCAAAATGATATCAATGAAAGATAAAACAAAATCTATTTTCAATCCAAAATATCAGAAATTAATTTCTGGTATTGTTGAATTACGAAATAAACGTGGCTTAACGCAACGCGAATTGGCAAAACTGTGTGGGGTTTCACATTGTTATATTGGACGTGTTGAAACACACGAAAGGCGTTTAGACTTAATTGAAACAATTGATATACTAAAAATTTTAGGATTATCAAAAAAAGAAATATTAAAAATTATAGAAGATTTAATTTAAAAAAACACCCAAACGGGTGTTTTTTTATAATTCTATTTTTCCATTGGTTGCAATTAAATCCGCACCCATGGTTATTTTACCACCCGCTTCTCGCAACATTAATTCACCAGCGGCAATTTCAGCATAATCAAGTGGGTCGGACACAAATGCATCAAATTTTCCACATGCAACCCACGCTAAATCAAGTGCTGGACAACCAGTTTGACGAACATTGCCAATTTTCTTTTGACAATCATTAGTATTATACGCAATTGTTCCATCAAGTACAGATTCAACATTTGAAACACGAACGCGTGCAGAATGGAATGCAGAATATGCATATGCACCGGCGCCAGCCTCTGTATAATACAAACGTTCATCAATTGGGGAATAAATTAAACCAATTTTTGTTTCACCATTCGTACGCAATGCCAAACTAATAGCAAAATGTGTATTCGCACGAACAAAATTAGAAGCACCAGATATTGCCAAAACAAATTCATCACGACCATCACCATCACGCGAAATATTTGGTGTAAGCAATCCAGCAGATGGACGAACAAGCAACAAATCGTTTAATATGCTTTCTTCGATTCGTTCAGTCGCCTTGGCGACAAAATCATGTGCAGAACGGATAGATTGCTGCAGATTTTCAACCTCGCCAAAATCGTGACGCAAACCAGATGCTGTACGTTCTAACGCCGCAAACATCTTGTTTAATTCTGTTGAACCCTTTATCAGCAATTCCATTTGTTTGCCCCAGATTAGAAATTAAATCCAGCAAATTTGCTTTTGAAGTCAGCAGCACGTTGACCCTTGGCCGATTCGTTATTACGTTGACCAGTCCATGCAGAATGATTCAAATTATCAGTTGATAAGACTAAGTCTTTTTTAACCGTAGAATACATTTTTACAGTCTTGCCATCAGTGCGTGTGACATTGATTTCGTGATATTCAGGATGAATTCCTTGTTTCATGATATAACCCTTTATTAATAATTTAAGCCCGAAAATTATACAAAGAATTTTCTAGAAATCAAGTAATAATAGCAAATTAATACCGTCCAATACACCCCAAGTATGAATTTCCAGTAGATTCTAGTATATTTATAAACAGATTTTGATTACGACCAGAAAATAATGCCAATATAGTTCCAGCATCTGTTGCCAACATATCAGAAACCGTCGCAATAGACGAATTCATTTTTTTAAAGAAACCGCTTGTTGGATGAATTTCAGCCGCAAACAGTTGGTTTTTTCCTTTGGCTTCGGCCTTGGTATCAGATTTAATAACCATTAACTGACATTCTGGAGAAACTATTATTTTATCAACAACAACAGCATCCACACCCAATAATTCACCCCACCAGCCAGTTGATTCGCAGAATATAGGATAAAAAACAACCGAGTCTTGATTTTTTGACATTATTTCAGACAAATCAAAATCGTCGGTTATTATTTCAGGCATCATACCGGTTGCAGTGTTTATAGTCTTGCGCGCCAACTGATAATCAATATCGGTTGAACATTTGCGTGGCCAATAAAGAATCGGGTTCTGCCTCATTGCTCCTTAGTATATCAGATTCGGAAGAAATAAAAAAGGGGGTGAATTAAAATAAACCGCTTGATTTTTTATTTTTTTATCGCAGACCACCAGTTTTTCAAGCCATTCCATACAATGCCTGCATCTTTTTTTGCGGTATTATAGAACCCATCAGGCACACTTACATTAAACAAAGTCTTTACCAATGCAGGAATCATTATCATAAACATCGCCATAAATATACCCATCATTATTATTGTGACCAGGCTATCATTACGCATCATCAAGCCGTCCATCAATAATTTCGAATCGTTTTGAGATAACGCAGTTTGTAGAACTGACGCCCCATTCCAATTACCAAATATAGCGTTCAAAAACATCACAGCGAATGCCACAAATATACTAACCAATGCAATTCCAACGACCCCAGACACAACATCATCTACAATTTTTTGAATACTTTTACCTGAATTTTGTGGAAATATTTTCCATCCATTAAACAACCATGACAACAAAAAGAACGGCAACATTATCAAATCTAATGATAATTTTACAAATACTTCCAAGAAATATAACGGTACCGGCAATAACGCAAAAAAGAACAAAACCAACACCAATAAACCAGAAAAAAAGATTGGAACATTTGGAAAAATTGGAACATTCCACATAATTTTATGCATATAATCTGAATCAAATGCCATGTTTAACATAGTCCAACCGACCGTCATACCCAAACCAGTCATTTGATGCACGTTTGCCAATTCACAAGCCAACCCATGACGCAAGTGTGGCGAAAAAATTCCGTGCGTATCATTAACAGATACTGCATCCGCCGCAGCCGTTGCAACGATACACGTTCCATAATCTGCCTTAGCGGACTTATCAATATCAGAAACCAAATGATTTACAGACAACCCTATATTAAACACAGGATCTATTACAACATCTGTTAATAAACGTGGTAAAGGAAACAGCAAAAGAATACAAACAAATCCCAACTTTGCAATATGAACCCCAAGTCCGCCACCAATAGTCCACGGATCTTCAGGCTTTACATCAGAATTACCAACATATGTAGAAAACAAACGCCAAGCAATCCAAACACCAGTTAATGCAATTGCAAACGGGACAACAACATGCCCTAGGGCTGTATACGCAAGTGGCAAAATATCAGACAATGTTTTTATAACATCAGAAAATAACTGGCACGACCAACAAGATGAAAAAAAATTCAAACTATCAGACATATTTACAGGAACAGCACTTCGATATATCGAAAAACCAGCAATTCCTGTAATACCAACGATTGTACCAATTATCAACGGCGCAACAGCACCCGCCGACAACGGCAGGAACGACAAAAATATCGGCCAAATTTTTTTTAATGCCCTCATACTTAATTTAACTATACCATATTTTGCACAAAATATGATATAATTGACAAGAACAAAATATAAGTTAGAGAGAAAATGTCTAAAATCCGTAGATTTTTGGTCACTTGTTTGATGGCACTGATGTTCGTTATGCCATGCAACACATACGCAGCATGGAAAATAATTGACGCATTAGATGTATCACCACTTATTCCTAATATCTTGGATGCTTTTATGCAGGTTGCAACTGGCGGATACGAATACTTTGTTGGACATGGAAATGGAATTTTATATATGCTAGTCTGGGCAATCTTGGCTATTTCTATCGTTAGTTATTTATTAAAAATGTTTTTTCCAAAACAATGGCTTGATTTTTTTGGTTTCTCTCAATCTGACCCGATTGGCACAATAGACGGAATTAAAATGACCCAAAATATTTTAAAGCCTGCGATTCGTGCAATTGTTGCTGTCACAATTTTACTTCCTATAAAACCTACTGTTATAACAGAATGGTTGGTCAACCCATTTTTAAGTTTAGGTTCTATTTACACAACAGAACTGATTAAGACAATACCACAAATTGGTTCTAATCCACCAGAGGTCGAATGTCCCCAAGACATCATTAAACAAGGTTGGATTTCTGAAACATCATGTAAATTTATGGTTCAACCAGTTGCAACATTATCATATTCTAACAATCAAATTGTTAAACATGGTTTAGAGTTTATCACAACCGGTCTGCGCGGATTGCTAACATTAACAGTCCACAATGCTGGCGAAAGTTTCTTAGACATTATAACCGGAATTATTTTAGCCACAACATTCGTATCCTGTAATATATTTATGGCATTACTTGTAATACAGGCAATATTCAATTTTGGAATGGCTCTTATTTTATATCCTTTTCAAACATTAGTATGGGTGGCAAAGAAAGATGACAAATGGATGAATTTTTGGCCGGCAATTTCTGGTGTTGTCAAAGCATTGCAAGACTTAATTGTGACAATGATTGCATGTGGATTCATAATGTGCATAAACACAACAATTGTACGCGCAATGTTTAATTGGGGTAGCACCGTATTTTCATCGGTTGCCGGAGGTGTTGCACAAACAAATTTGCCAGCAGCGACAAACACCCAGATTGGTTTCGGCAGTCATTCTATATTATGGTTATCATCAATACTAACTTTTTTTGTAATGTTACGCATATTTGAATTAACACGCGAAAAGATTACACAATACACCCAATCTGATTTAACAGGACTATATAAATCTGTCAAAGGCGACGCAAAAACAACATGGAACAAAGTGACAAGCATCCCCGACACAGTTAAAAAAATCACAGGATGGTTTAAAGGCAAATGAACGGTTTACTGGACAATTTTGTTGATAATACTATCCAATGTTGGAGTTGTTCTATATTTGATCAGCTGTTCACTGTTATATCCAAAGCAGCGGCGGCAGTTTATGACAAATTGGCATATTTCTGCATTATTTTATTCTGTGTAATATTTGCATTTTTTGTATTAAATGCCGTTTGGCAAAACATAAAAAACGGTGCAAAAGATTCATGGTACGACAAATCAATTCAACGCGTTTTTATAAATGCTGTGTTTGTAATATCTATTTTGAGTATGGGTGTAATGATTCCTCGTTTTGTGACTCAAATTACTTTTGAACCAGTTGCTAAAATTACTTTAATTTATGAAGAAAACATTTTGAAACAAACCGAAGAGGATGTTAACAGACGGGTTAATTATGTTCCAATAAAAATACAAGACAGCGATGAATATTTCTTTCGTCCACAATTACGCGACACAATTATACAAATTGCAAAAACAACCATTACACAATTTCAATCTTTTATGAAACTGGGACTTGCAATCATAGATGAAGCACTAACTTGGAATTTGCTTCATTTCATCGCGCATTTATTCAAGCATTTGTTTTTAATTTTTGCTGGGGCATATTTGTTTTGGAATTTCTTTAAATTATTCTTTAGATTTTTATGTTATTTCGCAGATGTGATTGTCGCAATGATGTTCTTTGCATTTTTCTTTCCGTTATCTTTGGTTATGATGATATTCAAGGGTGCAGAAAATGTCCCAAGTTGGGTCAGTAATATCGGCAAAGGCATGGGCGCAGACCAAATCAAAAAACTTATCAGTGCGATTGTATCTTTGGCGGCGGCGGTTATTACATACACGGTAATCATGGTTATTATTGCACGATTCTTTTCAGGAATTGGAACATCAACCGAAGAAATAATGGCGGCAATAACATCTGGTCAAATTTTCGAATCTGATTTATTAGATGATGACAATATAGCAAACTTTACAATTATGGGAACTATTGTTTTAGTTTATGTATTAGGATTTATATATTCACAAATACCACAAGTGACAAATAAAATTATGGAAGCCTTTAATATTAAATTAGAAAAAAGTGAAATTGGTGAAAAAGTTGCTGATGATGTAATGGGACTAACCAAAGCAATATGGGACACAGGAAAACAAATTGGTAAAACAATTATCAATGGGGGCGAAAAAGGCACAACAAAATGACACCATTAAAAGCAAAACTTATTGGTATTATTATACGCGCAGTGCTAGTCACCATAGCACTGGGGTTGGGAATATGGTATTTGTCATCGTCCATTAACGGTTCGGCATTGGTATATTCTAGCATATCTAATTTTATGACTGCAATTGGTGCGGACAATGGCGACATCACAAGTATAAACGCATGCTTTTTGTGCGGACACATCAAAGAATTGTTTAGTATTATTGGTAATGCTGCTGAATTATTCTGGCACAGCATACTTAAATATACTTGGATTTTGATGGCTGTGGGATTTGGTATATTCTTGCTATTAAGTGCAATAAAACACATTTGGGAAAACGCAAAAAAAACCGCAAAATATGACGATTCTGAACAAAAGTTAGATTTCAAAGGATGGTTTGACAAAGTATGGAAAACAGGCCTTAGGATAATGATTGTTGGCGCACTATCTGGGATGCTAGGTTTAGGTGGCACAGATGCGTTGCGTACCGTTTCAAACATAACCGTCACACCTGTATTATTCTTAGGCACCGAACTTGCTATGGCAGCATCAAATACCGCTGGTATTGCACAATGTAATACGATGAACGTGGACCCAACTGACGAATCATATAATGTTATGGATTCTGTATCAGGGTCTTTTATGTGTGTTATTGCAAACATAAACGCAATTATGTTAGCAGGTGCATCAGGTGGATTTGCATTAATGAATTACGCGTGGATGGGACTCGGCGGCGGTGCATTTACATGGGTCGCCGGACTGGTACTGGTATTAATGTTTTTAATTATCGGATTTGATTTAGTATTTCAAATTTTATCCGTCCTATTCAAATTGGTGTTTTTAATTATCTTTTTACCACTATTACTCGCAGCGGTAGCGTTTGAAGGAACATGGAAAATAGCATCTGGCATACTTAGTAAATCCGTAGGGATGCTTGTCACATCGGCATTACGTATTATCGCAATCACATTAAAAGTTGTCATTTTATACGCAACTATTTGGGTTGCCGCAGATACAACCATGCCGCCACCAAACGACAATTACACAGCAATATTACCACCAATGTTATTGGTCAAAGAAAAAGTGACTGATACAGATGCATTATCTGTAATGTATGTATTTAAATTATGCGAAGCAGAATCTATAACAACCGACAACGGTGTTGATGGCGACAAATTCAAAACATGTTTTATGCGAGAGAAAGCACGTATAGAAAGTGTGCATCCTGGGGCATTTGATTTTATGAAACATGGTTGGGAATTATTTATGTTAATGTTGGGATTGTTCTTGTTATATTATTATGTTGTTACACCACGCATAGACAAACTTATTCCACAGGGACAAATCAAATTGCCTATACCTGGTGAATCAGAAGACGGAAAACCATCGGATATATCAACAGGCGAACAATTTGACTATGGAAAATGGGTTCATGATTTAGGGCAGAAAATATACCATTCGCCAGAAAAGATATGGAAAGCAATCGCAAAAAAAATGACAGAAAAATAATGAAAAAAATTGTAAAAAAATTTTTATCAAATTTTGTTGCAATAATTATTATTGCTTTATTGGTCACGCCGTCAAAAGCCATAACACCTAACCTGCCAATGGGCGATATTGGTGATGCAGGAACGTGGGCAACAGAAAATAATTTAAATCAAGTTACATCTAATCTGAATCAGGACGTAACAAAATTTGTTCCAACAAGCGAAGAAACAAATGCACCTGTACCAGTAGAAGCCAAAGTGTCCATCGCATTTATGAATGCAATGACATATATCGGTAGAATTTTAGATTCTGCTTTGTTTAGATTTTCTTTAATATTTATACTAATTATGTATGCATATTGGATTGGACTAGAAGCATATCACATGATGAAAAACACATCCGATATACGCAAACTCGCCAAAGATATTTTAACGCGCGGTATCAAGATTGCTATATGGATGATTATTATTGGACTCGGTCCTGCCAAGGTGTTTATGTGGATTATGGGTCCAGTATTAGCACTGGGGACATATATGGCGAATTTAATTTTAAATGCAATAACCACGACCGTTGGAATTCCTATAGACAATACTTGTTCTGCCATAACTGCATATGCCACAGCAAATGCAAAACCAGATATGTTAATTGATGCAACAATGGCATCTGATATGATTTGTCTACCCACGCGTTTAAGTGTGTTTTTTAGGCAAACTTTATCGCTAGGCTTTCAATGGATGATTTCCGGAATTGGTTTGAGTTTATTAACATTTTTAGCCGGACTTGCCTTGGTAATTATGTCGGTAATGTGTATTTGGAAATTTGTATTTATGGCGTTGGGGGTTGTTGCTGATTTATTCTTGGCAGTTTTAATGTTACCTTTTACTGCAATTGCTGAAACCACAGGTTCAACAACATATAAAGGAATTATTGGTGATATATTTAATTCATTTCTTGGGTTGTTTAGTCCTGAAAAACTGGATGTCCAAATTAAAAAATTTATTTCTGCGGCAATTTATTATGTATCGCTATCTGCTGTTATCGGAATTTGTGCCGCATTATTAAGCGGTGTATTTTCTGCGAATTTATTTAACATATCACCAACCACAGACGCCGGTGGATTTATCATAATTTTATTAGTATTACGTTTGGTTTTGTACATGGCCGAACAAACAGATAAAATTGCAACTGATTGGGGTGAAAAAATCCAGGGAGAACTTGGCGAAAAGGTAAAAAAAGACATCAAAGGCCTATGGAAACGTGGTGTTACCACATATAAAGATTGGGCAAAAGTTATCAAAGACAGCAAAAAATAATTACAAAATAGTTACAAAACTTTTTGCGACTTTTTTTATTCCTTTGTTTTTAAAAGCAATTGTTAAAATATCTGTTCCTTGTTCTATAACAACGCCAGAGCCAAGTTCAGGATGCGAAACCATTTTACCGACCAAGTTATTACTATTATTATAACATGTTTTCTTATGCGGCACATACGATTGTTTCGCAGGCTTTGCACCACCCAGAAACTGTATAAATTGCGTATCCATTTCACCAATAAAACAACTAGGCTGATTATACTGACGCGTTCCATATACAAACCGGGACATTACATTACTAATAATTGCACGTCGTTTTGCACGTGTTATAGCAACATAGGCGAGTCTGCGTTCTTCAGATAAACTATTATCATGCATAGATTTTTCGTTTGGAAATATGTTTTGTTCCCACGCCGGTAAAAATACCGTATCAAATTCCAACCCCTTGGCTGCATGAATTGTCATTATATTGACCGCCGATGTATCATTATCCACCCCCGCATTATCATCAGTCATTTGTAATGCCGCCTGTTCCAAGAACGCATCCAACGAATCATATTTTTTAATAGATTCTATTAAATCTTTGATGTTATTTAATCTATCTGGTGCATCTTCATCCTTGGATTCACGCCACATATTTATATAACCTGTGCGATTTAATAATTCTTGGACCGCATCAGACGGTGACATAGCGCGCCAATCAAAATCAAACGCATTTAAAAATTCATCTGCATAATTGCGTTGTTGTTTTGATAACTCCGCATTACGCAACCCATCCATCAAATACGCCCCATGTAATTTTATTTTATCTATCGCGGCCGGACCAATATGACGTGATGGACGACCAATTATACGCAAAAACGACATATCATCAAATGGATGTAGCAATAACCTTATATATGCTATGGCATCGCGGATTTCGGCACGTTCATAGAACTTTTGTGCACCAACCAAACGATATGGAATTCTACGTTTTGTAAACTCTGTTTCAAACATACGTGATAAAGAACCATTTCTAATAAGCACCGCAATATCGTTATAATTTACCCCACAATGAATAATTTCATCCGCTATAAATTGCACTTCATCTAAATCTGTGGGCAGAGTTAAAACATATACTGGTTCGCCAGTTTTTGCGGAATCGTGTGTATGTAAAATTTTTTCATATCTATCAGAATTGTACGCAATCAAAGAATTAGCCGCACCCAAAATATTACCAGTACTGCGGTAATTCGTTTGTAATTTTTTTATTGTGGCGTTTGGATATGTCTTTTTAAAATCAACGATATTTTTTATTTCTGCACCACGCCAAGAATAAATAGATTGATCTTCATCACCAACACAATAGATATGTGGGTTTTCAACACCACGCGTCAGTGCCTTTAAAAATTCCATCTGGGCGGCGTTGGTATCTTGGAATTCGTCAACAAAAATATATTTAAACTTTTTTTGATATGATTCTAAAATATCATTATGTTCGTTAAATAATTTTAATGTATATAAAATAATATCCCCAAAATCAAGTGCACCCAAACGGTTTAATTCCGCGTTATAAGACTTAAAAATTTTATCCTGGCAATCGAACGCTGATATTCCCTTATCCTTTATTCTTGAAAAATCTTCAACATATTCTGATGGGCTTTTTGTTGTGGCCCCAGCAACAGATTTAATAACACGCGCCTGGTCATCTTCGTTATAAATTAAAAAATCAGGACGCAATCCCAATACAGATGCATGATAACGCAATATACGCAAACAAATACTATGAAATGTCCCCAGCCATGAGATATTTTCATTTGTTATATAGCGAATTCTTTCACGAATTTCATTTGCGGCCTTGTTAGTAAATGTCATTGCTAAAATTTCCCATGGGGCCGCTTTTTGGTTTTGTAACACAACACTTGCAATGGTTGCAATTAAAACACTGGTTTTACCCGTCCCAGCACCAGCCGTCACCAATACAGGTCCGTTATCAACGGCATTTACCGCGTCTTTCTGTTCATCATTAAGATTTTCTAGATTTAATTCCACGACTTTATTATAATACACAAAAATAAAGTTAGCAATGGGTGAATATATGGCACGTGTAATATGTTTTGATATTGAAACAACTGGGTTGGAATACTTGCGTGGCGACCGCTGTATTGAAATTGGTGCGGTTGAATTGTTGGACGGAAAATTGACCGACAATACTTTCCACGAATATATAAATCCAGATGGCAAAATTATTCCACCTGATTCATATATGGTTCACAAAATTTCTAATGCCTTTTTGGAAGACAAACCAAAAATGGCGGCTATTGCACCAAAATTTCTTGAATTTATCGGGGATAGTCCAATTGTCGCACATAACGGTTTGGACTTTGACTTTCCATTTATGAATCATGAATTAAGTATGTTGGGCCTGAAACAGATTCCACGTGAACAGCAACTCGATTCCATTGTAATCGCACGCAACCGCGTATTTGGGCCGAAAAGTTACTCTTTGGACGCACTTGCTAAATGGTTTGGTGTTCCATTAACCGCCAGGGCAGAGGCACACGGTGCCTTAATCGACGCTGAAATTTTAGCCAAGGTTTATTTAGAACTCGAAAACACCGCCCCGGCGCGCGATATATCAGAAATAATATCAGAACAACACCAGGCAATGTTGAATCACCCAAAAATTGGTGCTGATTTTCCTGTGCGGCATTTTCCCGCCCCTGAATCAGAGGTTAATGTTCACAACGAATTTATGGATAATATTAAAAATCCAAAGAAATAGTTTTAACTGCCGCTTGATGTTTTAGCGACACACGCACCATTGGAAGCCGTATAATTATCATTACATTTACATTGTGTATTTGCACATTCCCCAGTTGAACACCCATCTTTCTGGTATGTTGAATTTGCAGGACATGCAGTACAACTAGATCCAGATACAAAATAACCAGGTTCACACTTACATTGTGTATTTAAACATCCGAGACCGAGACTTGTACAATCACCTGTTGTTCCGACAAATGTTGAATGATCCGGACACAACAGAGATTGATAGAACATTTCAGAAATATTATTTAAACAATTTTCTGTATTTTTGATACCGTCGTTGTTCTTCGGACAACTTGTCTTATCTTCTGCAAATACAGCATACGCACAAGTCAGCGCAACATTACGGCATGCGCCGGACATAACGGCACGAACACTCTGTGCACTTGCGACAGAAGACCATGCATTAACCTGGGACACCTGTTGGTTATAACACGATGCAACATCCAACATACAACTGGACGCATAATCAGATATAATTTGCGATTGTGCGGCACGAATATTCGTCATCGCGCGTTGAATGTAATTCACAACAATATCATTGTATGGTTCATATTTATCATTCTTGTACGAATACTGTTGACATTTATCCAACACAGCACGACATAAACCACCTTCACGAATTGTTGGACCAGTTCCAATTTTTGTTAGCAAATAATCTGCAACAGACCAACTTTTTGTTGAATCATTTTGCTTATTCTCCAACCAACCAGAGTTTATTAGACTCACATCATAATCCGACATTGTTTCTGTAATTTTTGTAATATCCTGGCCCAGGACGACATTACCGTTTTCATCAATATACTTTTTAGTTGGGTCAATACATTTGAAATAATCTTCACCACAAACCATTTCATCGGTCATACAAGTTTCCAGCGCACCAATACAACCCTTGGCATCATATTGTGTTTTATTCTGCAACACCGCCAAACGCGCCTTTTGCAATAACAAATTCGCACTACGAACATTGGAAACCAAAGTTTCGTTCATTTTGTTTAATCCCTGTTCATATGCTATACAATCTTTATCGATTGCTAAATCGTAATTACCAGTAATTTGTTGTGATGTGGCACCAGCATTTTTACATTCATTAAGTACCGTTGCACAACGTTTTTTTGCAACGTTATATAAATCTGTTCCGCGCTTGTTAGATATGCTAGATTCAGAATTAGAACCAGATAGAAAATCAAGAGAAAACATATCAGCGCCAGAATCTGAAAAATCAATATCTAAATCCAAACCAAATCCAGTATTAGTAGAGGAAACAGTTGTTGCACTGGTTGGATCCTTAATTAATTGTTCAATATCATCAAGCATACTGCGTGTTTCTGATGTATCTTTTTGACCATCCAGGGCATTTTCGGCCTCGGTCGCGGACATAATAGCGGAAATTTCATCAGCAGACAAACCAACATAACGAATACGTTGTGCAACCTCATTTAATTCAGCATTAGCGTTTGTTACCGATTCTTCTACCTTGGAATAATTAGACAGATTTGCAGAACAACTGCATCTTTTTTGATTTGTGTCAACAACCGCACAAAACTGATCCATACATTCGTTATACTGTTCCTGACACGATTTATTTAATTGGGCTGTTTGCTCCAAAACTTCTTTGGCCTTGGCAATAGATTCCGCGCTAACTGTTGGTGTTTTGGCCGCACGCGCTGTTACATTCGGTTTAACCGTAGAACGTCCCACAATTGCGGACTGTTTTTGAATAGGTTTTACAGAACGTGTCACACCTGTTCGTTCAACATCGCGCGTTGTGGTTGCAGCACTACGCGACGCGGTCGTTCTGACCTTATCATTACTTGCAGTGCGCGAAACAACATTTGAACCAGCACGCGAAACACCAGCACCATTCAAATTACGCACGGGTACAGACGAACGCAAAACACGATTATTTTCATTACTTATACCGGAACGCGCAGGCCCATCTGCACCAAATGCAGGTGTAAAACAAAACGTCCCTATAAAAAGGTATAATAAAACTTTCCTCATACTTAGATTATATTATATCACAAAATATAATCATATAAAAGTGTTTATTATTTGTGTTTTTTTCTAAGTTTTGTACGCAAATTTTCCATCACCATAAATAACGCTGGCGTTAAAACGAATGTCCAAATCAAACTCGCCCCCATACCACCAATCATAACAGATGCCATCGCAGACTTCATTCCATTAACAGCCCATAATTGTGGCAACATTCCAGTCATAATCGCAATAGACGTCATTAAAACCATAGCCTTTTTATCGTTTAATTCAACCCACAACGCTTTTTGCGGACTTTCCCCAGAACGCACACGATTAATTGTTGGTTCCAAAACCAAAATGTTGTTATTTACCACCAATCCAACAAGCATAACAAATGCCAACATTGCGCCAACATTAACCGTTGCCCCAGACAAAAACAGTAATATAA
This sequence comes from Candidatus Enterousia sp., assembly GCA_045616625.1. Classification (GTDB taxonomy): domain Bacteria; phylum Pseudomonadota; class Alphaproteobacteria; order Rs-D84; family Rs-D84; genus Enterousia. The sequence continues at coordinate 20,948 of JAZLHA010000009.1, forward strand.
ACACGCCGGCAAAACTGGTTATAATTGATGTCGCAATTGTAAACGGATGCGTCAAGGAATTTAATATTCCCGCCAACAAAATAAATGTCAAAATAGTTGCTAACAAAAACGCCATCGCAATTTCTGTGGTGGTTTCATCTTGGACCTCTGACACACCACCAAAGCCTGTATGATAGCCAGATTTCCAATCTAACTTTGCAATTTCTGCCTCTATTTTTTTCTGGACTGGGCCCATTGTTGATTTACCGATATTTATATCTATTTCGGTTATTCTTTCCTTGTTCAACCTGGTTATATTTGATGCAGCCGGAACTTTTTCTATATCACCCAAATTGGACAACGCAACCATACCCTTGGGCGAATTAACAAACACATTATCAAACATACCCATAACTTTATATGGCTTTGCAAATTCCAAAACTATTGGATATTCTTTACCGTTTTCCTTGTACTTGTATACATCGTTACCATATAATGCAGAACGCAATAATGTTCCAGCATAAGAATTACTTATACCCCACGTATTCATATTATCCTGATTTGGAATAAAGCGAATTTCATTATTCGGCGCCTGTTGAGCAAGAACCGCACTTTGTACTTCGTCAATAGTGTTTATTCCATCTATCAATTTTTGTGCGTATTGCGTTCTGATATCATCATCGTCACCATAAACGTATAATACTAAATCAGTCGACGTTGAACCTGACGTTTCCTGACCTGCACGAATTTGAATTTCAACATCAGGAACCACAGATAATTCAGGAAGCAACTTTTGTACCAATTGTTTATCAGTAAACTTGCGGTCTTGATAATCAACCAAATTCAATTTCATGGCGATATTTTGCAGACCCCTATTTCCTATCTTGGTCACTATTGATTTAACCTCTGGGTGAGTGGACACAACATCTTCTATTTGTTTGGCAATAAATTCAGACTTTTCAAATGTTGCGCCCATTGGGGCACGTGCGGTTATGTTAATTTCGTTTGCATCGTTTGCTGGTTGAAACTCATTTCCAACAAACCGCATCAACATTGCAGAACCAATCAACACCCCCAACGCTATTAAAACAACACGTCCAGGATGCGCCATTTGATAATCATACCATTTACGCAAACTTTTATTTTCCGATTGTTTTTTAACACTCTTTACTTTTTTCTTTTTAGAAATACGTAAAATCTTTGCAATCATCATTGGTGTCAAAGTAAATGAAAACACCAGTGATAAAACAGTTAAATAAACAACTGTTAAACCGAATTGCAACATAAACATACCAACAATTCCACCCATGAACGCCAACGGCAAGAACACCACAACATTTGTTCCAACACCCGCAAGCACAGACACTGCTACACGTTTTGTTCCATCAATCGCAGCATCTTCGGGCGATTTTCCTTTGTCCATTTCTTGCAATGCAGCCTCTATCAAAATAATTGCATTTGATACAAGCGTTCCAAGTGCCGATGAATACGCAAGTAATGTAATCATATTGATACTAAAACCGCTATAATTCATAAAGAACAATCCAGCAAATAATGATGAAGGTATAACTACACCTGCAATAATTGTTGAGCGCAAATTACGCGTAAATGCCAACAAAATTAAAACAGTAAACAAAACACCTAAAACAATACCATCTATTGTACCACTCGTTTCGTTTGTGATATTCGTAGAAGAATCACTAACGATTTCCATTGTTGCATCTGGAAAACGTGCTTTGAGAGATTCTGTAAATTCTGGCATACGTTTACGCAAGTCACGTGCAATTTTAACAGCGTTTCCGTCGGATGCCTTTTCCACAGATGCAATAATAACATCTTTACCATTATAACGCGCTCCAGTTTCTATGTCACGTGCACTATCGGTGACTGTTGCAACATCTACAATTGTAAAATTCTGACCTTCGGCTGTCACTATCTGTAAATCTTCAATAGCCTTTACATTTTCAAATTCACCAATAAAACGAACATTAGATGAAGATTCACCAGATTCTATACGCCCCCCCGGAACATTTAGGTTTTTATTAGCAAGGGCACTTACAATATCAACAACTGTCACACCACGTGCCGCCATATTATCAGGTGACATTTGAATACGAACTGCACGCACTTCGCCACCGAATACACCAACATTTGCAACACCATCAATACCACTTATTTTTTGTGAAAGTGTTTCGGTCACATATTCGGTTAATTCACGAGTATTTTCACCGTAAATCGCAATATCAACCACAGACTGTTGTAATACATTTAATTTATCCACAACAGGTGTTTTTAAATCATCAGGAAATTCCGAAGATATTGCATCAATTTTATTTTTAACCTCGGTTGATTTAGTGTTTACATCAACACCCAAATTAAATTCTGCAATAACATTTCCACCATTTTCAAAAACATTAGATGTGATTTTTTTTATTCCAGAAATCTGGGAAATAGAATTTTCAACCTTTTTAATAACCTGTGATTCTATTTCAGCAGGCGCCGCCCCCGGATACACAAAAGTTGCCGTCACCATTGGCAAATCAAGTGGTGGTGTCAATTCAACATTCATTTTTGGATATGAATAAATTCCCAACACAACAAAAAATAAAACAAACATAATTGTTGTTATTGGCCTGCGCACAAAAAACTTTAACATAATATTTACCCCACTCTATTTTGTTTCTTGAATTTTTACTTTTTCACCACTCTCAACACGCGATAAAACAACCAAATCACCATCATTTAACCCTTGGGTTATTAACGCCATTTCTGAATCTTGACGTGCAATCACAACATTACGCAGTGTTGCAACATTATTATCAACAACAAAAACATGCGAATTGTTAATTGCATACAAAGGAATAAAATATCCATTGCGACGATATTCTGCATATTGCAATCCATCAGAAACATTACGTGTTTTAATAACATACATTCCAGAATCATAATCTATTTTTGATGACACTGATTTAATTTCACCGTTTCCTACATGCTGTCCAATACGAAACAAACCAACACGCATACCACTTACCAAAGCAGTATTATTTTTAACCGACAATGGTTCACGCAAAACACCAGATTTATTTATGGCGGTCATAACAACAACGGGGGTTCCATTTTCTTGTGCATCACGCGTCGCATTGAAAACAAAACGATTGTTCATCCCTATAATGGCACAAATTCTATATCCGACCCAAAACACCAAAGCCGCCACACAACAGATAGAAATAATTTTCTGCCAATTTTTTTTCATTGTATTATTCTCCTAATTTTTTGACCGACTCTGCAGCCATCAAAATTTTATATTTCGCATTTAATAACGCAATGTCTAACTGATACAACCCTGATGCAACTTCTTCCAACTCGATTGCAGACGTTTGTCCCGCACCAAATCTATCCTGGGAAAACTTGTACGCTTTAGCGGCTAAGTTTCTTGCTTCTTGTAAAGTCGCCATATTTTCGCGTGAATGATTATACTGTTTAATAGCATTTACATATTGTTCGCCTGTAATTTTTTTAGATTTTTCCAAATCCTGACGTACAGCCTCTGCATTCATAACATCAACAGTTGCGTTTGCACGGTTTAACCCGCCATTAAAGATTGGCACCTGTAAAGCAAGTCCCCAATACGCAGATTGTTGACCTTTTTTATCAAACAATTTATTTGCATCATTTGCCAAAGTAAAATAATTATAAGAACCTGTTGCAGCCAAAGTCGGATAATTATTTGCGCGTTGCGATGCAGCCTTGGCTTCGTACATTTGAACCTGTTCATTTAAGACATCCCATTCTGGTGTAGATTTTAATTCTGACATTTCCATTGGTTCAAATTCAGATGGGAAATCATCTGTTAAATTTAATTCTATATCTATATCTATGCCCGCCAAAATTTTCAACATTCTGTGTGCGGTATCACGATTAAATTCAGCATCAGAAACATTTATTTTTTTTGTCGCAATATCAGATTCTATTTTGACTAAATTACCGCGATTTGCACGACCTGCCGCTGTTAATTTAGAGCGTGCTTTTTTTGCACTTTCTAAATCAGCTTTGGCTAACTTTACAATTTCATCAGTCATTTTTGCTGTCCAATATATATCTGTGGCGCTATATTTAATTGCCCTTTGCGTCATTTCGCGTGAAGATTCAGAAACCTTTACAGCACTGCGCATACTATCAACCGCATTTCCAATTTTACCAAATGTGTAAATAGGCTGACTAATAGATACACCGCCCATAAATATATTATCCGGAATTTCAAATTTAGTCGGTACATCGCCCCCTATAGTTTTTGATATAATCCCGCCAAATTCTGGTGGCAAAGAAACTGTATTTGGATTTCCAGGATCCTGGACATTAACCAAATTCATATAAGTTGCAGTGGCGTCAACCTTGAACCAACGATTTGCATTTGCCGCCTTTAATCCAGCCTGAGCCTTAGCGACATTAGCATTAGCCTTTTTTAAATCGTTTGATTCGGCAATCATTTTTGAAACCGTTTCATACAAAGATAAATCTAAAGCATTTGCGTTTAATGACATTAAAACAATTCCAAAAAAACATAATAATTTACGCATTTCCAACCTCTAACTTTGATAATATAGAATTCATTGTCCTCATACAGCGGGTTAATTCTGCCTCGTCCTCACGAGAAAGGCTAGACGTTAAATTTTCAATTGCACACCCCAAAATATCCAGTGCTTGTTTCGCAATTTCCGCCCCAGCATCCGTAATTTCATACCAAGTATTACGACGATCATTTTCATCAACCGTATGCAAAACCAAACCATCACCTTCTAAAACACGAAATGCCGCACATAGGTTTGGTGTTGATATTACTTCACGCATAGCAATATCTTTTAACAAAGAACGCCCACCTAAATATAGGCGCATCAACAACATTATTTGTTTAGTGCTATAATCATTAATTTTAGAGAAATCGCATTTCAAACGATTCGCCAGTCTATCACCAATAATGATATTATCTTTCATCAACTGAATAAATTCTTTACGTGCCATATTTAACCCCACGATTCGTTATAAATTTTGAATCATTATAAAATTTAATAATTGGATTGCAAGTATTTTTTCTTAAAAAAAGAAATTTGTTTTAATTGGCAGTCCCAATGGGAATCGAACCCATGTTGCCGGAATGAGAATCCGATGTCCTAACCGCTAGACGATGGGACCAAAAACAAACATACGCCCATATAATATACAAAAAATATGAAATTTCAAACAGTTTAATTTTTATTATTGCAAATTCATTAAAGTAAATTATAATAGGCTTACCTTTTGGGGTGTCGTCTAATGGTAGGACAAGAGATTTTGGTTCTCTTTATCATGGTTCGAATCCGTGCGCCCCAACCAAAATTAAATAATACCCCCAATGGGGTATTTTTTAATTTTCATGGCGCACGGATACGCCAGAGCGAAGCGCATGGCGAATACGCAGATGAACAATTAGCAACCGCGCAAAAACGGATATTTTTAATTAGAGTTTTTGCCCTGCGGTTGGTTATTGTTTATCAAGGTCTCGTGCGCATTCCAGAGAGCAAAAAAATCAAATTTTACCGAGTTCGAAAGTCAATTTTTAAAAATTTGTGTTCTTGTTAGCACTTTCGAACTACTTATAAATCACAAAAAACATTCGAACTGATAAAAAGATTAGAATTACAGTAATACTCTGTCCTGTTCAATATCCTTATTGTGGTATAAAAAGCTTTGAAGCATAGAAACAAATCAATTTTTCTATTACGCACTGACCTGGCACACAATCTTTTTTAATTAAAATTTGTATTTAAATTCTATTGACCCGTTCCAGCCAGTTCTGCCACCATCATAACGGTTGATTTTAGCCCCCAGATAGAACGCATCAGTCAAAGATTTATTAATACCAATTCCATATTCAATATAGTTCTTGGTGCTGATATTTTGTAATGCGATATCATTTGCCGTTATATTTGCGCCATTATCCATTACGATAGCATATTTACCCTGAACAGAACCTGTCCAACCATCTGCAATTACTGCAGAAAGTTTTAACCCTGGATCGATTTCAAAGAAATTCAAATTATTCGTTGCGATTTTGACACCTGATACAGACGTGTAATCTTCAGTATTTACCAGAGTATATCCACCATATAGATTTGGTTGTAATATAACAGAATTAGTTATTGCGTAATTGTATCCTGTTTTAAGTCCGGCACCCAACCAACGTGTATTAAATCTATCTGTACCATACATATTGTTTGCTTTGTTGTTTAACAGGCCGCCATTAACGGTTGCTGTTGCAAAAGCGTTACCCAATGTTAATGCAGAACTTAAACCAATATATCCACCATTTTGGTCTATGTCATTATCAGTATATTGCTGTTTTCCACCTATATAACCAGCATATGCACCCAAGACTATATCACAATCACCGCATGTGATTTTGTTAGTATTATACCCAGCAGCTACTGTTAATGCTTTGGAATCAATGTTTTCAAAGTTGTTGAATTCTACACTATCATTCAAACCCATAACCTTGACCCAGACATTCGATGATGTTAGAGCATCGCCACCCGAACGACCCTGGGCCTGAACAATGTCATCCATTTTATCCATAGCAAGTGTTGCAATCTGTGTTGTTATATTTGCGGTTGTATTTGCCACCCCAGATGGCGCATAGAGATATGGATTAAAGTCATCACTGGTTCCAGATTCATATCTTGTAAAACCAATCTTACCTGTAGCTGAGTCATATAACGCATCATATTTATAGATTGATGAATATTTTAGACCATTTAAGTTTCCTGAAACTTTATTGTACACATCAGTAGTTGTGTCGTCTGCGAACAACGATAATTCCATATAATCATCATTCGCATCAGATAATAATTTAATATCAGAAACAACAATATTGCCACCACCACTAACATTTGTGACTTTTAACTGATCCATTTTTTCACTAGCCAAATCAGCATCAAGCATTAAATTATTGTTACCTGCAAGTTTTAATGTATCAACATTTAAAATTCCCGTTGAATCGTTTTGCAGGTTTAACGTTGAATTATCTAATGTAAATACAGATGCCGCAAGAGGTGTTGTTTCACTTGCTGCGACTGTTTTTTTACTAAGAGTCAATATAGCTTTTTCAACAGTGATATCGTTTTGCTGTATAGTTCCTTCTGCAAAAACTCTGCCGCCACCGATAACCAAATCACCAGGCGTTGCAGTGTTATCAAGACCATCAAGATCAGCGGATACAACATCTTGAAGAATAACATCACCAGTATAACCAGCATCCGCATCATTAATCGTTAAAGTACTACATTTGCCCAACGCACTAACATTTGCGATAGAATCAGTAGTAGTAGCAAATTCAACAGTATGACCAGATTTGGCTTTTATATTTAATTTACCGATATTTGCAATAGCGCCACCACCAAAATCTGCGGTGTTGCCACTAAATATAATGTCATTATTTTCGGCAACAATATTAATTTTATTCAATACGTCACCACCATAATCTAGACCAAGAATAGCACCACCAAAACCTGTCGTACTATTATCTTGGAATACAACTTTACCATTTTTTGCAATAATATCGGCTTGCCCACTTTGGATAAGCATTGCACCTGCACCATTAACAGGTACATACCCTAATAAAAATTCAGGAATAACACCCTCTGCTGTATTATTTTTGAATACAATATCATTATTCAATGCAACAAGATTTAATTTATCAAGTTCGGTAGATGATTGAATGGCAATACCTCCTCCCATCAATGCTGTGTTCCCATCAAAAACAACTTGCCCTTTATCTGCAATTATATCAATCCATCCCATACTAACTAATCCACCACCTAAAGTACCAGAACTATTTTTTGTGAAATTTATATTGTCACCTTGGGCTTCTATATGTAACAGAGGTGAAGGTGAACTTTCATCTTCCAACATTGACACAATAACACCTCCCGAAAACCCAGCGTTATTTGAAAAAGTCAAACTGCCTGTATTTTGGGAAATTATATTAGTTGTACCGTAATTCGTAATCGCACCATCCGTAAAATTTTTCATATCAGCATTATTCAAGGTTAAGGTCTGCCCCTTTGTAACAGTTATACCAGCATAACCATTGCCGTCAATCGTTGAACCGTTACCGAAGATAGTAAAGTTTCTGTTAGCACCTGCAAGTTCGCCTAAATCTTCATAAACAATAACAGGATTTAATTGTGCAGAATAAGAATCAACAGACTCTGTTTGGATAGCTCTCGGTAAGCTCATTTGCTCATCTGCATTCATCGTAACCAGAACATTACCTTTTCCTGCGCCATCAAATGTAAAAGTATAGGTGTAACCATAAATTGCAGATGTTATACTTCCTGTTTCTGTTGTTGTGATACTACCTTTACCGTCACCTGTTAAATAAAATACGTCATTAGGAGATGGTTCAGCATTACTTAGAATATTAACAGCCGTTAAGCGAATTGTGCCACTACTACCAGCACCAACCGAAATATTATCCATACCAGAAGAAGCATCATAATCAACAGTAAAGTTGTTTAAGGTACCTGTGAAATTATCAACAGTTAATGTGCTGATTTCGTTTGTATAATTATCAAATGTGCCATAAGGTATACTCATACTTAAAGGTATACTCATACTTAAATCGCCACCGTTAGCATTTAAGTTTGTAATGGTTCCGCCTTTACCAAGATTTAATGTGCCACCGTTTAAATTCAAATCTTTTTGCGTAAATGTGTCTTTTACATTAACGGTACCGCCATAGATGTTTGTTGTACCCATTGGTGTTGAATAATCAGAAACATTATAAAGAAAAACGTCACCTGTATAATTTGTACGATCATAAGTGCCGTTGATGTTCAATGTCCCCATGTTAAAAATACCGTCTATATCCTTTGCATTATCCGATAAGGTTTGAGTAGTCTTATCGCCTTTAAATGTAATACTGTGGCCGGCATCAGCATACAAACCAACGATACCCTTTGTAGCTACACCAGTTGAATTATATATTGCACCACCATTTCCTGTTGTAACATAGTTTCCGTCAAATGTAATATCACTGCTGTCAGCAATTATGTTTGTTTCCGCACTATTACCATTAAAAATAGCACCACCACAGTTATAAGCGGAATTATTCTCAAAATTACCTGTGATACTTGTGATAGTACCGTTGTTACGAATTGCACCGCCGTCTGAATTTGTAGCAGAATTTGACTTAAAATCACCTTGTATGCTGCCAATGTTACCTTTCTGATTATAAATTGCACCACCAGACAGAGCAGAGTTAGATATAAAATTACCGATTATATCCATAGCAGTCGTACTAGTGGTATTATTATAAATCGCACCGCCCTGTTG
>JAZLHA010000010.1:0-13054 GCA_045616625.1 Candidatus Enterousia sp.
ATTGTTTGTTTATCAAAAGTTTTATGCGTAGTAATACATTATGTATTCTAAACCACCTTTGAGCCACAATATTATAATCGGGCTTATTGCAGCCATAAACGCATATTTATATTGTTGATGACACAAACAATATATAGCCAGCGGAATAAAGAATAACAAAATCGCACCCGTAGATGCCATACCACTTAAATATACGTCTGCATTTCGCCAACCCCATCCCATTGCTTCCCCACCCCATGGGCAATGACCAAAAGGAAACGCATCGCGACAATCTTTGATGAAAAATTCGTAATAATCATCAATCTGTGCGAAAAGTAAAATAATATCAATTCCAACAAAAACTATCGCGCCACGTTTCCAAAATTTCATCAAATATCCTTTTTCACATTAGAACTATAGATACATACGTCATAAATATCATCATAATGACAACAAAACCCACACAACCGAACAATATATAAAGCAATATATTACGCAATTTATGTGGATTTGAATGCAATATTTTATACAAACAAAATCCGGACAGCCCTAAGAATATTGATGCCAAAACAGTATCTACTGTGATAAGTTTGTTGTATGGGAATAGATTGTATAATAAGCCTTCCCACTTTCCGTTATACAAAATTTGGTTCACATCATTATAAAACACAAGTGCAAAGGATAAAAACATCACCCCGCATATCCACCATGAAAGTTTTTTATTCTGTTGCATATCAGTATTCTACTGTAACAATTAAATTGTGTCAATCATTTGACTCGTAAAACGAATTATCGTATACCATCATGGATGAAACTATTAACAATAATATTTTTATTAGTTCTGCCGATGTCCGCATATGCTGGGACAACGCTGGATTATAAATCAAATATCGAAAAATGCGACGAACAATTTGAACAAGATATCGATACAGATTTAACCGCTGCTGGAATGATTACTGCAACAGATTCACAAGTTATCTGTTATGAATCTGTCGCACATAAAATTATTGATAAATACTATTCTAGACAAGCCAAAATTATGAAGAGTAATCTTCATGAATCTATAACATCATACAAAAAAGCAGCAAATGATATGTATAATCCAGACAGATGTTATAATGAATGTGGCAATTTAACTGTGCTAATGGCATATACTCTAGTTTTAGATTTCGTTAAAAATTATATAGCGCATTTAACAAACGCAATAAATTCAGATTTTTAGCTTAATATCTGTTTGTTCGTGCCGCCCAACCACGACTATATTTATTCCAATCTGATAGCCCTCGCAGATATTCAATGCGATTATATATTAAGGTTTCCATAAACTTATTAACTTGATCTGATGGAATATTGTTGAGCGCTTGTATTGTTTGCTTGCCGATAATACCATCTACTGCTAATTTTGTTCCCTGTGTTTCGTTAAGTGTGTTTTGCACAATCTTGCCAACATTTGAATAATTAGTCATCACTCCCATGTCAAATATAGCGTGTGCTATACGTGAATTGTTTATGTTTCCGATATTTCTGTCATTATAGTATAATTCTGTATAAATTTGTTCTGCTTGTTGCCTTGTTAATTCTCTTACGTTTTTAGGAAAACCTGCTTCTGGATGTTTCTGATTATATGTATTTAATGTTGGTTGTGTTATACCATCATTTGTTGGTTGATCAATCCGTTTCGGATCGTCAACATATCCGTCTTCTTCTGTTATTGTTTTACGTATAGATCTTTTACGAACTTGATCAGAATTATTATTTTTCAACATATTATTCTTTCCCTGTACATTATTTTTTTTTATTCTCTGGCTTTTGTCCCTTATACACTTTGCTGGAAATCGGTTTGTCGTTATCGTCCAGTTCTATTTCTTCAACCCAACAACGACAGTTTGGATGAAGCAGAACATCATCTTTTTATATTTTATACTGGTTAATTAAAGCGTAATTATTTTGCTTTGAAATAAATACTATAAGCAAATTATTCTTAAAACAGAACACAACACGAATTGCATTATAAAAAATACCAATATACCCAATAAAGGAATAAAAAATACCTTTTTTCTATAAATGGGCGCAAGTGTATAAACAATCCACATCAACAACCCAAGAACCATAAATATGCAAAAAATATCATTATTTGCCATCCATACCTGTTGTTGATTTCCGTTCAGGTGGGAATATGTGTTTGTCCAAATGCTTTCATATTTAGCAATTCTACCAAAGTAAGCCAAATCACACAAAAGAGTATATAAAGTGCCGAATAAAAAAACGGCAATTATATACATAAAAAGGTATTTTTTTTGCTTCATATCAGTATTCTACATTAACAATTAAATCATGTCCATTATTTTCAAACCATTCAGCAAAAGCATCTATTGCTGACGTTAAATCAATACATCCTGCAGAACTGGGCTTCCACCCACCATGAATAGAAAAATTGTCTCGTCCAAATGTATTTGTTTCTTTGGATGGTTCCAACCATACACGTGATGTCCCCCAAGAATAATAAGAGCCGGGCCATCCTCCTATTTTTAGTCCTACAACAGTAGCCGTTCCAAGAATAGCATCTTCAGAAGATATATATTGTAATTTTTCTTGTCTCGCTACATATGTGCCGGCGGGAATCGGCCCAGTATCTTTCTTTGATTGATATTCAGGACTTTGATAACCTGGTTTCCCAGATACCGCATCCCAAGATGTAATCGGTTTACCATCTTGATATATTGTTAGTTTTTTCCGTCAAAAACCGCATATTGCCCAGGTTTTGTGTTAACCGGTTTAGCAAAAGTTGGCTCTTTTTCTGGGGATGTTTTGTCTTTTGGTGTCTCTGGCTTTTGGCCTTTATACACTTTACTTGAAATTGGTTTACCGTTATCGTCCAATTCTATTTCTTCAACCCAACAACGACAGTTAGGGTGCAGTGGAACCTCTGGTATATCATCTTTATCTTCAAAGATTTTCCCGTCATATTCCGCACAATCATCACAAATTCTTTCATCATCTTCACTATGCCAAATCCAAATTGTTTTGGTTGTTTCTGGGCCAGGTTCAGATTCTGGTTCTTCGGGAATATTCAGTGTATAAACAATCAGTTTTTTGTTTTCTATACTGCCCCACGGCATTAAAACAAGAACATCTATTTGTTCTGCGACTTCCACAAATTGTGAATAGTCATCTATATAGGTACCTTCGTTCTCATCTTCATCTTGGGCTTCTTGAATTGCCTCTTGTATATCATCGTCAAATTTCTTTTGTGCGTCCAGAAATTGTTCGTATGTCATATCAAATTCTGGTTCTGTATAATTCCCGCTTGCGTCCTTTTGCAGTTACCCCGGATAAAGTTTCCCCAGATATTCGTTTGCTTTTGCAAATTCTGTGCTGTCTTTGTTCCAATAATTATTGGACTGCAACAGGTCGCGTAAAAATTTTGGTGTTTGCATTATTTTTCCTTTTGTTAAAATAAAAAAAGCCCACAAAAAGCGAGCAATAAAAAACGGCACCCAAGGTGCCCTTCAAATCAGATTTATTATATCATAAAACAACAAAAAAATCAACGTTATTATACATTCACAAAATCAACTGTATAACAAATGTGTAACTGCAAATATGTAACACGTGTATAACATTTTGTTTGTTTATTGGGGATATTGTGGGGTAACAGGACACAGAATCATGTGTAACACATTTCCAAAATCATGGCGGATTTCTGCGAAAAAATTCAAGTTTGTAATGGTGTGGAAAATTGCCTCTGTTCGATTTAACAGCCCGTTGTTCTACCGACTGAACTATGCCCGAATAGCAATGCCTATAATATATTCTTTTTATCGCATTTCAAGTGTTTTTTTATAAATCTTTTGATAGAGATATTACTTGTTTTAATTTAGGCTATTTTCTATAATTACAATCATGGGAAAGACACCTGATTTATTTATACTGGCCGAACATGCTGATTTGATGAAAAAATTGGCTGAATGGGATATTGCGTATCATCAAAATGATGCGCCTGTGGTTGATGATGCTACGTACGATGCGGCAAAATCGCGAGCATTGGAAATAGAAGAATTGTACCCAGAATTGGCAGTGGCTGGTGCTTCGTCACGCGTTGGTGCCGCCGTTTCCGACAAATTCAAGTCTTATCCACATTCTGTGCCTATGCTTTCTATATCTGATGTTTTTAATGAAGGTGAGGTTGCAGATTGGTTTAATAAATTATCTGATAAAGATTTGTTTATTGAATTAAAGGTTGACGGTGTGTCATACGCTGCGCGTTATGAACACGGTAAATTGGTTCGTGGTTTAACACGAGGCAGTGGGGTTGCCGGCGAAGATATAACCGAAAATCTGAAAACTATTCCTGATATTCCGCAACAACTGTCCGGCGATTATCCCGATGTGATAGAGATTCGCGGTGAAGTATATATGTTGCGTTCTGATTTTATTGCGCTAAACGAAATGGGTGGAAAACAGTTTGCAAATCCACGTAATGCTGCGGCGGGGTCACTCCGTCAATTAAATCCGAAAGTAACGGCGTCGCGTCGGCTTTCTGCGTTTGGGTACACTTATGGTGAATTGTCGGATCGGACTTGGCAAACACAAAGTGAATATTTTGATAAATTGGAATCTTGGGGCTTTAAGACAACGCGTAGGTGGGTGCATCACGCACATAGTATTGACGAAATTCAAAATGTTTATAATTCTGTTATGGCAATGCGACCTGATATTCCGTTTGATATTGATGGATTGGTTATCAAGGTAAATAATGTTGATTTACAGGAAAAAATGGGCGCACGTGCAAATTCTCCGCGGTGGGAGGTTGCCTATAAATTCCCTGCGGCACGTGCGATAACAACTTTGCGTGATATTACTATTCAGGTTGGACGGACTGGTGTTTTAACGCCGGTCGCTGAATTAGAACCTATAAACATTGGTGGTGTTGTTGTGTCGCGTGCAACGCTTCATAATGCTGATGAAATTGCACGGTTGAAAATTAAAATAGGGGACAAGGTTATTGTTCAACGCGCTGGTGATGTTATTCCACAAATTGTTGGTGTTGCCAAAGATTTAGGAACATTTAATTATGTGTTTCCTGATAAGTGTCCGGTATGTGGGGCTGCGGTGGTTCAAGAATCGGGTCAGGTTGCGCGCAGATGTGTGAATACCCTTGGATGTCCCGCTCAGCGGATTGGCGAATTGGAACATTTTGTATCGCGTCATGCTTTTGATATAGATGGGCTAGGGACACGTCAACTTGAATTGTTTATAGACAAGTGTTGGATAAAATCGCCCGCAGATATATTTACATTGATTGAAAATTATGGACGTGAATTACGTACGATGGACGGTTTTGGTGATAAATCTGTATCTAATTTAGATGATGCTATCCAGAAATCGCGCGATATAGATTTACATCGGTTTTTGTATGCAATTGGTATTCCTGAAATTGGGGAAGTGTCTGCAAAACTGTTGGCAAAGTCGTTTGGTTCGTTGGCAAATGTGCGTGGTGCAAATGTAGTTGATTTAAAGCGTGTTGATGGTATTGGTGATGTTATGGCAAATGAGATAGTATCATTTTTTGCTGATGAACATAACGCTTTTGTGATAGATGAATTGTTAAAATATGTAAATGTTATAGATGCTAAAATAATTTCAGAATCAAATGGACCGCTTGCGGGTAAAAAAATAGTTTTAACAGGAACACTTACCAATTATACACGTGACCAAGCAAAAGAAATTTTGGAAGAACTCGGTGCGCGTGTTCAATCTTCGGTATCACCAAAAACTGATATTGTTTTGGCGGGGGGTGAGGCTGGGTCTAAACTAGATAAAGCAAAAGAATACGGAATAACAATTTGGTCTGAATCAGATTTTGAACAAATAATACAAGGAAAATAATTTGAATAACAATGCACGTAATTTAGATGAAAAACAAACTTCGTTCAAATATCGTCTGTTTGTATGGATGTTTAATTTTGTTGTTATTTGTGCGTTGATTATTGGTGTGTATGTTTTGGCGGTGTATTTACGTATGCCATCATTGGATGCAATATTATACGAAACACGTCCAGCAACGATTGTTTTTGTTGATAGTTCGGGTACAGAAATTCGCAGTTCTAATCGTATAATGGGAACGCCAGTGTCTGTTGATACTTTGCCACCACATGTTTGGCAGGCGATTGTTGCCATAGAAGACAAACGGTTCTTTAATCATGGTCCAATAGATTTGCGCGGAACAATGCGTGCGCTGGTTGTAAATATATTCAAGGGACACTTTGCGGCTGGTGGGTCATCTATAACGCAACAAACGGCAAAAAATATCTTTTTGTCGCGTGAAAAGAAAATTTCGCGCAAGGTCCAGGAATTCATTTTATCACATTGGTTGGAAAATAGATTTAATAAAAATCAGATACTTGATTTATATATGAATCGTGTGTCTTTGGTTGCAGGTATGCGCGGTATAGATGCCGCATCGCGCTTAATGTTTGGGGTGCCGGCTAATCAGATGACAATCGCACAATCTGCACAAATTGCTGCTATGTTAAAGGCGCCAACAACATATAGCCCATTTAAAAATCCTGAAAAAAATATCGCACGTGCGCGGACGGTATTAACAGAAATGGTTCGTCAAAAATACATAACATTAAACCAGGCTAGATTGGCGGCATCACAATTAGCGCCATCGTATGGTGTTATGGATACAAATGTGTATCGTTATTGGACAGATTTCGTTATGGATGAGGTCGAATCACGTCTTGGTGGAATAAGTTCTGATATTTATGTTTATACCACGTTGGATAGAAAATTACAAGACCACATTGCCACAGTTTTACCAAAAAAAGTGATAGATTATCAGGCTGCTGTTGTTGCTATGTCGCATGATGGTGCTGTGCGCGGAATGTCTGGTGGCACAGATTACCAGGTTAGTCAATTTAATCGTGCAACTGCAAAACGTCAACCCGGTAGTTCGTTTAAGCCTGTTGTTTATTTGGTCGCATTGGAAAATGGAATGACGCCATCATCATATGTGAATGATTCACCATTTGCGATTGGTGATTATAATCCAAAGAATTACAATGAACGTTATTATGGTGATATTCCTTTATCAACCGCATTTGCAAAAAGTGTGAATTCTGTTCCATTAAAACTAACCGAAGAATACGGTATCAATTCTGTATTAAAAATGGCTGGGCGTTTGGGGGTTGGAACAAAATTGCGGCGAGAGTATTCAACTGTGTTGGGTGCATCAGAAATGACATTGCTAGATTTAACAAATATATATGCTGTGATATGGAATAGGGGCGAATCTGTTAGACCTTATTCAATTACCAAGATAACAGATTTTAACGGTAACGTTTTATATGAACGCAATCCTTCGGAACCGATTACAGTATTACAACCGCAAACGGTTTCGTATATGTCTGAATTGTTATCGGATGTTGTGGCGGCCGGTGGAACAGGACACCGTGCAATGGCACCAGGGGTGTTGGGTGGTAAAACAGGAACCAGTAACAATAATCGTGATGCATGGTTTGTTGGTGCTACAAAGGATTTGGTTGTTGGCGTTTGGGTTGGTAATGATGATTTTTCACCAATGTCTTCAAAAATCACTGGTGGTACAATCCCAGCCGAGATATTTCATGATATAGTAATAAAATAAAAAACTATTTTTTTTATGCTTTGTTTTGTGATATAATTATAAGCATGAGAAGAAGATTTTTGATTCCTTTATTATCAAGTCTTGTTGCTAGCGCGTGTTGTATGCCGGCTATGGCGAATTGGGAACATTACAACGATTATTCTGGTTCGTGGTACGACGATGATGGTGCGCGTTTTATTATATCTATTCGTGGTGGTGGTGCGTTTGGAAATGCAAAAATTCAAAATGATATTGGTGCATATACTGTGGAATATATGTATAATCCGGATACTCAGGTTTTGGCGACCCTTGCATATTGTGAAAAGGTGGGATGTAGTGGTAATTTTCTTTATGCTGGGTATTCTGCACTTGGTGATTTACCTGCAAAAGAAAAGTTTAGTCAGGTTTCTTTTGCTGCGGGGGCGAGTTTAGGTTGGACAATTCCGAACTCACCAAGTTGGCGTATGGAACTTGGATGGGATCATATTGCTAAGGCTGAATATAATACGTCGCCTTTGTTTACTGGTAATTTACCGTTACAGGGTGGCGAAGTTTCTGGAATAGAGGTTTCTCAGGAATCAGGTTCTGTTCAATCTAATGTTACTTCTGATGTATTTAGTGCGATGGTGTTTTATGATTTCTTTGATGGTATGGTAAAACCCTTAAATAAACTCATTCCTTACATTGGTTTTGGAGTAGGATACGCTGATAGTGCTACAGAATTACAACTTGCCGATATTTATGGGGATTTATCAGTAATTGAAGATCTGGGTACTTATGCCGAAATTGGTGAGGGTTTGACATACAAATTTTATAAATCTACGGATAATTCAACTAATATTGCTGGAATTGGAAGTGTAGGGATTTCTTATGGAATCACGGACAAGGTTTATTTAGATGCTGGTATTCGTGTAATGTACATTCCAAAGATTAGATGGACTCTTTCAAATGCAGATGGTTCAAAACATCGTGATTGGTTTAGTGCGAAAAATATGATTTACACTAATGCGATGCTTGGAATTAGATTTGAGTTTTAAATAACGCCGTTTGGCGTTTTTTTTTTATGGTTTTACGCCATATTTGCCACGATTTATTGGACGATATGATAGCGCTTCTGCTAAATCACCAAGTTCGACATCAGTCGCACCACGTAAATCAGCGATTGTTCGTGCAATGCGTTTAATACGATTATATCCACGTGCAGACATTCCCATCTTTTCGGCGGCGTCATTTAAAAAGGTTGTCATTTCATCTGTCATTTTTACTACGGCATCCAACGTAGCGCCATCTAGTTTTGCATTTACACACCCTTGACGTGAAATTTGACACTTACGTGCAGAGATAACACGCGAACGAATTGCCGCGCTTGTTTCAGAAGTGTTTTCACTATCTTTTGTCATTTCCCATGGATTTACAGGATCAACATCAACATGTAAATCTATTCTGTCCAACAATGGTCCTGAAATTTTATTTTGATATGCTTCGGCGCATCTGGGCGCGCGACTGCAAGATAGGGCGGCGTTACCCAAATGTCCACATGGGCACGGATTCATTGCGGCGATTAGTTGGAATTGTGCGGGATATGTCGCATTTCTTTTAGCACGTGATATAGTAATACGTCCAGATTCCATTGGTTGACGCAAAATTTCCAGTGTTGCGCGATTAAATTCAGGTAATTCGTCCAAGAATAAAACGCCGTTATGGCTAAGTGATATTTCGCCTGGACGTGCATCTGATCCACCACCAGCAAGGGCTACCTGGCTCGCTGTATGGTGAACGCTGCGGAAAGGGCGGTTTAATACTAAACTTTTGTCGGATAATTGTCCGGCAATAGAATAAATAATAGATGTCTCTAAAATTTCAGACGAATTCATTTCTGGCATAATAGTTGGTAATCTTGATGCTAACATAGTCTTTCCCGACCCCGGTGGTCCCACCATCAACATTGCGTGACCGCCAGCCGCCGCGATTTCAAGTGCGCGTTTTGCGGCCTCTTGACCATGAACCTCTGACATGTCGCCAACATGAATTTGTTCGGATTTCATTACTGTTGCCTCTGGTGCTGACAAAACAACCGTTCCTTTGAAATGATTTATTAAGTCTAAAACATGATTTGGTGCCAAAATATCACTATGACCTGCAAGTCTTGCTTCGCCACCCTGAAGCCCTGGGCATATTATTCCCATATTGTGTTGCATTGCCCAAACGCTTGTTGGCAGAACAGCATCAGTTTTTAATATTGCTCCATCCAATCCAATTTCGCCTAAAATAACATAATGTGATAATTTGTCCTGGGGTAAAATGCCCAGCGCGCAAAGTATTCCGCACAATATTGCCAAATCAAAATGCGAACCAGATTTTTCAACATCTGCAGGTGACAAATTTACAGTAAGTTTTTTAACAGGCATTGCGATGTTCAGAGCGCTCAAAGCATTTACAACGCGTTGTGCAGATTCCTTGACCGCGCGATCAGCCAACCCGATAATATTAAATTCAGGTTTTGAAAGACCAGATGCTAGTTGCACTTGGACATCGATTGGTGTCGCATCCATGCCATTAAAAATAATTGAATTCAAAGATATCATATTTGTTTATTATAAACTTGCGAATATCTATTTCAAGTTATAAAATACATCAAAAACAGAAAGGACAGATTATGCCGTTAAAAAATCCAAATGCTGCACGTGAATGGTTTAACACTATATTTTACGGTGGTTTGATAGCGATTGCATTCCGCAGTATTTTACTTGAACCGTTTAATATACCATCGGGCTCTATGATACCGACATTGCATGTTGGCGACCATATATTTGTAGAAAAGTGGTCTTATGGTTATTCGCGTTATTCTTTCCCATTTGGTTCTTGGAAATTATGGAATGGTCGTTTCTTTACTTTTGGTGAACCTAAGGTTGGCGATGTTATCGTTTTTCGTAATCCAACTAACGAGTCTGTAGATTATGTAAAGCGTCTGATTGGAACACCTGGGGACAAGATTCAGATGATAAATGGTAGATTACATATCAACGGAAAACAGGTTGTGCGTGAAAACCCGCGTCCTTATATTATGGCGCGCCTGCCCAAAGATATTCGCAGTGTTGGATATTACAAGGATAATATGTCAATCAAGGGCAACAAGGTTTTTGTTGATAATAAACCTGCTGAATTTAATTACACCATAGAATATGTAAATGGTTGCCGTATGGATGATGGTAAATGTGGTGTCTTTAATATGACTGAATATGACGAGGTTTTACCAAACGGTGTAAAACATTCCATAATTGAACTAAATGACACAAATGGTCAGGCTGATAATACTGCTGTTTATACTGTGCCTGAACAATCATATTTCTTTATGGGTGATGACCGCGATTTTAGTTTTGATAGTCGTTGGGGCAAAGATGTCGGTGGAATTGGCTTTGTTCCACGTGATAATTTACTGGGCAAGGTTTGGTTTGTTTGGTATTCACATAATTATTATGCACCAATGCTTGCAATTTGGGCATGGGGTAATAAAATACGTTGGAACAGATTTGGTATGGGAATAAATTAAAATGGATAAACTAAATTATACTTTCAAGGATAGCGGTTTATTAAAATTAGCATTGACCCAAAGTGGTGCGAATGCAGATACCAATAATGAACGTCTTGAATTTATCGGCGACAGGGTGTTGGGACTATCTGTGGCGGCGATGTTGTACGAAATGTTCCCGTCTGAGGCCGAAGGTTCACTCGCGCGGCGTCACGCGGCATTGGTATCAACCGAAACATTGGCGATTGTTGCTGAAAGATTAGATTTAGGTTCCAAAATAAAACACGGGCATATGACGGCTGGCCGTATGAAACACATACTTGCCAACGCGATGGAGGCTATATTTGGTGCAATATACATCGATGGTGGGTTTGCTGCCGCACAAAAGGTTATTGTTGACATTTGGCACGATTTGGCGGCAATGGAATTAAATGCGCCCAAGGATGCCAAGACCGCACTCCAAGAATATGTCCAAAGTGTTGCGCCAACCGGTGTTTTACCCGAATACGAATATTTACCACCAACTGGGGCATCGCATAAACCTGAATTTGTTGTAAATGTATCTGCGCTGGGGAAAAAGGCAACTGGTCGCGGCCCATCCAAAAAGGTGGCGAGTACGAATGCCGCCACTGAATTATTGAAAATTCTTGCAATTTAGCATTACGACATATACAATCAGATCATAAGTTTAAACCAAAGGAACAAAAATGTTTTCAATTTTATTAGTTTTATTGACAATCGTTGCAGTATTTATGATTGGTATAATTTTATTACAAAAGTCTGAGGGAACCGGTATGTCGGGTTCGTCAGCGGCGGCAATGTTTGGTGGAGCGCTAACTGGTGCGGCGGCTGGAAATTTTCTAACTAAATTGACGGCATGGCTTGCGGTGGTATTTTTCATTTTATGTGCAGCAATGGCATTGGTTGCATCAAAATCAGATATTGCAAAACAACAAAGTGAAATAGATATAATTTTACAAGATTCTGAAACACCCGTTCAGAAATAAAAGATATTTATAAAAAACACACCCACACATGTGGGTGTGTTTTTTATTTCCATAGATATTGTCAGTATCAGCACAAACTTTTCCTGTCTTTATACACCAGACAACAAATACGTTATAGGAAATTAATTCTGTGTACATAAAGCAGGATAGGTAGTATCAATACTATTAAATAAAGATCTCATCATTTGTACATCATATGCTATACCTTGTGCGCAGTATTCTGCACATGTTTTAGCGCATTCTGCAGACGACGATGGAGTTGTTAAAGATTTTTTCCAGTCCGAAGATATCAACTGAAGCGCCGAATTAGTATCGTGTTTGTATCCCGTTATTTGACACCAACAATATTGGCCGAGATTATTTGTTGGTTTTCGACTTTGTGACGTACTACATAACGCGTGACCATAAACAAAATGATTACCAATTAATGGTATTTCAAATTCGCCATTATTTAACATGCTTGCATGAGTTACAGAATAGTTGCCATCATAACCCACCAATGACATATAACTAGGATTACCTGAAGGAGAAAAAGACATTAATTGCATTAACGTGGACTGAGCAGTATTGAGATGATACCCTGTTTGACATGTGCATTGAGAAATTTGGTTCGCCCCCGCTGATGAAGTTGCACCCGCCGGACATGCTTTTATACCCCGATTAGAAGCAGATTGCGTAAAGTCCCCACCAATACAAAATGAATCAGCAGGACACGATACGCATTCTGAACTATTTGCTGGTAAATATGTTCCTGATTCGCATGTTACAATTGGTGTCAATTTAGCATAGAAAGTTTTGTCACCTGTTGAACCCTGTGGTATGACTGTTACTTTACTACCGCTAAAGTCTGGTGTCGTATACCAACCATCAAATGTATAATCTGACATACTTAAATTTTGTAAAGTAAGT
>JAZLHA010000011.1:0-10090 GCA_045616625.1 Candidatus Enterousia sp.
CGTACTAGTGGTATTATTATAAATCGCACCGCCCTGTTGGCCTGCAGAGTTATTAGAAAATGCAATTATATTATGTTCGTCTGTGCCATCATCTACACCTGTGATGGTACTGATTGTGCCGATATTATAAATAGCACCGCCATAAACATTACTCCCACTTTCTTTTTTAAAATTTTTCATAGTGATATTTGTAAGCGTTAAAATTCCATCTGTGTCAACAGTCAATCCTTGATATGTATCATCGCCACTTAATGTGTAGTTGTCACCATTTATTGTTACTGCACGTGCTACGGTAATCTCTTCTGTATCACCTGCAGAACGCGTGATATCGCCTGGCAGATTTATTGGATTTTGTGTTTCGTAAGCAACAAAATTTGCTAATTTATTCCAAAGTGTCGCCTGCGCTGCCATTGCCGAACCAGCCCCAAATACACCAACAAACATACTTGCGTTGATAATTGCGCATTTTATTAAAATTGAACGATATTTTGCGGATAACATACGAATTCCAGTTTTTGTTAAAGTACGCATAAAAACCCTCCCTTTTTGCTTTTGATACAATTATATCACATAAACAGGTATAGTACAATAATAATAAAAGCAGTTAAGAATCATTAGAATCCTATTCTGTTAGATTAAACAAACTTAAGCTATCTAAAAAACACTGGTTAGATACAGGGATAACCAGATACAAAATAGCGAAAATGATGGATGTATCCCCAGCAACCGTCACACACTTTATAAATCGTATGGGTTGGTGAATGCTGGTATGTCCTATTAGTCAAATCGCATATGCATACTGAACGGGGCATATATAAAATATTTTTCTACGCGTAAAGGCCAATGAAACAATAATATACCCCTAGATTGTAATAAGGTAATAGATAGACCCAGCGTATACCATACCGACACTCCCAGTCCCGATATACCCAGCTGGGGCAGTGATATGGGATACCGGAACACCCGCAGCAAAATCATAAAATAAATTACACAGGGTATTTATCAAGAATTCGCTGTATATTCTTCCCAACAGTAAGCAAATCAAGGATATCGCGAGTCCGAAAAACGCTAATACACTCCAACCAAAATTAAAAAAATGCCTGTTGGGGCATTTTTTATTTAAAACACAAGAATTTGGCAAGTTCGAAAGTCAATTTTTCTATTTTTGACTTCTATCTGGTACTTTCGAACCACTCATAAATCACAAAAAAACATTCGAATCAAGCAGTATATTACAAAATCAACTAAAGACCGCCCTAATAGGCGGCTTTATTTATCTGTTCATACCATGAAGTTGTCTTGCTTGATAAATTGCCAATTGTTTATTATAAAAATTCATTGCTTCATCATAGAAAGACTTGTATAAAATATTTTCTTTTGGAACCTCTCGCATAATAAGTAGATCGCCCAAAACTATTCTATCTGTCATCCCAAATAAGAGTGTCGAAGTATGTTTAGATTTTATATACATAGATAAATTTTTACCTGTTCCTCGTTCAAAAGAAATTGTCACATCTGGAATACGTTCAATATCACGTAATAAATCACGAAACATAGATTCGGAAACTTTTTTTGCTTGTTCTTCTGTCATACTAAACACAAGACCTGTTTGCATAAGAATATCTATACCAGTATGAAACCGTTGCATCTTTTGCATTAACACATATTCAGTTGCACTCATTCCCTTGTGTTGCACATTTTCGTTTGTCATTTTCTATCCTTTTTTATATTATAACTCACTTTACTTGAAATTATACAAAAAAAACACACAAAACTCAAACGATTTATAAAACTCGAATCTCGCCCACTGACCCCAACAAAAAAAAAAAAAAAAAAAATAAAAAAATAAAAATAAATAAATAAATAAATGAAACAATGCTCCAGCCATTGTATTTAATCTGTTTTTTATAGACAACTTATAAATCTTAATATACACTAATCCTTGTTAAGGAGTTATAAGATGAAAAAAATAAATATTTTTGTTGTTTCTTTGTTTGCTTTAACTGGTTATGCAAATGCAGGGTTCGTTGGCCCGCAGACTGAAAAATTAAACATAACAACAGTCAAAGATGTATCAAAGTTATTTGATGATACACATGTTATCATGCAGGGTAAAATTGTTAACAATTTAGGTGATGAAAAATATACTTTTGCTGATGAAACTGGTGAAATTATAATTGATATAGATGATGAAGACTGGAATGGTTTGACGGTTACCCCGGAAACAAAAATTCAAATATATGGTGAAGTAGACAAAGGTTTGTTTAAAAAAACAAAAATTGATGTTGATTTAATAAAAGTAAAATAGTTAACATCCTATAACATAAAAAGCACCAGATAAAATGGTGTTTTTTATTTGAAACACGATAGTTTTATAAATTTCAAAAGTCAGTTTTTCAAATTTTGACTTCTATCTGACAATTTAGAACTTTTCAATATAGTGTAAAATTATAGATGTATTTTTGAATAAACAACAACATAATATTCAAAATAAAAACTGACCATAAATGGTCAGTTTTTATTTTGTTTTCACAGTTCTAAACATACGTGACATCTGCTTGTAAAACTTCTCTCTTGTTTCTCTTGGAAGCATTTGATTGTGTTTTTCTATATTATGCAAAATATTCAACAAAGCAACTTTTTCTTCAGGATATAAATTTAGCATATACTGATCACTTGATAATATAGAAGCTATATGAATTAAACCATCACAATTCCTATGATCTAATTTATTCATAATACGATCTAGTTTCGACATCATTACTTTTGGCATTTTATATCCTTTCAAAGAATAAATCTTATCTACCATTAAAATATTTTGATTTAGCAGCATTAAACAATTCACGTTGATGACGAGCATAAATAGTATCGGCGTTAAACACTACTTTTGCTTTATCCATAACCAAATCTTTTTCATAGTGTTTAACAGAAATATTTACAGCATCACTATCGCATGTATATTTCAATGCTTCTTTATTTTTATCTGTGCTTGGTACAGTAATAATACGTTCTACATTTGTTTCTGAATCTTTGACCCATATTTTATTATTTGTACCAACTTTCACAACAGTATTTACATGTTGTGTAGCACAACCAGACAACAACATAACCATAACAGCCAATGCTGCAATTTCTTTGTTTATATTTTTCATTTGTAACTCCTTTTTTAAGTTCTTACAAGTTACAATATAAACAAAAAAATTAATTTGTCAAGTTTTTGTTTTATTCTAAATTAGAAATTTTATTTTTGGCAAGTTTTAGCATAGAAATAACAGTGTCTATATCATCAGAATTTATCGGGGTCGCTACCGGTTGTTCCGCCTGCACTTCGGGCTTTGTGGATGACAAGCCGCCGTCGTGTAGTATCTTTTTTACCCCTGCAATCGTCATACCGCGAACATACAGCAAATCCTTAATAGCAACCAATTTTTCAACGGTTTCGGACCTATAATACCGGCGACCACCCGCACCCGTTGTTGGTTTAATCGCACTTGGGAACTGTTTTTCCCAATAACGCAGGGTATGTGCCGGCACAGACAAACGTTTTGCCACATCATTGATAGACATAAAGTATTCGTTATCCATGCCGATCGCCCTTATTCTGTGATTTCAGCATCGTCTGAATCAGAATCTTCGGCAACAATAGATATAGCCGACACGACCTTTTCATTTTCAGCCGTTCTGAACAATGTGACCCCGGCGGTTGAACGTCCAGCAATACGGACATCACGAACAGGTGTTCTTATAATCTTGCCACCGTCAGTCACCATAATAACATCCTGGTCATCAGTCACAGGGAAAGACCCCGCCACAGCGGTATTTTTACCGCCCAGTTTGATATTAGTAAATCCATTTCCGCCACGATGTGTTGTGCGATATTCATACGAACTGGTGCGTTTTCCAAAACCGTTTTCAGAAATAGTCAAAATAAATTCTTCGCTCTTCGCCATTTCTGCCATTTTTGCATCGTCTAATACAACTGTTGTTTCTTCTTCGTCATTATCTGCTTCTTCTTCTATACCGGTTGCAACACGACGTGCAGCGCGACTTTGTTTAATATATGCGGCGCGAACGGCGGAATCCGATTCGCCATGATTAAACATCGCCATACCGATAATCTTGTCATCTTTGGCCAAAGTCAAACCACGAACACCGGTTGAATTACGTCCTGCAAACACACGAATTTCTGGCACAGGGAAACGGATACAACGTCCACGATATGTTGCCAAGAACACATCCTGATCTTCGTTACATGGTAATACAGATACTAAACTATCACCATCTTCCAATTTCATAGCAATTTTACCATTTGCACGAATTGAATCAAAGTCAGACATACGGTTACGACGCACTGTACCGGACGCAGTTGCAAACATCAAGAAATGTTCTTTACCTGATTCTTGGACGCGTTTAACATCTTCATCGGATACTGGCAAAATAGCAGTAATCACTTCATCTTTTTCGAGTGGCAACAAATTCACCAATGGGCGACCCTTGGCAGATGCTGTCGCTTCTGGCAATTTGTATGTCTTTAATTTATAACATAACCCCTTGGATGAGAAGAACAACAATGGCGTATGGGTATTTGCAACAAACACCTGAACCACATAGTCGTCATCCTTGGTCGCCATGGCATTACGTCCCTTACCACCACGTTTTTGTGCGCGATATGTATCCAGCGCAACACGTTTGATATAACCCGTATTAGATACAGTCACAACCATATCTTCGCGCGCGATTAAATCTTCGATATCGATATCAATTTCCGCATCAGATATTTCTGTTCTGCGTGGTGATGACCAATTATCACGAACAGATGTTGTTTCATCACGAATGATTTGAATAATGCGTTCATGACTGCCCAAAATATCCAACAGGTCTTTGATAACTGCACCCAATTCTGTCAAATCAGCATGCAATTTATCGCGTTCCAATCCGGTCAAACGATGAAGTTGCAATTCCAAAATTGCACGCGCTTGATCTTCGGACATATAAAACATTCCATCCTTGTATTCTGTATTTGGATCGTCAATCAATTCAATATATGACGCGATATCAGATGCCGCCCAGCCACGTGACAACAAAGCCTCGCGTGCTTCATCAGGGTTCGCACTGGTCTTAATCAAATTGATAACCTCATCCAGATTACCAACTGCAACCGACAAGCCGAGTAAAGTATGTGCACGATTACGCGCCTTATTCAAATCAAATATAGTGCGACGACGAATAACCTCTTCACGAAATTCAATAAACGCATCCAAAACGCTGCGCACTGTGAATAACATAGGGCGACCACGATTTAAAGCCATCATATTCACAGGGAAATTCGTTTGCATTTCTGTATCTTGGAACAAATGGTTTAACACAACATCATAAATTGCATCGCGTTTCAGTTCAATTACGATACGCAAACCTTCCTTGGACGATTCGTCACGAATTTCAGATATACCTTCTATCTTTTTATCCTTGGTCAATTCGGCAATTTTGATAATCATTTGTGCCTTGTTCACTTGATAAGGAATTTCATCAACAACAATCGCCTGGTGATCATGGAAATTTTCCATATGTGTTTTTGCACGAACAATTATTGAACCACGTCCGGTTGTGTGCGCCTTGTACGCACCAGCGTGTCCCATAATAACGGCCCCCGTTGGAAAATCAGGTCCCGGGATAATCTGAAACAATTCATCATCAGAAATATCGCGCCTGTCCAGTATTGCCAAGATACCATTACAAACCTCGCCCAGATTATATGTTGGAACATTTGTTGCCATACCAACCGCAATACCCGATCCACCATTTACCAAAAAGTTAGGGAATTTTGTTGGTAAAACAATTGGCTCTTGCAGTGTTCCATCAAAGTTTGGTTGCCAATCAACGGTATCCTTGTCCAAATCATCCATCAATGACGCACCAAGTTTAGATAAACGTGCCTCAGTATAACGCATAGCAGCAGGTTTATCACCATCACGCGAACCAAAGTTACCCTGACCCTGGACCAACATTTCGCCCATTGAAAAGTCCTGGGCCATACGGGCCATAGCCTCGTAAATAGACGAATCACCATGTGGGTGATAACGTCCCATAACATCACCAACAATACGCGCAGATTTAACCGTCGCCTTGGTTGCAGGTGCAACCTCGTTCATAACATATAAAATACGGCGATGCACAGGTTTACAACCATCCCTGACATCAGGCAACGCACGGTCCACAATAACAGACATTGCGTAGTCCAAAAAGCTGGTTCGCATTTCGTGTTCGATGGACGATTGTGGAACTTTTATTTCATTTATTTCGTTTGAATTTATATTTTCAGACATAACTTTATTTTCCCCTATTTATAACAACTAAAAGATAGCAAAAAAATGCCCAACAGGTCAAGAAATTAAAGCAAAAAAACACATTGACTTTCATTTTTATTATTATACAATTTTTAGACAAATAAAAGGATTGTATAAAAATGGAAACAACAGGATTTTGGCCGGTATATAAAATGTTTTTGGCCATTTTTGTATATTATTTAATGATTGAGGCATTAAAAAAACTAGGTTTAGTAAAATCTAAATAAAAAAAGGTTGCGTTTTTGTAAAACGTATGATTAAATAGTGGCACAAAAGGATTCATTATGGCAACTAAAAGAACTTATCAACCATCAAAAACACGTCGTGTAAAAACACATGGCTTTCGTGAAAAGATGGCAACCAAAAGCGGGCGCGACGTATTGAATCGTCGTCGTGCGGCGGGTCGTAAACGTTTGGCCGTTTCCGCAATAAATTAAAAAGACCGCAGTTGCGGTTTTTTTATTGTCGTTCATAAACATCAGCACAGTATTTTTTACCATCCACCATTACACATAAACCATGTTCGGTCCGTTTGCCGAGTGGCATATAAACAACATAATCTTTTACACGCAGAATCTTGGCACAATCACTTAGTTGCGTTGAACCAATCGATGAAAATGTCCCCGTCGGACATTTTGTGCAACTTTCATTCCCCGCATTTGGTTTATATGTATTACCAGAACATGGAACGCAACCAACATTATTTTCATTTACAATAAAACTTTCGCCTGTTTCTGGCCCGGCAATAAATTCACCAGTACCATTGTTACCATACAATTTATTTTCCACCCTATCATACATTCCAATTGCACCATCGAACACTCTGCGAACAGGGATGAAATCTTGTATAAATCTTTTTTGTTCGAACACTTTGCAATAATATATTCTTACATTTTTATACCCAGAACGAAACAAAAAAGCACTCGTTTTATTACCATTTGCACTACCCAATGACACACCGTAACTAACACCATCAATTATAAATTCCTTATCTATAACTTGAATAATATGTGGAACATTTGAGGTTGTTATATCAGACACTCTTCTATGACCGGGTGTTTGTAAATCTAAAAACAATAAATTTCCTGCACTTTGTTGACCAACCACATATTCTGGTGTTCCAGTAACACCATAAAAATAATTAGTACTTGTTGAACCTTTTGTATTTACCTTTAACTCAATATCCGTTAAATCATTTGGTACATACCCTGTATTAATCCATTGTGTTCCGGTGGATTCAATATATTCCAATTCAATATATTCGGCGGGTTGATAGCCGGCGGGGCAAATTTCATCGGTGGCAAATGCCAGTAATGGCATAATTGCAAAAACAAACACCAATAAACGTTTCACAAACTCCCCCATTCGGTTACAAAAAAATCACCTAAACAAAATTTAGGTGGTTGGAGTTTAAGAACAATCACTATGAATTGCGTGGCTTATTTTGTATTCACCACACTCCAACCCAGGTTGGAGTTTATTTTTCGTCATCTCAGACGCATAGTGTAGGGTTCTTAAGCCCATTATGACAACACATCATAACGATTTCATTATAGGCTATTTATAAAATTTATGTAAAGAAAAAAACGCATATAAAAATGCGTTTTTAATTCCAATAACAAACTATGTGCGCCTTAACATCATTATCAACACGAATGCGATGTTGGGTTTTATGTGGTGACAGTGCAACATCAATTTGAACCGCCGATGTATCCGCTGGAATTTCATGTTCAAAATAAATTTCTATTCCAGTCAGTTTATGAGTATTTCGATATTCAAAACCAACGCTTTCGGTTGCCCACGCCGCATAGACCGCGTTGTTTATATGCTGATTTACATCAACATCGTCATAGCGACATTTGAATATATGTGTTTTTTCAGTATCAAATTCAGGGGCACGATTAAACGGCCTATCCCATGCGCGAACATTTAATTGCGCGTATACTGGTAAATTATCATCCAAACGCAGTGGTCTGCGCGTATTCAAATCAATTAAAACCCATTGACTGGTTGCACGAACAAGCAAGCGATTATCGCAACCGCGTATCTCAAAATCACGAATCGCACGCACGCCATTATTGCCAACCGGCCATGTTGATATAGCAAGTTTTTCGCCTTCGTGTGGGGGCTCAACAATATCAACCAAATAATGTGTGACGACCCAACCAACATTATTCTGTGCACAAAAGGTGCGACCAGCCCCCAAACTTTCCGCACTAATGTCCGCAACCGCCTGTAATTCATTCATCAACATCACAGGACGAACAATGCCGTATCTATCGCATTGATAGGTGTTTAATATTCTCTCTTCCGTTGTTTTTGCAGTCATTGTTATTCCCCCGCAACAGTAAAGTCAACCGCACCCCCCAGCACGATTTCATTTGCACGCGCCCCAGATTTAATTAAGCCATGTAATTGTTCAGGCACGTTTTCTGGAATTGTTAAAGTTTCCAATTTAGCACCATTACCAATCTTGCGTTCTGTGCGCAAACCACGAACTGTTTTTAATATATCCAGCGCAATATCCATTTGTGCAACATCAGTATTATATTCATCGTGCGTTGTTGGATATTCGGTTAAGTGTAATGTTTTGCCACCCTCAACATCCATGTATATTTTCTGCCACAATTCTTCGGTAATAAATGGAATAAATGGCGCATACAAACCAATCACAGCGCGCAATACAGTGTATAGTGTCCATTGTGCCGACAATTTAGATTCCACACTATATTTTTCAGGTGACCAGAATCTATCCTTGATAAATTCAACGTATTGGTCACACAAAATGTCCCAGAAAAATGTATCAATCGCGGCGCGCGCATTGTAATTATCAAACTTGTCCAAATTCTTGCGAACATCAGCAATTGTTTTGTTTAATTCAGCAAGCACCCATCTATCTTCGATAAACCTGTCTGCGACCGGCACTTCCTTTGCGGTCTTTGGGTCAAAATCAGTCAAATTCATCAGAACATATTTTGATACATTCCACAACTTGGTTAACAGTTTAGAACCACGTTTAACCTCGTCATCACTGTAACGCAAATCTGTGCCGATTGGCGCAGTTGCAATCCAGTAACGCAACGCATCAACACCAAATTTTTCAACAGCATCCAATGGGTCGGTTCCATTACCCTTGGTCTTGGACATCTTTTGCCCCTTGGCATCACGAACAAGACCATGGAAGTTTACAGTTTTAAACGGAACATCACCCATGATATACATACCCATCATCATCATACGCGCAACCCAGAAAAAGATAATATCTGCCGCGGTATACAACAAACTTGTTGGATAATAACGTTTTAATTCAGCCGTCACATCTGGCCACCCAAGTGTTGAAAATGGCCACATTCCCGATGAAAACCATGTGTCCAACGCATCTTCATCACGTGTTAATGTTTTACCACCTGATTGTTTAATTGCCTCTTCTTCGGTTTCTGCAACATAAACATTGCCATCCGCATCATACCATGCCGGTATGCGATGTCCCCACCATAACTGACGCGAAATTGTCCAAGGACGAATATCTTTCATTCATGCCATAAATAAATTATATCTGTGTTCTGGGATAAATTGTAATTTACCATCTGTAACCGCCTTGATCACAGGCTGTGCCAATTTTTTAGCATCAACAAACCATTGTTCTGTTAAATACGGTTCAACAGGAACCTGACCGCGTTGTGAATATGGTGTTGGAATAACCTTGTCTTCAATTTTGGTTAACAAGCCTGCGGCTTCTATGTCCT
>JAZLHA010000012.1:0-189804 GCA_045616625.1 Candidatus Enterousia sp.
TAGAAGCGCAAAGCGCTTGTTTAACTTGGTCGTTTTGTTCTTCCATAGCAGAAGCAACTAATTCATTAAACTTTTTGGTATGATTTATACGCGCTTTTTTCAAACCAGCATTAATAATAGACAACATCGATGAATCTAAAAGATAAGGGAATCTCGCACTTGCCTGTTTTTGTCCACCCCTAATTTGCGACATATCGCGTCCCTCTACACACATCTTTACCTTGGCATCTTGGGATAACAACGCTATTGTCTGATTAATAGTAGATTGAACCGCCTCTAACGAAGACTCTGCTAACTTCTGTGCATCAGCTACAGCTACACCTTTTATAAGAGGAACTGCTTTCTTAACATTATTCAAATAATTGTCTATATCAATTTCATATTTACCAAACTTAACATCTTTATCTGTAGTTGTTGTTTTTGAAACTGTTACATTACCAAACGACACCATTCCAGATATAAGAAAATCGTTTTTATCTTTAGTTAATCTCAAACTTTCTGTTCCCAAATATTCATCGTCATCAAATGCCATACAAGTAGCAGTATCACCACAAACTTCTATCATTTTTTCGTTGACAATCTTTTGACATTGTTCAAGCAATGAGTTATCAATAGATAAGAAAATACCTTGTAATAGAGATATTAAATTGTCATCTTTCTTCAAATCAGCATTTTTACCATCTTTCTGACAACCAACAAGTTTTTCCATTGGGCACATATCCTTTATAGACTCGAAATCGAGCCCAATACATTGAGTATAATCTTTGCCACAACGAGTATCATCCTGAAGGCATTCTTTAAAGTCATTTGTACAGGAATCGACACGCATAGAAGCCATTGCGGCCTCAATATATTTCCAAATAGAAGATTCCTCATACTTTTTACCCTCAGTACTGATACCACAAGCATTAAGAGGAACCTTACATAGACTTAACATAGTTTCTGGTCTGGTTAAACACATATCATAAGAACCATCAGGGTCATTAGGGTCAATATTGTCTTTACAAGCCTTTTGGAAACATGAAGAAACAGAAGAAATACAGTTTTGACGTAGTTTATCTTCTGCTATTAATTCAGCAGATTTTAATTGTGGTGCAACATCTGCTAAAAATGTATCCCAAACTTTATCTTTGACCCTGACACAAGATTTAGTCACCGATTCACAAATAGGTTTCTTGGCCATCAAAGTATCATAAGTAGTAGCAGAAATGTCTATAGAAGACTTTGCACCTTTGATAGAATAAAGTTTTTTTGATTTTTTAGTTGGCTTTTCTGCAGCATTTGTATTTTCCAAGGCAACCGCAGACGCACAGTTTGAAAAATCATCACCACATTCAGCCGTAGTAATCATACATTTTTTAAATTCAATTGTGCACTGTCCCAAATCGTATTTATTTGCATTTTTATATTGTTCCATAGCAGCATCACGAAGTGCAGCCTCTGCTGCCATCAATTTTTGTGTACTCGCATTTTTCTGTTGCTTTAAACTATTTTCATACGCGGTACAATCAGATTTAATCTGTTGCGAATACATCAACTTCAACATAGATAATTCTGCATTACATTCTGGATTTTTATCTCTAATCTGTGCCGAACACATATCATACACAGCATCATGCAAAACCGCACCAGATTTACCATCAAAAACATCTACTTCTTCTTCTTCGTCTTCACTAAAATCTATTGCCGAAGACCACATAGTCAAATCCAAAGCCTGACGTTTTTTCTTGGTTTCAGAATCACTATTTGAAAAACTATCAGCAACATCCTTGGCTTTCTTTATAACATCATCAGCCATTTCACCCAATTCGATACGTTCAACCCCGCTGGTTGCCATAGCGTATGTTTGCTCATCCAATTTTTGAATTTCATTTGCTACCAAATCTAAATCTGCATTTCTGTCACTACATAGACAACGTCCACCCGATGTATTATCTAACATACAGAAAGAGTCCATACATCCATAATATAAATTTTTACAAGTATCACTAACATTTACGTTTGCAGTAGCAGCAGCAACCTTGGTTCCAGTATTTATAACCTTTTGCGTTGTAGCAGCACGCGCCGCAGTTGTCTTTTTAGTAGCCGATGCTGTGGCAGCACGCGCAGACACAGCCTTTGCACCACCGGTCGTTGCAGCACGCGCAGATACAGACGCACGACCACCAGCCGTTGACTTTGATGTCACGGCACCGCCACGCGCAGAACCACGCGCAGGTGCAGCATTTACATCCGCCCCCAACATACAACACGCTAAAACTGAAAATATAAAATATAGTCTTCTCATATAATACCTTCCTCTATTATCTTTTCAATTTTAACAGAAAAACAAATTTAAGTAAACAGAAAAAACAAAAAATCTCATCCAAACAGATGAGATTTTTTACTTGTTATACGCACAAAATTATTTGCCTGTTGCGCGACGTTTAACAGAAACTGTTTTTGCTTTTGTATTAGTTTTAGCAGTTGTTGTTTTTTTTGCAGCAGCCGGTTTTTTTACGTTTTTTGTACCTGCTTCTGCTTTCGGTGCTTTTTCTGCTTTTGCATCTGTTGCAACTTCCTGTTTTGCAACAACTGGTTTAACAGTTTTTTTAGCACTTTCGTCACGATCAACCAATTCGATAATTGCCATTGGTGCAGCATCGCCATAACGGAAACCCGCCTTTAATACACGTGTATATCCGCCTGGACGTTTTGCATAACGTGGTCCTAAAACAGTGAACAACTTTTTAACAGTTGCATCACAACCATTGCCCAATTCAGATGCAATCAAACGACGATTTGCAACAGAATCAACCTTGGCACGGGTAATCATTTTTTCGACAACACCGCGCAGGTCTTTTGCCTTTGGCAATGTAGTTTTGATTTGTTCCCGTTCAATTAAATTTTTGCACAGACCATTAAACATAGCCTTGCGTGCGTTAGTATCGCGATTAAACGTGCGACCCGCTTTCATGTGTCTCATCAGATTACTCCTTTATTTTGTTCTGCCCCGAAAATTCAGGGATTTGTTGAGACGGTCTGCGACCTAAAAATATTTTTCAGTATCGCAGACATTTTTCATAACCCTTATTTATAAGGATCTTCATACTTTTTTGACAATTCA
Source organism: Candidatus Enterousia sp. (assembly GCA_045616625.1). Taxonomy (GTDB): domain Bacteria; phylum Pseudomonadota; class Alphaproteobacteria; order Rs-D84; family Rs-D84; genus Enterousia. The sequence continues at coordinate 3,107 of JAZLHA010000012.1, forward strand.
GCAATATTTTCTGGTGGCCAACCTGGGACTTCCATTCCTAAGCCTAATCCCATTGCTTCCAATTGAGCCTTGATTTCATTCAAAGACTTACGGCCAAAGTTTGGTGTTTTCAACATATCGTTTTCAGTCTTTTGAACCAATTCACCCAACCAATTGATTTTGTCGTTCTTTAAGCAATTGTTTGCACGAACAGACAATTCCAATTCATCAACATGCTTCAACAATTTTGGATCAAATGGCAAAACATCTTTTGCTTTTTCATCTTCAGCAGCAGCATTTACAATCGCTGGATCTTCAAAGTTAATAAAGACTTGCAATTGATCAGTCAAAATACGTGCAGCAAATGCGATTGCATCTTCGGGTGTGACAGCACCGTTTGTTTTAACAGTCATTTCCAGTTTATCAAAATCAGTTGACTGACCAACACGTGTTTCAGAAACCGCAGTTGCAACATTCAAAATTGGAGAAAAGATAGAATCTACTGGAATTGTCCCCAATGGCAAATTGTCAGCATGCGCTGTTGCAGGAACATATCCACGACCTGTCTCAAGTGTAATTTCCATATCCAAAGATGCACCTTTGTCCAAATTGCAAATTTCAACATCTTTGTTCATAACTTCGACACCACCTGATGTTTCAATCATACCGGATGTCACAACCGCAGGACCTTTTACTTTCAGGTATGCTTTATGTTGACCTTCGGTCAGTGCCTTGAAATAAACACCCTTTAAATTCAAAATAATATCTGTGATATCTTCACGAACACCAGACAAACTGCTAAATTCGTGTTGAACACCATCTATTTTAATAGATACTGGGGCACAACCCTGTAATGAAGACAACAGGACACGACGCAAAGCGGTTCCCAATGTCAAACCATAACCTTTTTCAAGTGGTTCTGCGACCAATACAGCAATATTTGGATTATTTTCATCAGACTTGATAGTAAGTTTTTTAGGCTTAATCAAAGTCATCCAGTTCTTTTCAATCATATTTTTACTCCATTCGGCTTAGTTTATTATTTTCGCCACACGGCACCATGCTAAATGCATAGCGCAAAAATTTTATACTGTTTTTTACCAAAAGTCAAATAATTAAATAGGAAAAACAACCATTTTTTATACACCACACAATACTTGACAAACGATTTTTTTATACTAACATAACCTTACAAACTTACATAAAAGGATATTATTATGAAGAAAATTTTATTTGTCGGTTTAATTGTTGGAATCGTATGCAGTGCAAACGCATCTGATGACGGTTTTGAGAACTATTTCATCGGTCAAACAACAAAATCAGAACAACCTATGATGGTGCCCCCAGCGATTCGCGAACCTGTTGTAACAGAATATGTTGTTAAACAACCTGTTGTAAAAAAGAAATGTTCCAAATGTTCAAAATGCCAGAAAAAACAAATTCGCGTAAAAGACTACACAGAAGTAATTGAGCATTACCAAGTATTTGAACCTGTCACTATTTATAAGCCAGTTGGCACATACAGTGAACGTCATGTAATTGAACCAAGGTGTAATCGTTGTGGTTATTAAAAAAATCGCCGTTTCGGCGATTTTTTTTATTGTCGTTCATAAACATCAGCACAATATTTTTTACCGTCCGACATTACACATAAACCATGTTCGGTCCGTTTCCCGAGTGGCATATAAACAACATAATCTTTTACACGCAAAATCTTGGCACAATCACCAAGTTCCTTGGACCCAACCGGTGAAAATGTATGTTCGGGACACTTTGTACATTCTGTATTTCCAGCATTGGGTTTATATGTATTTGCGGGACACGATACACAAACAACATCACCGTTTTCATCTGTGATAAAACTTTGACTAGCCTCTATTTCTGGACCTGCAATAAATTCGCCTGTGCCATCATTACCGTAAAATTTACCGCTCACCCTATCAAGCATTCCAATCTCACCATCGGGCAATCTGCGAACAGGGATAAAATCACGGATTAATTGATTGTTTCTTGATAATTTCACAGAATAATACATTGCATAAGGTCTATTATTTGAACCTGCTACATTATTATTTATAATAAGTTTCAAAGTTTGAGATGGAGTAGCATATGTACTTTGGGTAGCAACCAAACTACCATCAAAGAAAAACGTAGGAACAGGATTTATTGCCACTTTAATTTCATGAACATTTGTATCAAAAGGAACATTAAATTTTGTCCAATTTGTTTCACTTCCCCAATTTTCACCAAAACTACTACTAAAAGCATTGTGAATACCAATATAATTATAACGATTCATTACACTATTACCATCTCCAATAAAATACCCCTGATTATATCGTGTGCATTGAATTCTTAAATATATTTCATCTACATCACTGGTATATATTCCCGTATCAATATACTGTGTTCCGGTGGATTCTATATATTCCAATTCTATATATTCGGCGGGTTGGTAACCGGCGGGGCAAGTATCTGTGGCGAATACAGACAATGGAAACAACATACAAAATACGCATAAAAAGCGCCGCAAAATTACCCCCCATGGATACAAAATGAAACCACCATAATCAAATTAAGGTGGTTGGAGGTTAGTAACTATAATTCAGAAAAAATAGTGGCACCTATTCTTTATATTCGGCGCACCCTCCAACCCAATAGATTGGAGTCATTTATCAGTATAATTAGTTATACCGTCTGAATTTTAAGGTTACTACACCCCATCACAAGTAAATCACCTGTGACGAATCGATTATACACTATTTACAAATTTTAAGTAAAGGACTTTTTAGTAATAAAAAATCGCCGAAACGGCGATTTTTTTATTGTCTTATTAAACACGACGAACTTTCTTTGGACGGCATCCGTTGTGTGGAATACGTGTCGTATCAGTAATAGATTGAACAATCAATCCTGCATTCGCCAAACCACGAACCGCTGATTCACGACCCTGACCAATACCGCGCATTAATACATCAACTGTCTTCATGCCCATTTCTGCAACTTTCTTGCCAACCGCGTCCGCTACAACTGTTGCAGCATAAGGCGTAGATTTCTTGGCACCCTTAAAATTGTTTGCCCCTGCGGTTGCCCATGTTAACACAGCACCAGATTGGTCTGTGATTGTGATACGTGTATTATTATTTGTTGCGACAATGTGTGCAATACCATGCGATACTTTTTTCACAACTTTCTTTTTATTTATTGCCATTATTTATTCCTTTTTAGATGTCTTCAATTAACTATCGTGTTAATCTCTACCTGTTATTATTATTTACCCTTGGTTGCAGAACCCGCAACAACAACACGTTTACCCTTACGCGTACGTGCATTTGTCTGGGTGCGTTGACCACGAACCGGCAAACGGTTACGATGGCGCAAACCACGGTATGTTTTTAAATCTTGCAGACGTTTGATATTCATTGCAACTTCGCGACGAACATCACCTTCTACTTTAAAGTTTTGTTCAATATAATTTGAAATTTTGATAACATCTTCATCAGTCAAATCTTTTGCACGCAACCCATCTTTTAATTTCAATGCTGCACAAATTTGTGCCGCACGTGCTGGCCCAATGCCATGGATGTATTGCAACGCAATTTCAATGCGCTTTTCTGTTGGGATGTTAACACCTGCTATACGTGCCATTTTTATTTATCCTTTATTAGTTTACTTTTTTCACACTTGCCGCACTATTTTATAAACAATGTGTCAAATGTCAAATTGTTTTGCATTTTCGGTTTAACGAAAACGACTTTTCTTTTGGGCGCTACCAGCAATACTGCTGTACTGTTTGGCAACCAAATACGATTGAACCTGGTTCACCGTATCCAAAATTACACCCGCCACAATCAACGCACTGGTTCCACCAATGGCCAATGGCATTCCCATATGTGTATTCAATATAATTGGAACCACACATACGACAATTAAATATAAAACACCAATCGCAGTTGTGCGCGACACAACATCATCAAAATAATGAACAGTCTGTTCGCCCGGACGCACACCTGGAACATATCCACCCATATTCTTTAGGTTATTACCGGTTTCTTCGGAATTAAACATAACCGAAGTCTGAAAATACGCAAAGAACGCAATCAGTAAAGTGTACAAGATTATATAAGACCATGCACCATATGTAAAGAAACCCATAATCTGTTGCACAATCAATTTATCACTTTGGACAAAGCGCTGAATAAATGCCGGCAACATCATAATACTGGATGCGAAAACCGGTCCCATAACCCCAGACATATTTATCTTGATTGGTAAATAAGACGCATTTGTATTCACAACACCGTTCGCCATAACCTGACGTGGATATAAAATCTGAATACGACGCTGGGCCTGTTCAAATAAAGCAATCAAAGCAACGATACCAACAACAAAACCAATAACCAAAGCAATCATTGCCGGTGACATTTGACCAACCGAACCAAGTGAAAAGATTTTACCAACACCTGATGGAACCTGGGCAATAATACCAGCGAAAATCAGTAAAGATGCGCCCTGGCCTATACCACGTGCAGTAATCTGTTCAGCCAACCACATAACAAATACCGTTCCACCAACCAGCGCAATTATCGCAGACAATTCAAACGCCAATCCTGGATTTACAACCGCAGCCATTCCATTTTGTGGTGCCATTACTTCCAAACCACGAACAACCGCCCAACCTTGAACAATCGCCAAAACAACCGCCAAATAACGTGTATATTGGTTGATTTTGATACGACCTGATTCACCCTCTTTGCGCAAATCAGTCAAAGTTTTGCTAGTTGCGGTCAGCAATTGTAAAACGATAGATGCTGAAATGTATGGGAAAATGTTTAATGCCAACACAGACATGCGCGAAAGCGAACCGCCTGCGAACATATCAAACATACCCATCATATTGTTGTCGCCTGTAAACAAATGTAACACTGCCGATGCATTAACACCAGGCAGTGGAATAAACGACCCAATACGATAAACAATCAACGCGCCCAAAGTAAACAAAATGCGTTTTTGCAAATCACTAAGGTTTTTGAAGAAATTTTTTAGATATCTCATTACGCTTTGACTTTTGTTGAACAAAATTATTTATTTTTGATTGAACCGCCTGCTTTTACGATTGCTGTTTCGGCTGACTTGGACCATTTATCTGCGATAACGTTCACAGCAGATTTAATTTCGCCCTTGGCCAAAACTTTCAATCCAGACAATTTACGATTGATAATTTTTGCTTTCAACAAAGAATCAATTGTGATTGTTTCTTTTGCATTAATTTTGCCAGATTTGATGAATTTTTCAATATCACCCAAATTGATTGTGACATATTCTTTTGCAAAAGGATTGTTAAAACCAAATTTTGGAAAACGACGCATAATCGGCATCTGACCACCTTGGAAAGTTGCCTGTTTGCGTGAACCCGCACGTGCTTTCTGACCCTTGTTACCACGACCAGATGTTTTACCATAACCCGATGCCATACCACGACCAACGCGTTTGATATCTTGGCGTGCGCCTTTGTTATCCATCAATGCATTTAATTTCATTTTTTTATCCTTATGTTCCTACGACTATTTATATAGTCTATATCGCACATAAAACAAGTTTATGTACTCGGTTTTTTTATTATTCAGCAACTTCTGCTGAGGCTTCTAATTTTTTACCATCACGACCAGCGATGATTTCAGCAACTGTTTTACCGCGACGTGCAGCCACAGCCTTTGGTGAATTCATTTTTGCAAATGCACCAAACACAGCACGAATCATGTTGTTTGGATTATTAGAACCTTGAGATTTCACAACGATATCCTGAACGCCTAAGCATTCAAACACCGCACGCAACGCACCACCGGCAATAATACCAGTACCAGGAACAGCACTGCGCAAAACCATTTTACTTGCACCATATTTAGAAGAAATATCGTGATGCAATGTGCGACCTTCTTTCAAAGGAACGCGAATCATTTTTGCCTTTGCAGCCTTGGTAGCCTTTTGAACAGCTGCTTGAACTTCCAATGCTTTACCTTTACCAAAACCAACACGGCCTGCTTTGTCCCCAACGACGACCAACGCCGAGAAAGACATGTTACGACCACCTTTTACAGTCTTAGATACACGGTTGATAGATACTAATTTATCTACCAAATTATCTGTCTGCAATTTTTTATCATCAAAACGTGCCATTATAATACTCCGTTATTTCCGCTTAGATATTCACACCACCTGCACGAACTGCTTCGCACAGAGCTTTTACACGACCATGATAACGATAACCACCACGATCAAAATAGCAGTTGTCTGCAATTTTTGCTTTAACAACACGTTCTGCGAACGCCTTGCCAACCAATTCTGCACCGGCGACATTCCACCCCTTACCGGCAAAGCCTTTTTCCTTGGAAGATGCTGCACAAATAGTGTGTCCTTTTACATCGTCAATGGCTTGTATTTCAATATGACGACCGGAACGATATACTGACAAACGAATTTTGCCAGGATTTTTTCTTTTCAACGCACCACGATTTGCGGTTTTGCGTCTTTCATCTGTAGTCAAATGTTTTAACATTTTTTTTCCTTTTTTTATAGTCCCCGTAACAGCGGAAACTTTTTAGTTATTATTTCTTTTTACCTTCTTTGCGGTTGATATGTTCACCCTTATAGAATAAGCCTTTGCCTTTGTAAGGATCAACCTTGCGAATTTTATGTATCTTATCAGCAAACAAGCCAACCAAACATTTATCAATACCTTTGACTGTAAATTCTGTTGGTGCTGTCACTTCTACTGATAAACCTGCTGGGATTTCCATAACAACATCATGTGAAAAGCCAACATTCAATACCAATTTATTGCTACTAACGGATGCTTTATAACCAACACCATTCATGTACATGGCTTTTTCAAAACCTTTTGTTACACCTTCAACAGCACTGCGAACATTGCGGGTCATAGTTCCCCACATAGCGCGTGATGCTTTGTCAGTATCATCTTTTGGTGTTACAACAACCTGGTTGTTTTCAATTTTAACATCAACCAATCCGGCATGTTTTGTATCCAAAGCAATTTTCAATTCACCCTTTGGACCTTTAACGACGATAGCATTATCAGTAATAACAGCCGATACACCATCTTTTAATTCAACTGGATATTTTCCTGCACGAGACATTTCTTCATCCTTATTTCTATTATATAACCTTGCACAATACTTCGCCGCCGATATTCAGCAAACGTGCCTTATGATCTGTCATAACGCCCTGGGGTGTTGAAACAATAGCAATACCCAAACCGTTTAACACTCTTGGCATTTTGGCACAACCTGAATAAACACGACGACCTGGCTTTGACACAACAGAAATCTCTTGGATTGCGCCGTTGCCGCCGACATATTTTAATTCAATAACCAAATTAGCGCGATGTTCGTCAATTTGTTCTTTTTTGAAATCAGTAATAAAACCTTCGTCCTTTAAAACAGTCAAAACTGCTGCACGCAATTTGCTGTTTGGAACAGTTACAAATTCTTTACCGGCATTCTGACCATTACGAATACGGGTCAGCATATCTCCGATTGGGTGTGATAATGACATCTTTTTTACTCCTTAAGTTGCGAAATTATTTTCGCATTACCCCCAGTTGCATTGTCCACAACTGGTATTCTTGTTTTTACCAACTAGATTTACGTACGCCTGGCAACTTACCTTCGGATGCCATTGTACGCAACTGTTGACGACACAAACCGAACAGACGTGAATAACCACGTGCACGACCGGTCACAGAACAACGATTATGCAAACGTGTTGGGTTTGAATTACGTGGCAATTTTGCCAATTTCTTCATTGCATCCATACGTTCATCAGGTGTCGCATTCACAGACATTTTTGCCTTGATTGTTTCACGTTTTTTCGCATATTGTGCAACCAATTTTTCACGTTTGTGTTGTTTATTTATCAATGCTAATTTAGCCATCTTATTTTTCCTCTATATTATTTCAAAACTAATGGCAAGCCGATTTTGGTCAGCAATGCACGCGCTTCTTCGTCAGTTTTTGCTGTTGTTGCAATTACGATATCCATACCACGTATAGAATCAATTTTATCAACAGAAATTTCTGGGAATATCAAGTGTTCTTTGATACCAAACGCATAGTTTCCACGACCATCAAATTTAGATTTTGACAATCCACGGAAATCTTTTACACGTGGCAACGCAACGGTAATCAGTTTATCCAAGAAATCATACATTCTTTTACCGCGCAATGTTACCTTGGTTCCAATCGCTTGACCTTCACGCAAACGATATGTTGCGATTGATTTTCTTGCATGTGTTACAACAGGTTTCTGACCAGCAATAGCGGTTAAATCAACAACCGCAGCATCCAATTTCTTTTTATCCGATACAGCTTCGCCAACGCCCATATTCAAAACGATTTTGGACAACTTTGGCACAGCAAACATATTTTTGTAACCGAATTCTTTAACCAATTCAGGTACAATTTCTTTTTCATAAATTTCACGCAATCTGCTTTGCATTTTTTTATTCCTTAACGTTTAGTTTCCGTAACAGCGGAAACAGGTTTTACAATTCGGCCCCAGATTTTTTGGAAACACGAACTTTTTTTCCTTTTTCCATTTTGTATCCTGCGCGTGTTGGTTTTTTTGTTTTTGGATCAACCAATGCAACATTTGATACATGGATAGGTGCCTCGCGGTCAACGATATGACCTGCTTGTTCCTGTGTTGGTTTTATGTGCCATTTGTGACGGTTAACACCTTCGACCACAACGCGGGATTCAGATACACGCGCTTCTAGCACTTTGCCTTTGACGCCCTTGTATTTTCCAGATATAACTACGACTTCGTCGCCTTTTTTAATTTTCATTTTCAATCCTCTTTTGCGTTGACATTACAATACTTCTGGTGCCAAAGACACAATCTTTTGAACATCATATTTGCGACGAACTTCACGCGCAATTGGTCCAAAGATACGTGTTCCGATTGGTTCAAAGTTATTTTTATTGATTAACACAACAGCATTATCGTCAAAACGGATAATAGAACCGTCTGGACGTTTTACTGGGAATTTTGTACGAACGATAATAGCGCGTTGTACAGTTCCTTTTTGAACCTTACCACGTGGTATGGCTTCTTTGATAGCAACAACAATTTTGTCGCCGACAGTTGCATAACGACGGTGTGAACCACCCAAAACCTTGATGCACATAGCTTTACGTGCACCACTGTTGTCTGCAACGGTCATAATTGTTTCATTTTGAATCATTTTTTTACCCTTTTCCTGCAAGCGGGGCAATCCCCCACCGCTTTGTTCATAGGTTCCGACTGTCTTACACGACCTCAAAGAACCTGTTTATTTTGTGACTTATTCCGCCACTTCTACTGTACCGTCCTTGGATACACCAACGCGACCCTTTACAACCCAAGATTTTGTTTTGGATATTGGACGATGTTCTTCGATAGCCACGATATCGCCAACTTTATATTCGTTTGCTTCATCATGGGCCTTATATTTTTTGTTCTGCTTTACGAACTTACCATACAAAGGATGACGAAAACGACGTTCAACTTCTACGACGACGGTTTTGTCATTTGCTGTACTTGTAACGGTTCCTTGCAGTATACGTCTTGGCATAACTATTTCCTTATATTTTTACCCGATTTCGGCATATGATACACTATTTTTTAGAAATCTCAACCAAAATCAGCATTTTCTCTTATTTTTTATCTGCGTTCAGTTTTGTTTTCACACGTGCGATTTCACGACGAGTTTGACGCATAACATGTGTTTTAGGCATCTGACCCGCTGCAAGTTGAAAACGTTGATTCATTTGTTGTTTTTTCAAATCAACTAACTTACTTTGCAATGCTTCCTTGGTTAAAGCTTCTTTTTGTACTTTCTTTTCTGCCATCTTAATTCACCTTTTTAGTTGATTTTACGTTCAACGACTTTTGTTTTAACTGGCAATTTAGCAGCAGCCAAAGCAAATGCTTCGCATGCTACTTCTGGTTTAACACCGTCCACTTCAAACAAGATACGACCTGGTTTAACACGACAAACCCAGTATTCCACAGCACCCTTACCTTTACCCATACGAACCTGTGCAGGTTTTGTGGTAACAGGCACATCTGGGAATATACGAATCCACAATTTACCCTGACGTTTCATATGACGGGTAATTGCGCGACGTGCTGCTTCTATCTGACGTGCGGTTACACGTTCAGGACTCAATGCTTTCAATCCAAAAGAACCAAAAGCTAATTCGCTGCCGCCCTTGGCGACGCCGTGAATACGGCCTTTGTGTTGTTTGCGAAATTTTGTTTTATTTGGCATTAACATGATCAAGACCCTCTATTATTTACTTTTTCTTTCACTTGTTCCGGCATATTCTGTTGGACGTGCCATTTCAGATGCCAATTTTTCTTTGTTTACAACATCACCTGTGTAAATCCAAACTTTTACACCAACAACACCGTATGTCGTTTTTGCTTGAATTGCTGCATAATCAATATCTGCACGTAATGTATGCAATGGAATACGACCTTCACGGATTTGTTCGCTACGTGCAATTTCAGCACCATTCAAACGACCAGAACACATAACTTTGATACCCTGGGCGCCAGCCTTTTGAGCATTTTGAACAGCTTTCTTCATTGCGCGTTTAAAAGAAACACGGCCTTCTATCTGTTGTGCAATACCCTGTGCAACTAATTGAGCATTCAAATCAGGACGACGAACTTCATAGATGTTCACAACAACCTGATCATTTTTGACCAACTTTTTAATATCGTTACGCAGTGTTTCAATATCAGCACCATTTTTTCCAATAATCATACCTGGACGAGATGTGTGAATTGTCACAACTACTTTTTTAGCAAAACGTTCAATAACGACTTTTGCCAAACCTGCTTTTTTCAATTTCTTTTCAATGAATTTGCGAATTTTGATATCTTCAGCCAGCAAATTTGCATAGTCTTTCTTACCAGCAATCCACCGAGAATCAGTAATCTTGTTGATAAATTCGCGTAATGAAATTGGTGATACTTTCTGTCCCATTTTTATTACCCTCTTTATTTATCTTTTTTTGTTTCTTGTTTTACTGTCTTTTTAGCAGGTTTCGCCACAGCACCAGATTCCAAGACAATTGTCAAATTAGAAAATGGTTTCAAAATTGGGCGTGCACTGCCACGTGGACCAGCCATAATACGTTTCATTGTCAGTGCTTTGCCACACCAAATTTCTTTGACATACAGGCTTTCTACTGGCAATTTCTTGTTGTTTTCTGCATTTGCAACCGCAGACAACAAAGTCTTTAAGACTTCATCAGAAACGCGTTTCTTTGAAAATTTCAAAACATCAACCGCATGATCAACAGGCAAACCGCGAACCATATCGCAAACCAAATTCAGTTTTTGATGGCTAACGCGAATCATTTTGTTGAATGCGCGTGCTTGATTTTCTTTAATACCATATCTTTCTGTCATAACTTAATCCCCCTTATTTCTTACCTGCTGCTGCAGCCGCTTTTTTATTTGCTGCGTGACCTTTGAAGGTACGTGTTGGGGCAAATTCACCCAATTTATGACCAATCATATCTTCTACGATTGATACAGGGATAAATTTGTTTCCATTATGAACTTCAAATGTTAAACCTACCATTGGTGGTACGATTGTACTACCACGGGACCATGTTTTAATTGGTTTATGGTCATTTTTTTCCACCGCAACCGCTACCTTTTTCAAGATAGAAGGATGAATATAAGGACCTTTCCATACTGAACGAGACATCATTTACTCCGTTTATTTATTATTTTTTCTTTGCCAAATGTCTGCTACGGATAATCATCTTTGCAGTACGTTTATTGCTACGGGTACGATATCCCTTGGCTGGAATACCTGTACGTGATACTGGTTCGTGGCCTTTTGAATGACCATTACCACCACCCATTGGGTGATCGTTCGGGTTCATTGCCATACCACGAACTGATGGGCGAACACCCAACCAGCGTGCACGACCGGCTTTACCCAAGTTGACATTACGTTGGTCTGGATTAGAAACACTACCAACAGTTGCCAAACAATCGGAATGAACTTTGCGCAACTCACCGCTGTTCATTTTAATCTGAGCATAAACGCCGTCTTTACCCATCAACTGAGCATAGCAACCAGCACTGCGTGCCAACTGACCACCAGCACCTGGTTTCAATTCAACGTTATGTACGATTGTACCGATTGGCATATTTTTCAATGGCATTGCATTACCTGGTTTAATATCTTCGTGTTGACCAGATACGATAACATCACCAACTTTCAAATCACGTGGTGCCAAAATATAAGATTTTACGCCATCTTTATATTCAATCAATGCAATAAACGCAGTACGGTTTGGATCGTATTCCAAACGAACAACTGTCGCAGGAACATCCATTTTCTTGCGTTTAAAGTCAATTAAACGATAACTACGTTTATGACCACCACCCTGATGCATAACGGTGACATGACCAAAATTATTACGTCCACCTTTGGACTTTAAGCCAACAGTCAAAGACTTTTCAGGTGCACCAGCATATAAACCGCTACGATCGACCTGGGTCAGACCACGGTTTCCTGGTGTTGTTGGCTTATAATGTTTTAATGCCATTTTTTTCTTACCTTTGTTTATGCTTTGACACTAACATCTTTTTTTCAAGGTTCTCTGCCAAAGCGGTTCTTTTTTATTTTACTTCTGCGGACAAATCCAATTTTGCATCTGCCGGCAAAGATACATACGCTTTTTTAACCGTGCGCTGTGTTCCGGTGTTACGACCACGGAAAGTCTTCACTTTACCCTTGGTAACAACAATGTTGACCTTGGTTGGTTTAACATTGTAAATTGCTTGAACAGCCTTTGCAACATCAGTCTTGGTTGCTTTTGGTGCAACTTCAAACACGATGCCATTGCTTTCAGATAATTGTGCAGCCTTTTCGGAAATGATCGGGCGTACCAATATATCATATGCACCAGCTGTCGCAACGATTTTCTTTTCGGATACTTTCTTTTCTGCCATTTTTCAAACCTTTTGTTACGCCAATCTGGCTTCTACTGATTTAACTGCATCTGCGGTCAAAACCAATTTTTCATGTTTCAAAACATCTAAAACATTCAAACCGATTGTTGGCAAAGCATCAACATTTGCGATGTTTGCAGCAGATTTCTTAAAGTTGTCATCTAATTCTGAGGCACCAACAAACAATGCAGATGTCAAATTCAATTTTTTCAATTGTTTTGCAAATGCGTTTGTTTTTGCTTCTTTTAATTTTTCAGAATCAATAACAATCAAATTACCATCTTGTAATTTAGAAGACAATGCCATCTTTAAGCCCAAAGAACGAATTTTCTTTGGCAAATCGATTGCGTGATCACGAACAACTGGTCCATGAACAACACCACCGCCACGCATGTGAACATTGTATTTTTCACCCTGACGTGCATTACCTGTCTTTTTCTGTTTAAATGCTTTTTTACCACTGCCGGCCACATCAGAAACAGTTTTCACTGCATGTGTACCTGCGCGGGATTTTGCACGTTGCCATGTAACAACACGATGCAAAATATCTGCGCGTGGGGCAATTCCAAAAATAGAGTCCTGCAATTCAATTTTACCAACTGATTTGCCATCAAAATTTATAATATCTACTTGCATTTTATTCACCTTCTGTCGCCCTTTATTATTCCGCAACAGTTTCTGTTTCGGTTGTTGCTACTGGTTCAGATTCAACTTCTTGTGCTTTTGCAGCAACTGTTGGAACTGGTAAATCTTTGTTTTCTTTTTTAACAGCATCTGTTACTAACACGAATGTGCCATTCGCACCAGGAACTGCACCTTCTACAAAGATTAAGTTTTCAACATCATCTGTTCCAAATACTTTCAAATTTTGAACAGTGACGATTTCATTACCCATCTGACCGGACATCTTTTTGCCCTTCAGAACACGGCCAGGCCATTCACGCATACCTGTACCACCTAATGAACGGTGTGCTTTTAAAACACCGTGAGACGCTTCTTTACCGCCAAAATTATGACGTTTCATTGCACCCTGGAAGCCTTTACCTTTGCTAGTCGCTTGGACATCAACAAATTGTCCGACAACGAAATGAGACGCGACCAACTGTGTTCCCGCTGGGATAACACAATCATCTGATACGCGGAACTCTACAACCTTGCGATATGGTTTAATACCCGCCTTTTCTGCAGCAACCGCCTGTGGTTTTGCAACATGTTTTGCTTTTGCCTCGCACACCCCAAGTATGTTCGCGACATAGCCATTTTTTTCTTGTGTTCTATTTCCAATAACTGCACAATCACCCACAGATAAAACTGTAACTGCATGTGCCACACCTGCATCATCATACAGACGTGTCATTCCTATTTTTGTTGTTATAATTCCGCTACGTTTCATTTTTTTATGCCTTTTTTTATGTCAGAGGTTGATTAAAATCAACACTAACAATTTTACCTTTACAATTTAATTTTTACATCTACACCAGACGCCAAGTCCAACTTCATCAAGGCATCAACTGTCTGAGGGGTTGGATTAACAATATCTACAACCGCTTTATGATTGCGGATTTCGAACTGTTCACGTGATTTTTTATCAACGTGTGGAGAACGGTTAACCGTAAACTTTTTAATCAATGTCGGCAAGCGAACAGGCCCAACGACATCTGCGCCAGTGCGTTTTGCTGTTTTAACAATTTCATCAACTGATTCAATCAAAACACGATGATCAAATGCTGTCAATTTAATACGAATCTTTGATGCTGGTACCATTTATTCGTTTCCCTTATTTTTGTTATTTCGTCAGAAATCGCTGATTCAAATTTCTTTGAACCAGCGATTTCGACAAATGTTGTTATTTAATAATCTTTGATACAACACCAGCGCCAACTGTGCGTCCGCCTTCACGGATAGCAAAGCGACGACCTTCGTTCATAGCAATAGGTGCAATCAATTGCACTGTGATACGAACGTTATCACCTGGCAGAACCATTTCTTTATCTGCAGGTAATGTAATTGTACCTGTTACGTCTGTTGTGCTGAAATAGAACTGTGGACGATAGTTAGAGAAGAATGCTGTATGACGGCCACCTTCTTCTTTCGTCAAGATATAAACTTCAGCTTCAAAGTCTGTGTGTGGTGTGATAGAACCAGGTTTGCAGATAATCTGACCACGTTCTACATCTTCTTTCTTTGTACCACGTAACAACAAACCAACATTATCACCGGCTTCACCTTGATCCAACAATTTGCGGAACATTTCAACACCAGTAACTGTTGTTTTTTGTGTTGGACGCAAGCCAACGATTTCACATTCTTCACCAATCTTAATAGTACCTGATTCAACACGACCTGTGACCACTGTACCACGACCTGTGATAGAGAATACGTCTTCAATTGGCATCAAGAAAGGTTTATCAACTGGACGTTCTGGCATTGGGATGTATTCATCACATGCTTTCAACAACGCATCAATTGCTTCCTTACCGAAACCATCATTTTTGCCTTCCAATGCGGAAATAGCAGAACCACGGATGATTGGAGCATTTTCACCGTCAAAGTCATTAGCAGACAACAATTCACGGATTTCCATTTCAACCAATTCCAACAATTCAGCATCGTTTGCCAAATCACATTTGTTCAAGAAAACAACGATCTTTGGAATACCAACCTGACGTGCCAACAAGATGTGTTCGCGTGTCTGAGGCATTGGACCATCAGTCGCAGCAACCACCAAAATAGCACCATCCATCTGTGCAGCACCGGTAATCATGTTTTTAACATAGTCCGCGTGTCCTGGACAATCAACGTGTGCATAGTGACGATTTTCTGTTTCATATTCAACGTGTGAAGTATTAATCGTTATACCACGTGCCTTTTCTTCTGGGGCATTATCAATTTGATCAACACCTTTACCAGCGTCAATACCAACACCATAATAGTGTACGATAGCAGCTGTCAAAGTTGTTTTACCATGGTCAACGTGGCCAATTGTACCAATATTGACATGTGGCTTTGTTCTTACATATTTTTCTTTTGCCATAGTTTTTTCTCCTTGGGCTTTGGCTTGTTAAATCGATTTCTAAAATCCGATTTTGCTTAATAATAAACCAGAAATTAGAAATCGCAAATTTTTTTTATTATTTTGTTAGCTTTTTAATAACCTCATCTGCAACATTCTGTGGAACTTCGTCATAGTGAGACAATTCCATATACGGATTTGCACGTCCCTGTGACAAAGAACGCAAGGTCTTGACATATCCGAACAAATTGGCCAATGGAACAAATGCAGAAATCAACTGATTTCCAAATTGTGTTTCGATACCATTGATTTGGCCACGACGGCTGTTCAAGTCCCCAATAATGTCACCGACATATTCTTCCGGTGTATTGACCGAAAGTTTCATAATCGGTTCCAATAATTTTGGCGATGCTTTTTTCATGGCTTCACGGAAGCAAGCACGCGCCGCAATTTCAAAGCACAATACATTAGAGTCAACTTCGTGATATTTACCATCTACCAATGTTGCCTTGAAATCTACTGTTGGATAGCCAATCAAAACACCTGTCTGTTGTGCTATCTTTAAACCTTTTTCTACACCTGGGATGTATTCTTTTGGAATTGCACCACCAACAATCTTGTTTTCAAATTCATAGCCCTTGCCAGGTTCCAAAGGTTCAAATTCAATTTTCACCTGAGCGTACTGACCCGAACCACCAGATTGTTTTTTATGTGTGTATTCTTCGGTGATAGGTTTACGGAATGTTTCACGGTATGCAATACGTGGTTCACCCACATTAACATCAACCTTAAATTCACGTAACAAACGATCAACCAAAATTTCCAAATGCAATTCACCAACACCCGCCAAAATAGTTTGACCAGATTCTTCGTCCACAGAAACACGGAAAGAAGGATCTTCTTTGGCCAATGCCTGCAAACCCAAAGACATCTTTTCAATATCAGCCTTGGTTTTTGGTTCAACAGCAATACTAATAACAGGTTCTGGAACATGGATGTTTTCCAAAACGATTGGATTTGCTTCATCGCAAAGTGTATCACCAGTGATTGTTTCTTTCATACCAACCAAAGTGACGATATCACCAGCTGACGCTTCTTTGATTTCTTCACGATTGTTTGAATGCATCAACAACATACGACCAACGCGTTCACGTTTATCGCGATTAGAGTTATAGATATAAGAACCAGAAACTAATTTACCGGAATAAATACGGATAAACATCAAGTTTCCAACGAATGGATCATTCGCAACCTTAAATGCCAACGCACTAAATGGTTCTTTATCGCTTGGATGACGTTCTGCAACAGTTTCACCATCCATTTTTGTTCCCTTAATAGCTGGAACATCTAATGGACTTGGCAAATAGTCAACAATCGCATCCAACAATGGTTGAACACCTTTGTTCTTAAATGCAGTTCCGCACAAAATTGGGTTAAAGTTCTGATTGATTGTTCCTTTACGAATCAATTTTTTAATGGTTGCAACATCTGGGGTTTTACCTTCCATGTACGCTTCCATAATTTCATCATCCAAAGTCACAACTTCTTCAATCAATTTATTGTGTAATTCTTCGGCTTTATCTTTTAATTCTGCTGGGATTTCACCATAGATTGGATTAGAACCTTTTTCATCTTCCCAAATAATAGAACGCATTTCAACAACATCAACAACACCTTTGAAATCTGCTTCTGCGCCGATTGGGAAATTAACGACCAATGGATTTGCCCCCAAACGTTCACGTATCATATCAACACAACGGAAGAAATTACCACCAACGCGGTCCATTTTATTAATAAAACAAATACGTGGAACATTATAACGATCTGCCTGACGCCATACGGTTTCTGTCTGTGGCTGAACACCAGATACAGATTCAAATACAGCAACAGCACCGTCCAAAACACGCAAAGAACGTTCTACTTCCATAGTAAAGTCCACGTGCCCCGGGGTATCAATCAAATTAATACGGTGATCACGCCAAAAGCATGTTGTTGCGGCCGATGTAATTGTAATACCACGTTCTTGTTCTTGTTCCATCCAGTCCATTGTTGCAGCGCCATCATGCACTTCACCAATTTTATAAGTTTTACCAGTATAGAACAAAATACGTTCAGATGTAGTTGTTTTACCCGCGTCAATATGGGCCATAATGCCGATATTACGATACATATGTAAAGGTGCGGTTTTTCCGACTGACATTGTTTTTTCCTTCTTTTGTTTAGATTACCAACGGAAATGAGCAAACGCTTTATTCGCTTCTGCCATTTTATGAGTATCAATTTTCTTTTTGAACGCGCCACCTTGACCGTTCAAAGCATCACGCAATTCGCCAAACAATCTTTCCTGCATAGAACGTTCACCACGTTTACGTGCAAACATAACCAACCAGCGCAAAGCCATTGTTTGCTGACGTTCTTTACGAACCTCAACAGGAACCTGATAAGTTGCACCACCAACACGGCGACCTTTAACCTCAACAGATGGTTTCAAAGCATCCACAGCCTCTAAAAATGTGGTCAATTCATCACCGTCTTTGGCAATAGATTTTAATTTATCCAATGCACCATAAACAATATTTTCAGCAACTTCTTTTTTGCCGTCCCACATAACAACATTTATACATTTTGCAACGACCAGATTATTATATTTTGAATCTGGTAAAATTTCACGTTTTGTTGCAGCTTTACGTCTTGACATTATATTTTCCTTTTTGTTTCTTCACCCAGTTTCCTGGATTACTCACCTATCTAACGACAGATGTATTATTTTGCAGTTTTTGCCCCATACAAAGAACGACCTTGTTTTCTGGATTCAACACCCTTGGTATCTAAAACACCACGAATAATGTGATATTTTACACCAGGTAAATCCTTTACACGACCGCCACGAATCATAACAACACTGTGTTCCTGTAAGTTATGACCTTCGCCAGGGATGTATGCCGTCACTTCACGACCGTTAGCCAATTTAACACGGGCCACTTTACGTTGTGCAGAGTTAGGCTTTTTAGGTGTGGTTGTATACACACGTGTGCAAACACCACGTTTTTGTGGATTTTCCATCATATCAGGTGCAGTACTTTTAACTGCAACTTTCTTACGAGGTTTCCGAATCAGTTGATTTACTGTTGGCATTCAAAATCTCTTTGTTTTTTCTTACTTTTTTTGTTATACAGAACACGCCCCCAGACTTATTTCAACGCCGTAACGTGATTATAAATCTGCCAAAAAGCGCAGTATTCTGTGTTTTTCTCTTTCCTTAATTACACGGAAAGCGCAATCACTATAACCCTTGGTGCGTTAAATGTCAAGGAAAATCTAGGTTTTCTAATAAAAACGCTGACATTTATACGACACACAAGAAACCAACAAGAAATTTTAGGATTCTCACAACAATTATTTTTTTGATTTTTTTATTTCACGCCATTTTGCATGATTACGCAAATGTTGCTCGTAAGTATCAGAAAATTTATGTCCGCCATGCCCATCAGCAACAAAAAATAAATAATGTGTATCCGCAGGATATAGCACCGCACGAATTGCCGCAATACCAACATTAGAAATTGGTGCCGGTGGCAACCCAGAATTTTTATAAGTATTATACGGACTATCTATTTTCAGGTGGCCGGAGAGTAATGCCATCCCCCGCATATCACCCAAGCCACCGGTCAACGCATAAACAACCGTTGGATCGGCTTGCAGGCGCATACCTTTATTCAACCTATTCAGATACACACTAGCAACGATTGGCATTTCTTTTGCCATCGGTGTTTCCTTTTGCACAATAGACGCTAGTGTTAAAACTTCGTTCCAACTTTTAAGTGGTGACGGCAATTTATTTATTTTGATTTGCTCGCGCACAGAAATCATTTTTTTGCGCGCTAAATCCAGAACTGCCAATCGTGATGTTCCACGCGCGACACGATAAGTATCAGGAAAAATATCGCCATCATGTAAATTACATACTGGTACAGTATTACCAACCGCACATTCAACATCACCATATAAAGTTGGCATTTGATTTAATAAATTTTTAATTTGTTTTATGGTTAGACCTTCTGGTATTACAACATCAGTTGTTGCCACCATGCCCGATGCTAATATAGTTGCTGCTTTCCATGCACTCGCTTTGCGTGGTATATCATAATCACCCGCATGGACACGCCCCCCCCGTAGGCGTACAGCCATTTTAAATGATGACACAGAATCAATAATACCAGCATCTTTTAATGAATTTGCAACAGATGACACCGATTGACCCGGACTTACAACAAATTGAAAAGTATGACTTGAATTTACGCCCGATACAATTCCCCAAACAACGAAAACAAAAAACAAAATGGCGAGTAATATAAAGCCCTTTATATTTTTTTTAATCAAAGAAATCATTTTGCGTGACATAGGTTTGATTATGACAGAATTATTTTTATTTGCAAACGATTACATTATATAATACACTATCGCCAGAGATTGATTGTAGGATACAACAATATAGAAAATTAAAATATGGTCCATATAATTAAATTAAATGCTGATATAATCAAATTCATTCAGCACAACATAGAATATACATCATACTTTAGACTAAAAGCTGATCGTGAAGCATTAAAATTTGCACATTGCCTATTTTTAACCCAGGATAAAAATGTATTAACATACCAATCAGTGACCCAACACAAAATTGTTCAAATATCAACATTAACAGATTCCATAATTCCGTATCCTTTGGCAATTAATTTAGAACCCATATCACATTTAGAAACTTCTGAAATAAATCTAGAAATTCCTGATTGCACATTTACAACACTACAAACTTTTTACGATATAAATCGTCCAAAATATATTAAAAAATCTGATTTACAAACAAGTGTTGTGAAAATAGGCAATATAAAAACAAATTTGGAATATTTGGACAACATGAAAAAATACACATCAAAACTGGAAAAATTAATACATACAGAACTAGATTTTGTTCCCACAGATAATGCAAAAAAGTATAAATGGGATACAAACCTTTTATATGATTTATCACACGTCTTAAAGGATAATTATTACTATTATTATCCAAGCACACCAAATGATGACTTTAAACAACAAATAGCAGAAGAAACTTTAACTAAAATTTCTAGGTTTGGATATTTATATCGCACAGTCTTTGATGAAGATACATGTACAGAAAAGAAACAAACTATTCCAATTGCAATATTCTCAAAAACAATCAAAGACAGGAACATCACCGCATTACTGTTAGGTTATAACACAAAATAAAACCGCGATAAACGCGGTTTTATTTTATGGTTAGAGCAACAAGAATCTTCCCAGCAAAAAACGATTATTTTGTACCTAAAACTTTTGTTGCATTGTAAATTCAAGGGTTGTTTTGTCATATTCCCTTTGCCAAAGATTTGAATCTCTTTTTGTATAACTGAATGTCAATGTTGGTACAAACCCCCATATATCAAATTTATTATTAGATAAAGATACAGAATATCTTTGGGTCATATCTTTTTCTGTCTTTTTAACAAAACCTGTATCTGATGCCACATATTGTGCCCCATCATAATTTGTCCAATAAAGACTTGGTTCTGCATATATATGAAAACCCCATGGTAATTCTGCACCCAGTCCCAAACCAATGCTTGGTTGCCAATAACTATAAACATCTGTTATTGCTTCTTCTCTTGTTAAACCAAACCTTAATGAAGAATATATGCTTGAATTAAAGGCATAAAATAATCTGGCTGTTCCTGAATATGTTTGTCCATCCATATATTCAGAATAATCATCATATGAATTTTCTAAAAACCTTAAATAAACACCTGCTGAAAGTTTCCTAGTTATATCATAATTGGTATCTAATTTTGCACCATATGACCAATTATAACCTTCACCACCATAAAATCTTCTTGTTGCCATAGGTGCCAACCAAACATCACCCTTGAACCATATGTATCTTAGACCAGAACTTGCATAAAAATATAAATCATCAAATTTATGTTTGTCATAAATATTACCATAAAAACCACCTTTCAATTTCCAAAGACCCATTGACCATTTTAGGTGTCATTGTTAATATTTGTTTTGCATGTTCAAAATCACCTTTCTCAACCAGAGCACCCGCCAATTGCATTGCTTCTGTGGTTGTCATAGTAATTTCTTGTGTATCAGAATCTTTTTCTGTATCACTATCGGATCCAGCCCACAAAACAGTGGGCTGGATCAATAACAAGATAAATATAAGTATTTTTTCATTATTCTGGCTGATTGGTTTTAACACCACCAAAACCCATATTTACCCTAACTTCACCCTCTTTTGAAGGAATACTTTCAACATATTGTGCAACACCTGCAAACTCTTCTGGGGCTCCATTAACACCATAATAATTTATTTCAATTTTACCT
The DNA here is from genome assembly GCA_045616625.1 of Candidatus Enterousia sp. Classification (GTDB taxonomy): domain Bacteria; phylum Pseudomonadota; class Alphaproteobacteria; order Rs-D84; family Rs-D84; genus Enterousia. Next base: position 25,545 of record JAZLHA010000012.1, read on the forward strand.
TTTGAATCTGATTGTTTATCATAACCAGTACCATTGTAATTACCCGGTTTTTCTATAGTTACAGTCTTAGAGCCACCACCCATATCTTTCAAAGCAAAATTTTCATCTTTTGCTTCACCTGTAAATTTAAAGTTGACTGGGGCATCATTTGCCGCTTTATAAACTTCAACATCATACCAATTATTTTCACCAAATCCCATTATTAGTGTTTGATCACCTTCAGTAAATTTTAATGTAGCAGGTGCATCTAATTTCAACTCATCTTTGGTGTCATCAATACCTTGAACTGTTCCTACTGCTTTACCCACAAAAGTCATTGTAGTATCCTTATCAGGTGCCACTTTCTTTTCATCATAACCACCAGCAAAAGGTTCATACGATTTGTAATTTCCTATAAACTCACCATTTTCATATTCTTTCAAATCAACAAAAAATTGTCCAAAATCTGAATATTTATTCCCGGTGTCCTGACCATATGTTTTAATTGTTGTTGTTCCTTCTAATTTTTTATGTACAGTTTGTCCACCATGTTCTTCATCTCTTTCTTGAACAACACTAAATACATTTGTATCTCCTTGTCTTTTTAAATATCCATCATCTGAAGTATCTTGTGTGTCTAAGTGCCCAATCTCTTCAGAATTAAGAGCATATGATGTTACACCCACAATTTTATAATCTTTATTCAATTTGAACTTTACTATATCTAACCCTCCTTGTTCATCACCATTGGATGCAGATGACATAATAAAGTGTGCATTATCTAATGTTAATATATCTGTGTTTCTATGCAATTCATCAAGGTCAAAACTAGCTCTACTAGCCAATATACGCTCTGCTGTTTCTTGAGCGTTTCCACCAACAAAACAATTACTACCAGACAACAATTTTAAGGCTGCTTGAATTTTTGTTCTTCCTTTTACTATTTTATTATCAATTTGTTCTTGACTATTAAACAAATCAATAATTTCTTGTTCTGTGGTATCATTTTTTGCCAACCAAAAAGCAACATCAACCAATTCTCTTGCATTATCATACTTTAAATTACCAGTAGTTTCTTTAGAAAATGCTGCTCTAGCTGTTGTTGCAGGATCATTCAACAAAGTTCCTATTTCATTAAGATACTCAGTATCTGTTTCACCAGACATCACAATTTTTTTAACATTTTCTTGCATATCTGCTGGATCTGTAGTTGTCATACTAACAACATTCCTATTACTTGTTCTATAGTCCATCACTTCACTGTGCACACTGCCACCACCAGAACCACCACCAGTTGCACAAGCTGTTAATGCTAATACAGATGTTAGAATTGCATATTTTTTCATAGTTTCTCCTTTTATTGCAATAAAATAAAACCACCTATGGGATATTTCATTTGATATGATAGTATTCACAAGGTTGGAAAGCAATATATTTTTAGTGTGATATTTATATGATTAACCTGATTAGAAAGATTAAGGTTTTTTATTTTTTCAGATTATTTAATATGTCTACCAATAAAACATTACAATCTTGTACCTGCTCTCTTCACAAGAATTATGACATGATATTTTGAATATTTTGCTCCATATTTGCTCCAAATCAAAAATACTGATGATATTTTTTGAATATATTATAAGCAAAAATCAGCAGAAATCCTTGGTCGGAGTAACAAGATTCGAACCTGCGACCTCTACGTCCCGAACGTAGCGCTCTACCAGACTGAGCTATACTCCGATAAAAGTTCACAAATTATGCTATTGCTCAAAACAAAAATCAAGTTTATTTCACGCGTTTGAACACAATTGTTGCATTCGTTCCGCCAAAGCCAAACGAATTACTTAACGCAACATCAACATTTCGTTTTTGTGCAACATTTGGAACCAGATTGAAATCACCAACTTCGTCAATTGGATCATCCAGATTGATTGTTGGTGGAACAATATTATCACGAATGGCCAATATACTAAATATTGCCTCTATCGCACCAGCCGCACCCAGCAAGTGTCCCGTCATAGATTTTGTGGATGACATGCACGCATTTGTTCCACCAAACATTTCACTAACAGCAATCATTTCACCAACATCACCCAATCCAGTTGATGTTCCATGTGCATTTATATAGTCAACATCTGATGGTTGCAAATTCGCATCTTTTAATGCTGCACGCATCGCACGTGCCCCACCCGCACCATTTGGTGCCGGCGCCGTTATATGATGCGCATCCGCCGACAGTCCATAACCTGCAACCTCGGCATAAATTTTGGCACCACGTGCAACAGCATGTTCATATTCTTCCAACACTAAAATTCCAGCTCCTTCTGACAACACAAAACCATCACGGTTTTTATCCCATGGACGTGACGCATGTTCTGGGTCATCATTACGCGTTGACAATGCACGCATTGCTGCAAACCCAGCGAGTCCAACTGGAACAACAGCACCCTCGGTTCCGCCACACACCATAATATCTGCATCACCATGCATTATGAATTGTGCCGCTTCTGCAATAGAATGTGACCCTGTCGCACATGCGGTTGCAACAGATATATTTGGTCCCCCCAGGCCATAACGAATTGATGTATAACCAGCCGTCATATTTACAATCGCTTTCGTCACAAAAAATGGGCTTACAAAACGTGGACCATCTTTTTCCAACCCCAGTGCAATATCACAAATAGAACCCAAACCACCAACACCACTACCAATAGAAACACCAATACGCTCTTTATCTCCATCATAATCTATTAAATTAGCATCACGCATAGCCTCGTCCACGGCGACCAAACCATAAACAATTGTTTTATCCATTTTACGTTGTTCACGTGGGTCAATTACAGAATCAGGATTAAATAACCCCGGTGTATCACCACGCACAGGAACGCCAGCAATTTGCGATGCAAACTGGGATACATCAAACAAATCAATTTTTCTTATTCCAGATTTTCCATCCAAAATATTTTTCCATGCATATTCAACACCAGTTCCAACTGGAGATACTATACCCATACCTGTTACGACAACTCTTTTCATATTTATAACCTTTTATTGTTTATTATTACGCAGACATCATAAACTTTTTCATATTAAAAATACAGAAAAAAATCCGCCAGTAAAAACCAGCGGATTAAAATTAAAACTCACTTCAAATTATTTTTGATGTGCTTCAATATATTTAACAGCGTCAGAAACTTTTTCTAATTTTGCCGCTTCTTCATCAGGAATAGTAATGTTAAATTGTTTTTCAACCTCCATTACGAATTCAACAACGTCCAATGAATCTGCGCCCAAATCATTAACAAATGCAGAATCTTCTTTGATTGTACCTTCTGCTACACCCAATTTGTCAGCTATGATTTTTTTTACTTGTTCTAAAGTTGTCATTTTATATCCTTTGTTTAAGTTAAACTTATGTGCCCATCTACCCCGAGCGTCAATACACAACAAAATATCATTTTATAATTATAGTGTCAAGGAATTATAACAAACAATAACAAAACTTGACAAAAACTATTCAATTGTATTACTCAACAAATCATCTAATAATTTATTCATATTATCGCGCACATCTTCACGGTCAGCCGCCCAAACCAAGCGTCGCATAATAAATTTATAGACATCATCCATTGTTAATTCTGGTATTTTTGCACGTGCACAAACACGCGCCCACGCAACACGCGGATCCGCCAAATGATTTTTGCACCGTCCCACAAAAACCCAATCACTATTTTCCTGAGGCAAACTTTCTAATAATACAACCGCCCTATCGGACAACGGCCAATCACGCCATAAGTAATGATTAAAATCTAAATCATCCCACTGCATAGAAAATACTTTTGTTTTTGGTAGAAAACTATATATCAACATTAAAAATACCGCACGCATAACGGGAATATCTTCTTGATTTATGGCGCGAACCAACGAGTGTAAACCATTTATAGTCAAAGGACATTTGCGAGTATGCTTTTCAACCCTTGGCAATTCAGATACAGGATTATTTTTAACATAACCTGTTTCAATTGCATACTTAAAAACACTATTTAGCAATTCTTGCATTCGACCAGGAATCGCACACCCTTTTATTTTTCCCAACACTATTTTCAAATCATCCGTGGTAATTTCAGAAATGTTTTTATCAAATAAATCAGAAAGATGTATATTTATCGAACGCACTAATTTAACAGATGAATCTTCAGAACGACGAACACGATTTTTTACATAATCATCTATGAATTCTTTGAATGAAATTTTTTTACGTCGTACAGGAATCTTTTTTATCGCCGAATCTAACAACCCGGGCACAACAGCGCGTGCATCTTCAATGTCCACATTCGGATAATTACCAATAATAATTCTCTTATCAATTCCATGAACACGTTTACGAACAAAAAAAGTTTTTACCCCACGTGAAGTTATATACATACGTAGACGTGGTTCAGACAAATCTTGAACTACATCAAACCCCTTGGCTGGCGCAGGTAAATTATCAAGGATATAAGAATTAAAGAAAAATTGATGTGCCATTTATCGCCCCAATGTAAAAATATTTTTTATATCATTTATTAGATTTCTACGCGCAACCTTTACATTTTGTTGCGCAATTTCAAATTCTTTTTCCGTTTTCGTATAACACTTACGCTTATCATAATACTTACAATTTTTACATTCTAAACAATCTAAATCTTTATCAAAATTTTTACAGTGTTGAACCAACACTTCCCTATCAGAATCAATAAAAATTAAATTAATACATTTTGGTAAATTCATCTCATTATATATACACTCATCATAAGCCAACAAATTCATAGAAGAGCTTATATCCATCATTGCACCATCAAGTTTCTGTTTAGCGATTACTTTTTGGGATCGTGCAAATTTATAATCATAATACATTTGTTTTATATTCATTTTATTCACCTACTTTTAGTGCGTTAATAAATGCGCTTTGTGGAATTTCTACATTACCGAAAGTCCGCATACGTTTTTTTCCCTCCTTTTGTTTTTCCAGCAACTTACGTTTACGCGTAATATCCCCCCCATAACATTTTGCTGTCACATCCTTGCGATATGCCGCAATAGTTTCACGTGCAATTATTTTGCCACCGATTGCCGCCTGCAGAGGTATTTTAAATTGATGACGTGGAATTAAATCTTTAAGTCGTTCAACAATTTGACGACCGCGTGATTCCGCCACAGACCGATGACAGATAAATGATAACGGTTCAACATTTTCTTCGTTTACCAATATAGAAACCTTTACCAAATCAGACACTTCATATCCACACACAGAATAATCAAATGATGCATAACCCGATGATATAGATTTCACCCTATCGTAAAAATCAAAAACAATTTCCGCCAATGGCAAACGATAAGTCAACACCGCACGATTTCCAACATAAGAAATATTTTCCTGAACCCCGCGTCGCTGGGAACATAATTCCATCAACCCGCCCATATATTTATCAGGCATCATAATTGTTGCGCGTACCCATGGTTCTTCAATAGATTCAATTCTGGTTGGGTCTGGCATATCCGCAGGATTTTCCAAATCCATTTCACCACCACCACGCAGATGAATTTTGTATAACACACTCGGCACAGTATTTATCAGATTCAAATTAAATTCGCGCGATAACCTTTCGCTAATAATTTCCATATGCAACAGACCCAAAAATCCACAGCGCAATCCAAAACCCAACGCCGAAGATTTTTCAGTTGTAAACACAAACGATGCATCGTTCAGAGCCAAACGTTCCGCACTTTCACGCAGGTTTGGATAATCGTCTGCCGACACTGGAAAGAACGAAGAAAACACGACCGGCACAGATGGTTTAAACCCAGGCAACGCAACCCCACCACATTTTGAATCAACGATAGTATCACCGACCTTGCAATCGTGAATCGTTTTCATACCTGTAATAATAAAACCAATTTCACCAGTTGATAATTCAGAAACATCAACCATTTTCGGTGTAAAGTATCCGATTTTATCAACCGTATATTCCGCGCCCGTTGCGATAAATTTTATTTTCTGACCGCGTTGTAATTTACCATCAACAACACGCACCAAAATAACAACACCCAAATAAGAATCATACCAAGAATCAACAAGTAGCGCGCGCGTTGCGGCATTTTCATCACCATTTGGTGCCGGCAATTTTGCAACAATTTCTTCGAGTAATTCAGGCACCCCAGCACCTGTTTTCCCAGAAACGCACAACGCATCACCCGCATCCAATCCGATAACATCAGCAATCTGTTCACGCGTTGATTCAACATCACTGGACGGCAAATCAATTTTATTTAACACCGGCAACATTTCCAAATTATTATCCAACGCCAAATAAGCATTAGCCAGTGTTTGTGCTTGGACCCCCTGGGTTGCATCAACCAAAATTATTGCACCCTCGCACGCGGCCAAACTGCGTGACACCTCGTACGAAAAGTCCACATGACCCGGCGTATCCATCAAATTTAATTGGTACACTTCGCCATTTTTAGCACGATAATTCAAACGCACTGTTTGTGCCTTTATCGTGATTCCGCGTTCGCGTTCAATATCCATAGAATCAAGCACCTGGGCCTTCATTTCGCGCGAATCGAGTCCGCCTGTTATTTCAATCAACCGATCAGACAATGTTGATTTACCATGATCAATATGTGCAACAATAGAAAAATTTCTGATGTTTTTTTGATTCATCAAACAACCTTTACCTGCGGCAATGATACACAAGTATAAGGCATAACGCAACCAAAAAATTAAACAATTGCAACGATTCCGATACCAATCAGTGCGGCAACAATTGCGCCAATAGTAATTGGCCAAAAATACTTTTTAACGATGTTATTTGCACGTTCTTGAAAGAAATAAAGCAACGCCCCAACAATTGCAAAACGACCTGTTCTGAAAATAGCGGACACAGCAACAAAAATAAGTAAAGGATAATTCAAAAACCCCAAACAAATACCTAGTAATTTATAAGGAATCGGTGTAAATGCGGTTGCAACGATAATAAGCACGCCCCATTCATCAACCAATGCGCGCACCTGTTCCAAATAAGTAGCGGCATCCATAGATGCGAATTGTTGAATCAACCACGCGCCCACAGAATCAAACAACCACACACCAATTGCATACGCAATTATACCACCAACGATTGAGCCCAGCGAGGCAGCAACCGTTATTGGTAATGCGCGCTTTTTATTTGCGACGATTGCGGGGGTCATAAATACTTCGGGTGGAATGAACAAGAATACAGATTCAAATACGGTCATTATAAAAACGACCCACCAATAACCACGCGTTTCCGCCTTTGATAATAAGCAATCTACACACTTCATAACAAATCCTTATAATTTTCTTGATTATATCAGAATATGGGCTACATTACAATCAGAGAAAAGGCATAGAAAAATGCAATCAAGACAAAAAAATTCTAATCGTGGAAATCGTATAGCATCCAAAGTGCAAACATTGGTTGCGGAAATTTTACGCGACAAATATAGTGATGATAAAATTCTATCGGGTGTATCGATTGTTGATGCAGATTCGCATGGTGGACTGCAATTTGTAAAACTGTATTACTATTCACACGATGGCAAGTCAGAAACCATTCAGAAAAGATTAGACGAAATTACAAAAACTGTGCGCTTTGAATTGGGTGCGCGCATGAATCAAAAATATGTTCCAGAAATCAAGTTTGTATATGACGACACATTGGAACGTGCCGCCCGCATTGATGAATTATTAAAGAATTTGTAAAAAATTTTGTCATTGTTTGTGTTGATTTCTAAGCATTTCCCCCTTTGTCATTGCGAGGGAACGATGGTGATCGTGACAATCCAGTGAATATGTCATTATCATTATTACAACTGGATCGCCACGCTGCACTCGCGATGACAAAAACGCATACTAAAACAAAAAGCGCCGATACGGCGCTTTAAAAACATTTATATTTTTAGAAATTAAATCGCAATCCCAACGATATGGAATTAGATAACATAAAACCGTCTTTGACCTTGGCTGTATATATACCGTCATTACCCCTATAATCACGTTCATGTGATGTTCCTGTTATTCCTGCCAAACGATAACGCAAATCAAGCGAAACAGTATCGCTTAATGCGGTTGAATAACCAAACATTACACCGCCCATAAAGCCGAAACCAACTTTATTTCTATTACTTTCAAGCCAATCAGTTCCAACGACATCAATTGTCATAATTGGCATAGCAACACCAGCACCAGCACCCAAATACAAACCATTATCAAAGTTGTAATATCCATTTAACATTGCATACGGTGCCTGGACAGCGAATTCACCACCACTATCTTTATCAGACATATAACCCAAATACCCAAGTTCTATATCACCGCGCCAATTATTATTAAACCATTTACCAACCGACAGGTTTCCACCGAATACCGGTTTAAAAGAATAAGATTCTGATTCTTCGGGACCAAAACCATATCCAGGTTCATTTATAGATGCTTTTGCTTTAAAATTCCAAAATGCCAATTCTGCACGGGTAGCGATATACCAATTATCACGTTGTGCAAAATCACCGTGTTTATGGTTAGCATGTTCAACATGCTTGATTTTTGGTTCATATATATCATCATACGCGACATTATCATGGTTACGTATATCATGACGAATCATTTTATTTTGATGCATTTTATTTTTATGTGTGCGCGTGTTATACATTCCGGAACTACCGGTATCAATAATCGTCACATTAGTCAAAGTTGCCGCCATAGTATTACAAGACAGCACTGTTAAAATCACAGGAATTATTTTTTTCATATATTTCTCCATTTCTTATCCCACAAATTATAGCACAAAACCGAATCGCATACAAACGATTTTTTATTCTTCCTTTTACAACAAACACAAAGTGTTTTTTGTCATCCCGATGAATATCGGAACTGCAATGAATCCGAAGCGTAGCGTAGGATACGCAAGCGAAGCGAGCGACACACGAGAAATAAGCATACAAAAAAAGAAAATTCACGGTATATAAATATTATACGTCGTTGTCACGAACCTGGTTACCACCACGTTCTATCTTTTCCCATTTAAGTGTAACAACACCATTTTCCACCGTTGCAGTCAGGACATAAACACCATTTGCGGAATCACCACTAACCTGGGGTAGTCCAGATAAATCTAAATTAATTTTTTTGGTTGTATCATCAATGGAAATATTGTTCCCAGCATTGGCATCATTGGTAAGTTTTTCCTGTTTTTTATTATCCAAAGCAGAATATGCACCCTGGACATAAGTATCAGTTGCCAACACCATAGGTTCAGAACCCGTGGTTGGGGTGGTTTCCCCCTCTGCCATAGCGACAGCGGGAACAACCAACAAAAACAACAAACCAGCAAAAATTCTACCAAATTTCACTATAACTTCCTCTCTGATGACAATTTATACCAAAATTTTAAATTTAATACAAACAAAAAATTTAATTTTTTGTAAAAAAAACATGGGGAACAAAATGTCCCCCATGCATTGTAATAATATTACATATTAAAGATCTACCCATGTGTCAATCGTATCGACCGGTACCAAAGCACCTGTATTATCAATAACACAAGCAGTTCCACCAGTACACATACCAAGATCTGCTATTGAAGTAGGAATATCTGGTGTATCTGTCAAAGAGTTATAACTACCAGTTGTTGCAACGTCTGCCAAAGTTGGTTTGTTTGCGATTGCACTTACACCTGTTGTTGCATTCCAGTCTGCTTGCACCTGTTCCGGAACATCTGCCGATGTGATAAATCCACTATTATTAGTCAACTGTGATGTTGAAGTAGGAATCGTTGGTGTATCTGTCAAAGAATTATAACTACCACTTGTTGCAACAGCTGCTAAAGTTGGCTTATTTGCAATAACACCCATACCTTCTGTTGCATTCCAGTCTGCTTGCACCTGTTCCGGAACATCCGCCGATGTAATAAATCCACTATTATTAGTCAACTGTGATGTTGAAGTAGGAATTGTTGGTTTGTTTGCGATATAACCTTTTTGACCTGATGTTGCATTCCAGTCACCTTGTTTAGTTGCCCACATTGCAGCATCATCAACGTAACTTTTTGTTGTTAAATAACCGTCATTATCAGCAACAGCATATGCGCCGGCGATGCTTAAAATGGATGCCATAAATCCAGTAAATAATATTTTTTTCATTTTGTTTCCTTTTGTTCTTTCGTTTTTTTTGTTTTTTTTTGTTTTTTTCGCACTTAGTTTTAGTTTTTATTCGCTCTTTCCTTTATTTCAATTTGTTTCAATTTTCAATCTCTTTAATTCATTTGGTCCTCATCAAATTCATCCACAACCGACATTTCTTTCCATGTCTTTGTATCAGTACCATTATCCATCAACATATATGTACATGATGAACCACCGATACATGCTGGAACCTCTGGCATATTTGACACCTGGATATTCTGAATTTGTTGTGATAACCCAGCCTGGGCTGATTCCAAATTATCAACAATTGTGTCAATATAACTGCGATACGCTAACTTTTCCAATTCCAATGTATCTTTTTGAACATAGCCATCCAACGAAGTATTTAACCCCTCGCTGGTCACCAAATCACGTTCCTGTAATTCTGATGTAACTTGACTTGCCACCTGGGTGTTTAAGTCATTAGTTTTTACATACGGATTGGTTATATCATTGGTCAAGAAACCCTTTTTATCCAATTCTGCATAAGTTAAATAATCATCTAAATTTAAATCTGCATTCTTTAAATATTCATCTATATCACTGCTGGTGATATAACCAGCCTGTTCCAAATCTGATAATTTATCATGCAGACTTTGGATATCTTGTTCCAATTCATCAGTTCTGCGCGATGGAGCCCCAGATGTTGAACCAGATGAAGAAGAAGACGATACGATTCCAGCTCCACTTAAATACTTACCAATAGACATACGATTTTGGTTATTTCCAGATACTGCCGTCGTTGTACCAGACTTTGCCAGACTATTAGTATTAGAAGAAGATATTGTCGAAACAGATTTTACCGCAGGTACAGTTCGTACAGACCCAGCACGTAATATACGCGTTCCAGTTTTTGCCCCTGTTGTACCACTACCTATGGATGTGATCCCAGAATATGTTCCAGCACCACCCAAAGTCTTAACAGCCGAAGCACCCAACGCTATCGCTGGTAACATAATAACGCCAGAAAAAATTAAACCTATCGCTTTTTTCAAAGTGAATTTCCCTCACATTCTTATCAAATATTATATCATATTTTTAACCCTAAACCAAATTGAAAAGAAAAAATTCAATAATATTTGTTTCACAAAAACAACCAAGATTATTGGCATACAGCAAGTTTAATAAACAAAGTCAACAAAAAAATTTACATTTTAATACATTTTTTTATGACTTTTTACCCATCACAAAACTTGACCAATATTCTTTTTTTTACTATGCTAAATCGTATGGAAGAAAAGACCGCTATATCTTTTGCAAATGTTGCCGCCAGTTATGACGATGTGAACGAGGTTTTAACCGATGTTTCCTTTAATATTCGTCCTGGTGCATTTTATTTTTTATCAGGTCCATCGGGCGCAGGTAAAACAACACTGTTGCGTTTAATATACCAATTACATAAACCTATGCGCGGACAAATAAAATTATTTGGTGTTTCGACGGGAGCATTGACACGTGATGACATTGCCAATCTACGTCATAAAATGGCGATTGTATTCCAAGAATATTCTTTGCTGTCGCATTTTTCAGTATTTGATAATGTCGCCTTGCCCCTGCGCGTGCGCGGTGTTCGCGAGGATAAAATTAAACAACTGGTGTCCAAGGTGCTTGATTGGGTTGGCTTGTCAAAATACGCTGATGCAAATCCGAAATCTTTATCAGGCGGACAACAGCAACGCGTTTCGGTTGCGCGCGCAATCATTATTCAACCGGCTATTCTACTCGCTGACGAACCAACGGGCAATTTGGATGACGAAAATGCATCCAGATTGATGGAACTGTTTATCCAAATGAACAAAATGTTCGGAACAACTATCATACTCGCTACACATAATAAAAAGTTAATGGAAACTTATAAATTCCCAATTATTCAGATTGATAATCATCATGTGAATTTTTTGGGCGGAAAAAAATCTGAAACTGATGCAACGAAAAAAATATGGAAGGGTCCAAAACCACAAAACTATTTTAACGAATTATCTAAACAATTTGACGATATTGGAAATATATAAATGAGAAAGAAACAAACTGTATTTTCATTGGTGCGTGAACAAAGCAACTTTATGACGGTAATTATTGCGGTACTGACTTTTCTGGCTGTAATTGCATTAGGCATTGCATTATCTATCGGAACCGGTGTTGTTCGTTGGAATAATCAATGGCAATCAAATGCAACTATACAAACACTAAATTCCAATTCGGAAAAGAAAATAGAAAAAATAATCAGCGACAATGACAATATAATAAAATCTGTCCATCGTATTTCTGAATCTGAAATGAAAAATTTGATGAAGTCATGGGTTTCTGATAGCAACACAATCCAAAACTATTTGCCAACCATGTGGGAAGTTGAAACCAAATCAGTGTCTAATTTAGAAACTATATCAAACGCATTGCCACGCGATGCACGCATGATTACACACGCCAGTGCATTACACAATCAAACATCCACCGGTTGGAAATTGGTTGCAATATCAACCATTGTCTTGGTAATAATGTTGGGGGCGATTGGTGCGTGCATTTTATATATTGCGCAAAATACCGCTATATTACACAAACGCGAACTTGAAATACTTAACCAAATCGGCGCAAACGATTCTTTTATCACCAAACAAATGAAAATCATTGTCGCCAAAATTTCTGTGCGCGCAACAATGTTGGGATTTTTTGGTGCATTACCTATCCTGTGGTTTATATTGGCAATTGCACATGGAACAAGAACAGGATTGATAGCAATGATTGCACTAAATACTTTTAATTGGTGTCTGTTGTGTGCATTGCCAATCGCAATCATTATATTCGCAATAACAATCACAAAAAGAACAACCATACATATCCTAGAAAACGAATAATGAAAATTTTAACTCCGTCTTTTTTTGTATTGGGTTTATTCGTACTTGGTGGCTTTATTTTCAAGGCAACTTCACCAACGACATGCGGCGATATTATGCCAAACGATTCTATATTTGTTTTAACGGGAGATGTTCGCAGAATTCCATTTGCTATACGCAAAGCACAAGAATTTCCAAATGCAAATTTATACATAATCGGGGTTGGCGCACAGAATTATAATCTTGCCAATATGCCAAATAACATTCAAATAGAATCTGATTCAAAATCAACGTATCAAAACGCACTTGCTATAAAAAAAATCGCAATTGAACACGAACTAAATCGAATTGTTATTATCACAACCGAAGAACATACAAACCGTGCGCAATACCTTATTAAATCAGAATTACCAAATACTCATGTCGTATTATGCCCGACAACGCTTACAGGAATGCCAGTCACAAAACGCATTGAACGCTGGACAACTGAATATATAAAGTATATTGTCACTATGTTTGGAATTAAAGAAGGCTAAAATGTTAAGAACAATTTTATTTAAAATATCTTTTTTATTATTATTTCTGTTGTGGGCACCCGTTATGCTGCTTGCATTGGTATCGCGCAGGTTAACTAGATTTTTTTCTGTACTTATCGCTGCACAATGTTTATTTTTGGCACGCGTAATCGCCGGTATAAAATACGAAATACACTATCCTGCAACCGAAGAAAATGGTATTCCAATCGTGCCAAACGGTAATACCAGAACAGACGGCAAATCTATTATTGCGGCAAAACACATGTCCGCACTAGAGGTTATTATATTAACATATAACATTAAAAATTTCACATTCATTGTGAAACGCGAACTGATGTTTTTACCGATATATGGTTGGGTATTTTGGCGACTAGGCCTTATTCCAGTAAATAGAAGTCGCGGAAAAACAGATATGCGAAAACTAACCAATATCGTCACAACAAAAGTTATGAACGGTTATAAACTTATCATTTTTCCCGAAGGAACCAGAACCGTACCTGGAACGCGACCACAATTAAAACGTGGACTATTATTTTTGGCAAGTGAACTAAAACTACCTATTACACCCGTTGGAACAGATACCGGTTTATATTGGCCAAAGCGTGGAAAAATAAATCCAGGAACAGCAAATATATATTTTGAACCAACATTACCGGCCAGCGCAACACTTGAAGAAATAGCAGAGGCAATTAACCGTCACAGCGCATAATTAAAATTATTCGCACCAACTTTGACGCTTGCCACCGTTATATTTTCGCCCCACTTGTTCAGAAACCAAAACATTACCAACATCACGACCAGCAATGTCGATGACGTTGGCGTCTATTCGCCCCAAATATTTATCGTCTTTGATGTTTTCAAGTTCTACAACACTACCAACGGGAATTATTTCACCCAAACGCTGTTTTGCATATCTGGCACGCGTTATTTCAGAATCACATTCACCATGTAATTCGGGCGTATCAATATTACGCAAACGAACACGCACAGAAATTTCTGTATCAGTATCGTTAAGCATGACCTGGGCTGCAAAAGTATCGCCATCAACAATATACCCCACCCGCGCAGGCACCGCAAACGCGGGCAAACATACAAACAATAACAAACCAATATAATACTTATGCATTATTGCAGACGTGGCGACCAAGTTGGTTCAACCCCATTTATTCCGTTTGGTAATTCAATGTCATACAGATTCTGACCTGTAATATCAACACTACGAATATGACTAATGCGTTCAATATCATCATCGGCCTTTTCTGTTTCATAATATACCAATCTGCGCGACCCTGGCGCCCATGATGGTGCCTCCATATACCAGCCACCAGCCAATATCTTTTCATTACGTCCGTTTGGCGACATTACACCAATATAAAAAGTATCATCTGCTATTTTGGTAAACGCGATAAATTTACCATCTGGGGACCATGCCGGCGTCGCATAACGACCATTTCCATATGTTATTCTATTTTCTGTTCCTGTTGCCAAATCCAACACGTGAATTTGTTGACGCCCAGTTTTATCAGAATTAAACGCCATTTTTTTACCATCTGGGGAATAAGACGGACTGGTATTAATAGAATTACCAAATGTCAACTGACGCAATTCTTTGGTTTCCATATTATATTCATATATATGCGTAATACCTTCTTTGACCAAAGACAAAGCAACACGTTTTCCATCTGGTGAAAATCGCGGAGCGAATGTCATACCACCAAACTGCCCTAACTTGCGTTGTTCCCCAGTATCTAAATTAAGTGTCCAAACCATAGGGTCATCATCACGATAAGATAAAAACACAATGGCATCCATATTTGGTGAAAAATGTGGCGACATAACAAATGTATTTGCATCTGATAAATAACGCATACCGTACCCATCATGATCCATTATCGCCATACGCTTTACACGCGCATCAACTGGACCCGTTTCAGCGATAAACACTATCTGTGTATCAAAATATCCAACCTCACCGGTAAGCCGTTCATAGATAGCATCAGCCATAATATGCCCTAATCTGCGTACAGATTTCTTTGTTGAAACCAGACTTTGTGCCTCTATCTGTTCTTTACCATCAACATCCCAAATATAAAAGTCCAATTTATATTGTTTATTAGGCTGTAGCGATAATTTAGCCTGAACCAACACCTGGGCCTTAACCGCGTTCCAGAGTGTAAAGTTAGGCATTTCATTCATTTTAACATATTCCGGTAAAGCATTGTGCGATACAATATGGAAAAGTCCCGTTGTTTTAAGGTCATTTTCTACCACTTCACGTATCATTGCAGCATCCTTTACATCAACATTTCCTGATGTTTCAAACTTTTGAACCGCAACAGATATAGGATTTACCCCACCTGCAACAATATCAACCTTTAACTCAGCATGCAACGATGTAACACTACAAAAAACAGCAACAAAAAATACTAATATTTTTTTCAATTTAAATCCTTTCCTTAACGATAAAAGCATTTTATACACAACCGTATAAAAAAGCAAGCAACACAATCAACCACACAAAAACCAATACAGACGCCAACACAAACAAAAACACATTTGTATTGACAAATGTAAATACAATGATATAGTCACTTGTAATTACGATGGTATTGTATCAAGTATAGGAGTTTGTATTATGCCAAATGTAATGCAACAATTGTTCGTAATGAACATAGAATCTCTGTTAAAAGAGTATGCTGCCTATCGCGCCTTTAACAAATCTGACTGTGTAATAAACATGCGTATTCCTCATCAAATAGTTGATAAATTGAAAAAGATTGCTGACGAACAACATGTTCCATATCAATCTCTGATATCATCTATATTGTATTCTTTGGCAAATTCTGACGAAACAAAATAATAAAAAAGGACATAATATGAACGCAAACGAACGTATAAATTTTCTTGATTTACACAAACGTTTTTGCGGAACAAACATGTCCCCAACCTTATTTGAGAATAATTCTGAAACACACACAGAGTATTGGCTGGCATCTGACATTATGCCTTTATATTACAAATCAACCAACACTTCAAATCACGATACGATAAATTATTTTATAAACATAATTATACCGAACACGTTCGACACGGTTTCTCAACAATACACATTTGAACAAAACATTATAGTATTGCCAGCAAAAACAAACGCAAAATTATCGCGTTATGCAATATTCTGTATCATAAATAGCCTAGCACCTAACAATATGTGCGATTTGGTTTACATAATGTCTCCAAACGGTACCCAATATCAAAAAATTATGACAGATACATTAAAATTCAGACGAATCGATTTACGGGAAAAATTGAAATATTACGAACAAGAATTTAGTCATTTAGCAAAACACAAAGGAATGGATTTTGCCGACGCACAAAGAACATTACAACAAGCATTATTTGGTGACATACATCCACATGAAATAAAACAACAATATAACATACCTACAAACAAACCATTATCTGACTATATGGGAGCGTGGGCGATAAGCACAAAAATAAATACAATTAACAATTTATTATCAAAAAAACACACTAACAATTTTTTCTTTTTACTGCAACAGTGTGCAGCCGAACAAAGAAGTAAAATGCTACATTCAACTGGATACGCACCAGAAAATGATATACATCAACAATCAGTAAAACAAGTTGCCGCCGAATTCAAAAAACAGAAACAAGAATTTCTGGAACGATGCACACACGAACGTTTATATTAAAAAACAGGCGATTTTAAATCGCCTGCTTTTTTATATCTCAAATCAGATTACCAACCAGCAGTAACACAACCAAATTCACCGCCAGGCGCAGCCATCTTCATAACAGCACTCAAAATAACACCGACCATAAACAACAGTAAGAAACCAACCAACATACCGGTTCCTTTCTTTTTTATATCACCAATCAAATCTTTGCCGTCTTTTGGATCAGAAATATATCCCCACGCCCAAGACGCAATAAAGAACCCAGCACCAACAAAGGCCAATATCCTCAATGTATGAAACACACCCTGTAAACCAGCAACTAAATCACAAATTCCTTCCATTTAAAACTCCTTTCTTTTTCATTTATTCTATCATAAAACCACCACCTGTTCAAGTATATTTTTTGACAAATATAAACATTAGTAATCACCAACAAAATATGATACAATAACTTTCAATCAGGGGAGATTTTTCAAATTATGACATATTCTGATTACGGGTTAATCAATACTGATACTATGCTAAAAAGCGCATTGGCACACAATTACGCCGTTCCTGCTTTTAATGTATATAATATGGAAACAATTTCCGCGGTTGTAATGGCGGCAAATCATACACACAGCCCACTTATTATCAGTATTTCTGAATCTGCGCTAAACTATATGGGCGACAATATGCTAATGGGAATGATTTGTGGTCTGAAATTAAACCCATCACAAAAAATAGCGCTGCACCTGGACCATGGTTCATCTTTTGAATTATGTGCGCGCGCGATAAAGCTTGGTTTTTCATCAGTTATGATTGATGCGAGTAAATTACCCCTATCGCAAAATATAGATTTAACGAATCGCGTTATTGAAATCGCACACAAACACAATGTATCAGTCGAGGCCGAAGTTGGAATCTTATTCGGAACCGAAGATGAAAATACAACATCAACAGATTCTGAATTTACATCACCCGATATGGCGGAACAATTTGCTCACACAACAAATGTTGATTCATTGGCTATCGCCATTGGCACAAGTCACGGTGTATATAAAAATCATACAGACAATGGAAAATTACGATTTGATATTTTAACACAAATACAAAACAGAATTCCGAATACCCCACTGGTATTACACGGTGCATCAAATGTTCCAGAACATTTGGTTAAAACCATAAATAAATTTGGTGGAAATATAACAGCATCACGTGGCATAGATGCAAACCAATTACGAATCGCTGCAACACAAACACATATTTGCAAAATAAATATGGATACAGATTTACGTCTATCTTTTACCGCAGGCGTTCGTAAAAACATAACACAAAACCCATCCGGATTTAACCCACGCGAATACCTGGGGGCCGGTCGTGATATGGTATGTAATAACTGCCTATATGCGATTCGTGAAATTACAAAATCAGAAAATAAAATTTAAAAACGCGGACTATCAGACCCGCGTTTAACAAAAGTTGAATTACAAATTATTATTTCGCCCTCTCGACATATTCTAATGTTTCTGTATTCACAACAATCTTTTCACCCTGCTCAATAAATACAGGAACCTGAACACGAACACCGTTATCCAAGATTGCAGGTTTACCACCACTGCCTGTCGCAGTTTGACCCTTTAACGCTGGTTCTGTTTCTTCAACAATTGCTACAACTGTTTTTGGCAAAGTCACAGAAACAGGATGACCTTCAACAAAATTAGCCTTGACCATCATTTCAGGCGCCAAGAATTTCATTTGTTCACCCAAAGAATCAACCGGCATTGTAAACTGTTCATAATCGGACAAATTCATAAAGAACGCATCTGTGCCATCAGAATACAAATACTGACAATCAAAATCTTCAACCATCAATTTTTCAACCTTGTCTTCGGCACGCCAGCGATCACCACCCTTGTTCCCAGAATCAATATCACGCAAGTCAGCCTGAACAAATGCACCACCCTTACCCGGTTTAACCTTGGTAATAGATGTAACAGAATAACGTTTTCCGTTGTGAGAAATAACCCAACCCACACGCATATCATTTGCAATAAAAGATGCCATAATAATACCCCTTGTTTTTAATATTCAGGCTGAATTATAAAATTTTACATAATAAACGCAAGAAAAAAACCGCCATTCTGCGGTTTTTTATATTTTTTTTACATACGCATCGGCATCAACACAAACAAGGAATCTGTTTTCTTGTCTGTTGATTGAATTGTTGTTGGTGACAAAGGATCCTGCATTTCCATCTGGAATTTATCCCCTTCAACCTGACCTGCAACATCAAGTAAGAATTTTACATTAAACACAACAGTAAATGAACTATCACCATTATATTCAATATCTAATTCCTGTGTTGCAGTTCCTGCATCAGGACTGGACGCGTTAATAACCAATTTGTTCATAGAAAATGTCAATTGAACAGATTTTGTTTTATCAATACTGGCAACCGAAACCAAATCAACCGCATTAACAAATTGCTTTCTATCCATAATTGCAATCTTGTCATTACCCTTTGGAATAACAACACGATAATTTGGATACTGCGCATCAACCAATTTGCTAGTTAAGACTGCTGGACCAACTGTAAAGCGCGCCTTGGTATCAGATAATTCAATCATAACATCATCAACATTGGCATCTTCTAACAATTTAGATAGTTCGCCAATAACACGACGTGGCAAAATTACTGATGGCATTTCCAAACTTTCCTTTGGTGCAGGTATAGCACACAATGCCAAACGTTGAGCGTCTGTTGCAACAGCAGTCAACATTTTTTGTTTACCCTCATCAGAAATATGGAAATAAATACCACCCAAATGATAACGAACATCATCAGTTGGAATTGCAAATTTAGTCTGGTTAATCAAATGTCCCAAATCACCGGTTGTCATCTGAAACTTGGTGGTCAAATTGCTACCAGCCATTGCTGGGAAATTTTCAGCCGGTAATGTTGGTAAACGGAAAACCGCACGACCACTGGATACAACCAATTGATCCCCAGATTGTTTAAAACTAATTTCTGCATCATCTGGTAATTTACGAACAATGTCATACAACATCTGAACAGGAACAGTTGTTTGCCCACCCAAAGTAATATCAGCAACAACGTGTTCAACCAATTCCAAATCAACATTAGTAGCAGATAAAATTAAACTATCTGCAACCTCTATTTTTACATTCATCAAAATCGGTAAAGTCGCACGCTTTTCAACAATAGATTGCATGTGTCCCAACGCACGAATTAAAACCTGACGAAATACCGAAAATTCCATTTTTATACTCCTATTTTGTGTATTTCCTACACCCTTTCGGATACAGTTTATCAAAAAACACCGATTCGGTGCAAGAGCAAAAGCAAGAAATGTGTTTTTTCTATTTAGACAATATTTTTTCTATTTTTATACGTAATTTTTTCATATCATCATATTTAGTAAATTTTCCCTTTTCGGCGATAGAAACATCTCCACTTTCTTCGGAAACAACCAACACGTATGCGCTAGACAATTCAGACATTCCCAATGCTGCACGATGTCGTGTTCCATATTTCCAATTTAAATTATTTTGAGACAAAGGCAAAATTGCCCCAGCATAAGCAATACGTCCACGTTCTATTATTACCGCGCCATCATGCAAAGGCGTTTTGTTAAAAAAGATTGTTAGCAATAATTCTGATGAAATTTTTGCATCAATCGTAATTCCTTTCTTTTCAATTAAACTTTCATCAAATGTTTTTGGAAATACAATTAGTCCACCCGTATGATGCTGTGACATAAACTCAACAGCATTAACTATTTGATCTAAGTCTGCAGAACTACCGCTTTTTAATTTGCCCCTACGGAAAAACTTATGTAACTCTTCAACATTACCTAAAAGTGCTAAAAACTTTCTCAGTTCTGGTTGAAAGACAACAATCAAACTAATGGACATAAATAGTGCTATCCAATATGCAAAACGTGCAAACAATGTTAGATTCATCCAACTAAAAATAAAACTACAACCCCAAAGTCCAACGAGCCCCAGCAAACCACGAACTAATTTTTCTGATCCAGTATTAGAAATAAATATTTTATAGAAAAAATATATCACGCCTATAATCACAATTATCTGAAATGCGTTTATAAAACTTTCCATAAATATCCTCGCTTTACATTATTACATTTTGAATCAAATTTTTGATTGGCTCATCTAACCAATCTGGATCAAAATCTTTAACTGGTGCACCACGTTTCATCGCTGTTTCAGCAGGTTTATCATCACTTAACCAATTACCAAGCATATCGCTAGCAAGCCATCCGCCCAAAATACTAAGACCACCAGTAAACGGTGCCATCAAAAGTCCAACCCCAGCCGCGGTTGCGACACGACCCACAAGCGCACTACCACTAATAGAAACATCCGGTTCTGCTAAATTACCAGAAATTTTTAATGCATTTGTTAATGTTCCTGTAATAGAAATTTTTAGACCGCTTACAGGGGTTGTTACCAATGTTAAATCTATATTTTCATTACCCAAATCTAAACTACCGACCATACGAATATTTATAATATCTGTTTGAATACCAACACCATTTTCTGTTTCAATCAAACCATTACGCAATTTAAGATTTATACCCAAATTTTCTATTGTCATTTTATTATACTTTTTTTCTTTGGATAACGCATCAGAAACACCACGTTGCAACGTTGTTAGAAAATCAGCACCATACATATATGCAACAAGTGTTTCATAAGCATAACCCTGTTGTGTTGAATATGCTTGGACAGGTCCTGTTATAGTTTGCATAATTTCTGACATATTTATTCCATCGGCTTCAAAATAAGCGATTATATCCATAGGCAAACTTGCTATTATATTTTTATACCTTAATTCATCCATTAATTTACCTACATCTATATCACGTCCTAGCATTCCGGTTCTAAGGTAAAAACGCCCAGTATCATCTATATCAACATCTGAACCAATTGTAATATCACCATTTGCGAATCCGACATTTGCATCCACGTGTCCTTTACCAGACTTTACATTTATGGATACATTGACATTTTGAATATCAATATCACGATACACAATCAAATGTTTAATATCTGTTTTTAAATTTATATTCATTTGTTTTATTTCTTTACCAAATAAATTCATATCATGGAAAACATTCAGCTCACGTTCAACAACCGGCTCAGAATTTCCGTATAAGTCAGGATATACTTCTAATAAATTTAAACGCGATGATTTAACAACTAAATCAACTGTTGGTATTTTACCAAAACGACATGCTCCAGAAAAAACAATATCGTTCCCCTTGGTTTTAATTACAGATGAATTGAAAATAATTTTGTTATCGTTTACCGCCCCAGACACATCCAAAGAAATACTGGGTATGTCTAAATTTTTCCAACCAAAAATAAATTCTAATAATTCATTGTCTGGTACATCACCTTTGATATCAAAATCAACCACAGACATTGTATTAGAACGCAAACCAATTTTACCAATCAACGCATTGCCTTTTGTTGATAACGCAAAATTAATTGGATAAACATCATGTTCAGCATTATATTCACCAAACGAAACCACAAATGGTGTTACATTAGATTTTACTTTTATCCAACCACCGTATTCAGGACCAGATTTTTTTTCTTCGTATTGAAAAGCAATTCCTTTTAACTTGAATTTTGTATCCACAATATTTGCATCTATATCATGAAATTCTATTGCACCCAATTCCATATCACGAAATAAATATTTATCTGGCAAATTATCTTTATCATTGGACACCGCATCAGGTTTTCGATTAAATACAGGCAATGACATTTCACCTTTAGCATTTTGTTCTATATACACAACAGGATTAGAAATTTCTAATTTTTCCATCATCAACTGTTTATTAAACAACGATAACAAATTTAAATTAACTGTTACTGTTTTTGCCTCAAATGCATATTTATGTTTTGCCCAAGATGCGTTTTCTATCCGCAAATCATATAGTGATATTTTTGGACGCAAAGACATATGCAAATCAAAATCACCTGCAATTTCTACATTTGCACCTGTTGCCTGGGTCAAAGCATTTACAACAGTATTACGCACATAATCGATATTTAATTTTGATAAAGCAATCACAGATGCAATCATGCCACATAAAAAAACAACTGTGATTACTCTAAGAATGATAAAAATTTTTTTACGTCTTCTCATTTTAATACGGCAAATTAAATTCTAATAAGTTCATAATTGGGCGCATAAATTCAGGCACCTGGGCACGCAAAGTAATTTGTTTGCCGGTTGATGGATGTTGCAATGTTATTTTATACGCAAACAAAAACAAATGATTTGTCGCAAGTACCGCAGACATACCACAAGCGATTGGTTTATCATAACCATACAAATCATCACCAACAATTGGGGCATTCAAACTAAACGCGCTATGCAAACGCAATTGATGGGTTCGTCCTGTATGTGGGGAAAACAATACCCAAGAAACACAACCATTTGCATCACTTAACACTTTATATTCTGTAATTGCACGTTGTGGTCGTTGACCTGTTCCATCATTTAGACGTGTTGGTTCATCAAACACTTTACCCTTTATCATGTAATTATCTATGATTCCATATTTTGGGGACACATCACCATTTAACAACGCAACGTATTCCTTGTGTGCAATTTTTGTTTGAAACTGGTTTGCTAAAATTTGTGCCGAACGTTGATTTTTTGCAACAACCAAAACACCACTTGTTTCCTTGTCCAAACGATGCACCAAAGATATCTTAGCATACGGGAACAAAGCGGCCGCCATTTTATCAATTGATTTTCTAATTCCACTGCCACCCTGGACAGCCAACCCCGCAGGCTTATTAAACACAACCATATCATCATCATCGTGAATGATACATTTGCGCAACTTTTCCAAATCAGACAAAGAAAATTTTTCACCAGATTCTGTTTTGTTTGAACGCGCCATAGCATATCCTGCAATAGTTGGTGGCACCCGAACAACATCCCCTGCACGCAACATCTTATCCGCCTGGACACGTGACGAATTTACGCGAATCTGACCACCACGACATAGTCGATATAATTCTCTATTTGGCATAGATGGGAAATGACGCATAAACCAACGCATCAACCGTGTGCCATCTTCTGTCTGTGAAATAGTAATCAGTTCAGCCATTTAAATATTATTCGCCATAAACAATTTGAATAACATTATCATTATTGGTTTTATTACAAGAACCTGTTGCACCACCAATAGAATCAGACCAACCCTTGGCCAACAATGCCTTGCAATCTGTTTCACTTAAACCCGTAATAGAAACAATAAATTGACGCGAATTCGATGGGTTCATAGATAATTCATATACACCACCATACGGATTTTTATTTTTCATTCCGATAGCATCAAATGTTATAGAATTGTTTACAAAAGACAAATCATCGTGTTCTGCCGCCAATTGACGCACATTATTAACAATCTGCAACACTTGTTCCGTCACAGAATTCTGTTTTTGCATACGCATCGCGGAACTAATCATCAACGCCGCACCACCGGTTATAATACCCATGATAGCTAGCACACCTAACATTTCAATCATTGAACGTCCAGATTCTTGTTTCATTTTTTCACCTCTGTTTGATATTTTATAAAATATATTCTATCATATTTATTATGAATATTCAATTTTCAGATTTAATTGCTAATGCACCCCAATCGCCTGGAATATATAAAATGTTTTCCGCCGACGGGACACTTTTATACATTGGCAAGGCTAAAAACCTGTCAAACCGGCTTAAACAGTATATTGATATCAAACAACTAGAACTGCACAAACAGGTTATGCGAACATTGGTAAGTCGTGTTGAATGGGAAATCGTTCCCACAGAATCTGATGCACTGATTCGGGAACAGGAACTAATAAAGACACTAAAACCCAAATACAACATCATGCTAACAGACGGTAAAATGTATCCAATGTTAGCGCTAACAAATTCTGAATTTCCACGTTTACTAAAATTCCGCGGCAAAATTTCACAACGCCGCGATGTATTTGGACCATATCCATCTGTATCTGCATTAAATGAAACGATAAAAACAATCCAAAAGGTTTGTGGACTGCGAACCTGTACTGATACTTTTATGAAGAACCGTTCACGTCCATGCCTGTTATACCAAATTGGACGATGTAGTGCACCATGCTGTATAGAGCAAAAAAATTATTCTGAAAGCGTTCATCTTGCACGACGTATTTTGACGGGCGATAGTGAACCTATTATTGCCGACCTATCCAAACAGATGAAAATTTATTCAGAAAAAATGGATTTTGAAAATGCTGCAATAATGCGTGATAAAATCGCCGCATTAACCAAAACATCGAATCGGGGACATTCAGTCCAGAAACATACATCAACAATAGATTGGAATAAATATGTATCAGAACTGGAACAATGGTTGGGTATAAAAATTGAACGCGCCGGTGTTTTTGATAACTCGCATTTGTTTACCCAAAATCCAGTAGGTGCAATGATTGTATTCGGTCATGACGGTTTTATTAAATCAGATTACAGACATTTCAAATTACAAAACCGTTCTGTTGCCGGAAACGATATTGGTATGATGGCTGAATTTGTATCGCGTGCGGTATCATGCGGTCCAAAACTAGATTTAATAATTGTTGATGGCGGCCCCGCACAATGGAGCATTGCGTATAAAACCGCACCAAACATACCGATTCTGGGTGTGACCAAGGGCGTTGTACGAAATGGTGATGAACATTTTATTATGCCAAATGGGAATGAAAATTTTGACCTACCCAAAGATTCCGGTTTGTTTTTATTACTACGCGCGGTTCGTGACGAAGCACACAGATTCGTAATTACATATCATCGCACAACACGTGCGAAACAAATGACTGCATCAGTATTGGATGAAATTGATGGAATTGGCGCAAAACGCAAACAGGCATTATTACAACATTTTGGTTCTGTGCGCGCCATCACAGATGCAACATTGGACGCCCTATTACATGTTCCGGGGCTTGGAAAATCTGCTGCAAAAAAAACATATGCATATTTTCATTCAGAAATGATATAATTATCGCATTCATAAATAAAGAAAGGAGTTTTATTATGAAATTTTTTGTAAACTTTTTATCAGCATTCCGTATTGCTGCATCATTTGCAATTATTCCAACATTATTGTTTGGATGGTGGTGGATATCTTTTATTTTATTTGTTTTGGGTGCAATGTCTGATTGGTTCGATGGCTTTTTAGCACGTAAATATAATGTATGCACAAAACTTGGGGGCGTAATGGATCACATCGGCGACAAACTAATTGTCGTAAATACATTTATTATGTTGGCAATTATGTTTCGTGGTTGGCTAATGATAGTTCCTATTGTTTTAATGATTGCACGTGAATTATACATCAGTGGCTTGCGTGAATTTTTAGGAACACAAAAAATAGAAATGCCTGTACCAAAGGCTCGTTTTTCAATGGGCAAGATTAAAACAACATTACAAATGATAACGATAGCCGCGCTTTTATTATCAGTCACATTGCAATCATCACAATCTGAATATTGGTTCACTTTCAGATTGATTGGTATATTCGGCGTATGGTTTTCACTTGTTGCGTCACTGTGGTCTGCAACAGAATATACATTTACATTTATTCAAAAATTAAAAAAGATAAAATAAAAAACGCCCGATTGGGCGTTTTTTTAACGTTGATTTTGATTTAACATATCAAGATATTTTTGACGTTTTGCCATTTGATATTTCAAATCACGACGACTTGCGTGATTTAATCTAGCCTTTGCACTTTCAATATCTTTACCACAAAACATTATTTCATTAGTAGGAAACAACATAATGCATGCGCTTTCCAAATCAGTTTTGTCACCGTAAACAACGATAGTTGACGCCAATTCTTCACCCATAACCTTGGACAAATTCTTATATGCACAAACCATATTATAGGCACCAGGATTTGGAAAATCTGTTAATTCTTTCCAAGCTTTGTCAGATTGAACATTTTCACCATCTATCGTTTTAACAGCCAATTTAGTGTTAGGGCACAATTGCCACATAGTTTCATCCATCATTGTCTCAAATGTAATGACATAAGTATTTTTCAACTTTTTAGTTGGACCAAACTTACGTTCCTGTGTCACAGGTGCAATTTCATTTTTTTTCTTACCGAATCCAAACATATTGAACTCCTTTTTAACTACATGCACAAATATAAGACAAAAATATAAAATTGTCAAGCATTGTAAGAATTATCTATCTATCTTAAAACCAACCTTTCTTTTCTGGCTTGGCTCCAGCAAATTCAGACAAAATCCTTTTTTGCTTTTCTGAAAGTTTTGTTGGCACCTTCATAGAAATTTCAATATACAAATCACCAAAAGAACCGCTTCTGCGTGGATTCGGCATACCATGGGAACGCACACGCAAACGGCTTCCAACCTGGGTTCCGGCCGGCACAGTCACAGATAGTTTTTTATCGTCAATAGTTTCAATTTCTATTTCGCCACCCAGCGCAAGCGTTGTAAACGGCACGTCAGCGCGCATTATCAAATCATTTTCATCGCGTTCAAATATTTTATCTTCACGAACACGAACATCAATGTAAAAGTCCCCAGGCGTTGCCCCATTTTGACCGGCCTCACCCTGACCCGCCAGGCGCAGACGCGTTCCATCCATAACCCCAGCTGGTATTTTAACCTCTAACGTACGTTGTTTATTTACTGTACCTGTTCCATCGCATTGTGAACATTTTTTATTTATTTTATGACCCAGTCCATTACATTCCGGACATGGCATTTCAACAGCAAAAAATCCCTGACGTCCCTGGACACTGCCAGACCCGTGACAACGCGGACAAATAGGCGCCTCTTTGCCATCGGATGTCCCAAAACCATGACATTTATCACATGTTACATTACTAGAAAAATTGACGGTATGTGTTGTTCCAAAATATGCTTCTTTTAAAGAGAGTGTCACAGAATCAAGCAAATCGCGACCACGTTGAGTCCCAGCATTATTACGACCGCCACCCATATCGCCAAAGCCAAACCCACGCATCGCCTCACGCAATATATCTTCCATACCGGCACCACCACCCATATCAAAGTGAAAAGCACCATTTCCGAATGGATTACCACTACCGAATCCAGCACTTGCGCCATTACCCGCACCAAACGCCGCATCACCAAAACGATCATACGCCGCACGTTTTTGTGGGTCTTTCAGAATATCAAAGGCATTATTGACCTCTTTAAATTTTTCTTCGGCATCTTTATCACCCGGGTTTCTATCAGGATGATATTTCATAACCAACTTATGATAAGCCTTTTTGATTTCATCGTCAGATGCGTTTTTAGCAACACCCAAAATTTCATAGGGATTTTTATTCATAATAGATATCCATTTTCTTTAACTGTTGCACTATATATAATCTTATTATAATAAAAATCAAGGGCGACGATAAATCATACTTGCGAAAATTAAAAGAATGTTCTAATAATATAAACACTATGACAGATAAAAACACACATTCTTATGATGCATCAGACATTCAGGTATTGGAAGGATTGGAACCCGTCCGCCTACGTCCTGGGATGTATATCGGTGGCACTGATGAAAAGGCATGGCACCACCTGCCCATTGAAATTATGGATAACTCTATTGACGAGGCGGTCGCCGGTTTTGCCAAAAAGATAGAGGTAAACCTTATCGATTCCAAAACCATTGAAATTACCGATGATGGTCGTGGTATTCCTGTGGATGAACATCCGAAATATCCGGGTAAATCTGCACTAGAGGTTATTTTAACCACACTGCATTCCGGCGGTAAATTTAATAATAATGTTTATAAAACCAGTGGTGGTCTGCATGGCGTCGGCAGTGCGGTTGTTAATGCATTATCAAGTCAGATGATTGTGACCATTTCGCGTGACGGTTATGAATGGCACCAGGCTTTTTCACGCGGACTTGCCACGACACCTATTACTCGTGGTAACCCGACCAAGAATCATGGAACACGTATTCGCTTTACATTGGATGATGAAATATTCGGTGCATCTGCTGTATTTAAACCAATAAAAATATATCGTATGGCGCGCGCCAAGGCATTTTTGTCCCGCGGGATAAAGGTTGAATGGAAATGTAATCCGGAATTACTGACCGAAGATATGAACATTCCAGACACCAAAACATTTTATTATCCAAATGGTGTTGCAGATTTCTTGTCCGAAAAAACCGATTCTAAACCGCGTATTTTTCCACGTATTTTTAGTGGTAGTGTTGATTTCCCTGATGATTCTGGACGCGTTGAATGGGCACTTACATTTTTAACCGATGAAAATGGTGCGGCATCTGACGACGGATTCTTTTCATCATACTGCAATACAATTTCAACAATTGACGGTGGCACACACGAAAGCGGTTTTAAGTCCGCTATCACCAAGGGATTAAAAGCATACGGTGAAAAAACCAACAACAAATCTGCCGCAACAATTGTGAGCGAGGATGTATTTGATTCCGCCGCCGCAATAGTATCTGTGTTTTACAAGACACCACAGTTTTTAGGTCAAACCAAGGAAAAGTTATCTAATCCAGAAATTGCCCGTTATACTGAAAACGCATTGCGCGATCCATGGGAAATGTTTTTGGCATCTGACCCAAAGACAGCAAATGCCCTGCTTGAATTTGTTGTGAATTTGGCGAACGCCCGTATTAAAACAAAACAGGTAAAGGAAATCGCCCGCAAAACCCCAACCAAAAGAATTCGTATGCCATCAAAATTGGCAGACTGTTCCAAACATGGGATAGAGGGAACAGAATTATTTATTGTTGAGGGGGAATCGGCTGGTGGAACTGCAAAACAGGCACGCGACCGCGCAACCCAGGCAATCATGCCCCTGCGTGGTAAGGTATTAAATGTATTATCAAATTCTGACGAACGTTTTAGTGCGAATCGTGAATTAAATGATTTGATTGATATTATTGGTGCCGGTACTGCCAAAGATTGGGATGATTCCAAACTGCGTTACGAAAAAATTATCGTTATGACCGATGCTGATGTTGACGGTTCACATATCGCATCATTACTGATGGCGTTTTTCTATCAATATATGCCACAACTAATTTATGGGGGACATTTATATCTATCTTGCCCACCGTTGTATAAATTAACATACGGAACCGAATCGATGTATATTGATACCGATGAAGAACTTGAAGAATTAACAAACGGCAAATACAAAAACAAAAAGGTTGAGATATCCCGATTTAAAGGTTTGGGCGAAATGATGCCGAATCAGTTAAAGGAAACAACCATGTCCCCAAAGACACGCCGGCTTATTCGTATTGAATTACCGCCACGCACCGACGATGGCGCCGAAGACACTGAAAAAACACGTACAATCGTAAACGAATTAATGGGCAAAAAACCAGAGTTCAGATTTAAGTTTATAACCGAACACGCTCAATTTGTAAAAGATTTGTTTGTATAAAAAAAACGCCCAAACGGGCGTTTTTTTATTTTAATCCAACACTAAATTGATCATCATATGAAGCAACGGTTTGACCACCAATTACACATTTTATATCTTCGAAACCATTTTTGACCTGACTCTTTTTCATAACAGTACTGGTCACAACACCACCAACTGTTCCAAGAACAACAGCGGCAATTGAATCAGATGCTAAACGCGCAGTATTAAACTTACCTTCTGCATTTTTCCATTTAGATGTATCAAATTTTGCTTCTATGTCTTCGATATTTTTAACAATACCACCAATAACACTATCAGCACTTTCAACACATGTTGAACCGTTCCAAGTATGTTCAGACTGTTTACATACACACTTACCCTCTCTCCACTCTGCAACAGCAGATTGAGTAATACAAGCTTCATAGCCCACCGGAGATATACAATTTTGAGTAGTGTAATCAAATGTCTTATTACTATCATTACATATACATTCATTTTCTATCGCATTCCACGTAGCAATACTAGTTGCGCTATCACATATCTGTTTTTTTCTAGCTTCATCTGTCAATTCACATTGTTTTGTTGAAGAATCAAAATCATAGTCAGCACTTTCACAGATACACGCACCATTATTACTTAGTTTTAAATGTTTAGCAGCGGCGCAAGAACAGCTACTACCATTCCAACTACCACCAGAATTTACACATTTTTCCCTGGCTGATTGTGCCGCCTTGTTATAACAACCCTGGACTTTATTACTATACCAACTATATGCACCATCCAAACATTCACAAGAATACTTATCAACAGTTTGTTTTATATTTTTACTTGAATCACAAGTACATGTCTTATTACTTTCCCATTTACCACCAGTCGCTTCACAACTAGATTTTTTCCCAACACATGTGTTGTCTATATATACTTGATCTGCAGTACACAAAGTATCTGGTGGCACACACTCTGTTTTGTCGACATTAGGAACAAAACCAGGATTACACTTTACCATTATACAAGAAGCACTTCCTTCAAAAACATTCCAATCGCCTAAATCTTTCGGAGCTGTTGCCCTTCCAACAAGAGAAAATGTCTTTTTAGCATTAGCCAATTTTATTCCTTTAAGTCCATTAGAATGTTTCAAATCAGAATTATCACAAAATCTACCTGGTTCATAATTAACAAACTTATTAAGAACACCACTAGAACACTGGTATAACTCAATCACATCCCCAACGCCATCATAATATGGAACAACATCATGATTACCACAACTGTTTGGCCCTGGCCCGCAGTACCAACACTGATCTTGTCCCACATCAGCAGTCAGACTAGCATTAATCTCTCCAATCCAGGTTGCGCCACAAGATAGTAATCTACACCCAGACCAAGCATTTTCTGCAACAACCAAACCTAAAACCAATACAAATAATTTTTTCATAATTATTTCCCCTCGTACTTTATTATTGTAAATTATAACACAAAACAAAGGTTATTACAAAACATTATTTGCATTCAGATATAAATTGGCTTATTTGGGCACTTAATACCAAATCAGACACTTTTTGCTTTTCAATTTGGCGAATTGCATATAGAACAGATGCATGATCACGACCGCCAACATACGCACCAATTTCAGAAAGTGATAACGATGTTGCATTTTTCAACACAACCATCATAATTTGGCGTGCCATAACCAAACTGCGCGCACGTCCATTACCACAAATCGCATCGTATGACACCCCCAATTTTTCACACATTGATTTAACCATTGAAATTGGTGTCTTGAATTTTTCCAATGTATCCGCCAATAAACGTTCTGCGATATTGATATCAACATCACAACCCATCAATTCAGAATATGTTTTGATTTTATTTGCAACACCCGCAATCATATGACCATCATTTGCAACACGCGATGCAATCTGGGTCGCCAAACTATGTGACAAACCACCACGCACCAATAGGGTTTGTTTTACATTTGTATCCGGTGCAACAACATTTGCAACCAAGCCCGATGCCAACAATGATTGTGTCCTGCGGTCAAAACCAGATAAATTATTTGGCGCACAATTAGCAGTCAAAACAATGTTTTTACCCGCGCAACGCAAATCAACAATCAATTGTAAAAATTCATCGGTTGATGCACGTTTTCCGGATAACGCCTGAACATCGTCCATAATAAATGTATCACAATTACGGCAGAAATCTTTGAATGCGAAAATTGTACGATTCTGTAAACTGCGTGTGAATTCGGCAACAAATTGTGCGCCCGTCATCATAACAACGCGTTGCGCAGTCGAACGGATACAATCTGCAAGCAATGTTTTACCGCAACCAGACGGTCCATAAATAAACAGCGGGGAAAATGTCACTGAACCTGCCGCTATTTTTTTGCATGCCGACAAAACAAATTCATTATCAGAACATGATACAAAAGAATCAAATGCAACCGTATTGTCAAGTGTTGGTGCCGGTGCATAAACAACCGCCTTGTTATCGTTGGCGACAGATTTTTTGGAAATACCACAAACAGACATTGATACAGACAAACCATACGCACCAGCAATTTCATTTATCAATGCACCATATACAGAATTTATATAGTCTGCAGAAAACTGATTTTGTGCAACTAAATTTAAAACGTTATCGGAAATTTCAAAAGATAAAGGTTCAATCCAAGAAGTAAAAGCAGCAGAATCTATTTTGGCGGCGATGCCCCCTTTGATTGTTTGGACATCAATCTTTACTGCTGTTGCCTGCATGCCTTTTCTCCTTTCCTTCCGTTCAAGAGTTAATCGTGCAAGAGTATAAAATACACCCGCACATAAACGCTAAATTTTACCGGTACAGATAAAATTAAGTGTTTATGTTGTTTTCCTTTTCACCCTCTCGCTTGTGTTTTGTGTTTGACTTAAAAACATTGTCTTAACACGTCAAACAATTTAGAAAATTTATTTGCGTTTACAACAAATTTTTAACAACTTTTTAAACATTTATTTTTTGACAAGAATTCGTTTTTGCATTTGTTTTTCGCGGTTTGTATATACATTGTATTGACAATATTTATACTATACGCGAACATAGCCACCGTTATCTTTACGCACAAGTCCGCGTAATTCCAACATAATTAATTCACGTTTAATTTCCGAAACAGATTTTTTGACAATTTCTGCCAATACAGATTCAGATAGTGGAATTAATCCTAAGGCATCTAAAATCGCATTTTCCGATTCGGAATTTGATGTATTTTTTTTGTTTATTTTACCAGCATTCGAATCGTTGAAAAAATCATTCGCCCCACAACAGATTTTAGCATGTCCAGATGCAATCAAAGAATTGGGTCCGAAACTACGGCTATCTGATGGATGCGACGGAATTGCATGCACAGACCGCCCATAATCCATAGCAAATTTTGCCGTTGCCATACTGCCTGATTTCGAATCGGCCTCGCCCAATATTAAACATTCTGATATTCCTGCAACCCAATGATTTCGCCGAATAAAATTTGTATTCTTTGGAACATATCCAACCGGCATTTCACTAATAATCACACCACGTTCCATAATTTCATAATATAACCTTTCATTTTCCAATGGCCATATATAATCAACACCCCCGGCGAGCACCGCAATAGTTTGCGTATTTCCATCTACGCGCAACGCCCCCATATGGGATGCAGTATCCGTTCCAATCGCCATGCCAGAGGCAACAGCAAAATCATGTTTCACAAATGCGGTCGCCAAATCAGCAACAAATCCCATTCCTGCCGCGGTTGCATGACGCGTTCCAACCATAGAAACGATTCGTTTTTTTAGTGTATCTAAATTTCCACGCGCACTTATTACTGGCGGATGATTTTTTATAGAACGTAAATTCGATGGATATAAATCATCATCATCACATATATAATGTATATTATTACGTTCAGCACTTTCCATTTCGCGCAAAACAATGTCACGCAATTCAGAATTCGCATTTAATGATGTAACCGCGCTTTCTGCACAACCAAACCGTGCAATTAAATCGTTAAATTTAACCGAACCAACCCCTGGGGTACGCAACAACAATAATTTATAAAACAAATCACTCATACCCACAGTATATAAATTATTGATTTGATTTTACCATAAAAAAATCGCCCATCGGGCGATTAAATTAAAGACTTAACTTCTTAGCAACTTCATAATACTTACCAGAACAATGGTCAGGTTTAATATCATTGTCTATAGTATCACACTTTTCTTTTAATTTTTTCAATTCGGTCGTTATTGTGATGTAATCAGAAGATTGTGCATCCAAAGACTTTATTTGAGAAAACAACAATTCACCTTCTTCTAGTGCAGCCTGACCTTCTACAGAGCCACCAATTAATTTATTTCCAAATAATTCCATAGCACCAACACCAACTGCTGCACCACCAACTGACACACCAACAGTTGCCCAAACACGTGCAGACTTTTTAGCATCTAAAATACGTTCTTCTAGGACACTTTCATTAGCCCACGCTCCACAAGTAATCAAATCACCCCACATAAAATATTTTGGTGCAACATCGTCAACAGAAACACGACTATCGTCAGATTTTAACCCAACCTTAACAAAACAAACATTATTTTCTGGGTTGTCAGTATCTTCAACCATTGTTGCATAACTGCCTGTATTACTATTTTTAGATGCCCAAACAAAAGTATTTCCAATTCCAATATTGTTATTTAAACAAGCCTCACGTTCTTTCTCACGAGTATCTTTAACAGCCGCAGGTGCAGGATTATCATCAACAACTGCAACACTTGCAGATTGTTTAACAATACCTGTATTTTGTGTAGCAGGCATAACACCATGTCCCACAATGCCAACACGAGAACGTGGACTAGCCGCAAAAGCCGGCAAACAAACAATTACCCCAAGTAAAATAGACAATATCTTATTCATATTTCCCACCTAGTTTTATGCAAAGCATTTTATCACAAATTCAACAAAAAAACAAACACATTTTTATTTTTTCCATTTCCATTCAACTTTTGATTCTGTACCACTAATTAAACGCTTTATATTTTGATAATGACGCCATAAACACAATAAACTTATTGCCAAAAATGCAAATCCCACAGATGCACTTTTCATAAAGCCAAGCAATGGCAATATACAAAACACAATAACTGCACCTAATGACGAAAAACCAGACGTTAATGCTACAACAAGCCATTCTATACCACATATTATAAATGTAAGTGGACTAATCGCTAAAACCACACCAAACAACGACGAAATTCCCTTACCACCATGAAACCAGAGCCATACAGGATAACAATGTCCAACAATTGCGGCAAAACCACACCATGCACTAAACGATTCGCCACCAAAATGATACCCGACCCAAACCGCGAACATTGACTTGAACATATCTAATAACCAGGTCAACCCTGCCAAGCGTAATCCACCAACACGCATAACATTTGTCGCACCGATATTACCAGATCCAACATTGCGAATATCGCCCTTGCCTGCAAGTTTTGTTAGCAAAAGCCCCATTGGTATAGAGCCAAGCAAATAAGAAATTATTATTCCTAAAATGTATATCATATTATTTTCCTTGATTTTATGTTTCTTTTCTATAAAATATCAGAAAACCATAAAAAATAAAAGGAAAATAAAGTGGCAAATCATAAGTC
Source organism: Candidatus Enterousia sp. (assembly GCA_045616625.1). Taxonomy (GTDB): domain Bacteria; phylum Pseudomonadota; class Alphaproteobacteria; order Rs-D84; family Rs-D84; genus Enterousia. The sequence goes on from JAZLHA010000012.1 coordinate 61,991, forward strand.
TTCTGACAAAAGAATTTTAGTAACAGCAAAAAAGAACGCTGTTAACACAGCACGTCGTAGTGCTGTAAAAACAGAAACAAAAAAAGCATTGAACGCTATTGCATCTGGCGACAAAGCAGCCGCTGTTGCTGCCGTTCGCAGTGCAGAAAGCAAAATTATGAAATCTGCCGGCAAGGTTATGCCAAAGAAACGCGCATCTCGTAAAATTTCACGTTTGGCAAAACAAATGGCAAAGATGGCTTAAATAAAAAAATTCTTTCGTTTTAAATAAAACCGCCTTTCGGCGGTTTTTTATTTTCTTTAATTCAATGGTGCGCCCCAATGCTGTTGTATTGAACGTTCAGCATCCAACGGACTTATCAAGACTTGCGGAGTCAGTATAACAACCAAAACATCGCGTTGTGATTCTGTTTCACGAGATCCAGATAACGCCATAAAGTCTGCATCACCCAAACCGTAACGTGTATCATTGTTAGTTTGCTTTTCAAATCCAGATACAACCAACATTTGTCCAGATTCCATAATTACTTCCTGCATAAAACTACGTTCTTCTACCTCTGGTAACTGTAAGGTCACTTCGCCAATTGTTTGAGTATTCATTTTCAACAATTCACGAACAGACATTCTGAACAACAATAAAATTTTGCCGTTTTCCAAAACATTTGGTAACAACTGCATTGAAAAACCTGTTTCTAAATCTTCCTGATCAACTGTAGATGATTCCACAGTTGTAAAATTACGTGATTCAAAACGTTTGATATAACCAGTTGTTGTCGTGTTATTCACAGGTGCAACACGATTATTTCGTGTGGTCACACCAACATTTGTAACCAAAGAAACCTTGCCCTGTTTTGCCAACGCCTTAATTATCGCCTGTGTTCCAGCAAGACGCGATAGCGAACCAGTTGTATTTTCTAATACAGCAACATTTAACGAACTTGCATCAGCAGCGGCAACATTCATTGCTTCTGTGGAACTAGATATTCTTAAACCTGATGCAGCCTCAATTGCGGCGACCAAATTCAAACCAAAACCAGAATTATTCGTAATAGAAACCTGCAATACCTTAACATCAATCGTAACCAATTGTGACAAACGTTTATTCTGTTTTTCAATATATTCACCAACACGCGCCAATACAGATGGAGACGCAGTCACTGTAATTGTTCCCAAACTGCGCGACACGGTAAAGTCCGCATTATCAGAGCGACCAATTATTGCAGAAATAGCACTTTCTATTTCATTCCATTCTTTTAAAGTTGATTCCAAAGACACCTGATTATTATCATCTGTTTGGACAGATGTTTGATACGAAATATCTGTTCCCAATGCGTATAAAGTAAATGTTTTGGTTTCTGTTTCATAAAAAACAATGGAATTTTTATCATAATACCATAACAAATCTAAATCTGTTGCAACCTGGGAAAGCAAACCAGACAATTTACCAGTATATGCGATATTCATAGTTCTCTTCATTTTTTCGGTATTAACCTGGCTATCTATTTTAACAGGAATACCCGTCACAGAATTGATATTATTTGCCAAAACTTGAATTGTCACAGGCTCATCAATTAAAATCGTTACCCCTGTATCAGATTCAAATTTAGACGGTAAATTATTACGATGTTCCAAAACTGTAGATTTACTACCCAGCCAAACACCATCAGACATAGAAACAGTATCACCACTTGCAACCTTGGCACGTGGATTCTTTGCCATTTCAAACGCGTCATATGCATTTACAAAATCTTGGTCCACAGTGGATGCTACACGCGCAGAATCACGCATCGCACACCCAGACAGTCCAACGCATACAACTAAGACAAATAATTTGACAATGTTTTTCATACTCTATCTCCTACTGGATAAAAATATTATTCTTCTGTGGTTGAAACAACTAAAACACGATTACCTTTATAAAATTTTGCATAAGGCACAGGTGTTGCCCGACCAAAATTACGAACCAATGCAGAAGCAACATCAACAAAACGACCTTTAAATACGGCACTGGCCTCTATTGGATATTCACGTGAAGTTGTCCAAACCATATCCCAACCTTCTTTATCACACCAAGACTGCAAAACCTCACGCAAAGTTTGTCCATTTGCGACAACCCATGAACGCACCTGATCTGTCACAACAGGAACAGAATCTGGATCCGCCGAAGAATCAACAGCTATTTCTTTTTCTTCCATATTTTGAACATCTTGTACCATTCCAGCCTTGGCACGATAGGCATCATAACCATCGACAAATCCACCACATTTTTTACGTCCACTACGTGATACAGCCAAAACCTCTCCTCCGTCATCTTCAACTAACTCACGACGAAGCAATGGCATTTCATAACCCGACGCACATTCATCATCAAAACCAACCGGAATCTGATTTCCATGTAACATATTCGCGCCACCAGACCAACCAGTACCATCTGTATCAAAATTATTTTCTATTGTAAGTCCATTATCTAACTCTGATACGATTTGGATACCGCCATCAGATTCACAATCTGAATCACCACATTCAGCAACCACATCAGCATCAGAACCAGCAATCGGCCACGCAGGAACATATTCCGCATTCCACCCCTCTTCTGAATATTTTTCACTTTCAAAAACCTCTGACGTAACAACCTGGGGCAAATTTGTCGCAGCAAAACAATAGCCCGCGGCGGTCATAAACATAGCAAAAACAAGAATCTTACGAAACATTTACATATCCTTTCTCTAATAATTACAATTATTATAACAACTTCGCCGAATCGGTGCAAGGGCTAAAATTACTTTCAAGATAAATTAAAGCGAATCGGTATTTTTATGTTATACTAAACTCAACTGGGGGTAAAAAAATGGAAAACAATATTATTCTTTTGTGTGCTATTATTGGTGTTATTACAACATTTACTATATTGGGGTTAACAACAACTTTAAACAAAAGAATAAAAAATATAAATAAATCGTTGGAATTTCAATATAACATGATTGTAAAAATGCAATCTATTCTTAAAACCAAGAGTGCAACTAACGCTTTCGCAGAAAACGCAGAAATAATATATCAAGATTTATTACAATACCTAATTCCAATTATGGCTGTTATTGATGTGATGCCAAGACAAACAAACGAACACGCATTATGGCGCTCTTTGGGTGGGATTATCGATGAATATGCAAAGAATCCTTTTGTTCTTGAAAAATTAAGACGCGCAATCAAACTAGATTCAGAAATAGCACACAGTGTTGATAACTATATTGCACGTGCTGATAAATTATTGCATTACTTAACCGATACAGAACCAACTGGAATTTTGACAACAACATTTACAGATGGGCTACTTGGACAGTCATTAACATTTTTTGCCCAAGCAAAACAATTGGCGCTTCAAGAATCTTAAATGATAAAATTATGTGATAATCTTATTCGTGAAATATCCGCACAACGAGATGAACCAGAATGGTTGCTTGCCTGGCGATTAGACGCATTTCATGCCTGGCAAAAAATGTCTGAACCCCACTGGGCTGAAATAGATTACAAACCCATAAATTATGACAATTTAAATTATTATAACAAATCAGAACAAATTGATAATTCTGAACTTGCCCAGACATACGACAAAATGGGATTACCTGAATCAGAAAAGAACGCCCTTTTGGGAATGGCAACAGATACAGTGATTGACAGCACATCCGTTCACACATCGTATAAAGACGAATTAAAAAAATTAGGAATTATCTTTCTGCCGTTTTCTGACGCAGTAAAACAACACCCTGATTTAGTAAAAAAATACCTTGGCACTGTTGTTCCATCTTCTGATAATTTTTACGCAGCATTAAACGCCGCGGTATTTTCAGACGGCACTTTTGTTTATGTTCCAAAAAACACAAAATGCCCTATTGATTTAGCAAGTTATTTCCGAATAGAAACCGCAAAAATTGGTCAATTTGAAAGAACACTTATCATCGCAGACACAGGTGCCGAACTTAGTTATATGGAAGGTTGCAGTGCCCCACGACGTCCCAACCACCAATTACACAGTGGTGTTGTTGAAATTATTGTGTGTGATGATGCAACCGTAAAATATTCAACTGTACAAAATTGGTATGCTGGAAAAATAGAAAATGGAAAACAAACGGGCGGCATATTAAACTTTGTTACCAAACGTGGAAAATGCGGAACAAACGCAACATTAAATTGGACACAAATTGAAATCGGATCGGCCATGACTTGGAAATACCCGTCTACAATTTTATCCGGAAATCATGCGTATAGCGACTTTTATTCTCTAACAATTACACGCGACGGTCAACAATCTGATACCGGTACAAAAATGATACACATTGGAAATGAAAGCATATCAAACATTGTATCCTATGGTGTCGCACTTGATTATTCACGACAAACATTTAGAAGCCTGGTTAGTTTTACAGGAGAAAATTGTAAAAATGCATCAAAATGCGATTCACGTATTATTGGTGACAATGCAACAATAAACACATTTCCAACAATTATTCATACAAACAACACAAATCACCAATCACACGAAGCAACCACCGGTGCCATAGATTTTGATACATTGCTTTATTTAGAAACAAATGGTATAGATACAGATGTGGCAATCGCTCTTATTATTGGTGCAACTGCATCACCTGTAATTTCACGTCTGCCTATGGAATTTTTAGTTGAATCAAAACAATTAATACAAATGGCAATTGCAAAGGAATAAACGATGCTAGAAATAAAAAATTTATCAGTATCTTTTGAAAGCAAAGAATTATTACACAATATAAATATGCATATTGAACGTGGTGCACGCCACTTATTATCAGGACATAACGGTTCTGGTAAATCTACATTGGTTTCAACAATTGCTGGGAATCCTAATTATAAAATTGATTCTGGATTTATCACATTTGATGGCACAGATATTACATCTGAAAATGCGACATCACGTGCATTACGCGGTATATTTATTGGTTCACAAAACGTTCCTGAAATTCCCGGACTTACCATCATAAGTTTATTAAAACATTCATGCAGTGCACATACACATTTTGAAACGGGTCACGATTTATACATGGCTGAATTTTTAGATAATTTAGAACAAGTACGTAAAAAGTTATCCATACCACGTGATTGGTTAAATCGTTCTGTGAACATTGGTTTTTCTGGTGGCGAAAGAAAACGCATTATGTTATTGCGTTTAATGTTAATCAAACCCAAACTTGCTATATTGGACGAACCTGATTCAGGTGCAGATATGGAAACACAAAAACAAATTGCTGATGTAATCCAAGAAATGCAAGATACAACATTTTTATTCATCAGTCATCAACCAAGTTTTACAGAAATGATTTCACCATCTAAAATTACTAGCATCTCAGACGGTAAAATAGTATCATAAACAAAAGGGAGTACAAACCATGAACGGAATAATTTTATCTATCTTAACTATATTTGTATTATGGGTTGGTCGACCAATCTTGATACCATTTTTCGTCGCCATATTTTTATGGTATTTGGTAAATGCTATTGCAACATATTATCGTAAAATATTACCGTTCAAAAACATCCAATACAGCAAACATTGCGGCTTACATTGCACATTTGATTTTGTATCAACATTGCTATCTATTGCGACACTTAGTGGTATAATAGCATTGATTGCGACACAAATTAAACCAATGTTTTCAGAATTAACCGCTATGCTACCAGAAATTCAGTCAAAATTTGTGTTATTCAACGAATACTTATCACAATCATTAAATATAAAGTTAGACACACCAAACATAACACACATTGTTAGTACTATTGGTTCATCCGTTGCTGGGATTGCTGCATCTATAACAATGATTGTTGTATATATGATATTTTTGTTTATTGAACAAAGCACTTTTAAACAAAAAATACATAAATTATTCAACTCGTCTGTAAAAGCTAAAAAAGCACATTTTATTTTAAGCAGTATAGACAATAACATGAAAAAGTATTTGTTTATGAAAACGATTATTTCCGGGGCAACTGGTATATTTGGATATGTATGGCTGTACGCTTTGGGACTTGAATTTGCGGGTGTTTGGGCATTCTTATTATTTATATTAAATTATATTCCAACAATCGGTTCTATTGTTGCATGTGGTCTGCCAATACTATTCGCACTTGTTGTGGGTGGGGGGCTAACGGTTGCAATACCCGTCGCAATCGGTTTAATCGGATTACAAATTATTTTTGGAAATATCCTGGACCCGAAATTAACAGGCAAAACATTAAACATATCAAGCTTAGCGATATTAATTAATTTAGTGTTTTGGGGGCTTATTTGGGGACCTGCTGGAATGTTTTTCAGTGTTCCTATTTTGGTTGCGATATATGTCACAGCGGCACAATTTAATTCCACACGGTGGCTGGCAATCTTATTATCGACTGATGGAAATATACCTGATAAAGACAGTTAAAGAAAAATCGGCAAATGCCGATTTTAATTTCTATTTATAACTGCTATCGCGTTTTCTAAAATCACACGTGCAGATTCAGAATCTAATTTTTGTTTTATATCACATAGCCTAACCCATCCCATAGATTCTTGGGCATAAACCGAAGAAAATGATTCATCTATAAAAACAATCGGCAAATCAGTTTTGTTTGATAATTCATTCGCAAAATTACGAACCATTGCTGTTGTTTCTGACTCAGTCCCATCAGAACACAATGGCAACCCCAAAACAATGCCAACAACTTTTTCATCTGACACAATGTTGACGATTTCTTGAAAAACGTTTTTATCACTAATTACTGGTCGCACAAACACCATTTGACGGTCCACGTCAGATATAGCAATACCGACACGTCGTGCGCCCCAATCTATTCCGATAACACGTCCTTTTTTTGGAAAAGCCTTGAAATCTGGCAAAATCATAGTATAATTCCTTTACTCTTTAATAATAGGATTGAAAATGGCATTTAGCAAGCAACAATTACATAAATTCGCAGATCTTGTTCGTATTGAAATAACGGACGAAAAACTAGAACAAATGAACATTGATTCTGTGGTTGATTGGTTACAAAAATTACAACAAATTGACACAACTGGGGTCAGCCCAATGTTAAGCCCGGCTGAGCATACTTTACCTATGCGTGCCGATGTTGTGACCGAACCTAATACGCGTTCAGAAATTATGTCAAATGATCCGGATACCGCTGGTGTATCGCGTGGATACTTTGCTGTTCCAAAAGTTATGGATGAATAAAGGATTGTATTATGATAGATTTAACAATAACAGAAGCACTACAAAAATTACAATCTCGTGAAATATCCGTGACAGAATTGACACGTGCATATCTAGAACGCATTGAAAAATACGGTTCTGATTTGAATTGTTATATTACAACAACACCTGAACGCGCTTTGGCGGACGCTACTGAATCAGACAAACGTTATGCTGATGGTACTGCTAAATTATTGGACGGTATGCCAATTGCAATGAAAGATTTATTTGCAACACGTGGCATTCGCACAACGGCCGCATCACGCATGCTTGAAAATTTTGTTCCAGAATATGAATCAACCGTATCACAAAAATTGATTGATGCTGGAACAGTTCTGTTGGGCAAGGCAAATTTAGACGAATTTGCGATGGGCACATTTTCTAAAACATCCTATTTTGGTGCACCTGTGAATCCATGGCAAATTGAAAAACATCTTACTGCTGGTGGTTCATCGGGTGGTTCAACATCTGCGGTCGCTGGTGGTGTTGCTATTGCAGCAACCGGAACTGATACTGGGGGGTCGATTCGTTTTCCATCTTCTATTACTGGACTCGTTGGTATAAAACCAACATATGGTTTATGTTCACGCTGGGGATGTGTTGCATTTGCTTCATCTCTGGATACACCGGGTCCTATTGCGCGTACCGCTGATGATACGGCTTTGATGTTGGCTGCTATGGCGGGTCATGACCCCAAGGATTCAACCAGCGCACCAAACGCACACTTTGAATCAGATGGAAATTTAAAACCTATACTTGGCGATGGGAAAAAGTTAAAGGTTGGCATTATCAAAGAATTTATGAATGTTGAAATTTCACCAGACATGAAACAAATCTTTGAAAAACGTATTGCTGATTTGAAATCGGCTGGTGCTGAAATTGTGGAAGTATCTATTCCAAACATATTGGATGCTCTGGCGGCATATTATATTATCGCCCCAGCAGAGGCATCATCAAACCTTGCACGTTATGACGGTATGAAATATGGTCTGCGTGTTGATGGTGATGATTTAATAGACACATACAAAAAGACACGCGCTGCTGGTTTTGGTGACGAAGTCAAACGCCGTATGATTATCGGTGCCGCAGTATTATCTAGCGAATCGTACGAGGTTTATTTTATGCAGGCTGCACGCGTTCGCCATATGATTGCAGACAGTTTTAACGCCGCATTTGAACAATGCGATTTAATTGTATGTCCTGCAAGTGCTGGTACCGCACTACCATTAAATGCAGAATTAACCCCACTTGAATGTTATGCACTTGATTTGTTTACGGTTGCTATGAACCTGGCTGGAATTCCAGCGGTAAGTGTCCCAGCAGGCATCGCATCAAACGGTCTGCCATTGGGATTACAGGTTGTTGGACGCAGATTTGACGATATGCGTGCATTACAACTCGCTAAACATATTCAAGAATTTTCAGGTGTTGACAACAGACCGACAAAAATTATGGGGAAATAAAATATAAAGGTACGTGAAAGATGGTAAAAAATGGTGGCTAGGAGAGGAATCGAACCACTGACACAGGGATTTTCAGTCCCTTGCTCTACCAACTGAGCTACCTAGCCAACTGCGAAACGCATAATAAGGTATAAAAAACAAAAATGCAAGGAAAAATAAAATAAAGGGCAAAGAAATGTATACGATTAAGGGAAAAACATGTGATTGGGAATTGGTTATTGGTCTCGAAACACATATAGAGGTCTTATCAAAATCTAAAATTTTTAGTGGTGCTTCTGCTGACTATAACCCAACTATTGCCCCAAATACCCAGGTTTCTATGGTTGATGCTGCAATGCCGGGAATGTTGCCTGTATTAAACGAATATTGTGTTGAACAAGCAATTAAATTTGGTTTAGGTATAAACGCAAAAATTTCAAACTTATCCAGATTTGCCCGTAAACAATACTTTTACCCTGACCTGCCCCAAGGGTACCAAATTTCACAACCTGCCGAAGAACCACCAGTGGTTGGCCGTGGCTGGGTTGAAATTATGGGTGACGATGGCAAACAAAAAAAGATTTTCATTGAACGCGCACACTTGGAACAAGATGCTGGAAAATTAAAACACGATATGCATCCAACAAAATCATTTGCTGATTATAATCGCACTGGTGTCGCATTATTAGAAATTGTTACGTTCTTGGATATAAAAAATCCTGAAAACAATTCTTATATCACATCCCCAGATGAAGCGGAAAGATACTTGCGTGAAATTCGTGAAATTGCCCGCGCACTTGGCGTATCCAAGGCTAATATGGAAGAAGGTTCTATGCGTGCTGATGTAAATGTATCTGTACGTCCTGTGGGTGAAAAAACTTTCCGCACCAGAACAGAAACAAAAAATATGGTTTCGTTTAAATTTATTAAATCAGCCATTGAGTACGAGGCACGTCGCCAAATTGAAATATACGAAAATGGTGGAACTGTATCCCAGGACACAATGCGTTATAGCCAATCTGACGGCACAACATCTGTTTTGCGTTCCAAAGAAAACGCATTGGATTATCGTTATTTCCCAGATCCTGATTTATTACCTTTACACATCAGTGACGAAACAATTGAAAATATTCGCAAAACAATGCCTGAATTACCTGCGACCACACGTGCACGTTACATTAACGACCTTGGACTTGCTGAATATGATGCCGCACGTCTGACCGAATCGACAGATATTTCACATTGGTTTGATACTGCCGTTGGCGACAAAAAGCAACGCGCAAAATTAATCGCAAACTGGATGATTAGTGAATTATTTGCACATCCTGAAAATTGGGATGTTACAGACGAAAAACAAATCGCGGACGATGGTGAACCACGTATAATTCGTCCATCTGATTTGTCAATGTTGGTTGATATGATTTCTGAAAACCAAATAAACGGTAAACAGGCCAAAGATATATTTATCAAAATGTTGGATGGCGAATCTGGCACTCCCCAGGAAATTGCAGACAAATTTGGTATGAAGCAAATTACTGATACTGGTGCAATAGAGGCCGCTGTTGATGCTGTTATTGCCGCCAATCAGACCCAGGTTGAACAATACAAATCTGGCAAGGTTGGTTTGCTCGGCTTCTTCGTTGGTAATGTAATGAAGGCAACTGGTGGAAAGGCAAACCCCGCCGTTGTAAATGAAATTATCAAACAAAAATTGGCATAAAAAATATGCACAACATTACGAAAATTTTTATTGAAAACCCAAACAAACTTCAAACATTAAAAAAAATGTTAGCTGATTTGGGTTATAATGTAGATAATGAAACCGTCGAATCTATGCTTAAAATTTTATACGACGATTACAACATCGAAGTTGTTCCAATTTTAACCGTTCCAGAACTTGCCTGTAAAGCGCTTGAAAGTACAGCAAACAAAATTGTTATCCTAGAAAGATATCTACTACCAAAAAAACAACAAAATTTTTCGCGGGAACAATTAGAACATTTTAATCGCTTACAAAACACTCGTTTTAAAACAATTAATCAAAGGCAAAGATAAACATGACAAAACCACAGACATTTTTTATTCAAACATTTGGTTGTCAAATGAATGTTTATGACGGTTGGCGCATTGCCGCCATGCTGGAACATTATGGGCTAAAACAAACAGATAAAATTCCAGATGCCGACATAATAATTTTAAACACTTGTGCTGTACGTGAAAAAGCAACAAACAAAGTTTATTCGGCCCTAGGGCGTATTCGCAAGGCAAAAAAAACATCTGCCCTATTTGGTATTGTTGGTTGTGTTGCACGCGAATCAGGTGCGGACGCTTTTAAACGCATACCTGAACTAAATTTTGTTCTTGGACCACAGAGTTATCATAAATTACCACAAATATTATCCGACCCAGACACAAAACTATTTAACATTGACCTGGGCGGTCTTGAAAAATTTGATAGTCTGCCACAAATGGAACTATCACCATTGGTTGCGTATATTCCAATCCAAGAAGGTTGCAATCATTGTTGCACATACTGTATTGTCCCATATACACGCGGTCGCGAATTATCACGCAGTTTTGAAAACGTAATGCGTGACACAATTCATGCGGCAAAAACCGGCGCAATAGAAATTTGTTTCTTGGGTCAAAATGTAAACGGATATAAATATACTGATGAAAACGGGAAAACATATCGCTTATCTGATTTAATACGCGAAGCCGCAAAAATCCCAGAAATCATGCGTATACGCTTTACATCCAGTTATCCAACTGAAATGACTGACGACCTGATTGATATGTTCAAAACCGAACAAAAATTATTACCATTTTTAAATATGCCTATTCAAAGTGGTTCACCAAATGTTCTTAAAAAAATGAATCGCCCTTATGATTTAGACCAATATTTATACATAGTAAACAAATTACGTATTGCGCGTCCTGACATACAAATATCAAGTGATTTTATTGTCGGTTTCCCGGGGGAGTCAGATGATGATTTTGAACGAACCATGGATGTTGCAAACAAAATCAGATATATAAATTCGTATTCTTTTAAATATTCACCGCGTCCGCATACCGCCGCAGCAATAATGCCAAATCAGATTCCTGAAAACATTAAAAGTGAACGCCTAATAAAGTTGGATGGATTTTTGAACGAAATACAACGCGATTTTAACATGTCGTGCATTGATAAAACATTGACTTGTTTATACGAAGGTAATGATAAAACCGGCAAACATTTAATATATCGCACACCGTATATGCAACAATGTATTATTGATTATACCGACAACCCAGAAAAATTAATAAATATAAAAATTACATCTGCGAACAAATCATGTTTACGTGGTGAAAAAATAGATTAAAACGCAAATTTGAATTGACCAGAAACCTTACCACTGGTACCAAGTTCTGTTTGCATCATACCAACCGATAATTCTGCCCCAACAGAATCAACATTTGACCAAACATCAAAATTGAGTAATGCATCAAAATGTCCATCTGTATTTACAGCCGCGCGTAAAGTATATTCTTGACGCAAACCATCTAAATCAAATTTGTATCCGACATCCAACCCTGCCCTTCCAAAACTATTAGTGTCTTTTTCATCTAAAATTGACAATTTATCACCACCAAAGCCAACAAACGGCGACAAAGACAATTCATTATTTATATCAAATCTTTTACCAAAATCAGCATACCCATAAAAACTAGAACCGTTTGGATTATTAACAATATCAGAACCATTTAACACAGGTCCAACATCAAACATAGAAACATTTGCACCCAATACAGAATGTATAAACACAATATCACTAAAATAGTCTATACGCACGTTTCCGCCGTATAGAGCGTTTTGATAATTATTTATATCGTCTTCATATTTCATACTATAACTATATCCAGAAACATTTATAAATAAATTATTTAACACTTCAAAATCAGCACTTAATTTTGCACCCACAGAACTGATCTTGCTTGAAAACATATACATTGGTGTTAAATCTAAACTAATTCCACCTTTATGATGGACAACATCTAACATATTTGCATTATTAATTTCGTGAACAGAATGCATAAACAAAATTGGATGTAATCTTGCCGACCGTTTCATAATATCATTAAACTCATCTATACCATTTGCATTGTCTAATTTTGATATCAAATTATCATCAGCGCCAGACAAACGCAAATTATTCAAAAAATATCCAGCCGGACTATTCAATGCCTCGCCATAATTTATGGTTTGTTCCCAAGAAAGCAAAATAGTATTTCCATTTACCGGATTGTTTAAGAAATTAAACGAACCATTATTAACCATAAAAACATGAAGAAAGTTTCCACCGTCTATACTAGCAAGTGTTACACCACCCGAACTCACATAATCACTTGAAAGCTCAACCCAGGTATCACCGTCTATTATCAAATTTTTGTTTGCCAATAAAGATATGTCTAAACCATTATATACAGTCATAGAAACACTTGTACCCAACGCACCAACTTTAATTGTTGATGCGTCACCTATATTCTTTACAATTTCGTTCAGTGATAAATTTTTGCCTGTTATTACAAAAGTGTCATCAGCCTGTGCATAATTAACAATGCACATAACAAGAGATGCAAATAAAATAACTTTATTATTAATCATTTACTACAACACTAACACATAAGAAAATATTCTTAAAGTATAAAATGAAAAAAATCATAGGTATCCATACCTGTATAAATATTTATTTTCATCTGATAATATATAAGTGTTGACATGAAAAAGGCAACAAAACAAAGGAGAAATAAAAATGAAAAAAATTGCTTTACCAGTACTTGCTGCATTAATTGCATGCCCTGCAATGGCAGATTACTCTAATTCGACCAGCACATGGCAACCATGGGGTTTGGATATGTACGTCGGTGTACACGGAGGTTTAAGTTATTCTAACTTAAATTATAGATTCAATGGTGAAAAAAACTCTATTGGAGATATGGCTTTCCAGGGTCACGCAGCATTAGGTTTGGAAATGTGCAAAACAGTTCGCACAGAACTTGAATGGTCTATTTTCAGCAAAACCAAAGATACAAAAAGTTTTGGCGACGTTGCTGATATAGAAGTATCAACAAAATTACAAACATTGTTGATGAATTTCTATATGGAATTTGGTGATTGGCAAGTAATCCGTCCATTCGTTGGTGTCGGTGCCGGTCTTGGATTTGTCAAAGTTGATGCAACAGATCCAGCATCATCAATTGATAAAACAAAATTCTCTGGCATGGCCGCAATGGGTTTAACATTTGACATGCAACGTTTTGCAGTTGATATTGCAGCACGTTATAATTATGTAGATGTTGCATCCGGTCTGCATGATTTCGGTGGCGATTTGGGTATCAGATTTATGTTCTAAAAAGCACCACTTTCAAATCAAAACCTGGGTTACCCCCAGGTTTTTTTTTATAAAGGGAAACCAAAAAACCGCAAATGCGGTTTTTTATTTACCCCAATTTTACAAGGGCCAATTTATTTAACAATCCGGACTCTATATCAGTTAACAAAGAAATCATCCCATCGTTCAACTCATTCTTTTTAACAATTTTATCGACATAGATAATTGTATCTTTGCACATTTTGATTAAATCATGTGTAATTAGTTTTGGATTTAAAATGTCAGAATTAAAAACATCTTTATCAGACATCGCCATAAAATGACGTTCGGCAATATTATCAACCCAACCATCTATTTGATCAGCCAATCTATCAAACAACAAATGCATTGCATAGTTATCTGTGGACCAATGATGTATTTTGCACGCGTATTTAAACGCAATAAGTTTTTGCATAAGTTCGTACATAATTTTCTCCTTTTTGATATACACATAACTATATCATTTAAGTATATAAATCCTTATAGGATGATTTTCCACAAAACGTGCTATACGCATTGTTTCCTACGTATACAGGAAATGAAACCTGACGAAATTTAAATAAAAAAGATATAAAATATATACACAACCATAAAAATAACAAAGGAGAAAAAAATGAAAAACATAAAACACACAACATTTATCTGTACGGGCGCCCTAACAGTCGCCGCATTATTATCAGGCTGTACATGTCCATCACATGTTCACCATAAAAAAACAGAACCTGTGGTATTTTATCAAACATACGAAGATGCAGATGTAAATAAAGTAGTTGCAAAAATTTACACACACAGTTCAAATGGTGGCACATCAAAAATGGGACATATTAAATTCTATGAAACAGATAACGGTTTAAAAATGTCTGTAAACTTGCAGGACTTACGTCCGAATAAAACATATCATGTAAAAGTTTATCATTGTGGCCCATGCAACGGTGCAAACACATGCTGTGATAAAAATAGCATGAATATAGATTTGCCACATTTGACAAATGATTCTGATACACGTTTAGAAGAATCATACATCATCCGTGGATTGACAGCAACACAATTAAAGAACGCAAAAATCTATTTGGAACGTGATGGTGGCTATAAAGCGGCATGGGGTGTATTGAAATAAAAAACATACGCACAAAAAAACACAACCTTTTGGTTGTGTTTTTTTATTTTACTCTATTGGACAATCTTTCTCACTTGTGGATTCACCTTTTAAACATTTTTTGAATGTCTCGTCACTTTTACACATAAAACACTTTGCCATTTGTTCCGAAGAATATTTGCTCATTGTTTTTTTACTGATACAGTTTTTTATCGTCTTGTCATAAAAAGATGTATCTTTATCACATGTTAGGCAATAATCCTTATGAATTCCAGAATATGCAGTTGTTTCACACGAGATACACTCATTAGAATCTTTACTTTCAAACACATATCCATTTGGGCATGGTTTTACGCATACATCATTTCTTTTAATATATCCTTTCGTACAATCTGTTGCCTCTGTACACGGATTATCTTCTACCAACTCTCCACATGCATTTGTAATTTTTTTATAGGTGCAAGTTCCACCGTCTACCTTAATAGTAACAGGTTCCTCATACTTAAAACTATCTATATAATTTTCAGTTGCTCTGACATATTTACCTTCATACTCTGCATCTTCATCTTTATTTTCACAACACCACAGTGTACCATAAGAATCTCCTGTAGAAACCTTTTCACCCACACCCACCTTCTGAGAATAACTTGTATCATAGCTAGAATCAGGATTACCAGCACAGGATTTAACTCCTTTTTGGTCCCCACAGTAGTAAAACACATCATGCGTACCACTCGCATTTGCATGAACAATGCATTCGTCATGATAACCCATTTTCCAATAATCAGCAGCCACAGGTGCGGATAATAAACAACAACAAACTATGTAAAATATTTTTTTCATAAAAATCCTCCCCTTCAAGGATACAAAAAACTATTCTTATAAAGAAGTATAGTAAATATAATGAAACTGTGTCAATCTAATCTTTACCAAGAATTTTATCTATCCAACGGTTGATTCCACGTTGACGACCGCCACCCCAACTGGACCAACCATCTGTATCAACAATACAACCAATACAATATTTTGCTACATCCTTAAAACTATCACCACTGCCACCACCGGCATGCGATATAAAAGGATAAACATGTTTCCCAGATAAATTATTATTGGTCAAAAATGCCTGAACAGGCAACGATATGCTATTTGCCCACACTGGCGACCCAACAAACACAATATCATATTCGTGTAAATTTTTAGGCGCCTTGTTTATCAACGGCAATTTACGGGCATCTATTTCTGACTGAATTACTTTACGACGCTCACGGGAATCTGTGGGGTATTCGGCAACAGTTTTGATTTCAAACACATCTGCATCTGTATAGGATACAATTGCATCTGCAACCTCCGCGGTATTACCAGTCAAGGAATAATACACAACTAAAATTTTCTGTTGTGAATCATTTGACACAGCATATACATTCGTGGCTATTACCGAAAATAAAGCAGAACACAAAATTTTTATCTTATGCATTCTTTCGCCCCCCACGAAAAATATTATATTATATAAAATATAAATTTGTTATAGGTGACTTTTCCCAAATAAAACACCGCCCAAATGGGCGGTTTTATTTCTGGTGGACGCACAGGGATTGTAATTCCCACTCATTTAAATTCGTGGGCCCCTTTCAACACGTAAGATTCAAACTTCGCTTTGCTCGTTTTCACCAACTATCGTTTCGAACCCGTGGCGTTCCACGCCATAGAGATTCTCTTCCGAATGTGTGTCCACAAAAATAAAACACCGCCCAAATGGGCGGTTTTATTTCTGGTGGACGCACAGGGACTCGAACCCTGGACCCACTGATTAAGAGTCAGTTGCTCTACCAACTGAGCTATGCATCCAATTCTGGGCTATTATAAATTAAATTCGTACAAAATCAAGTTTTTATAAATTCAATATTTTAACAGAAATTATCGTACCAGGCCGCCTTTAAATCCCCCTCAAATTCATCACCTTGGGTTATAATTGACATATCGCCGTCAAAATATCCACGCGTTTTATCAACAATATCTTGGGCGGTAATAGATGCACCAATACGCGCAAATTCATAATGGTCATACAATGTATTAAAATCAATATAGAAACTTAATAATGTACGACTGCGCGCGTCCGCAGATTCCAGCCAATCTGCGTTATATAAACGTTTTTCAGTACGCAACCTGTCCAAATCGTAATCTGTTAAATTTGGGTCGTTGTAAAACTTAAAACTAGTTTTGGCAATCAGTTCAACCGCACGACAAATGTTTTCCTTGGCGGTTTCAGTAGCAAAACCACTCCACCCCCTCTTTTCATTTCCAATATTCGTTGCAGCAAAATCATAAACCAATCCATTTTCATAACGCAGCACTTGGAATAATTTGCGAGATAAAAAAATCTCAAAAGCATTTATACATTTCTGTTCAAAAACATTATCCAATTTTTGTTCGTATAAATCAGGAAAATACATACGCAATTTAACATTTTCTTTGTACGAACGCATATTGTGTGCAATAGATGGCGTATAAATAATTTTAGAATTTTCATGGACGTCAAATGATGGCAAAGTGCAAAAACTTTTTTCCAAACATTGCAATAAATCATCTTTGTCTAAAATTTTACCAGATATACAAATGATACAATTTTTTGCCGATATGCGTTTTGCCATCCAATCATGCATTTGTTCACGCGTAAATGACATTATGTTTTCAACCGTACCAAGTGTCCTATACGACGGGGTTTTACCACCAAACAGTGTATTAGATATGAAATAACCCAACTGTTCTTCGGGGTCGTCCATTGCTCTACGCAGTTCATCAATAATAACATGACGTTCTGTTTCAATTTTTTGTGGTAAAAACAACGAATTCATAATTTGTTCACTAAACAAATCAACCATAGTGTTTACATTTTCAGGCAGAATTTTTCCGCGTAAAACAAGAACACTGGAACCAGTACCGGCACCCTCTATTCCGCCGTGTAATTCCATATAAGTATCCAACGCTTTTTTAGTCGTAAAACGGCGCGTCCCTTTAAACAACATATGTTCACAAAAATGCGTAAGGCCGTATTCATCAGGCGTTTCATCACGCGAACCGGTTTTAAAACATACCTTGACGGTTGTAGTTTCGTTATCCATTGGGTCCAGTATCACAATCACACCGTTGGATAACTTGTGCAAGGTCGGATTATATTGCATATTATTTTCTTCTTTTTTCTTATCAATATGTATTTTTTCTTAAAAACATCCACAAGTCAAACAGAATCGGATTCATACAAATAAGAAAAAATACCTATTTTAAAACCGACTATTACGCCGGTTTTAAAATTTTGAGGCAACCAAAAACGAATTTACATGACTATGCTACATCGGCATATTTTGCAAATTCAGAAAAAGTAGTTTTCGTAGAATTTAGTATCTTGGAAATACTGTATGTTGTCGGCCAACGTTCCTGGCCATACGTTGAAAAACGTTTTGATTTGTTAAACGTTGTCGCGTCCAAACCCGATACGCGGGCCAATCCTGATACAGAATAACCTTTTTCTTTGGCAAGTGTATCAATAGCATTCCAAATTTGTGTATGGTTCATGTCATTCTCCCTTGGTATATGTTTGTTAAACCATGCCTATATTATGCCCCGAATCGGGGTTATAAACATTAGGAAAAAAGGCAGTTTAAGACTATTGTCTTAAAAAAACACAAGAAAAAATTCATATTTTTAGGAAAAGAAAACGGCGCTTTACGCGCCGTTTCAAAACTCTTTTAATCTTACAACACTTATTCCCCGAGGTATTTTGCGAACTCACTAAAACTTGTATTTGTGGCATTCAAAATCTTAGACAGACTTTGAGTTGATGGCCATCTTTCCTGACCGTATTCGGTCATTCTTTTGGACTTATTAAATGTTGTTGGATTTAACCCGGACATCCGAGCCAATCCCGAAGCGGTTGTACCCTTTGCCTTAGCAAAAGAATCTATTGCGCCCCACATTTGAAGGTGATTCATTTTGAGTCTCCTTGTTCTTTTGTTAGCATTTCATCATACATATATATTGTGATTAAATGTCTAAAAAAATTCAACAAAAAAATAATAAGAAAAAATACCTATTTTTTCAAATACCCCGTTGGGTTATATGCCTTGGTACCCTTTCTAATTTCAAAGTGTAATTGTGGTTCATCAACCTTGCCTGTCATACCAACCGTACCTATTTTCTGGCCCACAGTAACCTTAGTTCCGCGTTTTACCATCATTGAATCCATATGTGCATAAACAGTCATCCAACCATCGCTATGCTGAATTATGACTAAATTCCCCATACCTTTGACCTCGTTCCCGGCATACGCCACAACACCATTTTCAGCAGCACCAACCACAGTTCCACGTGCAGCAGAAATATTTATACCATCGTTGAACAATCCATTACTTTTTGCACCATATTCAGAAATAGTTTTACCACGCACCGGCCACGAAAACTTTGACGATGTACGCGCTGTTATTGTTGGCAACTTCTTAGTCGGATCCGAAGATATTTTGACCTGTTCCTGTTTTACATTTTGCTTTACATTAACCGAATCGGTTTTAACGGTATTGTCCGCCTGTGCAACGCTTGTTTGTGGAATTTTTATCTGTTGTCCCACAGACAGAGTAAATGGTGCACTGATATTATTCATTACCGCCAAATCATTCACTGGCACTGAATACTTACGCGACAAAGAATACAATGTATCCCCTGCACTAACCGTCACATAATTCACACCAACCTGAGTTTTAGCAGTAGGTTTACCACCATCATATTCAGGAATAATCAAAACATCCTTATCTGATTTTACTTTATTATCGTTTCTATTTGCATCTGTCGGTAATATATAATCAGAAACACTGGCATACAAAACATAATCATCACGTGCAACCGTTGGTGTATTCGCCGACGAATACACACCATAATCAGATGCCGCAGAATTATAAATCTCTGGTTGACTATACGGATCTGCCAACAACGCAGGATAACGCGATGAAATAAAATCACCAATTGAATCAGGCAAGGCCATTATCTTTGGTTTCAAATCACATCCAGAAACCAACGGCAACATACTAATAAAAAATAATGCAAATACTTTTCTCACAAAATTTATTATATCACAAAAATAAACTTTAATCACGCATAAATAATAAACTTATTTCAAACAATGCCCACAATGGAACACCCAACAAAGTTTGTGATACAACATCGGGCGGTGTTAAAACCGCGGCGACAACCGCAATTACCACAATTGCATAGCGTCTGAATCCTGCAACAGTTTGACGCGGCAACACACCGATTCTATTTAACAAAACCATTACAAGTGGTAATTGAAATGCAAAACCAAATACTTTTAATAACCCTATTGCAAACACCAAATAATCACGCATAGCGGGCAACAATACAGATGGCACAGGTGTATTTTGATTTAAATCTATAAAAAAACCAAACACAAACGGAAATAATACATAAAACGCAAAAGCCGCCCCCAACACAAATAAAATCGGTGATAAAAACAATATCGGCCAAATAAAATTCTTTTCATTTTTTTTGAGGCCTGGTGCAACAAAAGCCCACACATGCCAAAACGCAACAGGTATAACAACAACCAATCCAACAACCAATGCAAGTGATAAATTTATCATTAACCCATCTGTTATTCCTGTATATAATAACGCCCCATTTGGCCATACATTTAATAAAGGTTCTGTTAATATCTGTTGTAAAAACGGTGCAACATACCAACCAAAAACAAACGCACAAACAAACACTAACATCGTCCACAAAAAACGACGACGCAATTCAGAAAAATGTTGCATCAATGTCATTTTTTGCATTTCTTTGACCTTTTTTTTACAACAGGGGACGAAAAGTCAGACAATATATCATTGGTTGTTGTATGTATTAATTCATCAATTGGTTTTTCTAAATCAACATTTTCCTTTATCTGTTCTGACGCATCAGTAATTTTCCAAACCAGTTTACGAATAAAAGTGACAATACGTGCCAAAAAGCGCGCAACATCAGGCCAATAACGCGATGGTATAACCAACACCGCGACCAAAATAATTACCAAAAATTCAGCCCAACTTATTCCAAACATTTCTATCAATCATAAAAATCATCACCACCACTAGTATTAACAACCTTGTGACGCTGTATTTGAAAATAATTTTTTTCAAAATCTTTTTTCGCCTTTAAGTTTTTAAAAACAACATCTGTCTTTGCCCCGGTTGCATCAACAACCGTCCAAGAATTCAAAACCACAGGACTTTTATCAAAAACAACCGTCATATTACCTAAACCTTTTTGATCGCGCAAATACATCTTTAACGAGAAAGCATTTTTGCCATCATTGGTTTCAGAAACGACAATATCTGCATTTGTTAAATTGATATTTTTACGAACCAATATGCCGGCTGGCGTACTGGTAAGTGGCACAGTTGTAATTTGATCCAATGATTTATCAAAAAAGTATAAATCATCACCATCAGAAATTAGTTGAACCGGCATATCATCATAATCAAGACGAACACGTCCAGGACGCAACATAGAAAAAACACCTTTGTTTGTTTTTCCGTTTGCAGTCTGAACAAAATCACCAGCCAAACCAGTAATAGAATTCAAATACTTTTCGGCACTTTTTACCAAAGATGAATCTACCGCCGCATTTGCAACAACAGAAAACAAACAACAGAACAAACCAATAATAATTTTTTTCATGATTCTATATTCCTTTAAATATTTCTAATATCTTAGCACGAACATTTTCTAAACTATCGTGAACCACAGCACCAGACGCAAACGAATGTCCACCACCACCCAAACTTTCAGCGATATGATTTATTGGTACCGTTCTACTGCGCAAAGACACACCTATTTGATTTGTCTTTTGTTGTTTTAACAAAACGATATATTCCAAACCCTTTATTTGATTTAACAAATTCAAAACTATTTCACCGCGGCCATCAATATGTTTATAATCATGTGAATCAATTACCGCCAATGCCAAACGACGTTTATAAAAGAATTCTGCATTTGACGCAACACGTGCCTCTGTCTGGACAGCACGATAAGGTTTATTATTTAATAAAGACATTAATTTTCCGATATTTACACCACTGTCCACCAATTCACCCATTATGCGCAATACTGAACCAGAACGAACAAATTTAAAAAATCCAGTATCAGTCAATATGGCTAACGCTATTAAATTCAACACATCGTTATCAACGTTCCACTTTGCAGAATTCATAATGTTGTAAATTATTTCACCAGTTGCTGCGGCATTTTCATCATCAATACATGTATGTCCTAATTTATTTTCATTTTTATGATGATCTATTTCAATAATATATTTTGCGTTTTGAACAAACGACATACCACCACCAACATTATTAGGTGTTCCATAATCAAGCAACAACACCAAATCAAATTGTTTATCCGGATTACATTTTGAGAAATGTTTAACATGTGAACGCAAAGGTATGTTATCCAGCGCATCAGGTATATTTCCATCATATATACAAACGCAATCTTTCGCAAAATTTAATTTTATCAAACGCGACAATGCCAACACACTGCACAATGCATCAGCATCAGGATTTTTGTGTGCCATTATTGCGATTGATTTTGCCATGGATAGTTTTTCTATCAAAATGTTTATATTTTTTTTCATATTATTGCAATGTCTTCTATTGTGAATTGAGCCGTCACATGACCATTATAATCATTTTCTTTTAAACGTCCCAACATTGTTATTGTAGTATTAGTATTTGCATCGTCCAGTAAAAAATCACCAACTGGTGTTCCAACCAAATTAAACCCAACAAATGACAAATTGGTTCCATTTGATGTTAAAACGTTACCACGCAAATGTGCACCAGACCCCATAACTGACGCAAAACGTAAGGTTGCACCATGTAAAACCAACACCGGTTCCGGATTGCCCTGACCAAATGGTTCCAACGCCGACAATTCGCGTACCAAATTCATATTTGCGCCCGATGCATCCAATTCTGCATCAACAACAATTTCTGGAACTGGAATCGCGCCATGCCTTTGTTCCACCACAGAGCGTTCCAAAAATTCACAAAACTCATCTTGCTTATCAGCATTTAATGAAAATCCTGCGGCCGCAGCATGTCCACCACCTTCAGACACAATCCCCGCATCAATTGCTGCATGAATAATTTTTCCTAAGTCCACTGATGGCACAGAACGTCCAGAACCATTTATAACACCGTCAATTCGTGTTGCAACACATGTTGGTAAATTAAATTTATCCTTTAATCGACCAGCAATGATACCCATAACGCCACCATGCCAATCGTCACCACAAACAAACAAACTGCAACGACCTTTTTCACAACAAGTATGTGCCATATCAATTGCATCCGCCATAATAGCATTTTGTATATCAACACGTTCCTGGTTCATTTTATGCAACTTAACCGCTAAATCATTTGCAATTAATTCATTATCCGTTAACAACAAATCTAGGGCTGGCGATGCAGAATCTAAACGACCCGCAGCATTTAACCGTGGCCCTAAAACAAAGCCAACAGAATAAACCGTCGGAACCTTAACGCCCGCAACATTCATCAAAGTCCGTAAACCTAAATTTTGACGCAATGCCAATACTTTTAATCCAGTAAACACAAACGCACGATTCAATTCAACCAAAGGCATCGTATCACAAATTGTTCCTAGTGCAACAAAATCAAGATAATTTAATAAATTTGTTTCATTCGCTATCTTTTTAATATTTTCATCTTTGCTATTTTTAAGTTCACGATTTAATGCAACCAATGTTAGAAACGCAACACCAACCCCCGCCAAATATGACAACCCAGATGAATCATCATCACGTTTAGGATTAATAATCGCATCTGCGGATGGCAATGTAGATTCCGGCAAATGATGGTCTGTTATAACGACGCGCATATTTCTATCTGTGGCATGTTTAACCTCTGTCATACAACTAATACCACAATCAACAGTAATGATCAAATTTGCACCAGCATCTGCAATAGAATCTATGGCATCAACATTTAAACCATACCCTTCACCATCACGTGTTGGGATATGCCAAATAACATCCACACCAAAAGAACGCAAATATTTTACACATATAGCAGTTGATGTAATTCCGTCCACATCATAATCACCATAAATTGCTATTTTTTGTTTGTTTTCAATTGCATCAACAATTATTGATACTGCGTTATCCATATCTGTCAAAGACGATGGATTTGGCATAGAATCTTTGATACTGGGGTTTAAAAATTTATTTATATCAGCATCAGAAACTATACCACGACAATTTAAAATATGTTTTACCAGGTCTTTTCCACCAGTTATGCCAATTTCATCTGGCACAACCCATGCCTGACCCAGCATGGATTTTTCTACTATCTTTTTCACGTTTTACTCTTTTTTTTATTATCAAGAGCATTATACACAATTTTTATTCAAATAGCAATGGGACTATTCCATCTAATATTTTTCCTGTAGTTGGTCCCGCATTCCAGGCAGCAGTTTTCCAATATTGACCCTTGGCATATTGTGGTTCATCCAATGTCACAATAGATATATATTGTGGTGCTTCTATTGGAAAAACACTTATAAAGGTTGTTAAATTTCTGGACGCATCTGTCTTACCATTTGCAAAACGTTTTTCCGCAGTTCCTGTTTTACCACCAATATTTATTCCAGAAACACGTGATTGAGCACTTTTACCACTGGAATCTGTTGCGACATGTGCCATATTATCACGTATTTTTGCAGAAATATTTTCACTTAATACGCGTTCCCCAACGATTCGCCCAACCTCACGTTTTTTAAGTGTTGGATAAATATATATTCCACCATTTGTCATTGCATTTACCGCCAATAAAGCATGCATCAATGTCACAGATATTCCATGTCCAAACGAAACAGTCGCGCGTTCAACCGGTCCCCATTTACGTGGCATTAGTCCCCTTTCTGTTTTTCCAAATTCTAAATCAAGTGCTTTATCAAAATGCAATCTTTCAAAAAATTCCCTTTGTGCAAAACTAGGCAAATCAAGTGCAATTTGAGCACTACCGACATTACACGATTGAATCATAATTTCATCCACGGTTAAATTAGGACTTGTCGGTTTAAAAGAACGAACATCATGAACTATATGTGCGACACGTCCACGTGCATCATATATTTTATATGGTTCTTTGACATAATACTTTTTAGCTATACCGTTTTCATACGCCATCGCAGTATTAAACACTTTAAATATAGAACCTATTTCATACAAATCACGCATTGGTCTAAACCGTCTATTTGACACAGGATCCAGCGCCCTATTTTCGGGATTAAAATCAGGTAGTGATACCATAGCAATTATTTCACCAGTTCGTGAATTCATCAACATACCCATTGCACTCTTGGCCTGATATTCCTGCATTGCAGCACTTAGGCCACTATAAAACTGTTCTTGGATACGCGCATCAATAGATAAAAACAATGGATCTTTATTTTGTTTTAAATAATCGTCAAAGACGAGTTCTGCCCCCTCAAGTCCAGAATTTTCATTATTTACAAACCCAACAACATGCGAAAAACGACGTCCTTTTGGATAATGACGCATATTTGTTTTTGCAACTTCTAACCCCGGTAATTTAGCATCACTAATTAATTTTCTTTGTTCATCATTGGCAAATTTTTTAAGATATTTAAATCCGCCATCTTCTATCATTTTTAAAACATCATTCACAGAATATTCTGGCATCGCTTTATGAACTAACTGTGCAACGGCATCTGGGTTTTCAACGGCAACTGGGCGCAATTGAATATGCCCAGAAACAATATTCTTCGCCAACAATTCACCATTTCTATCATATATTTCTGCACGTTCTGCAAATTGAACACCTGAAATACTATCGCGTTTATGAACACCATCCAACCCCAACAATATAGTTTTAGCCGCAAACACAGCGAACACTATAACAAATATTTTTTGTAAAAGGTTTAACCGCGATGCAGATGCACCCGAATAATTACCATGACGAAAACCAACACTACCAATCGGTTTACCTATTTCAAACATCAATTTTTCCTCAACGGTATATCATTAATTGACACATATTTTTTTGAACCAATAATTTCAGCACGTGGATTTATTCCAACAACGACACCACGCAACATTTCAGGTCTAGTCAAAGATTCAAACAACCTCTGTTCAGATGCAATTTGTTTTTGTGTTTCTGCGGTTTGTATCCTCATATCCCGCAAAGCATTGTTTTGTGTTCTATAACAAACCTGCAAACACACTGTTAATAATAAAACAGCGACGCAAGCCCAAACACCTATTTGAAACATTTTTTCATCCTCGCCCATTTCCACCTACCTTGATACTTCACATTCTATCACAAATTTTGTAAAAAACGAATTATAGAATTTACACCACCAATTCTGGACACACCTAAATTTATATTCAGACTAGAAAATTCTTTCCAAATGTCCATTTTTCGAATTTCATCAATACTATGCCCATCTATCATCGCTAAAATAATAGCAACGATACCCCGTACAATAGACGAATCGGCACGACCATAAAAACTATTATCACTTATACAAATTTCCACCTTTGATGAACAACCAAGGATTTCATGACATTCAGCGTTATCTGGCACCGACAATAAAGTTTTTCCAAAATCCATAACCATTTCTAGTTTTTGTACCGGATCATCAATAGATAATAAAATCTTTTTTATATCGATATATGTCATAATTACCATCCCTGATTTGTTAAATCTAGTTCCAATCTTGCGGTATCAGACATACGCGACAAATCCCATGCAGGTTCCCAAACTAAATTCACAACAACATTTAAACCATTTGCAACCTGTGCAACTGCCTGTTTTACCTGATCTAAAATATCATCCATCATGGGACATGTTGGACTCGTAAATGTCATATCTATAACAATTTGCGTATCAGAAATATCTATACTATACACCAAACCCATATCCCAGATATTAACAGGAATTTCCGGATCAAAAACCGTTTTTAATTGTTCTATGATTTCAGATTTTTCTGGTTTCATTTAACTATTCCATTTATCACATCAACGACATATTTTACGTCGTCAATTGTATTCCACGAACCAACAGATATGCGCACCGAACCGTCAATACCTAGATATTTATGTATCCATGATGCACACATATTTCCAACACGCAAACAAATATCATGTACAGAAATCAAAGCCCCAAAATCAAAAACATGCATACCATCAATAACAAAACTTAATATAGATGAATCACGTTTTGACAACATTTTAATTCGTTTGTTTTTTGACAATTCATCAAACATATATTCTATTAAACCCAAATCAGGTCTGTGTAATTTTAATTCGTGTATCGCACTTTTCATACCTATAATCTGGGTAATTGGTAAAGTTCCTGATTCAAACCGATATGGCACAGGTTCCAAAATCCAATCTTTATCTATAACTTTAGCAACCATTCCGCCACCGAATTTATCCACATTAAAACGGTTTGGATTTTTAACATACATTACACCAACACCGGTATCAGCGCCCATTTTATGTCCAGAAAAACACAAGAAATCACAATCCCACTTCTTTACATCTATGTCCCCATGAACAATATATTGTGCCGCATCAACAATAGTTATTACATTTGGGTTATGTTTGCGTGCAGATTTTATAATTTTTTCTACATCTTGCTTTACACCCAAAACATTTGACATGGCCGTTATCAACAAAACATCACAAAACGGCAACGCAGACGAATCTATATTTAACTCATTATCCAAAGGACAAACAACAAATTTAGCCCCAGAATTTTCAAACGGACCACGCAAACTATGATGGTCTAAATCACTGCCAGCACAGATAGTATTTGCTGAAAACATATTTGGTGTGGCTTTTAATATATTAACGATCCTGTTAAAACCGTCTGTTGCACCGCTGGTAAACACAATACTTTCCGCATCAGCATTTATAAAAGAAGCAACCGTTTCGCGCACAGATTTAATCATAGAGTCCACATCCGCCACCCGCGCACACACCCCACGCCCAGCATTAGCGTATTTTTTTACCAGAAATTCAACCTCAGATTCCACCACAGATTGAGATTTAAGATAACTTGCAGCGGCATCCATATATACGAATTTATTCATCACGTTTTCCCTTGCATTTTATACCGATTATAATACACTCTTTTGCATTATCAACAACCAAAGGAGAAAAAAATGGCTCTGGAACACGCAAACGACGTAACATTTACATCTATGATTCAAAATGGCATAACATTAGTGGATTTCTGGGCACCTTGGTGTGGACCTTGCCGTATGTTCGGTCCAATTTTTGAATCTGTATCCCAAGAAATGCCGGATGTAAACTTTGTTAAATTTGAAATTGACGATACAAACCGAACAACACCAACTAAATTTGGAATTCGCAGTATTCCGTCAATACTCGCATTTCGTGATGGCGAATTAGTAGAGGCCAGAACCGGTTTGATGGATGAAGAAACATTAAAGTCATGGATTCAAGAATTAAAAGGATAATAAAATGGCAGCAAAAAAAGATTATAAGAAAATCGAACTACCGCCAAAGTATGTTCCAAAAAAATCAGAACCATATATGTGTCCTGAACACTTGGCGTATTTTTATCAAATCTTGTCCGCCCAAAAACAAGAATTGGAAAACGGTACAACTAATGTTTTGAATTCTGTTCGTCTTGCCGATCAAACAGATACATCTAGTGTTGGTGATGATTCTGACAATGCAACAATGGAACAAGAAATTACAAAGAATTTGCGCATGCAACAACGCGACACGAACTTACTTAAAAAGATAGATGGTGCATTGGAACGCATTGCTAACGGCACATTTGGATATAGCACTGTGTCCGGCGAAGAAATTGGCCTGCAACGAATGTTGGCACGCCCATTGGCAACAATGACCGTTGAAGAACAAGAAGAATACGAACAAAAGAGATAAATAAAAAATTGCCCGTTTGGGCAATTTTTTATTTCTTTACAACTTTCTTAGCACCAGTTTTTTTCTTAACTATTTTTTCTGGCTGTTTGTTTGTTTTAACTTCTTTTTTGAATATTTTAACACCTTCGGCTAAATTCTTCATCATTCCAGGAATTTTATTATGTCCAAACAAAATTACAACCAGAACAACAATTATAAGTATTTCAAGCCAACCAATTTTTCCAAACATATTTATCCCCTTTTATTATTTAGCAACATAGCAATCTAAGCCGTCAGATTTTGCATTACGACAGAAACTATTTGCATCTTTTTGATTATTGAACACAACACGCAATCTATAAGTTGTTGAACCGTTTTTAAGTACGGCTGCCAAAATAGTTGTTTGCTGACCTTCGAACAATCCAGAATGTGCACTGCGCAATTGACGTTCACCCTTTTCAGCCAACGCACGTGAACTATATGAACCTAACTGAACATACCAAGTATTAGCACTTGTCTTTGCAACAGGCTTTGGCGCGCTAACTGTTTTCTTTGCAACCGGTTTCGGTTGACTTGTCGCCTTATCTGGATTAAATGTCACTTCTTTTCTATCCTCAATAACACGAACAGGAACTCCAGGTTCTGCAACCGGTGCGGCCTTTTCCACTAGCTGTGGTGCTGGCTGTTGTTCTTTGACTATCGCAGGTTTTGGTTCAACCTTTGGTTGCAATGGTGCAACATCACCATCAACAACAATCGCTGGCGAATCTAAATCAATTTCCATAGAAGATGATGAATCATTTCCAACAGTACGAACAATTACATACGTCGCCAACACAATTATTGCAAGTCCAACACCCAACAATAACCAAGGCTTCTTTGGACGTGGTGCAACCAACGGTGCAACATCCGGCAAAGAATCGTTTGTACCATCATCTAAATCTAATAAATCTAAATTTTCATCGTTATTCATCACTTCCCCCCTTAAGGTTTGTTTATGCATATAATTATATCATAAAAACACGCAAAAACAAACCATAACAATAATTATTTTGGCATTTGACCAAAATGTGGTGGAACAATCAATTTTTGATTTTCTTGAACCATAGGTTCACTTTGACAATTACAACCACATCCAGCGACAACAAATGCCACCAAACCCAACATAAATACCGTCATAATTTTTTTCATTTATTCTCTCCTTTTTATTCTGGCATTTTTACAGCCGTTTTCATTTGTTCAACAAATTCAGCCAATGAAACAACTTCTTGTTTTTCAACACCCAAACGGCGTAGAGTCACAGATTTATCAGCCACTTCTTTTTCACCGACAACCGCAATTATTGGTGTTTTAGCGAGCGACAATTCGCGAATCTTGTAATTAACTTTTTCATCACGCAAATCACCACGCACGTGCACACCTGCATTACGCAATTGCGCAATAACATCTTCAGCGTATTCACGATATTTTTCAGATACTGGCACAACAACTACTGGTTCTGGGGATAACCAAAGTGGCAAATTACCACCCGTTGATTCAAGCAAGATTCCCATAAAACGTTCAATAGATCCCAACATTGCACGATGCAACATAATTGGACGATGCTTTTCACCATCTTCGCCAATATAAGACAAATCAAAACGTTCAGGCAAATTCATATCCAATTGAACAGTTCCACATTGCCAAACACGTCCCATAGAATCTTTCAAGTAATTATCAATTTTTGGACCATAAAACGCAGCGTCATTTTCTGCAATTTCATATTCAATGCCATTTGTATCCAACGCATGTTTCAACGCACCTTCGGCCTTGTCCCACACTTCGTCAGAACCAATACGGAATTCAGATAACGGACGTGTCGCCAATTTCATAGAAATTTTATCAAATCCGAACTTGCCGTAAATATCTTTTATAAAACGCAAGATTTTTACAACTTCTGCTTCTAATTGATCTTCGGTGCAGAAAATATGCGCATCATCTTGGGTAAATTCACGAACACGCAGCAACCCCGACAAAGCACCAGCCGCTTCATAACGATTTACCTTACCAAATTCAGCCAGATACAACGGTAAATCTTTATAAGACTTTATACCCTGACCAAATACCAACATTCCACCCGGACACGACATAGGCTTTACACAGAAATCTTTACCATCTTGTGTTTTACCAGAATAATTATGTGCACCATATTTTGCCCAATGTCCAGAACGTTCCCACAAACACCTATCCATCACAGATGGCGTTGAAATTTCTTGATACCCTGCTTTTTCTTGGCGCATACGAATATAATCAATCAATCTGCGATACATTCTGTATCCCTTGTCATGCCAAAATACTGCACCCGGTGCATATTCAGGTTCAAAATGGAACAAGTCCATATCTTTACCGAGTTTACGATTATCACGTGCAGCAGCCTCTTCCTGCATTTTCAAGAATTCATCCAATGCTTCTTTGGATTCAAATGCATCAACATAAATGCGTTGCAACATTTTGTTCTTGGAATCACCCTTCCAATAAGCACCCGCCACAGATTTAATTTTAAAACCATCCTTTGGTAAATCTTTAGATGACGCGACATGTGGCCCACGACATAAATCAACAAAATCGCGGAAAGTATAAACAGATAACTTTTCACCATTTGCATCATATTCATTTAACCATTCCATTTTATATGGTTGATCAGCAAAAATTTCACGTGCTTCATCAAGGCTAACAATCTTTTGATCGAAACGCCCATCTGACTTAATCAAAGATTTCATTTCTTTTTCAATAGATGCAAAATCTTCTTCTGAAAAACGATGTTCTGTATCAAAGTCATAATAGAAACCGTTTTCAATAGCGGGCCCACCCGCAAATTTAACATCTGGATATAACTTTTTAATCGCCGCCGCCATAACATGCGCCAGTGAATGACGAATAATTTCAATTGGATAAGACATATTAAAATACCTTTTAATTTTATTGTTAAATTGTGTTTATTATAATGCGCAAGCACCCAAGGTGCAAATAGAAATTATACCCCCAAAGGGGTTGTAGTCATAGTTGTTGTAAAAATAAAACTAATCATTTTCATATCGACACATATTGTATTATAAAAAGCCAAAAAGTCAATGTTTTTTGCGGATAATAAACAGTCCCGACACCACCAACAATATTATCATACAACCATTTAATCCAATAATTCTATATGGTGTTAAATGCGCCCCCCATACAAATCCATCTAAAACGCCACTAAACCCAACCGGCAAAGATGATATTATATTTCCGTCAGATCCAACAAACGCGCTTATTCCAGAATAATTAGCACGAACCACAGGAACACCACTCTCTATGGCGTATCTGCGAACCATATCCAAGTGTTGATATGTTCCAGGCGTATTACCAAACCAGTTATCATTTGTGATATTTATTATTGCGTCTAAATCGTATTCTTGTATCAAAGAATCAGAAAAAATAATTTCATAACACACCGCGGGTGCGAACAAAAATTCCTGGTCATCACCATACGCAATATTTATAAGTGTCGGCCCATTCCCAGACGACAAATTAGATGGCGACGGCAAAAAGCCGAGTGGACTATATTCACCAAACGGAACCAAATGTGATTTATGATAAACATTTGTAATATTACCGAACTTATCCGTCACCAACATAGAATTATAAACTTTATTATCTTTGAATACATTAGCGCCGATAACCACAGGGCTATTCAAACTTTGCGATAAAGATAAAACATCCGTATCACGAACACCAAATGGATACGTTGTTTCAGGATACACAACAATATCAACATCATCCCCACGGGAAATATCAATCAATTTTTTAACTTGATTATTGGCATTTAATATTGCGTCCCCACGCGATATAAACATTTTATCGTTTTGTGAAAATGCAGGTTGAACAATTCTTATTATTGGCATTGGGGCATCTGCACCAACAAAACTATATTCCATATTAATACGTCCAACAAAACATCCTACCCCAAACAAACCAGTAAACATCAATAAAACCAGCCAACAATTTCCACACTTACGATTTTTTAAAACATTAACCAAAGCGGCACACAAACCGACAACAATAAAAGTTAAACCCAATGCACCCCATAATGCCATTGAATTTGCAACAACTGGAAAATTCAACATAACATTTGCAATCGGATTCCATGGAAAACCAGTAAACACCCATTCACGCAACCATAATACAAGTGTCCAAGTTATCGCAAACAATATAGGTTTAGCATAATAATTCGTGTGCATACTACCAACCACGGCAAACGGTAACGCAAAGAACAACGCACCAAACAAACCGATTCCAATTATCCCTGGAATTGTCCAGATCGCATATTCCGCGGCAAGTGACGGCAAAACATAAATAGAATGTAACATCCACCAAAACATTGTTATCGCATAGAAAGCCCCGAACGGAATAGCACGCACCCAGGCACGCCCAAAAGAAATTTTTTCTTCACTTGTTGCTAAATAATACGCACCACCAACAGCCAATAATGTCAAACACCATAAATAATACGGTGCAAACCCCAGCGCAGCAGTAATCCCCAACACAGCACCCAAAAGCATTTTGCCACCCACCACAAGATGTAAATTTTTCAACCACGCAAAAAATTTATTTCCTGGACACGACATACAAATGTCACAAACTTTATCTTCCTTATAAGGATTTTTATACCCCAATTTTTTAAGTATAGCGATTTCTTTAGATTCCATAATTTTTGCTTCATAATTATTCAAATGATCATACCCCAACAAGTGTAAAACGCCATGTACAACCATATGCGCAGTATGTTCCTCAACGGATATATTTGCATCCTTTGCCTCACGCACTACAGTATCCAATGATATATAAATATCGCCCAACAAAATATCGTCACCAAGTTCGAAAGACAAAACATTTGTTGGCTTATCTATATTTCTATATTTACGATTTAGTTTGTGAATTTCCTTGTCATCTGTAAGTGTAATAGAAACCTCTGCCTTTTGATTTTTTAAGACACTATTAGCGATTTTTTCAAAATCAATTTTAAACCGTTTCCAATTTTTATTATTATAATTTACATATACTTTCATTTTTACACATCTTTATTTAGAGATTGAACAAAATCTACACAACTATTATATTTAGCAGCCTTACCTTCTTGAAGTTTTTTTATACCCTTATTAAAACTAAATATTTTTAGTTTTTCCTCATTATCATTATTTTCCATGTCTTTTATAAACATAAAATCAATAGTCTTTGGACCACGTAGCATACTATTTATAATATCTAGCCCAACAAAATCTCTTACAAATCTATTTTTAGACTTTATACCCAACACTTTAGAAACAGTATTATGGTCCAAATTAAAATGCAATTTACCGTTTTTATCTCTGCTGCAATATGTATCTATTTTTAAATTAGCAAACGCATCCATACGCATATTTAACAAATCGTTATCATCTATTACACCCACAGCATATGCAGCACAAATCCATCTACGTTTTAATGTACCATTTTTCCATTTTTTATTACCCTTATAATAAGTAAATGCATCTGCTATATCCTGTGAATTCTTTGCAACTGACAACAACTGTGCTATTCCCTTTATATCGCCAGACCTTTGATATCCCGCCAATAATAATCCCACAATCACATTATAATTTTCAGCAACATCAGTATTTTTATATACAGCATGCACCTTTTTAAAGGTTTCATATTCCAGGTGCATTTTTACCTGTTCTTGACATTCTTTATTTGTAAATTGAACAGATTTATCTTTCCACTTACCGACACACGCATGTTGAATCAATTTACCATTAGCACCACGTTCATAAACCCATGTCAAACCCAAATAATAAGTATACCTGTTTTCTCCTTGATGTAATCGAGGAGTATCTCTATATGTCTCTAATTCTGACAAACCAACAAAAACACTCGGAAAATATACATCTATATCGCTACTAATAGTATCAACGGTGTTATCTTTATCAGTTTTGTTGCTAACTACTTCTGTTTTATTTTCTTTTTTATCTTTTCTATTTTTAAACACAGTTGTTCCATTTATGACTGTTCCACTTATCAACAACAAATACATCAATAACGCCTTAACCAAAGGATATTTTTTTAATATTTTTTTAGCGGCTATTTCTTTATATTGTTTATTTGCAATGTTTTTAATATACTCAAACTCTGTTTCTAATTTGTGTACTATACGATCATCCAAAAATGCATATTTTGTTACCCACACAATAAAATCCGACATTTTTTCCCAGCAAACATCTACTTTTTGTAAAATATCTTCTTTGGTTTGTAAATTATGGATACGTATTTTATCGACCTTTTTTTTAACCAATTTATGTGATGCATTTACAAATTTTTGTAATTTTTCATCCATATTTTTATCCTATTATAATAGCACTAAACATTTGCCAATTGACAATTTATTTACTACAATTATATCACAAAACATTAAAAAATGAAGACAGAATCTCGTCCTTTGGCCGATTTAATGCGTCCCAACACAATTGATGAAATTGTTGGACAATCTGCCCTACTTGGTGAAAACGGTTTGGTTCGCAAAATGGTTGATAATCACAAATTATCTAACCTGATTTTATGGGGACCACCGGGTTGCGGAAAAACAACTATTGCACGCGCACTTGCAAATTCAATTGATATGGACTTTGTTCCAATGTCTGCTGTGTTTTCTGGAATTGCGGATGTTAAGAAAGCAATGGATGCCGCGCGTATGAATCGTGAAATCGGACGTGGCACATTACTATTCATAGATGAAATCCATCGATTTAACAAAACACAACAGGATACACTTTTACCATATCTCGAAGATGGAACCGTTGTGTTTATGGGTGCGACCACTGAAAACCCGAGTTTTAATTTAAACAATGCTCTTTTATCGCGTTGTCATGTAGGCGTATTAAGTGCACTTAGTACAGATGATTTAGTAATTTTAATAGAACGCTCCGAAAAATTTTTATCACAAAAATTGCCGTTAACCGATGATGCGCGTATTCATCTTGCACAAATGGCCGATGGTGACGCACGTTTTCTATTAAACACTGTTGAATATTTAATTGGTGCAAATTTCAAAAAAAACCTGGATATTGAAACATTAGATAACGCAATTCAGAAACGTTCACCATTGAGCGACAAACACGGTGACGAACATTATAATTTAATATCTGCAGTTCATAAATCTTTGCGTGCATCTGACACAGACGCTGCATTATATTGGACCGCCCGCATGATGACATCGGGTCAGGATCCAATATATTTATTTCGTCGCTTAACACGATTTGCAATGGAAGACATTGGTTTGGCAGACCCAAACGCTTTACAAATTGCATTATCCGCATGGCAGGCATACGAACGCATGGGTTCACCAGAAGGTGATTTAGCTCTAACAGAACTAGTTATTTATTTAGGAACTGCACCAAAAAGCACCGCAAACTATCGTGCACAATCTGCCGCATACCAATGCGCAAAAGAGACAGGTAGCATGCCCCCACCCAAAAATATTTTGAACGCACCAACACGCCTAATGAAAGAGATGGGTTATGGGAACGGGTATATTTATGAGCCAGATACAGAATCTGGTTTTAGCGGTCAAAACTGTTTTCCTGAAAAAATGTCACGTCAAAAATTCTATAACCCTATTGAACGTGGATTCGAACGCGAAATAAAAAAACGTGTTGAATATTGGGATGGATTACGCAATAAAATAAACTCAAAAAAATAAATCGGTCAAATGACCGATTTATTAAAATAATATATTTACTTTTGCACCAACAAGTAATTCACGTTTTTCAAATTCATACTCAATTTGGGCAGCATATTGAGTAAACCCGAACTGACGAACAAGTTTATATTGCATCCATTCTTGGTCTTTATATAAATACTTGCTTGTAGATTTAACAATATCAAACCCTGCACCTAAACGCCAATATGGATTTAATCTAAAATAAACTTCTGGTATAAAATTCAAATAAGACATTCCGCGAGTATCATCAAAAATCCAACTTGATTTAATGGTTCCAGCGAGAGACACACCACGCCACTGCTTTCCTAAACGTAAACCCGCATAGTATGTTGAACGTGCGTATTCCGGGGTTCTAACGTGTGACGAACCACCAAATTTTGCGCCGAGCAAAACATCATAAACCATACCTGCACTATTATTTTCTGCCACCCCCATACGATAACGACCACCTAAATCAAACGCTGTAAAACCAGTTCCAGTCTTATCATCAAAGGCGATTTGATAATGAATATTTCCCTGAATAGATAATCTATTATTTAAGCCATAAGAAAACTGTTCGCCAAAGCGCAAAATTTCATCATGATAATTTAAATCTGTCTCGGATAAAAACGATTGAGCAGCAAGCATAAACAACGGGTCATTTGTATCATCTGCTATCGTGCCACCACGTTCAGACAAAGTTTCCTCTGACAATACTGGTTGTTGTTCAGACTCGTTATACGCCCCATATGTATCACCCACATCAGCCGGGTTAAAGGTAGATGCAACACCAACTGCCGCATATGCACCAGATGAC
Organism: Candidatus Enterousia sp.; assembly: GCA_045616625.1. Classification (GTDB taxonomy): domain Bacteria; phylum Pseudomonadota; class Alphaproteobacteria; order Rs-D84; family Rs-D84; genus Enterousia. Next base: position 99,762 of record JAZLHA010000012.1, read on the forward strand.
ACAACCAACCCAAGCATAACAGATAAAAATTTACGCATTACATTCTCCCTGTATTAAACTAATTTTTAGAACATAAATATTGCCTGCAATCCCAACGAATATTCCGAATATTTTTTCAAGTCCGCACTACCCGCTGAAAACCAGTCGTAAATAGGTTTCTGATAATTAATATCCGAAAAAACATTATCACGTTTATAAAAAACATCCACTGTTTTATCGTCCGCATCGTCATACAAAGCGGCACGACCATATAAATTCAATGCAAACCAATCATTTGGTTGCCATCCAAAAGCTAATTTCGCAGACAACTGATTATGCCAATCATAATGTCCAAACAAACCTTCTATATTAAATGTCCAATCCTCTGCCAATACAGTAAAATCGCCAATACCAATTTCACCATAAACAGCACTAGATATATCTGACTTATACGCCAAGAACAATTCGGAATTATATTCATCTGCATCTTTACCACTTATATAATTACCATAAGCGTTTCCATCAAAATCAATAAACCAAAGACGTCCAATTCCATAAATAGTCGAACGATTTGTTTTATATCCTGCTTTTAATTCCAGAACAAAATCATCTGAAACATCTTTCTGGTGTTCATAATAAAAAGCCCCTGTTGCAATCCATTCATCAGTATCAACAAAACGCCCTTGTAAACCTAAACCTAAAAGATTTACATCGCTATCAGAATAAGAATCTTTGGTTCCATTTGACCAATCAAATTTAGAATCTACAGAATCATAACGCAACATACCTAATAATGCTATTCTATCTGTAATACCGAAACTTAAATCTTCTTTTATAGAAAAAGTATCAGACTTCCATTTGCCTGTTTTTCCATCAAAACCAGCAAACTCCTTACCAGGCTTATCTTTTAAATATACCCTCTGTCCAGTACCACCAAAATCTATATTATAACCATTATAGTTATAAGAAAAATCTGTCACAGAACCAATTTTTCCCTGTAAAGGTTGAAAGAAAGGATGCGACAAATAATATTTGCGTTTTTGTGTTTTCATATAATTTTTAGATTTTAAAGAAATCTTTTCTACACCACTAACACCATTATATAAATTTGCTCTGCTGGTTGATTTATATGGTGTGTATGTCGCATAATTATTTGATTTTACTTGTCTATTTGACGTTGAATAATTAGGTTCATATTTAACCGTAGTATATGTCTTTATTGTTTTTCCATTATCCGAGCAACCATCATCACAATATGAAGCATGTGATACAACAGGCATCAACAACGCCGCGACAACCGCAAAAGAAATCTGTGTTTTCATAAAAAACTCCTTAATTAATTGATGTTATTATATCATAAAAACAATCAACAAAAAAGTGCTTTATAAAAAAAATTATCATTTACACAATTATTACTATACATACAACAAACAAAAGTTCGCACTTTTCTGTACACTTTTTCATTCAAATTATAATTTTTTTAATTCTAAAATTTTATTTCCCTTTCGATTGGAAGAAATGAATTATTTTTGTTTCTTGTTTTGATTTTTTTTCTAATTGCTGTTTATATTGCTCACGCCTAGCATATATATCTTTATAGGCTATTCTTGCTTCAAACCGTTTCTCTGGATTGGTTTCTTTTGAATCAATTGTTTTTTGTAAACTATTTAATGCTTTATCACAGTCTTCTATTTTATCTTTCAACTGTGCTTCGGACATATTAGAAATTTCTTTTTTAATTTGAGCCTCATATGAATTTGAATACTTACCATATTCAATTCCGCATGCGACAACCAAACCGCCAGCTAACAATGCTGTCGCAACTTTCAATTTTGTATTATTTTTCATATATAATCTCCTTTATATTAAAATATTGATTTTAACAACGACACATCAACACTTATGTGGCCATGCAAATTTCCACCAATAGAATAGTCTCCCCTTGTGGCTATTCCCATTATATTTCCATTTGTATCAAAAATTGGTCCACCAGAATTTCCACCCCATCCTTGACAACCTACAGCCAAACCAGTACTAGAATATCTACAAAAAGAAATTTTTAAATTTTCTACATCATTTTCAAGCGAATACCAATATATTTTATTATCATGTAAAAAATATTTTACTGTTTCATGCATCAACAGAATGCTATCATTAAACAAACCGTACTGTAAGGCTTTAGTGAGTTTATCGTATTCATCAAATTCATTTTTCTGTTTTCTTAAATAATTTATATAACTCTCTTTAAAATCATCAATTTCTTTATCACTCATAATTTTAAGAGCACCATACCCAACAAGTGACGCATCATACATAAATACATACGAGCCAATTTTTATTTTACTTGTTTTATCAACCATAGGTACATTTTGTTGTGTATTTATACTATAAACAGCCCAATCGCCAGTCTTATTTTGATCATTTTTTATATAGAAATTACCTGTGTTGTTTTTATCAACTGTGAATTCCCTGCCGTCTTGTAATTGTATTATAAGCGTATCATCGGAAATATTGTCGTCATTGTGATCTGTACAATGTTTAGCTGTATATAAATATGGTTTTCCATCTTTGCCCTGAACAATTGTACCTGTACAATATGTGTCATTTGTATTTTTATCCACAAGCGCAACCACAGAATTATATGGCGATTCTTGTTTTTGTTCGTCACGTACATAACAACGTTTATCAACTGTAAATTCTTGTGGGTTTGTGCATGCATCATTATAACCAAAACAATACATTGGTAAAAATATAAACATTATAAAATAAAACATGCGTTTTAACATGTTATTGCAATAATTCCTCACAAAGTTCTGCTTGTTTTATCAATCTTTTTGTTAATGTAATCAAAGATATATTCAATCCTGTTTCCACCACCCCAGTTGCAACGTTAGCACCTGCCATAACGTTTGCCGTTGTATTCAATGTCTTTTCTTTCTGTCTTTCTTGTTCTGATAATTTAACTTTATTAGAAACATCCATATATTTATCAGAATTAGCAGCCGCACTTGTTCCTACACCAACCGCACCAATTACAGTTCCAGCGACAGACGTTCCCAACACACCCTTCATACGTTTTTCTATTTTTTCAACATCTGAAATATCTATGGGATTACACCATGTATTAACATTATTTAATTTTTTAACAATAGGATTTTCGTTTGGGTTTATACCTGATGTTTTTAATTCTGTTTCTATCATCGTTATAGACTTTATCGCCTCATTACATGCAGAAATATGCTGTATTAAATCAGATTGATTTATATTTATGCCCGACAATATAGCCGATGTTAAATTAGTTCCTATAGTTCCAGCCATAAGACCCGTACGCCAGTTTCCTAATTTTTTAGATTTATCTATACGTTCTTGTAATTCTGCAATTTGTGCCATAGGTTGAATAACTGTTTCAAAAAAAGTTTCATTATCCATACTTTCTACACCTTCTGATGTACAACCACCGTTTTTACACATTTCATCTATTAATCTATCTATCTCATTCTCTTCTTGAGATTTTTTTATGCCAACAGCCAACGCACCACCAGCAGCAACCGTTCCAACAGACGTTACCGCAGTATTAGCCTTTGATATATTTGTAACCTTAGCAATTTCATCAGAAATACCAGAACATGTTATATGCACAGCATCAAAAACTTGTTCTGCCCTAACAATTAAATCATCTTTTTCATTTGCCGCAAATACTGGCAACGATATAATAAAAAACAAACAAAATATTAATTTTTTCATGCATAATATTATATCATAAAACACTAAAACAAAAAAATGCTTATTTTCAAGCAGATTTATAAAATATGTCTTTTATTATTTGCATCAGGTGCACTCACAATACCTTCTTGCTCCATCCGTTCCATAAAACTTGCGGCCTTGTTATAGCCAACGCCTAATCTGCGTTGAATATAAGAAATTGTCGGTTTTTTATCATGTAAAACTATTTCTTTGGCCTGGGTATATAAATCTGCATTTTTTGCTTCCTTGACGGCATGTGCATCAACAGTTGTGCCCTGCACCGCACCTGTATCTTCACCTTCGGTCACACCACTTACATAATCAGGCGCACATTGTTTACGCAGGAAATTTCCTATCTTATTTAATTCTTCATCACTTATAAATGCGCCATGGATACGCACAGGGACACGTCCTGCTTCACTAAACAACATATCGCCACACGACAACAATTGTTCAGCACCCTTTTCACCCAACGTTGTCATAGAATCAATCACACTGCGTGCCTGGAAAGACACACGTGTTGGGAAATTGGCTTTGATAACACCAGTAATTGTTGTCGCGTCCGGTCGCTGAGTTGCCATAACAAGATGAATACCTGCTGCACGTGCTTTTTGTGCAATACGTTGAACACACGCCTCAACCTCTTTACGGGCAAGAGACATTAGGTCTGCAACCTCGTCAATAATAATTACAATATACGGCAAATCAGACAAATCTACTTCTTGGTCTTCAAAGAATAATTCACCTGTTTCTTCATCCGTTCCAACTGCAACTTGACGTGTCATTACTTCACCATTTTCGCGTTTTTCCGCAGCAATTTCATTATAACTTTCTATATTACGTGCATTAAGGAATTGCATCTGTTTATATCTATCTTCCATTTCACGCACAGCCCACTTTAATGCATTCACAGCCGCCCCAGCATCTAACTTTACAATAGGTGTTATCAAATGTGGAATATCATCCCAGAAACCAAAATCAACACCCTTTGGATCGATAATTATCAACTTACATTTATCAGGTGTAAAATGATAAACAATAGAAGTAATAATAGATTGAACAAATACAGATTTTCCAGACCCTGTTCGTCCTGCAATCAACATATGTGGCATTTTTGCCAAATCAAAATACATTGGATTACCACCGATATCAACACCCAAAGCAAGTGGTATACGATACTTAGAATTTATAAACGTATCATTATCAATCAAAGTCTGATATCGCACAGTTTGTGGATTTAAGTTCACCATTTCAACACCAATCAACTGTGTCTTAGGAATATGTGCAATACGAATTTTTTCGGTTGCCATTGCACGCACCATATCAGTCACAGTTCCACTAATGTCCGCCATACGAACACCGTCTTCTGGCATAAATTCATATAATGTCACAATTGGTCCCGGTCTGATACCCGTCACTTTACCAACAATACCATAATGTTCAAAATTAGCCTCCATTAATTCAGCGGTCCGCTTTAACTCGGGCGTAATAACATTTTTACCAAAAACAGATTTTTTTAAAAACGCAGGATCAGGTAATTCAAATTCACCCGCCATTGTCGCCGTTCCAACCGGCGCAATCAACGCACGTTTACGAGGTTTGCGTTGTTTAGGCGCTTCTTCTTCCTCTTCTTCTATTTCCTCTTCATCTGTTTCATCTTCATATTCATCTTCAATTGGTTCAATCAAATGAAATACAGATAAAACCCATCTAATTCCGCGCCATATCAAATGCGCAACACTAACAATATGTGACCATTTAACATGTAACAATGTCCCCGTCATCAAGAGAAAACCACCAATACATAACACACCAACAACAGGTGTCCAACCCTTTATCAAGCCCCCCATATCCGCAGATGCAATTGCACCAAACATTCCGCCCAATGTTCCACTAGGCACAATCATACCAAAACCAGCCGTCCCTAAACACAAAGCAATAAAAGCACGTAGAAAATTATATTCAGGAGCCGAACCCTCTGCTCCACCAAGTATCCAAGATGTTCCCCAACGAATAATACACAACAATAAAAATAAAGTCGGAACAAAACCAACACCATAACGCAAGAACCCAACAATATTTCCCATAACTGATTGTTCACCATAATTTCCAGCCGCCGCCCATCCGTCCAGATAAGGATTATGAAAAACCAGCGCAATAACCGCCCACAATCCGACAGCAATCAAAACACCGCCGACAATACGTGTCGCTAAATTGCCCAAAGCCTGTGAAATATGTTCTGGTAAAAAACGTTTTTTCGCTTCCATATCGTGCATTTTATCATAAAAAAATCAAAAGTGGTAGTGCTTAAACAAAAATTACTTTTTACGGGCAAACGCCAATACAAAATCAGCAACAACCATACCAATAAAAGCACCAAACAAAACATCAGAAAACCAATGACGCGCCAACGCCAATCTGGACAAACCAACCAAGATAGCCAAACTCCAAGTCAACCATTTATATTTAGGTTTCAACATGCCAATCATTACTAAACCCGCAAATGTTGCAATAGTATGCCCCGACGGCATAGAATGATAACAATCAGATGTGGACATCGGTATAAATGCACGTAATTGCAAACTATTACCAAAAAGCTCTAACCCCTCTGGTACATAATCAGGACGGACACGTCCAATGATAAACTTCAATATCTGACCTATAACACTCGCAATCAAAACAGAACACAAAACTAAAAATGAATTATTGGTTTTCATTTTAGTTATAAAATTTTTCCATACAGTTGATATTTTAAAAAACTCTATCCAACAATTAAATTCATTCCATGAACTAAAAGTTTTTGTCACATATACATATAATGTAGCAATACCAAAAACAATTAGCCAAGTCCATGCATCAAACACCACCTGAAACATTCTGAACAACCAACAATTAAATTGACGCATAAATTCAGAGATTGGTTTATCAACACAACAAATTCCCAACATAATTAAAATTGCAACAACAACAGTTATCCAACATAACCTATGCCACATAATTTTATTTTGATTGCTTAAAAACATCTTTCACCTATTCTGCAAGTAAACGATTATAAATTTTTAAATTAGTTAAAATATGAACAGCCATTGCCGCAGACAAAATATCTTCATCTTCTCCACTTGTAATTGTTGGGCAACCACGACGAACACTATTAACATCAATATCTTTATCGTGGTTATAATCGTGTGCGCTAAAATCATTATTTATAACATTCATAAAAAACGCATCTTCTTGGGATTGAGTTCTGATATTAGACAAGCAAACAAGAGGAAAAACACCACGTCCATCTAATATAATTCCGTCACCAGTTTTAATAGATTTATTCATTAATTCCAAAGTCGCACCATTATTTAAATCTATCTTGCTTGCAACCTTACCCCAACCAGCAGTCGGCGTTCCAACCAACGCACCACGTTTAGCATTGTGTAATGCAATCGCAATTGCCTCTGGTGTTCCACGCGTCATATTTGAAACCAAAACAACAACAGGCGCATTTGTTATTGCGTCCCCACCTGGAACAATTTCAACCTCGGAGCTGGCCGTTTCAACAACACGCATTACTGGAATTTGTCCAACGAATAATCCAGCAAGTTTGGCCATAGCAACAAAATCATCCCCAGTAGATGAACGCAAATCCAAAATTATACCATTAGTGTCTGGATATTTTGACAAAGCCTCACTTACAATAGAAACAGCATTATCTGAAACACGATGAATAACTATTTCTAACAATTCAAATTCATCGCTATCACGATGAATAATATCGGCATCTGCCAATACCACAGTTGCACGACGCAACACAACATCACGATTTCCAGACGGCGTCAGTAATCTAATTTTTACAGTTCCAGAATTTAAACCATTTATAACCGCATCTAATTCAAAATTACTCATATAAGCAACAGACCGACCATTTATCTTTGATATCAAATCACCCGCTTTCATCCCAGCAATTTCCGCAGGCGATGCGTTATAAACACCTGTTATGCGAAAGTTTCCATAGTCATCACGCAATCCAGTAAATCCAGCACTAGTTATAATATGACCATCATCAGATGACGCACCATATGGAATATAACGACCATTTTCATCAATACCCTTTACCAAAGCATCAACAACATATTTATATAAATCTTCTTCATTCAAAGATTTTAGTTCTACATCCTGTTCGCGCATTTTTAATATCAATGATGTTGTTATATCACCATATGCTGCCCAATCACCAGAATCAGGCAAAGGATAATTCGCAACAATTTCATCACCCCAAACCATAATTATACGTTCATCAGTTGCAGCAATGTGTGCTTTTTTATGTAAATTTTCCAAACTCTCTATGGCAATATTTACATTTTTACCACCCCAGCGCACACCATCTAACTTTTTATAAATGTCGGCAATATTTTGCGAAACAATATCTGTATCTAGGTTATCTGTAATTACAACATTGTCCGCCAACACAGTTAATGGGACAAACCCAAATATTAGCATCATACAAAGTTTTAATATTTTCATCATTTATCCCCCTACTGTGTTATAAACATTTTATTTGTTAATGTCTGATTCGCGCAAATTGAAATGATATAATATAACATTAGATATATACATACTGGTAAGTGTGCCAGACACCACAGAAAATGTCATAGCAATTGCGAAATCGCGCAACATTGCACCACCAAACATATATATACCAACCAATGCCAAAATAGTAGATACAGATGTCATAACTGTTCTGCGTAACATTTCATTTACAGACAAATCGATAAGATCTTCCATCGGCATTTTATGATAACGTTTAATATTTTCTTCTATTCGGTCATAATTCACAACCTTATCATTAATAGAATATCCGATACCCATCAATATAACCGCAATTGCCGTTTGATCAAATTCCAATCCCATAATTGAATAAAAACCAAACATCAAAACAAAGTCTATCAATAATGACACAAATGAACCAACAGCATATCCACCCCTATATTGAATCCAAACATATATTGCCATCATAACAAAAGATACCAATATAGCCATAATTCCACCACGCACCAATTCGCCACCAATTTTTGGTCCAACAATTTGAACCTGGGCATAATGAACATTGTCACCCAAAATATTCTTTATTTCGTGAACGCGTTCATTTTGTTGTTCATCAGTTGCACCCTTGGGCAGACCGACACGCACCAAAACAGAACCACCATCAATGACCTGCAATTCAGGATCAAAAGCAGACAATTCATGGCGCATTTTATCAATTGTATATTCTGCGTTTACTGGCGTTACCTCCATCGAAATACCACCAGCAAAATCAATACCATAATTTAATCCTTTAAATAACAAGGATATCACAGACAATACCATCGCGGCCCCAAAGACCCAATACGACAACTTACGATATTTCATAAAATGCAATTGCATAACTATTCCCCTTTTGGCATTTTAATATAATTTATTTTTTTACTTTTACCGTTCATATACCAATCAATCAGAACACGACCCAAGCACAAGCAAGTAAACAGAGTCGTTATAACACCGATTGATAAAGTGACCGCGAAGCCACGAATTGGACCTGCGCCAAACTGGAACAAAACCAGCGAACAAATCAAATTCGTTAATTCAGAATCCATAACTGTTTTATTAGAACGACGGAAACCTTCATCAACCGCACGCAATGTTGGAACACCGGCGCGCACCTCGTCACGGATACGTTCAAACGGCAATATATTTGCATCAACCGCCATACCTAATGTCAAAACTATACCGGCAATTCCAGGCAGTGTTAATGTTGCACCAAATAATGCAGACACACCGACAATCATTGCTAAATTCACAATCAAAACAAAATCAGCAATTATTCCAAAATTACCATAAAACATTATCATAAAGATAATTATAAACAGCAATCCAACGACCGAACCAATTTTACCCGCAGCAATAGTGTCTGCACCCAAACCCGCACCAACTGTTCTTTCTTCTATAACCTGCAATGGTGCCGGCAATGCACCACTACGTAATAAAACCGCCAAATCTTTTGCACCCTGGACAGTAAAACCACCAGATATTTGACCACGTCCCCCAGGAATTGGTTCACGAATGGCTGGTGCCGACAAAACCTTGCCGTCCAAAACAATTGCAAATCTTTCACCAACATGTTCGGTCGTTAGTTTCGCAAAACGACGCGCCCCAGATGCATCAAACACAGTTGTCACCACAGGCATATTATTTTGATCAAAATCAGCCTGGGAATCTTTTAATGCTTCACCTGAAACCTCTACACGTGAATACACCGGGACCATTTGTGATGGTGAATCTATATACGGCAAAAATTCAGTTCCACTTGGTGCATGTCCAGAACTTAATTGTTCTTGGGTCACATCTTCATTTACCAAATGAAATGTCATTTTTGCGGTTTGACCAATTAATTCTTTGATATGTTCTGGATTATCAACACCAGGCAACTGAATCAAAATATATTTACCACCCTGGGATTGAATAGATGGTTCCTTGGTCCCCAGTGAATCAATTCTGCGACGCACAATCTCAATACTACGCGCCAAAGCATCATCAACCATTTCCTGTTTGTGCTTATCTGTATATTCTAATTTGATAGTATTTCCGGTTGAAGAAATATCGACACCCATCCCCAAAACACTGCGCAAGCGTCCCTTGGCATCGGAAACATCGCCCGAATCACGCACAGCAAAAGATATTACACCATTGTTATTACGCAAATTAGCAAAACGAATAACACCTTTTTTTCTATCAACCAAGGCACTACGCGTTTCATCATATAATTGCACAGCCTTGTCTTGGAACATGGCATCCGTATCAACCTCTAATAACAACTGTGCACCACCCTTTAAGTCCAGCCCCAATGGTACCGGTTGTACCCATGATGGATAATATTTTTGTAAACTTGATGAAACTGTTGGTCCAACGAGCCAAACCCCAAATACAGCCAACAGAACAATCAACCATTTTTTCCACATACTTATAACCCCTTATTGTTCAATTCCAGCAACAGCACCCTTGGAAACCTCTATCACTACACCCTTTGCAATTTCCATTTCTATTGTTTTTTCGTGTATTTTTTTAACAGTGCCATAAATACCGGCCGCCATAATACGATTACCAACCTTGATACTATCAATCATTTTCTGATATTCAGCCATACGCTTTTTATTTGGACGTATCATCAAAAAGTAAATAATTGCAAACACAACAACGCAATAAATCAGCATTGTTGTCATACTACCCTGTTGGGCCGCTTGTGTTGCAGTATCAATAGTTTGTGTTGCTTCCATATTTTATCTCCTTTAGACTTTTATATTGCTAGAATAGACAAAAAAAAGAGTTATGTAAAGCATAAAAACGCTACTTTTTAGCGCATTTACCAAACTTTGATATTGATAAAAAAATCCCCCATAACGGGGGTCTTTTATTTCTTTTTAGGTTTATGTTGTTTTTTATGTTCTTCATCTATATCCATATTTAGGCTAAAATCACCATTTAATATATCATGCAGGGCTTTACGAAATTTTGGATGACTCGCTGCATATTTTTTAAGTCCAGAAATTGCGACCGCGGTCACATATTTTTCTAAATCTTCGCGTGAAACATTTTTATTTATGCTCTCGCGAACATGTGAAAACACATCAATTATTGCGCCACGAGCCCGATGCAAGAATCTATATTTACGTGCCCGAATAATTGAACGAACCCACATCCAAATTAAAAACACTAATATAGGTACGATAACAACCGCAACAAAATAACGCATCCAATCTTGACACGCCATCACACCCAATATTGGATTACAAATCCGTTCACAGTGCAACAATACCACCATAATAATTTCATACAGTGCAAATATTGTAAAACCTATTTTTGCTCTCAATAACATTTTTATCTCCTTATGTTAAGACAAAAACATTATGACATAAAAAAACACTATAAACACTAGGAAGCAATCCTTATTCGCGCCAAACGACACTATCAAACATGGAATCTATTTTACTGCGCAATTCAGAATCTGTAAAAAATTGATTGCGCATTAAATCAGTTGTTTTATTCTCATCACTTTCAAAATGCGGAACATATTTTTGAATTGCAATATTTTTAACACGGCGCAACGCACAATCATTTACTATTTTTAACAAATCATCTTTTGTAATAAAACGTGGGTCACATGTTATACGCACTTCTAAATCTTTACCAGTTTTCAACCACACATCTAATGATTTAGACATACGTTCAAAAGCAATATCATTTCCAACCAAAGATTTATATTTATCAGATGTCGCCTTGTAATCAAGTCCAATCCAATCAACAAACTGAGATGCTTGTTCTAATAATTCTGGGAAAAAACCATTTGTATGCAAACCGATTTTAAAACCTAAATCACGCACACGTTTTATATAATCTATTATAGGAGTGCCCTGCATTAACGCTTCGCCACCTGAAAAAACAACAGCCTCTAACTTACCAACACGTTCGCCTAACCAACTAAAAATTTTTTCAGGGTCATATTCACCATCACCAACTTCAATTAAATGAGGATTGGAACAATACGCACAACGAATAGGACATCCACGCAAAAAAATAACACACGATAACTTTCCTGGATAATCAATCGTTGTAAACGAAACCAATCCTCCGATTTGAATTTCTTTCATAATACTTTATGCAACTTTCTTTAACAATTCTTGATGTCTTTGACCAGTAGTTAGACTATTTGCTTCTGTAAAAGTTTTTCTTTCACAAAATTCAGAGTATTTACCAATATTAAAATTAGATACAGGTCTGATAAAACCCATTGAACGTGAAAATTTTTCGCATGGTGTTCTTTTGCATTCACAATTAGTCATTTTTTTTACTCTCCTTTATTTTTTTAATGATTGTGTTCTTCGTTTTGATTAGCCGCATTTTCTGCATCACACTTTGGACAGAAATCATATGCCCCGGCCAGATAGCCGTGTTTTGGACATATAGAGAATGTCGGTGTTAATGTCATATACGGAATTTTGTAGTTTTCAAAAATCGTTCTTACGATTTTCTGTGCCGCCTCACCCGATGAGACAGGTTCACCCATATACAAATGCAACATTGTTCCACCTGTATATTTTCTTTGTAATTCTTCTTGGTGTTCCAATGCAACAAATGGGTCATCTGTAAAGTTCACAGGCAATTGTGTTGAATTAGTATAATATGGCGCTTCACGCGTGCCGGCGGTAATAATATCAGGGAAATTCTTGACATCTGTTTTTGCGAAACGATATGAACAACCCTCGGCTGGCGTTGCCTCTAAATTATACAAATTACCAGTTTCTTCCTGGAAGTTAGCAAGGTGTTCACGAATAAAGTCCATAACATCCAATACTAACTTTTTACCAAATACTGTTGCGATATTTTCAGCACCATTAGTAAAGTTCAAAACCATTTCATTTGCACCGTTAACACCAATGGTTGAGAAATGATGATTCCAATCGCCTAAATAACGTTTTGTAAATGGATACAATCCGCGTTCCATATTTTTAGAAATAATTTTGCGTTTAATTTCCAGTGCATCGCGACCATATGTAATAAGTCTTTCCAAATCTTTGAACAAACCATCACGGTCGCCCTTGTGTAAATAACCAAGACGGGCCAAGTTGATGGTGACAACGCCAATAGAACCAGTCTTTTCCGCAGAACCAAACAAACCACCACCGCGCTTTAACAATTCGCGAACATCCAAACGCAATCTGCAACACATTGAACGCACATCTGTTGGATTCAAATCAGAATTCAAAAAGTTCTGGAAATTTGGAATACCGTATTTTGCCGCCAAATCAAATAGTGGTTTTACATTTGGATGGTTCCATGGAAAATCATCAGTAATATTATATGTTGGAATTGGGAAAGTAAATGGACGACCTAAAGCATCACCTTCGGTCATTACTTCCAAAAATGCCTTGTTAATAATATCCATCTCGGCTTGTAAATCACCATAAGTAAAATCAACATGCTTTTTACCAACAAAAGGATGCTGGTCACGCAAATCTTTTGGACATGTCCAGTCAAATGTAAAATTAATAAATGGTGTTTGTGTTCCCCAACGACAAGGTACCGCGCAATTAAATATCAAAGTCTGCATTGCATTTTTAACATCAGCATAAGACAAATTATCAATACGCACATACGGCGCCAAATATGTATCAACAGATGAAAACGCCTGGGCACCTGCAAATTCATTTTGTAATGTCCCAAGGAAATTCACCATGTGTGAAATAGCAGTTGCCATGTGTTTTGCAGGTTCACATTGCAGATAGCCAGGGACACCGTTAAATCCCTCGTATAACAATTCACGTAAAGACCACCCAGCACAATATCCCGTCAGCCAACCTAAATCATGAATATGAATCGCCGCAGACTTATGTGCCTCGGCAATTTCACGTGGATATAAATTCAACCAGTATTCCGCAGTCACACGTTCACTGGTACGCAAAATAAGCCCACCAATAGAATAACCGATATTCGCATTTTCCTTTACGCGCCAATTTGATCCACCGATATACCCCTCGATTACATCAACCGCATCCACGGATGCATCACGAATTTCTGTTCTTTTATTACGATATACTATATACGATTCGGCGGTTTTATATGCATGTTCATCCATCAATGTTTGAACAACAATATCTTGGACATCTTCAACCGATGGAACATTATCCCCAAATTTTTCATCTAACTTTGATAATACTTTACGAACAATGGCAATAACTTGTTCAGATGTTAATTCAGATGTGACCGCAACCGCCCCAGCAATAGCACTATATATCTTGGTTGCATCAAAAGGAACAACATCCCCAGAACGCTTTTTGATTTGCTTAACCCCACACGCTAAATTTGCAACATTTTGTAAAATAATTTTATTATCTTCCATCGTCCTTCCCTATTTTTTGTCAAAAAAATACAATATATAGTATATTTTTAATTTGTTTTTACACAATATATAGTATTTCAAAAAATTCAACAACACGGATTTTGAAAAAAAAATTATTTTTTTACTTGCCTTTCTGTAATAGGCACAAAACCAAGTTTTTTTCAGAACGAATCGCCCATCAAACGAACACAAAACACTTTTTAGTATAAAAATTTTACATTTTTTTCTTAGGAAACGATTCGTAAAATTTAACAATTTTACAAAATATAGATATAAAAACACAAAACTCATACTACATATTGACAAAAATAATTCCTATAAAAAACCGGTCAACAAACAAACATAAACGACATATTTATAAAAAAACACTTGCAATTATATAAATGCTTGTATAATATAAGCATTACTTTACGGGGTTGTAGCTCAGCTGGTTTAGAGCGTCTGCCTGTCACGCAGAAGGTCGAGGGTTCGAGCCCCTTCAATCCCGCCAGGAATTTAAAACCGCCATTTTGGCGGTTTTTTAATTGCGTTCGAACCAAGTATCAATTTCAGAAAATGGAATTATTTTATACACTGGGCGGCCATGATTACATTGACCGGCGCGTTCTGTATTTTCTATATCACGCAACAACGCATCCATTTGAATCAGATTTAATTTTTGACCCGCCCGCACAGAATGATGGCACGCATAATTTGCCAATTTTAAATGCAACCTTTCACCCAATTGTGATGAATGACCATTTGCCCGAATCTCGTCCGCCATATCGTGCAACACAGATGCCCAATTTAAATCCCAATCGGCCGGCTTTTCAAAAATTGCGATTGCATCATCACCAAACGAATCTATGACCAGTCCAGAATTTTTAATTTCATCACTAACCGACAATAGTGCTAAAACATCTTCTGGTTTTAAATTCACAACAATTGGTGTCAATAATGGTTGCGATTTAATTGTATGATTACGCAAATGTTCGTATGTTATGCGCTCATGCGCAGCGTGTTGATCAACAATTATTAAATTGTCATCTTTTTCAGCCAAGATATATTTATTACCAATTTGTGCAATTGCACGTCCAAGTGGATAGCTCGCAAAAACATCGTCTGGTTCCGATACCGGTGCAACAGGTATAACCGTTTTATTAAAATTATTATCAGGCGCACAAACACGAAATGATGTTTGTGGTTTAACATACGAATTCAAATTTTGTGGCGTGCGAAAAACAGTTTGTATTGGTGTGGTTTTCACAGGTTGCACATATTGCGACCCTGTTTCATTCATTGTTTGCGCCAACCTATCACGTAAAGTTTTTATAATAAAAGAACGCACATGTGTTGGTTCTAAGAAATGAACCTCTGTCTTGGCGGGCGAAACATTGACATCAACACTACGCGGGTCAAGTGTTAAATATAATGCGCATAGTGGAAATTCACGCGCATGCATAACATCCATATATGCAGCGCGCAATGCACCAACCAGAACCTTGTCCTTTACACAACGACCATTTACAAATAAATACTGGTCAACCGATGATGCACGTCGTAATGTTGGTTCAGATATTGCGCCAGCGAGATGCATATTAGATGAAGATGATGTTGCATCAATATCCAACATCCGGCCATTTACATCGTCACCCATAACGGACACTATTCTATCATTCAAAGTCTGATTTTTTGGAAAGCGCCATTTGTTATTCAAAACAAAGCCAACATCCAATCGCGACATAGCCAAACGTTTTACAACATCAACAACCGCCATTAGTTCCGCCCTATCCCCATGTAGGAACTTTAAACGTGCCGGTGTTTTTGCAAATAAATTTTTAACCTGAACACGTGTTCCTGATTCCCAATCACTCGGCCGAATATCACCGGTATTTGCATCCAGGCACCAACCATGTTCATCATTATTATTATATGTATCAATTGTCATATCAGATACAGACGCAATAGACGGCAACGCTTCGCCACGAAAACCCATATAACATATATTTAATAAATCATCATCTGGCAATTTAGAAGTCGCATGTCGCGACAACGCGCATTTTAAATCATCGTGCATCATACCAGAGCCATTATCAACAACACTTATTAATGTTCTTCCACCATCAACGACATCTATTATTACCTGACTCGCCCCAGCATCCAGCGCATTTTCAACCAATTCTTTGACAACGGACGCCGGTCTTTCAACAACCTCGCCTGCGGCAATTTGGTTTACCAAGAAATCAGGCAACACACGAATCGGCATTTTAATCCTTAAATTTCACATCCAAAATTTCAAATTCTTTATCCCCAGATGGCAACCGTACGGTACAACTATCCCCAATACAATGACCGATAAACGCACGACCCACAGGTGATGTACATGATATAACCTGACGACCATCAGCCTCTACATCCGACAAAATCCGGCATTGCATTTTATTACCATCTTCATCTTCGGCAACAACACGTGCGCCAAAAATAATTCTGTTACCCGATAACGATTCGACATCTATAACCTCAGCATTAGCGACAATACTTTCGATATATTGAATACGTTTATCTATTTGACGTTGCTTTTCCTTGGCCGCACTATAATCAGCGTTTTCAGACAAATCGCCAAGCGAGCGTGCCCATTGAACAACCTTTAAAATTTCAGGTCTCTGATTTTCTTTTAAATCTTTTAATTCCTTTAACAGCGAATCGAATCCTTCGCGTGAAATTGGTTTTTTATCCATAATAATGTCCTATACTTTTATCGAAGATAAATTATAATCTAACATTTTAATTTTGCAATTACCAAATGAACAGGCTATAATCTATACATAATGTCACGAACAAGAATTTTAAATAGATTTTTAATGCGCAGATTTTTTTCTGGCGTAGGCCTGGTTGTGCTAATTGTATGTGGTATTATTTTTGCCGTGACATTTGTGGAACGCTTACCGTCTAACCCAAATGCTATCGCCACCCTTATGGATGCATGGACACGACTATTGGAATATACACCAATGTTTTTACCACTCACTATATTCATGGGAACATTGGTTGCATCATACAATCTGACCAAGTCATCAGAAATGATTATTATATCTGGTGCGGGTTTATCGCCATATCAATCCGCACAACCTGTTTTAACCAGTGCCGCAATTATCGGTATTTTCGCAACAACTATATTAAATCCATATTCTGTTAACCTTAGTACCCGCAACATATCTTCGGACCACCTTAAACTGGTTTCCGGTTCTATTTGGTTGCGTGAATCATCAGATGATGGTTATTTAACGATGGTAGCTAAAAACATGAAAAAACTACCCGATAATAATTTGCAATTTATGGATGTCACGATATATACACAAAACACTAATTTTAAAATAAACCAACGTATTCATTCTGAATCTGTCACTTTGTCGGGTGACGGTATTTCAACCACAACCGCAACAATTTGGGATAATCGTGGAAAAAAAACATCCGGCAAATGGGATACCAAAACAAATCTAACCCCACAAACCGTTTTGGATAGATACCTGCAACCAGATCAGATTTCATTTTGGCAATTACCTAGCTTTATCCACAAAATGGAAACGATTGGTATTCCTGTTCGTGGGCATTGGGTTCAATTTTGGACATTATTATTCTTGCCACTGACCATGATATCTATGGCAACATTAGGTGTTGCTTTTTCACAAACGAAGCAACGCAGAAATTATACATTTGGTGTAAAATTCGCATTGGGCATAATTACATGTTTTGCCGTTTATTTCTTGATTAGTTTGTTCAACGCACTAGGGGCGAGTGGTGCTCTGCCCGCGCTATTGGCAATAATCGCACCACCACTTATTATTATTGCTGGGGCTGGAACATTTATTGCAAGTTTTGATACAATATAGGGAACTTGGTATGCCATTAAAGAAAAAAAAATCATATACAAAACTTATTATCTGGGGTTTTATTATTGTTATAACATTATTGATGATAATGTATTTTCCCCCAACCCAAAATCTGATTGAAATAGAATTATTCGCATGAATTATATAGATGTTTTTTTAGAAGCATTATCCGCAGAAAAGGGTCGCAGCCTGCGCACACTGTCCAGTTATGAATCAGATTTAAATCATGCAAACGATTCTATATCTGGCGGACTAATGAACGCATCAGAATCAGATATTCAAAACTATTTATCACACCTGCCAGACAAGGCGTCATCTGTTGCCCGCAAAGCGAGTGCCTTGCGCGGTTTTTATAAATTTTTAATGATTGAAAAAATAATAACTGTAAACCCAACTAAAAATTTAGAATTACCAAAACGGTCACGTCCATTACCTAAATTTTTAACAGTGGATGAAATAAATTTACTTATATCTTCGGCTGGCGACATAAAAAATTCTGTGCGTCTGCGTGCAATGATTGAATTATTATACGCATCTGGTCTGCGCGTATCTGAATTATGTGAAATGCCAATAACTGCAAACCTTGGCGACAAATTACTTATACACGGCAAGGGCGCCAAGGAACGAATTGTGCCAATGCACGAAGGCGCACAAATCGCTCTACGAAAATGGATGAGTATGCGCGAACCAGTCGAATCAAAATATGTATTCCCATCAAATTCAAATTCAGGTCATATTACACGCGACGGATTTTTTAAGATTCTAAAAAAATGCGCCATGCTCGCAGGAATTGACCCATCACGCGTATCACCGCACGTTCTGCGACATTCTTTTGCATCACATTTACTTGCGGGCGGTGCTAACTTGCGCGCGATACAAACAATGCTGGGGCATGAAGATATTTCAACGACACAAATATACACTCATGTCCTGCCTGAAAAATTAAAAGAAACTGTTGTAAACTTTCACCCATTATCCACAGGTGGCGTAAAATGATAAAAAAATGCGATAAACCAGGTTGTACAAAAGCAGGAACATGTCGTGCACCAAAGACACGCGATTTGCGTGAATATTGGTGGTTCTGTCCAGAACATGCCGCAGAATATAACAAAAATTGGAATTATTATGCAAATATGAGTGCCGAAGAAATCGAAGAAGATTGGGAACGCGAAACATTTGGTTCACCTATTAAAAACACACAAAAATCAAATGAAGATGAACAAGATTATGTGAAATTCTTAAACGATTTTATCATGGGACGCTCAACTTTTGACCGGGTTAGTCCCAAGAAAACTGTTCCTTCGCAAATTACAAATGCGTTTAAAGTTTTTGATTTACCACTATCTGCATCATGGCGCGAAATTGCTACAAAATACCGCACTTTGGCAAAAAAATATCACCCTGATACCGCCACAGATAAAAAGACCGCAACATCAGAATTTACAAAAATCACATCTGCATACGAAATATTAAAAAAACACTTCAAGAAATAGTTTACATTTTATGAATATCTGTGCTAATCTATACGCATAAAAACAAGGAAAAAATATGTATGACACAATTATTTTAGGTTCTGGACCTGCCGGCTTAACTGCTGCTATATACTGTGGGCGCGGAAATAAAAAAACACTAATTATTGCCGGTAATAGCCTAGGTGGTCAAACCGCAGAAATTGCACGTTTAGAAAATTATCCTGGCTTTACTGGTTCTGGGATGGATTTAATTCAATTTATGTTGAAACAAGCAACATCTTTTGGCTCTGAAATTGTGTACACATCTGCAAAAAACATTTCATGGGATGACGAATTTAAATACACAATTCAATGTGACAACGGTCAAACATACGAAAGTAAGAGTGTTATTGTTGCAACGGGCGCACGACCACGCCAATTAGAAACCAAGGGTGTACATGAATTATTGGGTCGCGGTGTTTCATACTGTGCAACATGTGATGGATTTTTCTATTCTGAAAAAAATGTTTTGGTTATCGGTGGTGGAAACTGTGCGTTAAATGATGCACTTTATCTATCTGACATTGCAAAGGAAGTAAAGATTATTTATCGTCGTGGGGCTTTTACACGCGCCGAAGATGTTCTTGTCCAACGCATAGGCGAACACAAAAACATCACACCAATCTTTAATATGGAATTGAAGTCTGTGATTCAAAAACCAGATTCAGAGTCTGGGGAATTATTGGTTACATTATCCGATGGTTCACAAATTACATGCGACGGTATTTTTGTTGCAATCGGGCACGAGGCTAATACAGATTATCTATCTGAATCTATATCTCGTGATGAACTCGGTCGTCTGGCACCTGAATCACTACCACACGGTATGTTTGTGGCTGGTGATGTGCACAGTAATATAAAAATGCAGGTCGCAACCGCAGTTGGCACTGGCTGCACTGCTGGGATGGATGCAATAGCATATTTAAATTCAAAGGATTAAATAAAATGGATACTTTCAACAAAATTTATCCGTATGGCAATGGATTAAAACCAGAACCAGGTCCAGAACCAATTTTGGGGCCTGGATACTCACCCTATCCTACTAAGCCGGTAATTTTGGGACCAAATCCAATTTCAATCCACCAACAACAAAATATCAGATAAAAGTAATTATAAGAAGGTCGAAATGTTAGATATAAAATTTATTCGTGAAAATCCAGAAGTCGTTAAGAATGCATGCAAGGTAAAGGGATTTACTGACTATACAGATAAAATCTTGGAACTAGATACGCGTGTTCGTGAATTAAAAACAATTACCCAAACTATGACGGCTGAAAAAAATAAAATTTCCAAGGAAATTCCAACTGCAACCGACAAAGCATCGCTTATTGCACGCAGCAAAGAAATTTCAAATAAAATTGCGGCTGATATGGATGAATTAACACAGAAAGAAAATGAATTAAACGAACTATTACACATGGTTCCACAAATTCCAGACGCCTCTGCTCCGATTGGTCCAGACGAAGCCTCTAATATAGAGGTTAAACGTGTCGGAACGCCGCGTCAGTTTGATTTCACACCACGTCCACAATGGGACTTGCTTGAAATGAATGGCTGGTGGGCACCAGATAAAATTGCACAAATTTGTGGTCAACGCGTATATTGCTTAATTGGCGAAGCCGCTGAATTAGAGTTGGCTGTTCAAACGTATGTTATCCAGAAATTGATTAAAAAAGGATTTGTTTTCATTAACTGCCCTTCTATTACAAAGCCACAAACAATATTTAACGCGGGGCATTTTATGGGAACAGATTTATCCGTTATGAACAATGATGTATTTATGTTGACTGATACAGATAGATGTTTAGCAGGTACCGCAGAAATCATTTTAAATTCTCTGCATTCAGGCGAAGTTTTAAATGAAAAAGATTTGCCAATTAAATACGCTGGATTTTCACCATGTTTCCGCAAAGAAGCCGGTGCTGCTGGTCGCGACACCCGCGGAATCGTGCGCATACATCAATTTAACAAGGTTGAACAATATGTTTATTGCACACCACAGCAAAGTGATGAAATGCACGAACATATTTTGAATAACCTATGCGAATTTATGCAAGACTTTGAATTACCATATCGCGTTATTGCAAATTCTACGGGAGATATGGGGTTCAACAAGGTTAAGATGAACGATATAGAGGCTTGGTTCCCATCTGAAAACACATACCGCGAAGTTGGTTCCTGTTCATCCATCGGTCAATTCCAAGCACGTCGCACCAACACACGTTATCGTGATAAAAACGGCGATATGCAATTCTGTGCAACACTAAATAACACAGCAATTGCCCTGCCACGTGCATTGGTTCCAATAATTGAAAATCACCAAAATCCAGATGGGTCTGTAAATATACCAAAGGCTCTGCAACCACTTATGGGTGGCCGAACCAGGATTGGTGGAAAACATTAAAAATGCCCGAATGGGCATTTTTTTATCTTGTTTGTTTTAGTGAATCAACGAATGTGCTAAATTATAGAATTTCATACGTGTTTCACCAAGAATTTGTTTTATATGATACTTATTCGTTTCCACACAATTTTTACTAGATATTTCATAACACCATGAATAATACAATTGTTCCATATCATATTGAATTTTAAATCTTTGTTCATCAGTCTTTGCAAAATAATACTTATTCATTAAATCTAACATATCATAAAACATATTATATAAAGTCTGGTCTGAGTCATGTTGAAAACCAGCTTCTGAGATTATAAGATTATTTTTTGCACGATACATAAAATCCACAGATTGTTTCGGATTATGCATCATCGTTTTTATTATTTTTATATTTTCTTCTATGTGTCTACTAAAAATAGGTCGATTCAATGCAACCACAGCCAAATAATTTAACACACTATTGAAAAATAGTAATACAAACTCGTTAATATTATATTTGTTCGGTAATAACATAATGCCCCCTTTTTAGGGCAATTATAAACCATGTTTTACAAATGTCAATTTTTGTCAAAAAAAATATTATAATTATAAAAACACTAAAAAAAACGGCAAATGTCGGTTTTTTATTTTCCGTTACTATTTTTATATAAATCAACCGCATATACAGAAGCCGGCGCAAAATCTTTAAATGTTGCAACCAAAGCATTTGCGTTCCATAATTGCACCACTTTATTCATCTCTAAAATGCTTTTTGCTTCTAAATCGTAATCACCGGAATTACCATAATAAACCCAAACACCATTATTATCATTACGTCCAAATTTTACATGGTAAGCGATTGCTTCACTTAATCTAATCAATAAATTATTACCTGTTTTATCAAACGGCATACTCAAAATCGGTGATAATTTATTGTATAAATCACCAGGCGCATAAATCAAATCTTCACCAGAATACAGATATTCTTTAGGGTTCTTTGCAATTTTTTTCAATAATTCATTTGCACGCTTATCCTGGGTATGCTCTTGGACCGCCTTAGTACGATCTTGTTGCATCACAAACCTAGCCTTTTGAATCTCTTTTGCTTTTTTATTAATAATGACTTCACACCATTGTGCATAAGCATTTAACAATTTTTGTATTGTTTCATCTATATTTTTAGGTGACATTTTAACCCCCTTGTCTTATTCTTTTAATTTTAGCACAAATATCGCTAAATTCAATAAATCTATATATATTGTTGAAAAGCCAAAAATATGGTATAATATATGGGATTGCTGAAAAAAATAGGTATAAATAATGAAAATTCGTAATATTGCTATTATTGCACACGTTGACCACGGGAAAACTACTTTGGTTGACAATATGTTAAAACAATCTGGAACTTTTCGTGAAAACGAAAAGGTTGAAGACCGTGTCATGGATAGCGGAGATATTGAACGCGAACGCGGAATTACTATTTCTGCAAAGCCAACATCTGTTCAATGGGGCGAATATAAAATCAATATCGTTGATACACCAGGGCACGCTGACTTTGGTGGCGAAGTAGAACGTATTTTATCCATGGTTGATGGGGTTGTTTTATTGGTAGATAGTGCCGAAGGCCCCCTGCCACAAACCAAGTTTGTATTGTCCAAGGCGTTAAAATTAGGTCTGCGCCCTATTGTATGTATAAACAAAATTGATCGCGGTGACGCCCGCCCAGATGAAGTATTGACTGAAACATTTGATTTGTTTGATAAACTGGGCGCGACCGATTCTCAACTTGATTTTCCATATCTATATTCATGCGGTCGCGATGGTTGGGCGATTCGTGATTTGGCAGATATGAATAACGAGCATAAGGATTTAACCCCCCTATTCCAGTTGATTGTTGACCATGTGCCTGCACCTGATTGTAATGGCGACCGCTGTCAGCTGGATGCCCCATTTAAAATGTTGGCCACAACGTTAGAGGCTGACCCATACGTTGGTCGTATTTTAACTGGTAAAATTGAATCAGGAACGGTTAAGGTTGGACAAAGCGTAAAAGCAATAAATATGAATGGTGAATTTATTGAAAACGCAAAAATCACAAAAATTATTGAACACCAAGGTGTTCAAAAGATTTCCCGCGATAGTGCATCCGCGGGTGACATTGTCGTTGTTGCTGGATTTTCCAAGGCAACTGTGTCTGATACATTGTGCGACCCATCTGTAACGAATCCAATTCCCGCAATGCCAATTGATCCCCCAACATTAACAATGACATTTTTTGTAAACACTTCTCCATTGGCGGGTAAATCTGGCAAAAAGTTAACATCACGTATGATTGGTGAAAGATTATTCAAAGAAGCTGAAACAAATATCGCCTTGCGCGTTAGCCAAAGCGATAATAACGAAGCATTTGAAGTATCAGGTCGTGGCGAATTGCAACTTGGTATTTTAATTGAAACAATGCGCCGTGAAGGATTTGAATTATCTGTATCACGTCCACGCGTTGTTATGCAGATTGATAAAAACGGTCAAAAACTTGAACCTATCGAAGAAGTAGTTATTGACGTTGACGATGAATTCAGCGGCACAGTTATTGAAAAAATGACCAAGCGCAAGGCACTGATTACCGAAATGAAAGCATCTGGCGCCGGAAAAACACGAATTGTATTTTCTGCACCATCACGCGGTCTGATTGGTTATCTATCTGAATTCAGAACCGACACACGTGGCACCGGAATTATGAACCGTGTATTTGATAAATATGATGAATATCGTGGCCCAATTGATTGGTATCGCCCGGGTGTTTTGGTTTCGATGGAGGCTGGACAAACCGCAACATACGCCCTGCACAATTTGGAACCACGCGGAACATTATTCGTTGGTCCTCAAACAGAGGTTTATTCCGGTATGATTATCGGTGAACATAGCAAGGAAAATGATATAGAGGTTAATCCAGTTCGCGGAAAACAATTAACCAATGTTCGATCGGTTACCGCCGATGAAAAATTGTTCCTGGCACCACCACGTAAGATATCACTCGAAGAAGCATTGTCTTATATCCAAGATGATGAATTAGTAGAGGTGACACCGGCAACAATTCGTCTGCGCAAAAAAGAACTGGATAGCGGCAAACGCAAAAAAGCGTACCGCTTTGCCGAAAGTTACGATTAAACAAAATATTGTATAAAAAAGTGCCATTTGAAATGGCACTTTTATTTTAATCGGAATCACATTATTAGAATACATAATGTGTTCTGAACATTCCACCGATTCCCTTGCGGACACCTGTATATCCCTGGATAGAACCATCAAATGACCAACTAGATTCTGACATATGTGCATCGGATATACCGGCTTCAAATATACCAGTATTACCACGAACACCAGGTGCAGGAATACCAAACGACTCTTCTTCAAAAGTAGCGGTGGCATTAGCAAAAGAGCCATATTCGTGTTCCCACGCCATACCAATATAAGGTCTGATATTTTGTAGGATTCTTAAATCGAAACGACCACCAAAACGTGTTCTGTGTGAATTTGTATTTGCAAATTTCAAATCACCATCAAAAACATCATCGCCTGTTTGATGGTTGTAATAATATTTACCATACAAATCATATCCAACAACACCAGCGATATCAGATTCATAACCAACAGCAATATGGCTTCCGACATAAATACCACCAGATTTATAATTAACATCTTCACCTAAGTTATCCATATGATCATACCATTCGTTATGTGAATAACCAATACGTGCAGAAGCCTCTGCATAAATACAATTGATGCAGTAATCGTTATAACGCACCAATACACCACCACCATAATATTCTATATTACCGGCACCCTTTACTTCACCAATACCATTATCAAATTCTGAAACAGGATTTGTTGTATGATAGTGACTATAACCACCCTCAGCAAATCCACCAAGAACAATATTATGTCCCAATCTGGTTGCACCACCAACCATAGCAGAATTACCAAAAGTATTTATATGTGAACCAGTTTCATAAACTGAATAACCCGTAGATGCCGCAGCAAATACACCAGTCCCATTGGTTGAATGTGCAACATCAATTGCATTTCGCATTCCAACGGTCGAAACCAAATCAGCACCCTGGTTTAACAATGTCATTGTTGCAACCTGGCTTTCTGGTAAAAATTTAAAGTTACTTGCAAATTCATCAGCGAACACTGATGTTGATACCATTCCAACCAAAGCGATTGGCAAAATTGATGTTATTTTCATTTTAATCTCCTTAAATTTTTATTAAACAGCATGGATTATATAGAAAAATTATACACAATACAACCCTTTTTTTCCTATTTTTCAACAAGACCATAATTCCGTTTTAAGAAAAAAATCCCAAAAAAACTTGCTTGTGATTAATTTTTAATTTATAATTAAAGCAACACGAAAGAAATCGTGTAAATATAGGAGAAAAACATGAAAAAAATTCTACTTACTTCTTTGGTTGCAACTTTGGCTGTTAGTGCGGCAAACGCTATGACTGTATCACCATACGTTGGTGCACACATGTCATATAACAACTCTGAAATAGAAACAACTTACAAAATCACTGGTATAAAACAGGGAACAGAAACGACAAAGTTTTCTGGTAATTTGGGTTATGGTGCTGCAATTGGTGCTAAATTTGATTTTGGTTGCATGGTATCTGCACGTGCCGAAGCAGAATTCAGCAGAACACAACTTAAAATGGACGAAAAAACAAAAGATGCAAATGGTGTACTAGTAGAAGAAAAATGGGTTAATAATGGCGACATGAAAGTTGCTGACAATGTTGCATTATTTAATGTATATGGCGACTTTGATACAAATACAGCATTTACACCATATATCTCTGCCGGTATTGGTTACCATTGGGCAAAAATGTCAGAAGGCGATGACAAAGGCGATGTTCATGATATGGCATGGCAATTGGGTGCCGGTATATCATATGCTGCAAACGAACACGTTTCTTTGGATTTAGGCTATAGATACCTAAGAGCCGATTGGAGCGAAGATAAAACAGAAGCTGGTGTAAAAGAAGAATGGGATACAGACTTTGCTACACACCAAGTTCGTTTTGGCGCAAAATACACATTCTAAATTCATTTAGAGCAACAAAAAACACTGGCATTTGCCAGTGTTTTTATTGTGTTTATATTATACATCCACACAACTGTTTGTTTTTTTCCACCAATAGCCGCGAAGATAATTTTTTAATTTTTGTTTTATCTTTTTATTAAAAAACATCATAGGACAAACAACTTTTGATACCCCCCATGACAAATTATGTAATATCAAATCCCCCAAACCCATACTAATATGATAACGTTTAAAAACCCTATTTATTAATGCAACATTTCCCTTAGTAATATATTTACCATGTGTATGTAATCTATATTTAACTATATTTGGTGCTAAATTATATTTTAAAATTCGTCTTTGATTTTCCTTATGTTCAATAATAACAAAATCTATTTGTTTTTTCATTTTAGAACAAAACTTATTACATAATTCAACAATCAAACCATCAGGGGTATCATCATCATGTGACAACCAAACCAATAAAATCCTATCCTTTTCCCTAATATTTTTATAAAATCTAGCTATACGTCTTTCATATTTTTCTTTTACCAATGGAAAAGTCTTTTTAAAGTCACAACCAATTGGAAAGTCATGATAAAAATAGAAATGTGTTTTTACATTTTCGTAATAATCACAAGACGTATCATTTGATACATTTGGATTTTTGGGTAAAAAACGAAAATCCTTTATATTCATAAAACCATCAAAATCATTTAACAAACAATCAAACCGATCCTCAAACGAGGCATTTGTTAACCAATCCACAGGTCCAGAGGTTAAACGCAAACCATGCTCTTTTAAATAAATACTGCACGCGCAATCATGGCCTATTGAATAAATAATATCATATCTGTAATGCATAATGCTATGACTATATCAAAAAGCATACAATTTACAAGGTTATATTTACCATTTGCAAAATGCATTTTGTTATATAATACTTATGTTGTTAATTGAGGTGTTGTTATGAACTATAAATTAAGAATATTTTTTGGAAACGTTTTAGCATCTTGCAGGCTAACGAAAACTCAACGTCGTCGCGTACGCGATAAAATATTATTCAAGAATTTTATTAAAACAACAAACAACGACTTGTTAGCCAAACCATCCATTACAACTTCATCTGAAACAATCAATGTCGCCTTTTGTTTTGACAAACGTGGTGCCAACTTAGCAGCGGTTGCGATTACATCATTATTAAATGTTTCGCAGAACAAATGTCATTATGATATTTATTGTGTTGTTCCAAAAGATTTAGACAACGAAACAAAAAAAACTGTATCGTCATTAACCAAGGGCACAAAATCAAAAATTATATTTTTAGCCGCTAACAATGATTTTGATAAATCATATTTGCACCATTGGCCTATATCAATTTATTACAGAACAATGTTACCGAAACTATTACCAAACATAGATAAAATAATCTATGCAGATATTGATGTTATATTCTGTAATAATTTAATTGAGGCATACAATATTGATATGGGCAATAATTATATTTCTGGGGTCAAGGCACATAATGACACATATATCAATTCTGGGTTCTTGATTATGAATTTGAAACAAATTCGTAAAGATAAAATATATACAAAATGGATTAAAGAATCACAAATAAATAAATACCTAAACCCAGATCAAGATTTATTAAATTATACTTGTAACGGGCATATATTATACCTGCCATTGAAATATAATTTTCAACCAATGGACGGAACACATATATTCAAATATCACACAGATGTTGAAATATCAGATATACAACATCATTTAGTTGTATTACATTTTTCAAATTGGATGAAGCCGTGGCACAAAAAAGAAAACAGACCAATATTTTCAGAACTGTGGTGGCAATACGCAGATAAAACGGGATTATTTATAAAATAACCCATCATAGTATTTTTTTACCAACTGCATAAATTCATCAAATACTGGTACCTCTGGAAATCGGCGACCAAGATTAAATTGTTGAAAATTGATTTCTTCCAAATCTATAATTCCATTTATGTGAAACGTCTTTTCATCTATCAAAAAATTTTCAAATAAATCTATATGATACCACCCTAACATGTAATCAGTTTTTTGTTTTGGGTTTTGTTTATATTTGCGAATATCCGCAGGATCAACACTGGATATACTATAAATAAATTTTGCCAATTCAGGAACCAGAATATCACGTGCATTATTATATATACCACACTTAACAAGTTGGCTAAAACTAATCCCAGACACAAAATTATATCGACGCGCGATACCATGTGCATATTTTATTATTTTTGGAACAAGAATTGGAATTGGAGATACTTTGGCCAATTCAGATGTAATCTCATATTCACGTTTTTCAATTGAATCATCAAAATCATCAATAGCCACGCGAAACTTATAAACATATCTGTTACTAACATTTATAACTAAATTTTTTCCACGCGACCCAATAGTTATTTTTAACCGAGGGTGATTTATTCCACAATCATTTTTAATAAAACGGTAAATAGATATGAAATTAGTATTTAATACAACACGTATTTTACGGCGACGTTGTTCCCCAGGAACAACACCACACAACAAATTTACCATAAAACGTCTAAACTTATGTTTACCTGTCATTGCCCTATTTCGCTTTTATTATATACAATTATTATACCCAGAACAAATTTCTAAATCCAGAATAAAACTTACAGCAATATACAGTGGCAACTATATCTAATTCTCTGGTCTATTTCTATTCTTCCTTTATCGTAATATCATTTTGTATTAAATCATGTAATTTTTTATTATCCAATTTATGCATAAAACACAGGTATTTTTTAGAAAACATTTATATTCTGCGCAATTTTACTTTTAACTTTATTTTCCAATCTTTATTAAAAAATAATAACGGACAAATTATTTTAGATATTGCCAACTTTATACTATGTGAAATACCCTTCCAATATGGACGAGCGATTTGATATTGACGATAAAACTTTGTTAACAAAGGTGCATTTCCACGAACAACATAATCACCACGGACATGAAAATTATATCTGGATATATTTGGTGCAATTTTCCGTTCAATAAATTCTTTTTCATTTTCAGCATGTTCAATTATCACAAAATCTATATCATCACGATTCATTTTTTTACAGAATTTTGTACATAAATCTTTTACAACGTTATCTGGTGTATTATGTTCCAGAGACAACCAAATTAACAAAATACGTTTTTTTGTTTTGATGTTTTCATAAAAACGTTTTATACGACGTTCATACTTTTCACGAACAATTGAAAATTGTTTTTCAAAATCACAACCAATTGGAAAATCATGAATAAAATAAAAATGTGTTTTGGTGTTTTCATAATAATCGCATTTAATATCGGTATCTCCGGGTTTCTTTGGTAAAAACCTGAAATATTTTATATTCATAAAATCTGTGAAACCATTTAACAAACAATCGAATCTTTGTTCAAAAGTCGCATTTCCAACCCAATCAAAGGGTCCCGCAACAACACGCAAAGAATTATCACGCAAAAACAAACCGCACCCACAGTTATATCCCAACGAATAAATAATATCATACTTCTTTTTCATTTTTTTACCCATAATTTATTACTAATATTCACAACTAAATTTCCCACGCGACCCGATAGTTATTTTTAACCGAGGGTGATTTATTCCACAATCATTTTTAATAAAACGGTAAATAGATATAAAATTAGTATTTAACACGACACGTATTTTACGGCGACGTTGTTCCCCAGGAACAACGCCACACAATAAATTTACCATAAAACGTCTAAAATTATGTTTACCAGTCATTACTATATTTCGCTTTTATTCTAAAAACCACAGTGATATACAGTGATAGTGCAGTGATGCACGTATCACCGCAGACTAAAATTTCTATCACTGCACATCAGCACCTGTATCACTGCAAGATTTAGAATTTTCACCCTCTCGTTCTGTGGCATATTCTTGTTCGTCTTTTACTATTCTATCAGTTTTATTAGCAAAAGCAATGTCATCTTCAGCAATAAACCCTATATCTTCGTCATTAAAACATTCATCATAATTAGCAGACATTTGATAATCCGGAGATGCACATTTATACAACAAAGCATTTTGAACATCTTTGACCTTATTATACGTATTTTCAATTTTCTGAATTTCGTGTAATGCAGCCAAACGTTCTTTTAACGATTGTTCCGGATCAAATGCACATTCACACAATTTCATATAAATATTCTAAACCGGATCATAGCCAACAGGATATTGTTTTGCAATATAATTCTTGGCCGCATCTAAAGCCAACTTATTATCTTCGGCAGCACCGTATTGTTTAGCATGTGCAAACCCACCAAGACGTTGTATGTATTTTGCCTGTTCTGGTTCCATTTTATTAAATGGTTTTAACCCAGAAGTATTTGGATGTTTATTTGCCATAATATATCCTTTTGTTCTTTTCTATTTATTCAATAAAAAAAGGAAAAATTAACACACCATTTTAGGCGTATAATTTTTCCTTCCTTTCTATTTATTTTGAGTATATTGAAACAAAAAAATAAATGCAAGAGAAAAAATCTATAAACATTTTATCTTCAAAAGAAGCTCCTTTGGATAATTTCAGATGATCTTGCCAAATATATAAAATATATTTATTAGGATGTTTTTTTACATGTTCATCTAATATTTATACCTATCTAATTCTTTTTTCCTTACTTAATTTTTATACCAATAATATACAATCCCATGTTCTTGACACCATTTTATAACGCGTTCATAATCTGAACGAATTAGTAAAAAAATCCATATCATCATCCCACGGTATAAAGCCATTATTACGAACGGCACACAACATATTACCAACAAACAAAATTGATTTTATATTCTTGATTTCCTTAAAAAATTCATCGAAATCTTTAACAAGATTTAATTGATATTACCGCAATTCCCCTATTGCTGGTTTTATTACACTAGGTTCAACATGCGTTTTAATATATTAAAACAAAGATTAAGAACAATGAATATTTGCTGGACATAATAAAAGACTATCACTAGCAGAATTTTTCTTCTATACTTGCATTTATTTTTTTTGTTAATTTCATAGCACCATTTTCATTTAAATGTCTAGTATCTTCAAAATCATTATCATTAAAATCTTTATCTGCAAGAAAGTTTAATACTTTAACATCTGTCTTTTTCGTTAAATCATAGACCCATTTATAAAAACGATTAATATCTAAAATACAATTTAAATAATCAGACCGATATGGTGCAAATACTATATACAATTTATGTTTATGTTCTTTTGCTAACTTTATAAAATCTTTTACAAACTCACACTGAGTAGCTTTTTGATTATAATGTATTTGTTTTGCTACAAGTTCTGTGGTTGGCAAAACCTCTTTATAACACATGTTTCTGAGACTTTTTCCATAATAATTATTATCTGCTTTAGTATTAATAACTTTATTAATATAATGTCCTACAAAAGAATCTAATTTTTCGTCGCACCAACCAGACCGATATGGAATATTAAAAAGATATTTATATTGTATACATTTAAAAGATTCACCAGACGATTTTTCCAAATCAAATCCAGGTGACCATAAATCAACAAATAATATAACATTTTTAATCACAGAAGATTTATTTATACACCATTTATATAACATATAACTTCTATATAAATCTTGGGAAGATTCACCAAAATTGAAACTCTCGGGATCTGGATTAAAACCATCTCGGGCTATAGAAGAGCCCAATATTATTGTTTTTACTATTTTAGTGTGTATAAGAAAACTATCGTGTTTTTTAATAATTGGCTCATAAAAATTTAACGACCTTCTACTAAAATAACTAAAAATCTTTATACCACAAAACAGAAAATTTCTGCGTCCATTTGAGAATCTTTCTTTTCTAAATATTTTCACAATTATTTTTCCTTTTATTTTTTATTTTGAATAATTCTTATAACTAAAAATCCTTATTCCAAACAAATAAACATATACATGTCCATTATCATGATACCATTTATAAAACAAACGGTGTCTCCAAGGATATAGTTCTGGATACATAATATTTACATATCTCAAAAATTTTCCACGTTTTCGCCTATTAGATACATAAGTTGATTCAGATTTGATAGCCCCACGAAACACCCATAACCAATCATGAAGATATATATCAAATATATTTCTTTTTTCTAGATTAAATTTAACCGCATCCATCGCCTTGCAAATATTATAACACTTTGTTCCTCTATTTTCACTAATCTGACCAGGAACATTTGTATTATAATGATAGAAACATTTGTTTATTTTTACAACTTTCGTTGCATACGCTAAACAGGTATAAGAAAAACACACATCATTACAAGAAGATAAATCTTGAAATCTTATATAATTATTGTTTATCAATTTACGTCTAACCATTTTAGTGCTATCACCAGGATTAGTAATTTTAAAAGGAATAATATTTTCATACAATTCTATTGTTCCGTCATCTTTACCGCCATATATATTAAAAATCACTATATCTGGTTTATACGAATTGGCCAATTTAATTAAATTCTCATATAAATTTCTATCAACCACATCATCAGAAGCCATTATTAATATAAAATCACCAATAGCCATTTCCAAACCAACATTTCTCGCATTAGCCGCACCTATATGTAGCATATTTATATACTTTATTCTATCGTCAAAATAAGATTTGACCACACCCGTAATATCATTTTTTGTAGAACCATCATTCACAATTATCAATTCAAAATTTTTAAATGTTTGATTTAATACAGATTCTATTGCTGGTCTAAAAAAATTCTCTGGAGTATTATAAACCGGCATTATAACTGATATTTTCGGTGTCTCCATTACTTAACCCTTTGTTTGTGATGATGATATTGGCTACATTTCGTCCCTTATAAACTGTTTTATCTTACCGCGACGTTTACTAAATGGTAAAAACAAAACTATTACATCCGATATGATTCTTAGTATACGTTTTTTTACCGTGTGTTTTAATTTATATTGCTTAAATATTGGTAAAACACGTTCCTGACACCCCTGGGTTGTTGGGTAACCCTTATCATCAAATTCCAATGTATGAGCGTTATATTTTACTATATTATCAGATATTTGCTTCTTTATTGGATTTATAATATTTTCAGTGTGTTCAATTATCAGAAAATCTATTTTTTTACCAAATTTATCACAAATACGTTTATTTGAATCTAACAAAACACTGTCTGGGGTGTCATGATAGTGAGAAAACCAAACCAACAACACCTTATTAGCTTTATATATCTTGTGATAAAATCTGTTTATACGACGCATATACTTTGCATAAACCGATAAAAAAGATTTTTCAAACAATACGCCAGTTGGAAAATCATGATAATAATAAAATTTATTACGTATATTTTGATAGTAATCACATGTATCATCATTATGCATACAAGGATCCTTTGCCAAAGATAAAATATCTTCTTGATTTAAAAAATCTTTAAAATCGTTAATAATTAAATTTATACGTGTCTCAAAATCAGCATTGGTCAACCAATCAAACGGTCCAGAACAAGAACGTAAATCTGCCTGTTTCATATACATAGAACACGCACAATCTCTACCTATAGAATAAATAATATCATACTTTTGTTTCATTTTTTTAATCCGGAGCAAAAAAATTTATTGCAGATTTCATATCGTCTGCACGAATATTTTTCATATACCAATCATACGATTTCGCAATATGTCCCATATCAAGCGCCCAATAACCCATTTTTGTTAAATCATATACTAATACTTTGGCTGTTGGTCCACAAATTGTTATTATTATCTTTTTTGTATCAGATTTTTTTATTTTTGCTAACAAATTATCATACTCATCAAATGCATCCGTAGCACTGGTATAAATATAATCAACAGATTTTGCATTATCAAAAATACTATGTGTTATATTATCAAATACAGAGCGACCACATATAATAACAACATCTTTTTTTTCCCATATTTTACGAATCTTCTCAAAATATGTATTTATATCATAATTTTTGAAATATGTATATGCAAGTGTCATTTCAGCAGCATAATAGGTTCTCTTCATATCAATATACGGTAAAATTTGCTTTCTAAACGACGGTCCATAGCGACGCCAAAAGTTTTTATTTACATCTGATAAATTTGATTTATCAAACCACATTGCCCTAACAATCGCTACTTTTAAAGTATCTATATCAGAATTAAAAACCTCTATCAATCTTTTCTGTAGTTTTTTATTATGCTTTTGGAATGGGATACTGTTTCCACGCATTAATTGAAATTCACCATCGCCGAAACGCGCAACGCTATAATGGTGTTTTAAAATATCATCGATTGATTCGTCTACTGTTTTTATCTTGGGTTTATATGGTGCATCATCAAATAATTCATACTTAAAATTATCCAATAAATTATCATAATTTTTCAGAAACCCGCTATCAGAAAAAAAATCTTCTAAATTATTTTTTCTTAACACCACCAAATTTCTCAAAATATTACGTAAAGACATTTTAACACCCTTTTAAAGTAAATATTGGCAAAAACCCAAACAGTAAAACACGATTCTTTTTCATTTTTAACAAAGGTATCAAACCAAACAAATAAAACCATGTTTTTTTCTGTTCATATCCATATTTTCTGAATAATTTAATCATAAAATCACCAAAAAACTCAGATTTTTGTGCGTACTGCCAAAATTTATAATAACTGGGCAAATGGTCCGTTGACATAGAATTTATACTGTTATTTGGTTTTTCTGAACCAATAAAATGCCGAACAACCATATTTGGTATAGTTTTATTATATTCATCTTGTGTTTCAAAACTATTTGCATTACAACACGTCACATTAAATTTTTGATCTAACGTTTTATAATTATTCTCAAAATACTTATTCAAAATATCTTGATCCGCACATAAATGTTTCGGATATTTTTGTTCTATTTCGAAAAACGCATTTGGTAATTTTTTATCGGCACGTAATTTTTTGCAATCCATCAACAAAACCCCTGCATTAAAATAAACATGTTTTTCATCCAGCCCCAACAAAGAATAAAACTTTTTCTTTAAATCATCGCCTATTTCAATGGCTTTTGCAGCACCTATCGCAAATTTACACAAATCTTGCGTATACAATTTTAATATATCATCCATTAAAATAACATCGCCGTCAATCCATATGGCACGATCTATTTTTGGTTTTAACCATGGAATCAAAAGACGCACAAAAGTGGTTCTGGACACATGTTGCCAGGTTTTAAAATTAGAAAAATATTTATCAACATCAACATCTATAAACTCTATTGTTGCGTTTTTATATTTTGAAACCGTGTTCTTTATTTTTTTACAACTTTCTTCGCTGATAGCATTGTTTATAAAAAACAGACTTACATTTGATTTTGTGTTTTCAAGTATACTTATAATTGCAACATCCGTTATAGACACATAATTTTCATCAGATGCCATAAAAATATTTATATTATCTATTTTCTTGTTTACCATTTGTTTTATCCTAACTCACTTTTAATATTGGCAGACATTCAAACAACCAAAACCAGCCACGTTTAATCTTAAACAATGGTATTATTCCAAACAGCCGCACACGTAATTTCACATCACGGTTTTTAGAACAAAAATAAGGATGATCCGCACAACATTCCCCACGAACCAACGAATGCGCATAATCTAATTTTGCACGGTTAGTAGTGGTTGTATTTATTACAGAATCACGATAATTCAATAAAACCATCGGAATATTATACATATGCGTGACGTCCATCAGACGTGTAAAAATCCTATAATCTTCGGCAGGTGAATAATATTGTTCATAATGAATATTGTTTTCAATCAAGACCGAACGACGCATCATACATACAGAATGAACAATGCAACAACTTTCTGTTAGTCCTATTTTTATATCAACATCATTTTCTGGCGATTTAGATATAAAATCATTCTGACCAAATACATGCGACCAAGCAGACACCAAACCAACGTCTGGGTTTTTATCCAAATAATTTACCTCTTTTTCTAACCTATTTGGCAACGATATATCATCATGATCAAATATAGCCAAATATTCACCACGTGCCATTTCAATCAATTTATTACGTGATGCAGATATACCAAGATTTATATCGTTTTTATGATATTTAACACGTTTATCTTTCTTTGCATAGGCTTTTACTATTTGCTCTATCTCGTTATTATCGGGACTATCATTAAGAATTAGAAACTCAAAATCAGTAAATGTTTGTTTTAATATAGATTCTATTGCTTCACGCAGATATTTTGGATTTGTGTTATATATCGGCGTTAATACAGATACTTTTGGCATTTTTTAATCCTTGTCTTTCACAGATACTAGCAAAAAGGCACCCTGTTTTCAATCATTTTTTGCCGGATTAGACTATATTTATTTTTTATTACAAAAAGTCTTTTTTTGCTTATAATACTGTAAGAATGTCAAAACGATTGTTTTTATTTGCAGGATACGACAAAGACGGCATAGTTGATGATGCCTTGGTTTATTATGTAAAATCGCTATCTGAATTAGGCAATGTAATTTTTGTTGGCGATTCTGATTTTTCAAATAAAGAATTAAATAAAATCAAACCATATACAATTTATGCGGCCGGAAAACGCCATGGCGAATATGATTTTGGATCATATAAACGTGCATACCAATATGCAGATAATAAAAAACTATTTTCAAAATATGATTATATCTATATGGTAAACGATTCTGTATATGGTCCGACATTTGATTTAGAGACAACCTTACAGAAAATGGAATCTTTTGGAACAGGTGCATTTGGATTAATTAAAAGTACACATAAAATATATGCGCCAATTGAATCATGGTTTGTTGGCACACAAACACAAATAGCAACAACAAAATGGTTTAAAGAATTTATTACAAATGTAAAAGCACAAAAAACAAAAGCACAGGTCACAATAGAATATGAAAACGGTTTAACAGATTTATTTAATCAGCATAACATATCATGGCATTGTATGATAACGGTTCGTGGGCGCGGAACATATAACAAAGTTAAAAAATTATTTAAACAAGGATGTCCGTTTATAAAAAAATCATCATTTATTCGTCACAATGGTGCGCTGGGCCATCAAATTTTATATGTATTAAACCGAACGCAAGCACAAGATGTTATTTTATCAAGTACCAATCGTATATACGGCACAAAATATATGAATTGGTTATTAACAAACAATCCAATAAAAATTTTATACAGGAATATAACATACGTAATAACCAAACTAAGAAACGGTGGAATATGAAAAAAGAAAACAAAAAAATTGCAGTTATAACAATGGCGCGGGGTGACGAATTCTTTCTACGTCGTTGGATTGCATATTATGGAAAAAATTTTGGTACCGAAAACCTGTATATTATTCTGGATGGGATTGACCAAAAAAAACCTGAAAACGCTGGTCGTGCACACATTACAAAAATACCACATACCGATATGTCACGTAGCACTGGCGACAAATATAGAATTGGAAAATTAAACGAACTTGCACACAAACTGTTAAAAACCTATGATATTATAATTGGTTGTGATAGCGATGAATTTTTAATTGTTGACCCAAAGACACACAAAACATTATCTGAATATTTATCAAACAAAAAAATAAAAAATACTCTATCAGGTCTGGGATTGGACATCGGACAAAATATGAAAACAGAATCCGCCCTGGATACAGATGCCCCACTATTAGAACAAAGGGGATACGCCCTACTATCTACACGATATACAAAATCGGTTGTAATAAACAAACCTGTATTTTGGGGGAGTGGTTTTCACAGTATAAAACATCATAATTTTCACATAGATAAAAATCTATACTTATTACATTTTGGCTCGGTTGATATGAATATGCTAATTGAAAAGGCACAAAGACGCGGATCTGATTGGATAAACCATTTAAAACGTCGTGGCAACGGAACAATAAATGCCGTCACCAATAAAAAAACAAAATCTGAAAAATGGTTAAAGATAGCGCAGATATTACAAACATATCTGCGTCCGATATATGCCCCACGAAAACCCGCAATGTTGGGATTAAGTGTAGTAATCAAAATTCCAAAAAGATTTAAAGCAATAAATATATAGTTATTTATTATTTATAAATATATATATCTGCTGTGCTAATTGGCACCATTGATTTGGTACGACGTCAAACATGCCCATATCAAACATTTCACAAAATTCATGACGAATCATATTAAGATCTTGTTTATCCGATATATATTTTAATTTAGTGAATGCTTTATTGATAAAAAACCATAAAAAATTTTCAGTCCATTGTTTCATTTGATATGCAGATGCATTTTTAACATACAATTTATAAATATATTTAAGCCCAACACACAAATCGTTTATTCGCTTTAATTGTTTTGAAGTAAATACCGCCCCAGAAAAATTAGGAATATAAAAATACAACGGCAAAGGCATAATAGTAACCCGTGGATTTTTTAATAAAACTTCTGACCACCAGATAAAATCTTCGAATATTACCATATCTTTAAAAGACACATCAGATATTAAATCATAACGATATAAGTTTTTCCATGTTTGACAATGTTTAATTAACCATTTGCGTTTTGTATTAAATTTATTATGCGAACTTTCAGTAGCATATTCAAAAACATTGTTAGTTGTTAATGTTTTTATTTTATTCACAGAATATTTTTTACGCATAGCCCAAGGAATAATATTATTAGTATTTATACCCAACATATGACGAATTATCAACCGTGGACGATAAACTCTATCATATGTAAACGACACAATGTCAGATTTGTGACGCACAGCCATTTTATAAGCAAGTTCCATTGTTTGAGGATGCAAGAAATCATCACTATCAATAAACATAACATATTTACCAGTTGCCCGTTTTATTCCATCATTACGGGCAGCAGACACACCAGCATTCTTTTTATGGATAACAATAAATCGTTTGTCGCGCGCTGCATATTCATCAGCAATTTTCCCAGAATTATCAGGTGAACCATCATCAATACAAATAGCATTCCAATCTTTAAAAGTTTGATTTTTAACAGAATCCAAACACCGACGCAGATATTTTTCAACCTTATATATTGGAATAATTATTGAAATTTTTGGCATATTTTTCCCCATAATTTTATCACATAAAAAACCTAATTACTTTTCTAAAAAACCACAAAGAATATACACCATTATCAATAGCATACTGCTTTCTGTATTGTCGCCCTATTTTATAATGTTTTTTCATTTTAGTATGATGAGCAATATCCCTGGAATTTAAAGCAGAAGTTTCATTAAACATATAATGATAATATACATCTGGGGTTATAGTTATCCAATTAGCAAGTTTTATCGCGTTTAGGACAAACAATGTATCTTCTTGGGATATCAATTTTGTATCAAACAATAATTTATTAGATTTAACAAAATCTGTTTTAAATAGATAACGCCAAACAAAAGAATCAGATATTGCACGTGTCCAAAATAATTTTGAACGTAATCCACCGAGAACATGTACCCTATGATATTTTATATTAGAAGAATATTTTGTGTTTGATATAATTCCACTACATGTGATATCTGCACAAGTTTCATCTGCAAATCTTAGCATCTGTTCATAATAATTAGAGTCAATCCAATCATCAGCATCCAAGAAATGAATATATTTACCAGTTGCCCGTTTTATTCCATCATTACGGGCAGCAGACACACCAGCATTCTTTTTATGGATAACAATAAACCGTTTGTCACATGCCGCATATTCATCAGCAATTTTCCCAGAATTATCGGGCGAACCATCATCAATACAAATAGCATTCCAATCTTTAAAAGTTTGATTTTTAACAGAATCTAAACACCGACGCAGATATTTTTCAACCTTATATATTGGAATAATTATTGAAATTTTTGGTTTACGTGTCATTTTTATCAATCTTTATACATTTTATTAATCATTTCATCCGCAAAAGACCCCGGTATAATGTTATCAATACCCTTATACGTAGTTTTTTGGAAAAATGTTTTTGATGTTATTTCATC
This sequence comes from Candidatus Enterousia sp., assembly GCA_045616625.1. Classification (GTDB taxonomy): domain Bacteria; phylum Pseudomonadota; class Alphaproteobacteria; order Rs-D84; family Rs-D84; genus Enterousia. The sequence goes on from JAZLHA010000012.1 coordinate 141,344, forward strand.
AAAGGTCTTTTTATCAAAAGGTTTATCCTTGTATTCCCACCAAAGTGCATGCGTTGGATCCTGATCTACATGTGGCATTTTTGTAAAATATTTCTTTGCACGAGGATCATTCATTACCAACGTTTTGAACAACAATTGATGCATAAAATAATCAAATGTATGATTTTCATTCATCCAATAATCATGCATCATTGCACGCCACGCAGCAAGCAAATACGAACCACGACGACCACGAATAAAACAATTTTGAACAAAAGAATATGGACTGCCAGCGTTACCGGTTAAAAACATAAAGAAATCAGTATTCGTAACCCAATCTGGAATTGGAGAAGTCACAAAATCGGTTGAATCAAACCAATAACCACCATATTGATAAAGCAATTCCACACGACAAATATCAGCAAAATGTGCGTTTTTTATTTTACCAGCGCGTCGTTTTTCCATGATTTTTTCGGGCAGTCTGATATAATCAAATACAGTTTTTTCATCCAACACAACCAATTCCTGGGTACAATTTTTACGCACACTACGAAAGCATGCCTTTACTAAATCTGGTGCATTTTCTTCACCCTGTAACCACAGGGTATAAATTTTTTCATCCTTGTCATTGTTTATTACCTTGGTTTCACGAACCGCCCCTGCCGCCGGCAAATAGCGTTTAAAATAGCGTGGTATTACACGTGCAGTGATATTTGTTCGTATTTCACGTCTTTTATCGCGAGGCAACCAAAAAGGGTTCAATATATGTCCCCGCAATATAATATCTGCAACAGCAACAGCGCGTGATAAATTCATGATTACACCTTTTATTCTTGTACAGAATCATTGTCATCAGATGGTCCTGTTGTCATTTCTTCAGCGATACCGCTAGATATTGCCATAATTTTATCAAGCAATTCCTGTTGGACGTCTGGATGTTCTTTGATCCATGTGCGTGCATTCGCCTCACCCTGACCTATTCTTTCATTGTTATAAGAATAGAACGAACCAGCCTTTTCAATAATGTTATATTTTACACCCATGTCTAGTATTTCACTAATACGGGAAATTCCTTCGCCATACATGATTTTAAAATCAACTGTTCTGAAAGGTGGCGCAACTTTATTTTTAACAACCTTGACCCGGGTTTCATTACCAACAACATTTTCCTTGTCTTTGATTGCACCAGTGCGACGAATATCCAAACGAACAGACGCATAGAATTTCAACGCATTACCACCCGATGTTGTTTCAGGATTACCGAACATAACACCGATTTTCATTCTAATTTGGTTAATAAAGATTAAAAGAGTATTTGTGCGCGAAACACTGCCAGCCAATTTTTTCAACGATTGTGACATCAGACGCGCTGTTGTTCCAACGAACGAATCACCGATATTTCCTTCTAATTCAGCCTTTGGCACCAATGCCGCAACAGAATCGATAACAACAACATCAACCGCACCCGATTTAATCAAAGTATCAGCAATTTCCAATGCCTGTTCCCCAGAATCCGGTTGTGAAATAACCAATTCAGAAACATTTACACCCAACTTTTTTGCATAACTTGGGTCCAGTGCATTTTCCGCATCAATATATGCACATGTTCCACCTTTCTTTTGTGCCTCGGCACATGCATGCAGGGCTAGTGTTGTTTTACCAGAACTTTCTGGACCATATATTTCAACGATACGACCACGTGGATAACCACCAATTCCCAACGCGATATCCAATCCGAGCGATCCGGACGAAATCGCCTCTATATTCTGTTGGGACCCATCACCCATTTTCATAATTGCTTCTTTACCGAATTGTTTTTGAATTTGTGCCAAAGCAGATTCCAATGCAGGATTTTTAGCACCAGTATTTACAACAGTTTCTTTCTTTGCCATACTTCTTTCCTTTTATGTTAATTACACAAAAATCATACAAAGAAAATGCTAAAAACGCAAGCACGATAATTATCTACGATGCAACCATAATACACCAAGTGTTAGTGTTCCAATAATAGCACTAACATACCAAACCGCAGATGTATATCCCAGAGCCGCAATCACAACACCACCGATAATCGGGGTCAGGACACTTGGTAAATTTACACTGGTCCGAAATATGCCGTAAAACCGCGACTGTTCAGCCTTATGCGTATTGTCAAAGAATAATAAATCATGCACCGGTTCCATAAACGCACCTGAAATCTGCCACAAGACAAATATAGCAAGCAACGCGTATCCATGAACAAAGGTTGCCAAGAATGCCAAGAACGCAAATGATGCGAGTCCGATTGTCATAAACAGACGACTGCCATATTTCTTTACTAATTTTCCGATAAAGAAATCTATGATAATGTACGGCACGATACCGAGTGTTAAAACCACACCCAGTGTACTGGCCGAAAAGCCCTGTTCAATAACAATAATTGGAACATATAGTAACCTCAACGCACGCAACGCATAGTATCCAAAATTCACAATATACGCACGACCCATATTTGGCCGATGAAAGAACGCAATTCCCGCGCGAATCAAAGTATGAATTGTGCGTTTTGGGCTAAGTTTATTTATTTCCTTATCTTGCTGGACAATACCAAAATGTTTAAAGAATAACATACCGCCCAGATAAATCATTGCAGATGCCAAGAAAGGCAACCTGTCGTTTGCAAAATAAGTTGCAACTGTTGTTGCGAACATGGGCGCGGCAAGTGCACCGATATTCGCCCACAAATGATACCGCGCATTTAATCGCGCCATACCGACATCTTTTGAAAAGTCCGCCATAAATAATGGAATTAAAATTGCGACCATTGTTGATCCAACACCCGATGCAAAATCAAGTGTAATAAATGTTGTGGGACGCACAGAAAGACTCATCATCGCATAACAAATTCCAACCGCCAGCATTCCCATATACAACAATTTAGTTTTCGTAAACCAGCGCAACAACTGATTTGAAAACATTGAAACAATCATACAGAACACTGAATACAAACCGACATACACACCCACCGCCGCCGATGCAATCGATTCGCCAAACACACCTGTAAAAATTCCCAAAATCACAAGTGAATAAACCGCATTATAAACACCATCACCAAACCCCGTAAACAGGCCCAAATTGGCAAACGAAAAGCCGTTCACATTATCACGCATATAAAGGTATTTATCTTTTGCCATTAAATTTCTCTCTCTTTGGTGTCTGTAAATTATATCACAAAAAACAAGCAAAAAAAAGAACGCAAATTGCGTTCTTTTTTACAATCAAAAATCAATTACTGATTTGCAGGCTGTTGTGATTTTTTCTGTTCGTACAAAGTCTCAAAATCAACAGGTTGCATAGTAAATGGTGGAAATCCAGATTCAGATGTAGCACGTGTCACCAATCCGCGAACAGCTGGGAACAACATTGTTGGAACATCAATCAACAAAGTGCGCTTTTTCGCTTCTTCATCTTTTTCTTCTTCCATTTGAACCAATCCAGAATATGTAGATTCAATCAAGAATATAGATTTATCATCTTTTTCCAATTTTGAATGGACCTTGGTAATTAAATCAACCATAAACACATTGTTATCCGCACCCTTTATCTGGATATCAATACTGATTTCAATTTTACCCTGGCCATTATCCTGTTTAAAGAACAAATCAGGGACATTTGGACTTTCAAATGAAAAATCTTTCAAAAATTGTGTAATAATTTTAAATTTAGACATGCGATTGCTCCTTTTTTTCCGCACCGTTTTATGATAATATAGCATTATAAAAGAATTTTACAAGGGGGGATAGATAAAAATGTTTATGCGATTTCGTTTATTATTACCTGTGGCGGTTGCTGCCTGCGCACTATCAGGCTGCGACGTTAGCACACCAATGCATACAGGCAACAATTCGGTTATACCATCCAACCTGCGCAAGGTATCTTTTTCCGCTCTACCTGATTGGCACGATGACGATGTTCGTTATGCACTGCAGGCATTTCGTAATACATGTCGTGCAAATTTGCAATATACTGGTCGCGTTATCCCAGACCGCGCACTATTAAAAGAAAAATGCAACATGCTACCAAGTGCCAGCGCAGACACAGCAACCGTTCGCGCATGGTTTGAATCACATTTCCAACCATATCAAATCTATGACAACAATGGTGAAACACGTGGAACATATACTGGATATTATTCGCCTGAAATCCCTGCATGCAGAACCAAAACAGCCCAATGCAACGAACCGCTTATGGGCGTTCCAACAGACGGTCGTAATTACAAGGGTGTTGATAAAAAAACAATTGTTGAAAATAAAATCGGGCGCGTTTTGTATTGGGCAAATATCGTTGATGTCCAAAACATTCAGATTCAGGGTTCAGGCCTGTTAAAACTGGATGACGGGTCACATGTAAAATTAAATTTTGCCGCAACAAACGATATGCAATTTAAATCTATTGGCGAACAATTACGCAACCGCGGAATAAAACCATCAGGCGGTTATAGTGCAGACGGTGTTTGGTCACACCTTAAACAAAATCCGCAACTTGCCCGCGAAGTAATTTATTCCAATCCGCGTTATGTTTATTTCAAAGAAGCCGAATCCAAAGATGTTGTTGGAAAAATCGGAACACCACTGTCCAAGATTCGCAGTATCGCCGTTGACGATAGCATCTATACGGTGGGATTGCCCGTATACATCAGCACCAATTTATCAGACGGTCGTAAATTCCGTCGCCTGATGATTGCTCAGGATACCGGCAGTGCAATTCGTGGTTGGATTCGTGCAGACATATTTTTCGGCAGTGGTAACGAAGCATATAAATATGCACACGGACAACATAGTAATGGAGAAATGTTTATCCTAATGCCCAAGGAATATAGTTATGTCAAACCAACAAAATAAAATTTTAACACGCGTTTCACGTCCAATTAGTTTTGCTGGGGCACTCGGTGGACTAATGCGTATATTCGGTATCCATGCAAGTGCTGGCGATCTAACTGCGCGGTGGGATGAAATTATGGGTGACAAAATTGCATCAGTTGCGCAAATCGTTGCGATAAAGCAAACACGCGATAAAAAGTTTAATATTGTCTTGCGACCACATAATCCTGCGATGGCATTGGAATTATCATATATGAACGATGAAATTCTAAATAAAATAAATAAGTATTTTGGCTATAACGCAGTATCAAAAATAACATTACGAAAATAAAAAATCTGCATCTGCAGATTTTTTATTTATTTAGTTTGAAATTGTCTTTGGCTTAAATCATAACAATTTTGCGCCTTGGTAATATAAGTACGCAATTTTGTTAAACATTCACCAAATTTTTTTGTACTAGATATACTCTTCACATCCACACAAGCAGTATCTTCTTCTACTTTTGTTGCTGTCTTTGTTCCATATAAACATGAGCCCTGATAATCACTTGGAACCAATATTGTACTAAGCACATTTTTAACAACATTATGATCTGCTGCTAGTTGTTTTTTCAAATCACTCGACATTGATGATTTTTTGTATTCCGAATTAATCGCATCATAATTGCTAAGCAAACAGTTTAATATATCCTTTGTTTCTATTTCTTCACCACAATTTTTTGCCTCAGCTAAATACACGCCATTGCGTCTGTCTATATTCGAATTATATCCAGATGATGAACCAGTGGAACTACTGCTACTATTATCACCATTTACCATTTGAACCTTGGCGGTTAAAACAGCCTTTTTCAACTGGGTTTTGAAACGTTTAATCATAGATTCCAAATATTCATATTGCTTATACATCTGTTGAGTAATAACAGTTGCTTTTAACGCAATAATATCATTCATATTTGTCCGATTTGTTGAATCCAGTTTTTTATTATCTGTTTCACCAATATTATACGCATGCACAGAACACAACGCAAATCTAGGGTCAACATAAGGTGTTCCACCATCCTCATCGTCTTGACATTTTGTCAAACTACTTGAGTAAGTTTCAGTAGGTTTGGATTTCAAACAAATCTTTTCACCCAAACTTTTACTTGTTGTAATACCTATTAAATATTGCGGATCAGTAGCCTTACACCAATATGGACATTCTTGTTTGTCGTTTTTATAACAAGTTGCCGGGGCATCTTGGTTAATCATACGTTGCAATGTCTCAACATCCAGATTAGATTTCTTTTTACGATTACGGAACAGCGCCACAGAATCAAGCGCAGATGATGCACAACCAACACGAACATTATCGCCCAGGTCTCCCTGGTCTGCATATAACCACTGACGTTGAATATCACCATCTTTTTCAGACAATGTTTTTTGTAATGTACAGTACATATCATCCTCTGGCGGAATTACCATACCAACCGTACATTCATGACCACCCTTGGCTACACCATCTTTTTTAGATGTACCATCTGGACAATTTCCGTTATCATAATACGAATAAACAGGTTTCTGTTCACCAGGACTTAATGTTTTTGGCGTTCTTTTTATCGATATTACGTTTCCTCCGGAGTCTTTGGTTTCTTCTACAGTAAATTCTGCCCTCTGTGAACATAAATATTGTCCCCATTGATTACACGAATCATTTAGCATCATATAAATATCGGTCACATCAACACCAACGCTCTGTGCTGTTATAAGTGCATCATACATTTCGTCCAACACAGAATTATATGGATCAAAAAATCCGTTTGCCAATTCTTTGAATCGTCTTACACGTTTTGGACCGGTACAATTACTGCCAGTTGAATCGCATCCCGCATAGGTAAATATAGATGTGCCGCCCGGTTGATACATTGTCGCCTTTAATGTTTTTAACTGAACCTCGGCATTTTCAATACTTGTTAAAATTTCACCACTAACCTGTTCACGAACAACAATGTCCGCAGACACATTATTCGCAGCCGCAATCTGTTGCGCGGTGCTTAAACCAGAACCTGAATCATTTTGTACCGGTTGTGCCGGTTGTTGTGCGGCGGCATTTAATGCCTTTTGTTCTTCCAGTGCATTCTTTAATTCAGCAATTGTGGCGGCATTTTGATTTGCCATTTCACTTTGCATTTGTTGCATTTGCATCTGCATTTGATTCTGCATCTGTTGTAATTGTTGTGAACTTTGTTGGGCAGCCGCAGCAGCCTGGGCCGCAATTGCCGCATCATTTGCCTTGGCCGACGATGATGCCACCAACTGGGCAACAATATATTCTGTTAAACCCTGGTCTGCATATTGCTTACACGTATCATTCGCCTGAATACAACCGGTGACAATACTGGTTGCAACGTTTGCATCCGCGCACCCAGTTCCCGAACACTTTGGTTGCGCGCAACGCAAAATCAACGCATTACAATTTCCAAAGTCTGCCTCTACTTTCTGGCCAGAATTTAGATTACGTGGGTTCATAGCGGTCACCCACTGATTACCAGTCAACGAAACATTTGGATTATATGCGGTTAAATTACTGCCCGATGTTGTCGCTATAGGTGCAGCATTCGCACCACCAAATGGTGCAGCACACAGAACAGCCAACAAAAAACGTTTGATTTGTTTCATTTTCTCTCTTGGTAATTAGATTTTATCATATATTAGATTTAAAATCAAAGCGAAATTATTAACCCGCAAAACGCGCCATATTTGCATGGGTCAAAGCAATAGCAATCGCATCACTTTCGTCCGCAGTTTTTGGGTGGGCCGTCGGCAACAAGATATGCAGCATTTTATAAATCTGTTCCTTGTCTGCGTGGCCCGCACCGGTTAGTGCCTTTTTAATCTTGTTTGGTTCATATTCAAATATTTCAATATTATGATTTGCAATCGCAACCATTGCCGCCGCACGCGCATGCCCCAGCGCAAGCGTCGTTTTCGGATTCATATTGGAAAAAGTAATCTCAATACTGCAAACATCCGGTGTAAATTTATCACAAATTTCAGAAACATTACGAAATATAAATGCCAATCTTTCTGGAAATGGAATATTTGTCGGCGGTAAAACAACCCCACTAGCGATATAATGGCACGCGCCACCCTTGGTATCAATTACCGACCAACCTGTATGTAATAAACCTGGATCTATGCCAAGTATTCGCATTCCCTACCCCACATAATCAATAACACAACCAAACAATACCGCAAAAAAGAAACACACACTGCCCCCAATAACAAACAAGTGCCACAACGCATGTGAAAACTTCATTTTGCGCCACAGATAAAATATCACACCAACGGTATATGCCGCCGCACCAGACATCATAAACCACATACCGCGTGCAGGAATATACTTTATCATTATTGGCAAAATACCAACACAACACCACCCCATAATCAGATATAAAGTGACCATCCATTTTGGTTGTTGATGTGGATTATTTAATTTCATAATTGCACCAAAAATTACAATCGCCCACAAAACACCAAATATAGACCATCCCAGTCCACCACGCAAATTCACCAATAAAAACGGCGTGTATGTTCCAGCAATCAAAGCATAAATTGCGATTGAATCCCACACTTCAAAGAAACATTCACTCTTGCTGCCGATGGTGGCATGACACATTGTTGAACCAAAATATAATGTAAACATTGTCAGTCCAAAAATAGAACAAGAAACAATCGCCCATGTATTTTGTGCAAGAACCGCAAACACAACCAACAAACAAAGTCCCGCAATTGCAAGTCCAATACCAATTCCATGTGTTAAAATATTGAGTATTTCTTCGGCACGTGTGGCAGGACGTTCCCAACGAAACAGTCCAGTTGCACGCAAAACTTTTAATAGAGTTTTTGCATGTGAATTTTGTTTAACTTCTTTTAATTGTTTACGAACAACTTCTTTTGTTTTTTTCATTTTATAACCTTGTTTATTCTTGTTTTTATCATATTTTCACCCATAACCTGCATAATAGAATATAAGTCTGGGGTATTTGTGCGCCCCGTTAGTGCAACACGCAGATTCATCGCAACATCGCCATTTTTAACACCACGCACAGTTGCAATCGTAACAATTTTATTCCACCATGTATCCTTGTCATCAGATATATTAAATGTTTCAATAAAGTCACGCAATAAATCAGAATTAAATTCGTATTCTGTATTCGGCGTAAACAATTCATCCCAGAAATATCCAACCTCAGTCAGCGTCTGTTTCCAAGTAATAAAATCTTTACGCACGCGTTTTGGATTGTCGCGTTCAATTGATAAAATACGCGTCAGGTAATCAATATCCGCAATTTGTTTTTTGTTAATATCATCACCATATTCATTTGCCCAATCACAAACACTATTTACCAATTCAGGAACCGGCATCGCACCAATATATTCCTTGGCCCACCATTCTAACTTTTTCATATCAAACAATGCGCCCGACATAGGAATCTTTTTCGGTTTCATTTCATATTCCCAGAAATTTTTAACAGCGCCTTTATTTTTAGCCTCTTCATATCCGGATGCAGCAATATTACCCAAATATTCCAAAACAGCATCAGTTGGCCAACCGTCCGCCATAAAGAAAGCAACGTTTGCCTCTGGGTCATGACGTTTTGATAATTTACGTTGTTTACCTGTTTCGGCATCTATTTTATCAATAGTCGATGTATGAATATATAGTGGTGGCATCCAACCCATCATACGAAATAGTTGCGCATGTAATGGTAATGATGGCAACCATTCTTCACCACGAATAACATGCGTTGTCCGCATAAAATGATCATCACACAAATGCGCAAAATGATATGTTGGCAAACCATCATTTGATTTTATTAAAACAATATCTTCATTATTTTCAGGGAAAGATATAGAACCACGAACCGCATCCTTGCAGAAAATTCTCTTTTCTGGATTTCCTGTTGAATATAGGCGAATTGATGGAACCTCACCATTATCCAAATGAGCGATTATTTCATCTTCACTTAAATCACGGTCGCGTGCAAATTCGCCATAAATCCCAGTTGCAAAGCCCGCCGCCGTTTGATTCTTACGAATCTCATCCATCTCAGTCGATGTTAAAAAGCAAGGATACGCAAGTCCGCGCGCCAATAAATCCGCCGCAACAGAATGATAAATATCTTTTCTTTGTGACTGATAATAAGGGCCGTATTCAGGCATATCATTGTATTTTAAACCAAATTTATTTAATGAATCTATAATGATATCAACCGCTTCTTTAACCTCACGCTTCGTGTCTGTATCCTCTATTCTTAACATAAATACACCACCAGATTGAGTTGCCAGTTTATAATCTATCAACGCACCATAAAGGCCGCCCAAATGCATAAATCCGGTTGGACTCGGTGCGAAACGCGTTACAAAAGCACCATCAGGTAAATTACGCGCTGGGAACTTTTGTTCCAATTCATCCAAAGTATATTTTGGTGCACCGCCCAAAACGCGTTTAATCAAATCAGCAGACAATCCATTACGCATATTTATAATCCTTGTTTTTTAATTTTATCATTCTATACTAAAAATATGGAAAAACAAGAAATAAGAACTTTCGGACGCAGGCATGGGAAAAAGTTATCTGCCCGTAAAACCGTCTTGATGGAAAAGGTATTGCCAAAAATCATACCAAACACAACATCAGACAACGCTATTTTGGAAATTGGATTTGGCAATGGTGAACATTTGCGCGATTTAGCGCTACGCTCCCCCGACACAACAATAATTGGTGCAGAACCGTTCGCAAACGGTGTTGCCGCCCTGTTATCCGCGATAACAGATTCACAGAATCAGATTATGCCTGAATATAAAAATATTTTGGTTTGGCCGGATGATGTTCGCCTGTACCTAAACAATACATCACAAAAATTTGCACAAATCTGGGTTTTACATCCTGACCCATGGCCGAAAGCACGGCATGAAAAACGCCGTTTGTTGTCTGCTGAATTTCTAAACACTTTATCAAATCATTTAACAGATGATGGGCAAATTATCATCGGAACTGACCATTGGGAATATTTTGATTGGATTATAAATCAGGTGACACAAACACCGCTATCCGCCACAATTCCAGACATGGACACGATTCAAACACGGTATCAACAGAAAAACAAAGCCGGCACATCAAATCCGAAATACCTGGTACTGACACACTAATAAATCTTAAACGATTTTATAATAATTTCAGGATGCATCATATGTCCCAGGCGCATAGTTTGTTCAACACGCATTGGATTATCACCAAAAGTCAAATAAATTGAACACGTTAAATCATCAGGCCACAATTCAAACATAGACATAATATGCCCGACAAAATCAGATTTGTCCCCTGTATCATTTGACAACAATAAATTGATTCCATCACAACGCAGAGATTTAATGCAATCAAACACAGTTTTCCAATCAGAAAAATTTATATCCAATATATCCAAGCCAATTACAAGTTCTTTATCAAAAAACAAATCATCCCGCACAGACTTTATAGAATCTGAAAAAGATTTCAATTGCGATAGGTTTAAGAAAACCTGCGCACCATTTGCACCATTTTTAAATGTTTTAACTATACTTTTAGATACAACAGCAAAATTAGACGTATCATATATATAAAAACGCGAGAATATTTTAACCGCCCTTTTTTCCAACCATGGCCATATTACAGGTACCGCATCTGGCAACACAGACAAAACAGACACACCATTCTGAACAGCATAGTCAGAACAGCCCGCTAAACCACCCGCATCCATATCAGAATCATACCACAAACAATTTGTAGTGGTAGCTTCGGAATCAAAAATTATTTTTTCAATCATTATGCTTTCTACTTTATCATAAATATGATACAATTAAAACAAATGAAAAACAAATTTGATAATATATTGCTAATAATTTTATGGCTATTAGCCATGTGTTTGGGTACGGACTTTTGGCTAAACACCAAATTTAATTTCAATATCTTTTCAGGTGAACATTGGAAATATCTTTCTTTTGTTCAGGCATCAAACCAACATATCAATTTGTGGTTTTATGTTTCTTTGGCGGTTGCTATCACAATTACTATTATTGGTATGTATATTTTAATTCATCCAAATATAGTAAAAATTCCAGAAAGGCGTAAAAATATTTCAAACGCCAGCACATCAGTACCAAGTACTGTATCCAATGCTGCCACATCAACCACACCTGTTATGCCTGTACGTCCACCACACCCAATAACAACAAACACCGTTAAAACAGCACCAAACATCAAACAGACAAACGCTCCACAAACAACAAATCTGCATATATCTGAAATAGAACAAATATTCACAGATGCAAATTATGTTGTAAAAAAGGCACCAAAAATTGGTGGCATACAAACATCACTATTGGCGGTTGGCACTGGTGAGACTGTATTTATTGGTACGGAAAATGTTTCTGTTGATGATATGCAGGGTATTGTTGATAAATTAAATGGCATCTTTACCGACACATTAGAAGATATTGAAATAACAATTGTTCCGTTTATCATAACCAATCAACAAATACAGAGTGATAACATTTTAATATTCCAAGATTTATCTGAATTATCATTATATATGGACGAACATAAAAACCCACCACTATCTGATGACGATGATGGAAATTTTGAGGCATTTTCTTCATATATAACAACAGTTAGTGAATACATAGGAAACATTTAATGGATTGGTCCGAAGATAAGGCATTACAAAGACTTGCAGATTTAGGTATGGATGATATACCGGTCATGGAATACGCACCTGTGCCATCGCGTATTAGTCCTGATTGGTTTGTTAAGTACAAAGAAATCAGTCATACTTTTATGGAAAGTTTAATAGATGATGCACAAGATATTGCGTTTCTAAATTTAAGCGAAGATGAATTTATGGGTTTAATATCTGGGCGGACCATACCAAAAAACATGTCTGTACGCTTTCGTATACCACTCACATGGGGTGGTAAGTTGGAACCAGAAAATCTATTTATGTGCAGGACGTTTCCATATTCATATAACCTGGATAGGTTTATAATCGAACAAAGTGGCGCATCACACATTTGGTTACCTAATCCGGCAAAGAAAATTTATATTCCTGCAAATATTGGTGGTGGTGGTGATGGTGGAAACGCAACATCCGATAGATTATCACAAATTGCGGCGCAACTCGCCGTATCCAGAGGGAACGGATAACAAATGACAACTGACGAATTTTTATCTTTTATAAAATCCAAAGGCGCATTATGTTGGGGTCCGGCCAGTCAGCGCGCAATTGGATTTGCAAACACTAATTTACAGCAATTAAAATCAGCAATGTTGCCAATGTTCTTGATTGAATTATATGGGTCAACTGCTGGAATAAACCTGGGTTCTGGGTACATATTTGGTCCATCGGAATTACCAAACAACAACTCTTTTCCAATTCCATCCATTGTTCAAATAAATAGCGAAAACAGAGCACACACAAACGGGAAAACTATTTTTGGTCGAAATGATTTGTTTTGGTTTGCTTTTGATACATTTGGTAAATGTTATATGCTGGATAATCTAAGTCTAAAAACTTTACGCACTTACGATGACCCACACAAAGCATTAATCGATTGTCTAATTGCAGGGAAAATATAAAATGAAAAAAATTTCAGTATCTTTATCAGGTCACCAAACAAGTGTGTCGTTAGAGCCAGAATTCTATAACGAACTAAAAAAAATCGCCATACGAATAAATCAGCCGATTGCAGCAATTATACGCAACATAGATTCATCACGAAAACCAGATACAAATTTATGTTCTGCATTGCGTGTTTGGATATTACAGCATAAATAAAAACCGCCAAATCGGCAGTTTTTATTTTTTTATAAACATACATTATGCCGCAGCAGTAAATACTTTTTGGACATCATCATTATCGTCCAATGCATCAACTAACTTTTCAACCTTGGCATATGTTTCATCATCCAAATCCATTGGCATATTTGGCAACCATGTCAATTCAGCACTTTCTGGTTCACCAAGTTTATCTGACAAATATTTTTGAACATTGATGAAATCATCAGGTTTGGTTGTAATAACAAATCCTTCCTCGGATGCCTCAAGATTATCAACCGCTGTTTCCATTGTGATTTCCATCATTTCATCTTCGGTTTTACCAATAGACGATGGATACATAATCTGACCGGCACGTGTAAACATAAATACAACAGAGCCTTCTTCGCCCATATTGCCGCCATTTTTGGCAAATATATTACGAATTTCAGGCACTGTTCTGCGTGGATTATCGGTTAAAGCCTCTACGATAACCGGAACTGCACCTGGACCATAACCCTCGTACCGAACGGCAACATAGTTTTCAGTATTAGAACCAGATGCCTTATCAATTGCGCGTTTAATGTTATCATTAGGCATTGAATTTTTACGTGCCTGCAAAATAGCCAAGCGCAAACGTGGGTTGTTTTCCGGATTTGGATCACCCAACTTTGCCGACATTGTTATTTCACGTGCTAATTTTGTAAACAAGCCACTACGTGCAGCGTCTACTAATCCTTTTTTATGTTGGATATTATGCCATTTACTGTGTCCACTCATATTTGACCTTTTTATTTTATTATTGTAAAATTACCCTAAAAGGATAACAAATGATTGGCAAATTGCAAGGGCAAGTTGATTTTATTGGTGAAGATTTTGTAATTTTGATGGCTGGCCCCGTCGGATACAAGGTCTATACCCACGAAACACTGACATTAAAGTCAACTGTGACATTATGGATAGAAACGATTGTCCGCGAAGATTCAATTAGATTATTCGGCTTTTTAACCCAAAATGCCCAGAATTTATTTAATTTATTAACATCTGTATCCGGTGTCGGACCCAAGGTTGCAATGGCAATACTCGGCACAATTAAAACAGACACATTATTGTCCGCAATCGCAACGGGCGACGCCAAGACAATTTCAACCACCCCAGGTGTTGGTAAAAAAATGGCTGAAAAAATAATCGTGGAATTAAAGACCAAGGTTGGCGGTGCGTCTTTTGATTTTAGTGATAATAGTGCACAATCTGCCCTGCCAGATTTATTGGCAGCATTGGAATCATTAGGATATCGCAGGTTGGATATCATTGATATGGCACAAAAATTAGTGTCCGCAAATCCAGATATGGATGTTTCAAAACTTGTCCCAATGGCATTAAAAGAAATTAGTGGAAATAAATAACATGAATAACGATACGATTTTTGCACTGTCCAGTGGTCATGGTAAATGCGGTGTTTCTGTAATTAGAATTAGCGGAAACGATTTAAAGTCGATATTCCTTAAAATGTTGAACAAGACTGATGCAACACCACGACAAGTATATGTTTGTAATTTACGCGATGAAAACAAAGAACTCATAGACCAATGTGTAATTACATACTTTGATGCACCAAAATCTTTCACAGGCGAAGATGTGATAGAAATTTATTCGCATGGTGCACCTGCGGTTGTGAACAAAATTTTTGAATATCTAACAACATTTGGCGCACGTATGGCGACCCCTGGGGAATTTTCAAAACGTGCATTTTATAACAATAAAATGGATTTATCTGATATTGACGGACTGGCCGCACTATTAAATGCACAAACCGAAAAGCAACGTCAATTTGCATTAAAATCTATGATGGGGGGCGATAGTGAAATTTATAACGCTTGGCGTGCACAAATGGTCGAAATTGCCGCGTATAGCGCCGCCGTACTTGATTACGATAGTGATGATTTACCAAAAGATATTGAAACAAAAATCATAGATAAAATTAAACAACTGCATTCTGAGATTAAAAATGCTATTTCGCGCTATACAGCAATTCGTGCCATACAGGGCGGATTTAACATCGCATTGGTTGGCAAAACAAATGTTGGTAAATCATCTATATTTAATTGTATTGTTGGGCAAAATCGCGCAATTGTATCAGACACACCAGGCACAACACGTGATGTAATTTCATACACATTGGATATCGATGGATATATGGTGAATATCTCTGACACCGCTGGCATGCGTGAAACAACCGATGACATAGAACAAATGGGTATTGACCGCACACATGTTGAGATTGAAAATGCTAATTTAATTTTACGAATTGAATCAGATGGGACAAAATTAGCGCCAGACGAAAACGAAATCTTGGTTATAAATAAATCTGATTTAATAGACAAACAGACAAACAAAAATGCAATTTATGTATCGGCAAAAACAGGCGATGGAATAGACAGACTAATGTCTGCCATACGCGGTAAAATCGCTGATTTAATGGCGGATGCTGAATCAGGATTAGTTATAAACGAACGCACACGCGAATTGTTAAACAACACCGAACAAGAATTAGATAACGCGATAAATAAATCAGATAATAATTTTGATATTATATCTGAACACGTAAGACGCGCGGCTGATAACATTGGTAAAATACTCGGCACCATCACAGCGACCGAGGTTATGGACGCAACCTTTTCCCAATTATGTTTAGGTAAATAAAAGGCTAATTACTTAGCCTTTCGTTTTATCTTTGATTTTAAAAACTCAACTACTTTACTTGGGTGATGTTTATACTGGTATATTGTTATCAACATCATTGTTGCACCCAATACCAACCATATGGTTTCAAGCACACAAATTCGCCCGTATTTCAATTCCCCTTCAAATGGAACATAGAAAGAAATATACTCGGCCACACAAAAGAACACCGTCCATATCGTCCACAATCCTAATGTCCACCAAGTATATTTATCTATACGCATAACAATTATTCCTTTCGAATAGGATATTGACCGTCAATCAGGTTTTGACGAACCATGTGATGTTTTACCTTTTGTGTACTGGTCACTGGTAAATCTTCGGTTGTCATCGCAAAGTGTGTCACCCATTTATATGACGCAAGTTGTTTATTAGCATTTGCAACAGCAACAGATAATTTGTCTATTGTCATTGTTCCATCAACACTAAATACTGCATATACAACAGATTTATCCTTTATGCGATGTTCAAATACCGCAACATTTTTTACACCTGGGATTTCGGAATAAAGTGCCTCTAACTCATCAGGATAAACATTTTTACCGGAATCTAAAACAATCACTTGTTTTTTGCGACCTGCAAAATGGTATTCGCCATTTTTATCAATAAACACCATGTCGCCGGTATTAAAGAATCCCCTGTCATCAAAAACTTCTTTATTAATTTCTTCATTATCCAGATATCCACCAAAGATTTGATGGCCACGAACCCATAATACGCCAACGCCATTTTCATCCTTCTCACGAATTTCACATTCGTTGCAACCCATTGGCGCACCAAACGCAAATGGCACACGTTTTTTAACTGGCTTTGAACAACACATTGGTCCAACGGTTTCAGTCATACCATAACCCTGGATAAATGTCATACCTAACGACTCATAAAACTTTTCAACCTCTGGCTTGGTCGCGGCACCACCTGCGATAAGCAAACTCGCACGGCCACCAAACAATTCCAAAATAGGTTTCTGAACAGCCGAAACAACACGACCCAATCCAATCGCGCGCAACAATTTTTGACGACGCAATATAAATGATACCAACCACCATTTGTGTTGTGCTTTGATATTATCAATTATCTTGTTACGGAATATTTCCCACAAACGTGGAACTGCCGGTATTGTGTGTGGTTTGTAAACACGAAAATCTTCCATAATCGCCTTTGGGTTCACAGATGGTTGCAATAACACACCCAATCCGTAATGCAGTGGTGCGAGTACCCCAGTTGCAAAACCAAATATATGATACAATGGCAAAAATCCATACATTATGGTATTTTCATGTATCCATTCATTAAAATCTTGGAAAGTATTTGCACATTCAATCAAGTTAAAGTGTGTCAATGGAACAACCTTTGGATTACCAGTTGACCCAGATGTAAATGACAATATCGCAATATCATTTGCAGATAAAGGATACGCATCTAAATCTTCATTTGTATCCGTATCTTTTTGTTCAATATCTATAAATTTAAATTTTGCCTTGTCATAGAAAAATGATTTTTGTGCACACACAAATTTACACTTTACCCTGTTCGTCATATTGTCGTATTCAAATGGTGTAAGATTTGTATCCAACATCAAAACACGACCACCCAAATACCAAATTGCAAACAGTGTTGTTATAAATTCAGGGATATTGTGCGATAAAATACCAACAACATCACCAGCCTGGATCCCATTGTTCATTAACGTTGTTGCGCGTGCCTTTATCAAACCCAACACACCAGAAAACGATATATTTTCACGCACCAAGAACAAACTATCTGGATATTTTGATGCTGTTTGTTCTAAAAATTGATACATATTCATTGTTATATTTCCTTTATTCCTTTCGAACAGGATACTGACCATCAATCAGATTCTGACGAACAATATGATGCTTTACTTTTTGTGTACTTGTCATAGGTAAATCATCCGTTGTCATCGCAAAATGTGTCACCCATTTATAAGATGCGACTTGTTTATTAGCCTCTGCAATCTCGGCCGCTAATTTTTCCAAAGTCATATCCTTATCAACACTAAACACTGCATAAGTGACAGTTTTATCCTTGACCTTATGTTCAAACACAGCAACGTTTTTTACACCCTTGATTTCCATAAACATTGCTTCCAACTCGTCAGGATAAACATTTTTACCAGAATCTAATACGATTACTTGTTTTTTGCGTCCTGCAAAATGCAGTTCGCCGTTTTTATCCATATACACCATGTCGCCGGTATTAAAAAAGCCCTTGTCATCAAACACTTCTTTGTTAACAGCGTCATTGTTTAGATAACCACCAAACACCTGGTGTCCGCGAAGCCACAATACACCAATGCCATTTTCGTCCTTGTTACGAATTTCGCATTCGTTATTAGTTGTTGGCCCGCCCACAGAAAACGCCATACGACGTTTACCAGGTTTTGATATACAAATTGGTCCAACCGTTTCGGTCAAACCATATCCCTGTATAAACGCCAAGCCGAGTGATTCATAAAACTTTTCTACCTCTGGCTTGGTTGCAGCCCCCCCAGCAATAAGCAAACGTGCACGTCCACCAAATATATTTAGTATTGGTTCTTGAACCTTGCGTGTAACAAAATCTAAACCCATACTAGATAAAGTATTTTGATTTTTCAAAATAAATGAAACGATACGCCACCTCTTTTGTGTTGTTAAAGTATCTATGATTCTGTTACGGAAAACCTCCCACAATCTGGGGACCGCTGGAATAACATGTGGTTTAAACTTTTTAAAGTCGTCCATTATATATTTTGGATTAACCGTTGGTTGTAAAACTATACCACCACCAAAACGAACCGTTGCCAATATACCAATTGCAAATCCAAATATATGATACAGTGGCAAAAATCCATACATAATATCCCCTGAACTAAAATATTCACCCATATCATCCAAAGAACGTGCACATTCAACCAAATTATAATGTGTTAATGGTACAACCTTTGGATTTCCGGTTGATCCAGATGTAAATGACAGTGTTGCGATATCCTTATCTTTTAAATGATACGGATATAATTTTGGATTTATTTCACCGTCAGCCCCAGTTATATCAAAGAATTTAAATTGTTCTGTTTCATAAAAGAAAGATGGTTCAGCGCACACAAGTTTACAATTTGCGGTCTTGGTCATATTATCATATTCAAATGGTGTCAAATTTGTATCCAACATTAAAACAGTTGCACCCAAATACCACACCGCGAACAAAGTCAAAGGAAATTGCGGAATATTATGCGCTAAAATACCAACAACATCACCATAACCAACACCAAGTTTTGCCAAAGTCCCCGCACGCGCACGCACCATATTCATAAAGGACGCATAAGTTATATTTTCACGAACTAAAAATAATTCTTCGGGCCATTGTGCTACTGCTGTTTCCAGCATATTAGTCATATTCATATCAAATTTCCTTGTTGTTTTTAAATTAGACTATGGTTATTATAGTATTTAGAATAAAGATTGCAAACATGAAAATACTTACTTTAAATATAAATTCAATTCGTGCACACATAGAAAGTTTTATGCAAATTCTGCGTAAATCTGAATACGACACCATATTGGTCCAGGAATTAAAAGTTGAAAATGCAAATTTTCCACACACTCTGTTTGATGAATACGGATATAATGTAAAGGTGTTTGGTCAAAAAAGTTGGAACGGCGTTGCGACTTTCTCAAAACATTCCATTGAAGATGTCACAATGGGTCTACCTAATTATTCTGACATAAACGCACGATTCTTGGAATGTGTTGTCGATGGCAGAATCAGACTAATAAATGTATATATGCCAAATGGCGAAAGTATCGATTCGCCAAAGTTTCCGTACAAATTAGAATGGATGCGCGCATTTACAAACCATATCAAACCATATCTTGATTCCGAAGAACCTGTGATTATCGGTGGTGATTTTAATGTTGCAATTGCCGACCGTGATATATGGAATCCGAACGGGTATATTGGTTCATCTATTTCGGCACCTGATGCACGCACTATTATGAAACAATGGCTTGATTCCGGTTGGGTTGACGCTTGGCGTACACTGCACCCTGACGTCGTTGATTATACATGGTACGGATATCGTGGCGGTGATACAGTTGGTAAAAAACAAGGATTGCGACTAGATTATTTCCTATGTAATAAAACAGCTATCAAACTTGTCAAAAATTGTGAAATATATATCGAACCACGCATGGCAGAAAAACCAACAGACCATTGTGGTCTGATGTTAGATATAGACTAATCATCTATACGTTTTAAATCGTCGTACACACGATATTTTGGTTCAGAGTTTTTATAATATTCATACGGTACATTACCCGAAGAATACATATTAAATAATGCGGTTGTTTTTGCAACAGATGCATTTATCATATCTGCCGTCTCTTGTTCATCATATATAATTGGCTTCACATTAGAATTTTTTAATTGCAAAAACATCGTGACTGGGGTTTGTGATTTCTGTGATGT
This sequence comes from Candidatus Enterousia sp., assembly GCA_045616625.1. Taxonomy (GTDB): domain Bacteria; phylum Pseudomonadota; class Alphaproteobacteria; order Rs-D84; family Rs-D84; genus Enterousia. Next base: position 162,228 of record JAZLHA010000012.1, read on the forward strand.
TTTTATTTTAAAACCACCCGATTGCAACATAAATGCTTCCAATGGTAATTGCGGCATATTACCATCCAACAACTGTTTTTTATTTGGCGCCGTTCCTGTTTTAATATCCAACACACCACCATCCCAAACACGGTCAGCACGCGCACGAACATTACGATTTTGAATTACAATACTGCCCCCTATTTCTGGGACACTATGTGTTAAAACATCACTGTTTTGTTTTAATACATCTGCAATTTCAACAAAGCGTTTATGCCAAAAATGAAATAACAAATTATTTTCGCCCAATATTTGTTTAGCCAATTCATCCATTTGTTGTATTAAATTTGACGGCTCAAAATCTTTTGCATTTTCTATTACAGAATGAACAAGATTTCCAAATTCACGCGCATCTGGCTCCATCCAATAATCATCTTTTGGATGCAATCTTAGTATATGACGCGCATAGAAAGCATACGGATTATGAATTAACAATTCTAATTCTGTCACATAAACATCACTAAAATCAACTGGCGGAATTGGCGCAGAATAATCTAAACCACATGGTGTCACATTATCCTTATCGCGAACAGATTGTAAAATAGTTTTTCCCAATTCAGAATCAAAATTTCCGCCCCTGGCAATTACCCGCGATAAAAACCGCGATTCAGATGTTTGAACATTTCCAGACACACCACTGCGCAACCAATAAACATCCGCACCACACGACAAATTTATAAAATCTAGTGCCATCAAAGAAATCTTGCGGTCACGTGACGGCAAACCAATTTGTTTTGCAATAGTAAGCGGTAACCAAGAATTTTCATATCCTTGTGCTGGGAACATGCCATCGTTCAATCCGGTCAATATAACGACATCTGCGGTTTGCATACGCGCTTCCATTGTACCGAGCACAACAACATCCGCATCCTCACTGTTCATATCACGCACGGTTGTTGTGGACAAAACATCATATAAAAAAGTTCTTATTTCATGCATAGACAGAACGATTTCATATTTATCTAAACAATCAGATAATTTTTTTATAGCGTTCCATACAACCAAAGATTCCGCATCATCTATTAAAAATAATGGCGAAAAATTGTCATAATTTGTCATTACAAAATCAGATATAGTTTTAAATAAATTATGCTGATTCTGTGCGTACAGAGCAACAAATTGACTATCATGATTTTCTATCAATTCATCAAACATATTTAACAAAGCACGTGACACAGAAGATGCAGCAGCAGAATGCCCCCCAGAAAAATCAGCAACAATATCCATATTGTTAAACGCGGTCGCTATACGTTGATTTCCCGCAGCATCCGGCGTAATAACCATCACAGTTTTATTTTGTTCTAATGCTTGTTTTGTAATTTGAGCAACAGCATTTGCTTCTTCGCTTTCCCTATCTGCAACCACTAAATGACAATTAGAAATATCGCATTTTGGCGGACAATCTGTTGTATTATTACTAAATGCAAAATTAAAGAAATCTATGGCACTCTTTCCAACATCAATTGGTTGAACATCTTTATAATTCAAACCTATACGCGATAAAAACTTATATTCTGAATTATATGGATTTGTATCCAACAAAAAGTCTTCTGTATCTCCATCTATTTTTCCAGATAGAATTATTCGCCCATTGGGTAGGCGTGATATAAATTCCATCAAATCAGCAGTCGCAGGCACGCTTGCCGTCGAACCACAAACAACAACCAAATCATAGCCAGATTGTTTTATTTCATCGCGCCACGCACGAATTTTTTCATTACGCAAATGTGTTTGAGATTCCGCACCATTTAATATCTTGGGCATAACGATTGTCAAAACATTTAACAGTTCTGCCTTTGACTTAAAATGCGCAGCATATTTTTCATCTATTAAACTTTCCCAATTTATATCTGAAACATTTACACCTTCATTATCTAAATAATCGGCCATACGCACGAAATCGTGTGCTATGGGTAACGCGGTGGTTATATTTTTAATATGTGCATGTGATGCAAGCAATTTTGCCAGCACCGTCACACGTTCTAAATTTTCGACACCATCTATATCAGAAATATCATCTGTACCCTCACCCAACGCGACCAATTTAGGTAATATGATTGCACCATCACTATGCGACACAAACATTTTTTCAGCACCGCGCACCGCACGTCTGGACGGTAAAAATATCAACACATTTGCAAGATTTACTTTTTCGCGTGAAACAAGCAACCACAGCGCATCCAACATATGCGCAGGATTAGTTGCATAAAAAATGTTTTTATTTAATTCCAATAATTGCCCTTAAACTATCAATACCATAACCCTTGGTTACAGATGTTTCTATTATATCATCTGCCATTGCACCATGTTCAGTATGTGTAATTTTAATTTGATTTTCTTCACGTACACGTTTATCAACCTTGGTATAAACAATTTGATATAAAATACCATTTTCATCGCAAAAATCTAAAAGTTCCAAATCACTTTGTTTTGGCCCTATACGTGAATCTATAAGTATAAACAATCGTTTTAATTGTGAACGCGACAACAAATATTTTTCTAGTCTATTGAGCCAACGCACAGCATTTTCTTTTGAAGTTTTTGCATAACCATATCCTGGCAAATCAACCAACATAATTTTATCATCTATGTTAAACAGATTCAAACTCTGTGTGCGACCAGGTGTATTAGAAGTACGCGCAACGCATTGTCCAACAATCGCATTTAACAACGATGATTTACCAACATTACTGCGTCCAATAAAAGCATACTCAACAAATTGAGTCTTTGGCAAAGATTCCACAGTTTCAAAAGAACCAACAAAACGAATCATTTTTTACCATCCTTGTCTAATAAACGCTTATACGCTTCTTTTTTTGAGATTCCAGCACGCATCGCCAAATCAGCAGCCGCAGATTTAGTAGAAGTTTCAGCAACATCATTGACTATCTCTGCAATTTCATCATCAGACATTTTATGTTCTGGGGCCGGCGCAATTACAATAACTATTTCACCACGTGGCGGTTCTATATGCATTAAATCAGCCGCATAGCCAATAATTGTTTCTTCGTGAATTTTGGTAATTTCGCGAACAATTGCAATTTTGCGTTCTGGCATAACACGTGCAAGTGCCGCAATTGTTGTCATAATTCTATTTGGACTTTCATAATAAACAATTGTGTGACGAATTTTATTATCTTCACGTAATTTCTTTTCATCAAAAAATCCACAGAAAGTAAACCTATCGGTTGGAAAGCCTGATAAGACCAGCGCAGAAACAACCGCCGTTGGGCCAGGAACAACAAACACCGGTATATTATTTTCACGTGCCGCCCTAATTATTCTAAACCCTGGATCACTAACCGCCGGCATTCCAGCATCAGATACAACCGCGATCGCTGCCCCATTTGCCATTTTTTCAACCAGTTCAGGGATAACATCTTTTTCATTATGTTCATGACATGACACACGTTTTGTCTTTATATCAAAATGTGATGCGATTTTACCAAAAACGCGCGTATCTTCGGCGGCAATTAAATCAACAGACTTTAATACCTCTATCGCGCGTGGCGACAAATCAGACAAATTTCCAATTGGTGTTCCAACAACATAAAGCCCTGTTTGCATTTATTATCCTTTTATAGTAAAATGATACAGTAATAAATGGATATTTCAATGTTTATGAATAGATTTTTTCAATTTTGTGTGATTTCCGGTGTTCTGACCGCGTGTTCTGGGGGAATGCAAAATGTTGCATGGGACAATCCATATAACGACGACAGCATTATATCAGAACCAACCACCTTGGAATACGGTACGCATTCTGAATACGGAACGACACAGTCACATAATATCTCTGTACTTTTACCACTTAGTGGGGAAAACGCGTCAATCGGTCGCAGTATTCAGCAATCTATTGAAATTGCTTTATTCCAGAACCAGCAAAATCCATTTAACGTAAAGTTTTTTGATACCGCATACGATATAAACGGCGCGATAAATGGCGCATTATCCAGCGCACCAGAATTTATAATCGGTCCAGTATTTGCAAACGATGCGCGCCTGTTACGTGATTTAAAAGATTCTGAAACACCAGTATTATCATTTACATCTGATTCAACCGCGGTTGGAAATGGCGTAATGACAATGGCACTAATGCCCATAAATTCTATAGAGGCTATTATAGGTGAAATAGCAAGCGACAAAAGACTCAACACTATTATTATTGCCCCCGACACAATTTCGGGACACTTAATGGCTGGCGCTGCAATTGTTGGCGCTGAAACAAACGATATTGAAATATCAGGTGTGTTTTATTACCCTGAAGGTGATACAGAATCTATTAAAACAGTTATGTTAGATGCATCAATGAACAAAGCGCGCACATCTGCGAATACCAAAGCGCGTGAGATTTTATCTGATATTTTAACAAACGAAACTTTAACACCATCAGAAAAATCCTTATTAAATTATCAACTTGAAAAATTATCCAAGGAAGAAACAATCGGTGATGTTCCATACAAGGCTGTATTATTCTTAGGAAATGCCGACGACACAAAAAGTTTGGCATCATTTTTACGTTATTATGGTGTTGATTCGCACAAGGTTGCTTTTTATGGAACGGCCCTATGGGACGGTTCTGATATTGCATTAGACTTTACAATGACTGGTGCAAAATATGCGGCATTACCAGAAACAAACGAATCATTTCAGATAATGTATTCTGGGATAACAGGAAATGCCCCATCAAGAATTGCTGGATTTGGATATGACGCAACCAGAATTGCAACGGGTATGTTTTATAGTCAAAAGACAACACCTGAATATTTATTAAACCCGAGTGGTTTTAACGGTATTGACGGAATAATTAAATTAAAACCAACTGGTGACAATGAACGCGCTTTAAGTATTTTACAGTTAAACGCATCTGGCACACCACGTGAAATAAAACCTGCGGCTAAAAATTTCATAAAGCCATTATACAATATTGAACAATCTGATATTCGATCCGCATCCGAAATGGAATTACAATCAACCGGCATCGATCCAATGGATTATATAAAGATTCCTGACCGCTTTAAGAAAAAATATAATTCCAAAAAATATGGTGCAACAATCAAAGAAGACATAACCGTACCAGTAATAACCGTTGTACCAGATGATAACAGTTCTGCAATAATTGAATCAGATTATAAATCTCTAAGGCCAGAATCTATTAAACAAAATTTAATAGACAGCGTTGAAATAGAAGAATAAAAAAGTTAAATCTATTTCGTATTTTTGCAAATAGTTTTATAGAGCATAATTATTTTATTTCGAATAACAGCATCTGGATTTTTTTTATTTATATATGCAAACATATCATGTTTGTTTTTAGATGTCATATTTCTAGCATAATTTAAAATATCTTCATGTAAACTAACATTTAAATCAAATTTATCTGCAAACATTACTTTGAATTTTAGTGCCCTGGCCATTGTTTGTACCGGGATACCATAATATCCACAACAAACACGAATTTGCCCAGTTTCCAAAAAATGATAAAAATACGCCGATGGATACAATTTACTATCACGACCAGAAAAATAAATACTATTACAATTAAAATCAAAATTGTTTGCTATAAAACCTTGGACATCGGTTGTATATTTATGGAAGACATCTATACAACCAATTTCATCTACATTGATTTTTAACCCACCAAAAGAATTCGTTGTCACATTTATAACATTTTTTAAATTCGGTTTTTTCGGTAAAATAATATCAAAATCTTTTATAGATAAATTCTGTTTGCCTAAGATATTTCCAATAAAACAATCACGAACAGCGCCACCGGTTAAAACTATATCTTTGGCATCTATATGCAGCCTATCCGCCAAATTGTAAACAATTGGTCCCAACTCTTTTTCAGTATCTTGTATCTTTAAATCTAAATCAAACTCTGACATAATGTTGTTATTCTATAAAAAAATATCGCAAAAGCGACATTTTTTATCAACAAAGGATTCGCACCAAACCACATTCACAAAATAAGAAAACGACCACAACGGTCGTTTTCTTATTTTGGTGGGAGTGGAAGGAGTCGAACCTTCTCAAGCAAAGCTAACAGATTTACAGTCTGCCCCGGCTCTCCGACTCCGGCGCACGCCCGATCTTGGTGCGAGCAGCGGGAATCGAACCCGCATTTCAAGCTTGGAAGGCTTGCATTCTAGCCCTTGAACTATGCTCGCAACAAATTCAAAGTAGCCAAATTATATTATATTTTTTATTAAACGCAAGCATTTATTCTGCGCTCATACCTTTTGCTGGATAACAAACATCTTTGTTATCAATTTCACAACAGGCATAACCACCATCGCCCAAATCTGTAAAGCGTTCCCCTGGGCAACAGCCAAATTTGTTATATTTTTCACCGTTTGGACACAAACCCGCATCTAAATTTGCTTGCATTTCTTCATCAGAAAGTTCAGGTTCTGATATTTCTTCTGTGACAACCTCTGTTGTTTCTGTGACCACTTCATCTGTGACAGAATCTGCATCTGCTGTCACATTTAGTGTTGCCACCGATTTATGTCTTTGACGTTTTTTAACGCAAGTGCTGTCATATTGCGCCTGCAAGGTTTCTAACTCTGTTAATTCTTCATCGGTTGGTTCTGACAATTCAGAAAGTTCTTGTATTTCCACCTGTATTTCAGAACATGTTTTCCGTTCCACAACACCCTTGTCGTCAGCAAACGTGACAACCGGTAAAAACACCAACAAAGCAAATATAATTTTTTTCATTTATTTATTCGTTTATTATTTTTTCAACCTCTAATATAAAATCTATGGCTGGGTTTGTTATCTTTTTCATTTTTTCAAAAACTTCTTCGGCCGCCGTCTGCATTTGAATCTTTTTATAAACCTCTATCACATCTATAGTATCTTGTTCATTCAAGTTATCATCAACTACTGCACGCGCCACAGCCAATTCTTGTTCTGCCAATTCTTTATAATGCTCTGCCTCGCTTGCACAACCACGTTCTGCAATTACAGCATAGGTTTTAGCATTTCGCATATGTCCATCATAACCACTAGCATTTAAATCGGTATAGAACAACATTTCATCACGAATTTTTTCACATGTAGACCGACCATCATCTATTATCATTTGTTGGTTGTCATTTATACATGCTGCCGCAGCCAATTCAGAACTTCTATTTTTTAGAGCGACATATTTTTCATGATTTTCAGGACAACCCTTATCTATTAAATTATCATATATAATAATGTTGTCGTTAAAAGCCCAACAATCTGTTGCGTCTGTTTCTTCTTTTAATTTAGCCTTTAATAATTTTTCAACGGCGGCACAGTTTCTTTGAGGCAAAGAAATATCCTCAACAACACCAACTACTTGGGATACTTTTGAACTAATTTTTTTAGCGCCGTTTACTGCAAACCCAACCATTAGGCCACATGCAAACAACCCCACCAACGCAACAATCGCCAACACACGTTGATAAACAATATGTTTTTTATTTTCAGATTTATATTTTGCCATTTTTTCTCTCCCTCTTGCTTTCATTAGATTATAATAAACTTTTTAATTTTTCACAATACCATTTTTTATGGTTATCACCCTATCGGCACGCGATGCGAGTCCCATATCATGTGTCACAAACAGCATAGACATTTTATTTTTACGCACCAATTCCAACAGCATATCAAAAACCGCTGTTGCATGTGCAGGGTCCAAATTCCCAGTTGGTTCGTCCGCCAAAATTATATCAGGTCTATTCGCAATAGCACGCGCAACCGCCGTGCGTTGTTGTTCACCACCCGACATTTCACCCGGCAAGTGCGATGCCCTGTGTAATACATTTACAGACTTTAATAATTTAGCCGCGCGCGCCATCGCAACATCTTCGTCAACCCCTGCATTTAACATAGGTAGTACCACATTTTCCAATGCGGTAAAATCAGACAATAAATTATGACGCTGATACACAAAACCAATTTTATCACGACGAACAATTGTTCTTTGTTCTTCACTCATTTTATATACAGGTACACCGCAAACCAAAATACTGCCTGATGTCGGTTTATCCAACAAACCAACGCATTGTAAAAGTGTAGATTTTCCAGAACCTGATTGTCCAACAAGTGCGACAATTTCACCCCTGTGCAAATCAAAACCACCACCAGACAACACATGCAGGGGTTGTCCACCCTCTATAAATGTTTTTTTGATATCACGCACAGATAAAACAACTTCGCGTTTTTCTATTTTTGATAAAGAATTCAAAATACCAGCCATTATTGTTCCTTATTCATTTCTTAATACTTCCACCGGATCAGTATTTGCCGCCTTCCATGCGGGATAAATTGTTGCCAAAAATGCGAGCCCTATCGCAAGCAGCGCAATTCCAAAAACCGTTCCAAATTCTAGTTTTGATGGTAATTCAGACAAGTAATACAATTCAGATGGGAATAGATCACGACCTGTTATAAATTGAAAAAACTGCCTAATTGGTTCAATATATATTGCAATAATTATGCCTAATATCGTTCCAGCAACCGCACCAATAACACCAATAGATGTTCCAGATAAAATAAATATCTTCATCATAGATTTACGCGACACACCAAAAGTCCGCAACACAGCAATATCTTTGGACTTATCCTTGACCAACATAACGAGTGATGAAATTATATTAAATGCAGCAACAATTACAATCAGCATCAAAATTAAGAACATAACATTTGATTCAACCTGCAACGCACCAACAAAACTACGATTTAAATCACGCCAATCACGAACAACGAAACCATCAGGCAACAAAGTCACCAACGCATCACGCACAGCACGCGTATTTTCAGGATTATCAACAAACAAATCAATATGCGTGACCGCGTTACCAATGTTTAGATATTTTTGTGCAGTCGATAACGACATAAATATGTACCCCGAATCATATTCATACATTCCCATAAAGAAAGATGATTTTACCGGATACGACATAATCCGCGGCATAGAACCAAACGGTGTTGCCGTCGCACCGTTTGCAGAAACAAGAGATATCTCATCACCCATCGTCACATTTAACACCCGCGTAAGCGATGAACCAGCAATCAATTCACCATCTTGAATTTCAGATAATGGTTTTCCATAAATACGTGTTCCGGTTTTCGTTTTTGCAATTAAATCAGACATATTTATTCCACGCACCATCGCACCAGTATTATTTCCATGTGCGGTTGCCATAACCTGACCTTCAGCAATTGGGACAATAGATTTTACTTTTTCTGTAATAACTTTATTTTGACGCATTTTATCAATCAAGAAATCATAATCAGAAATTGCGCCGTCTTGATGATAAACAACGACATGTCCATTCATACCAACAATGCGTGACAACAAACTATCATGGAACCCACCCATCACAGACATCACAACAATCAATGTTGCAACACCCAACATAATTCCCAACAACGAAACCCACGAAATTACAGAACCAAAACCGCGCTTTTTAGCACCCAGATATCTAAACGCAACTTTCCGTTCCAGTTTTGAAAACAACATTTATCAAACCTTTTAATTTCTTAAAAATTCACGCAACGCATCCCCTGATAATTCGCCGGTATAATTTGTACTTTGTGCATCTGCATCAACAATTGAAATTATACGCGGTGACATAAACACAACCAATTCAGCAAAAGGACTTATTAATGTTTCATCGGTTGTGACAAAAGAATGTGTTGGAATACCAATGATTACATAATTATCACCAACACTTGATGGAATTGTAAACGAAGACAATTCACCATTACTTGTGCGTAAAACTATTTTTGCATCAATCTTGTCATATCCGCCAAAATCACCGTATTTAGCAGTTGCACCAATTGTTAAATCCGTTTCCAATCTATCTTCTTTACTGCATTGACCGATATCAAAACGAGATTGCCAACCATTTGGAATAACAAATTGCCCACGTGAAATCAAAACAACATTAGATTGTTGATATAAAAATTCCTGTAGTGTTTTTGTGTTTATTTCTGGACTAACGACCAATGCACGTCCAACAACACCGGGGATAGACATCTTGACATTATTTTCACCAAACGCCGGTAACAAATTCATCCAAACAATTGGATTGTCTGTTCGTGGATAAACACGATATACATCAACATCCCAACCAACCATATATTTTTTAGACGAAATATCTGTAATTATCTGACCTACTTCTCGTTCTGTTTGATAATCACCTTCGAACACCAAAGTTTTATCCTGCCAATTAACGAGTAAATTGCGCATATCAGCACCATGCATAGCATCAATCAGCGCCATAATAATACTTTCATCCTTTGGCATTTTAACCATCCATTTACCACGATTAGTCAAATGCAATTCGCCATTTTCGGCATTATAACTATAATAAGCACGTCCCATTTTTGTCATTAAATCAACACTATCACCCAAATTTCCAGACGAAATTGTTCCACTGATTTTTTCAACTAATGTTTCATCTTCTATGACGACAATATCTGTTCCCTCTAATAATTTATTAAGCGCCTCCTTGACACTAAGATTTTTAAATTCATAATCAGAAACCTGTAAATCGGACGGCAACGCATCGCCCATCGCCAAACGCACAATTTCTATTTTTTCCTCTGGAACCACAGAAACAACACTTTGATTATCCCAATCTACATTACAGCGTTTTGGCAATTCCACAGAAAACCGTTGTGCCGTATCTGTAGTAAGTGCCGCTTTCTTTGGGAAAATAGGCACAGAATTTTCATCTATAACCAAATTATCAACAATGGTCACATCCTGATAAAGTTGCATATCGCCCCTATTTGCCTGACATCCACACAGCGAAATAATTATCAAACCAGCAAACAAATTTCCTTTTATTCTTGTCATATTTTCACCTCTTGCTATGAACAATACTATATATTCATAATTTTTTCAAATTCTTCTAGCGTCATTTCGTAAATTGGTTTTTGACTCGGTGTGGTGAGATTTTTTACAGATTCAAACTGTTCACCCAGCCTTTCAATCACAGACATCACATCAGATGGAACAACCTGACTTTTATCATTTAATAAACGCCGTCCATATTCAACAATATATTCTAAAACATCAGCCATAAAGAAACGACCAACGTAATTTTCCATAGCAATACCGCCTTTTTCAACACAAATTGCGGACATCGTCATTAGCATAGAATTATAAAAATTCGCCAGTTTTATAAAGTTTTGAACATCTATTGCCATACCCCTTCCTTTATTTCTCTTTCCCCTATTATAAAAACTATTGCCACCCGAACGCAATTAAATTATAATAGGAAATATGAAAATAAAATTTTTAGGATTTTTGTTGATACTTGGCGCATGTGCATCTGTGAATCAGGGCAGCATAGACAACGCAACTGTCCTTAATTGGGAAAACGATGCCGTCACTACCGAACAGTTTATTCGTGATCACAAGGCGTGTTTGGGAATAAAAACAAACGAATATGCGCCGCGTTCACGTATTGCCAAACTGTTATCACCAAACCAAAGCGCACAAATGCCTGATTGGGACGGACTATGGGTAACATTTCAATCAAATGAATATCGCGACATTGGACAACGCGCGCTGATGTCTGTTCCACGCGTTCAAACATCAAAAACAGTTGGGGCGTATCGTCGCTGTATGTTCAGACGCGGTTATCTATTGCGCGCCATATAAAATTTGTTTATTCAGCAATAATATGATATAATATTCTTCATGAAGAAAACTATCTGGTTTTGGCTATGTTTTGTGTTTGCCATTATTTTGGCGACTTATTTTACAACACGTATTGTTATGACAAAAATGGGCCGTGGCACTGTGGCACGTGTTCATCATGTTTCGATTTTGGTTGATTCGCCAGACGTTGATCTGTCTGCATTAAATACTGCATTAAACATTCCACAAAACACATTGGTATACAACATTGATTTAGAGGAAAAAAATACAGCATTATTAAATGTTCCTGGGGTAAAACATTCAAGTATTCGTAGATTACCGAACGGCAACATTTCTATTCATGCCACAATGCATAATGTTTTGGGTGTATATCAACAGTCTGATGGTTTGTTCTATCCAATTTCTGATGATGGTTATATTGTTTCCAACCCAACCGATGGTCGTCCAAATGGCACTATTTTGTTTCGTGGCGCACAACCAAAAAATATTACAAAAATAACAAACGCCGTTCGTCCTATTACCGGAATTCTTGATTACATTGAATTGATAGAAAATAGACGTTGGGATATATACACAACAAATGGCATTCGTGTAATGCTGCCCGAAGATATTAGCACAACCCAGGAATACGAACCAGGAATCGCCATTGCTAAATTATTGTCATTAAACCAAGAAAAACAAATTTTATCACACGCGATTAAAACAATCGACTTGCGTGATTCAAAACGTGTTTTGGTTAAACAATAATGGGCAGATATGAACTTATTAGATTCTAATTTTTTATGTCTGGATATTGGCACCAGTTGTGTTCGTGGAATTTCGAGCTGTGCTAAATATGGGGAAATAACAAAAAGCGAAATATCCGAATGTGAAAGCATGGATACAGTATTTGCAATAAAATCTGTCGTTGATGATCTTGAACAAAAATTAGGGCGAAAATTTGATAAAGCCTATATCACAGGAAATTTTGGAAAATCTTTTTTTGATTTAACTCAAAAGATAACCAAATGGAACGGCGAGCACAAAATATCTATTTCTGATATTCAATCACAAATTTCACAAATTAACATTCCTGACAATTTTTATCCTATGCATATTATTCCATCGGTATATAACATTTCATCTGCGCGCGATATAAAAACACCAATTGGCATAACCGACCATGAATTACAATCTATATTTAGTGTTATTGCATACGAACATGAACGCATGAACGAAATATTATCTGTATTACATCGCGCACATATCCAGGCAATATCTTTTTTTGATCCGCAATTTTTACAACACGAAATATATGATGATAAAAATCAGCGCACATTATTTATAGATATGGGTGCACAATACACATCTGCATCTATATGGACAAACCGTGGTTGCATGTGGCACACAAAAATTAATCACGCATTATCCGATATTACAAATGAAATATCAAAAACATTAAACATTGATTTTGATGATGCTAACAGAATAAAACATAATGTTGCAAATTTAATTCCTCACGAAATGGATCGTTTTACTCCTGCTGACACATCTTATGAATTCTCACGTGCAGACGTAAATGATATTATTATTCCGCACATTGTTGATATTATTGGGACGATCAAGGAATTATCACACGATGCGATTATGAAATACAACCCAAACCGTTTAATTATTACTGGTGGTGGCACACAAATAGAAGGTGTTGTTGATTTTTTTGAAAACGCTTTCGGGCTACCTGGCGAAAATAAAAACACCAACGCTTCTATAGATACATTAAACAAATATGTATGGCGTGCCGGAGAACCGAGTCGTAATGCTAAAATCGCGCGTATAAACCGCATTCAATCTTTGTTTGAAAAATTTGTTAAGCCGTTTAAACAATACAAACGCAAACAAAAGAAACGTTTTATTCCTATAATGCCTAGTACATTATGCTTTAACATGCATCGTCCAGAAACATATAGTTTATTTAATTCTGGTGGAATATCTATTATACATGTTGATATTATGGACGGTCTGTATGTCAATAAGATAGCTGGTAATGTCACAGAAATAAAAACCATACGTTCGCAGACAAAGGCTCACCTGCATGTTCATTTAATGACTGAATCTCCTACTGCGTGGGCAAATGATGCTATTAATGCTGGTGCAGACACTGTTATTGTTTCAACCAATACGGCCGGTGTAAAAAACGCCCTGCACCAAATTCATGCAATGGGTAAACGTTGTGGAATTGCATTAAACCCTGAATCATCTATAACAATTCTCAAACCGATTTTACGTGAAATAGACGAGGTTATGATTATGGCCGTCACTCCTGGTGCTGCAGGACAAAAATTTAATACAGATGTATTAAGAAAAATAAGCGCTCTTGCAGCAACACGTAAAAAATACGGACTAAAGTTTTTAATATCTGTTGATGGTGGAATTGATGATAAAACCGCACAAATGTGTTGGAATGCTGGTGCCGATTTATTAGTTAGTGGTTCATACCTTGCACGTGCAACTGATTTTCCATTAGCCGTACAAAGTTTGTTAAAAAAATAATCTCTTATTTTATAACAAGTTTCCGACCATCGCCATATTCAGAAATATAAATATGTATCGTATTTTCTGGTAATATATCCGCTGCAATATCAGGCCATTCAATCAATGTAATATCATTTTCAATTGCATACGGCAAACCAATTTCAATCAATTCGGATGCGTCCCCCACGCGATATAAATCAAAATGTGAAATACCATCATAATTTTGAACAATGGTAAATGTAGGACTCGGCACTACTGTATCTGCACCACGCAAAGTTCTAATTATTTGACGTGCGATTTCCGATTTACCCATTCCTAAATCACCATGCAATGCAACCGTCACAGGCGCATGTAATGTTTTTGCAAAATCTGTTGCCCAGGCGTGTGTTTCATCCAAAGATTTTAATATCATTTCCATGTTCAACCCATTTATTCTAATAATAACAAATCATCTTCTAGTTTGTGTATAGTATCGCGAATTTGTGCTGCTTCTTCAAATTCAAGATTTTCAGCCGCCTTTTTCATTTTAACCGTCAACGACTTGATATCCTTACGAATCGATTCTGCATCCATAACACCATTACTATTATATATAAATTTACGCTTTGCATCTGTTTTTTCTTGTTTTCCGACGACTTCATTAAATACAGCCTTGGTAATAGTCTGTGGCACTATTCCATGTTCTTGGTTATACGCTATTTGTTTTTCGCGTCGACGCACCGTTTCGTCCAGCGCAAATTTCATAGATTCAGTAATTGTGTCAGCATATAAAACAACACGACCATTTGCATTACGCGCCGCACGTCCAATTGTTTGAATCAAACTGCGTGCAGAACGCAAAAATCCTTCTTTATCAGCATCCATTATCGCAACCAATTCACATTCTGGAACATCCAATCCTTCGCGCAATAAATTTATACCAACCAAAACATCATATTTACCAATACGCAAATCACGTAATAGCTCAATTCGTTCTAAGCTATCAATATCGCTATGCATATAACGGGCACGAATTCCATTTTCTGTTAAATAGTCCGTCAATTGTTCCGCCATCTTTTTAGTAAGGGTTGTCACCAACGCGCGCCCTTGTGTTTTTTTCAATTCATCCAACAAATCATCAACCTGGTACGCGATTGGACGAACATCACAAACAGGGTCAATCAGCCCTGTCGGACGAATAACCTGTTCCGATACAACACCACCCGATTGTTCTAGTTCCCACGCTGCAGGTGTTGCAGAAACAAATATAGATTGTGGACGCAACATATCCCATTCATCGAATGTAAGTGGCCTATTATCAATACATGCCGGTAACCTAAAACCATATTTAGATAGCGTTTCCTTACGTGCCCTATCCCCGCGTGCCATTGCAGATATTTGTGGAACGGTCACATGACTTTCGTCGACAAACAAAATTGCATCTTTTGGCAGGTATTCAAACAATGTTGGTGGTGGTTCCCCGGGCGCACGCCCAGTTAAATAACGCGAATAATTTTCAACACCACGACAGGTTCCTGTGGCCTCCATCATTTCTATATCAAAATTGACACGTTCACGAAGACGTTGTTCTTCAATATATTTCATATTTTCATGAAAATAATTTAATCTATCCACTAAATCAGCACGAATTTTATCCAAAGCCTGTAATACAGACGGCATCGGCGTTGCATAATGTGTATTTGGATATATTGCAATTCTATCTAACCTACGTAATTTAGCACCGGTAAGCGTATCAAATTCCCAAATTTCTTCAACCTCGTCACCAAAGAAAGAAATTTTCCACGCTCTATCAGCCATGTGTGATGGAAACACATCCAGTGTATCACCATGAACACGAAAATCACCACGCGCCGGCGCGATATCATTTCGTTTATATTGAATATCAACCAAACCATGCATTACATCATTTATAGATATTTTATCACCAAAATTTATTACAAAACGCATTCCAGCATATTCTTCTGGCGAACCCATGCCATAAATAGACGACACCGACGAAACAACAATAACATCACGTTCCTCTAACATTGCGCGTGTTGCGCTATGTCGCATACGATCCAGTTGTTCATTTATGGACGCATCTTTATCTATATATGTATCTGTGGTTGGAATATAAGCCTCTGGTTGATAATAATCATAATATGACACAAAGTATTCCACATGATTTTCTGGAAAAAACGATTTCATTTCAGTATATAATTGAGCCGCCAGAATTTTATTTGGCGCCATAATAAGTGCAGGACGCGATAATTCTGCAATAACATTTGCCATTGTAAATGTTTTGCCTGACCCCGTCACCCCCAATAAAACCTGGGATTTTTTACCAGAACGAACCCCAGAGGCCAACTCAGAAATAGCAGTTGGCTGGTCACCCATTGGAGTATAAGGACTTTTAAGATTAAATATACTTTTTTTATTCACAAACACTAATATAATATTTTATAATCAAATTACAAGGAAAGAGAGAGTGTCATTAAAACCACGTTATAAGAAACGCATTATTTGGTCCGCAGTATCTTTATGCGGGTGCATATTAATGGCATATATAATAATTCCACCTACAATAAATCTGGATAAATTAAAACCACGGATTGCCGCAACAATCGCAGAACGCACCGGAACAGAAATAACAATCAACGGTCCAGTCAACATTAGCCTATTGGGACACATGACGATTGTTGCCCACGATGTCAGTATTTCGTACGGAAACATATCCGAACTAATGTTTTCTATACCCCTGCGTTATATTTTTAATTTAGACAATGCTCCATTAAACCAAGACATATCTGTATATGACGGCAAATTCAATATAGACAGCCTAAACCCTGATATATTTAAATACAATGTAAACATATATAATTCTGGGGTTAATTTTTTAGGCAAAACCTATGACATTATCCGTGGCATAATGCACGACGGTAATTTCAATGGAATAATCAGAACCGATCAACACAAATATGATATTTCATTTAACAATGGTGACTTTGTTGTAAAAAATTATAACAACAATTTAGATATTAACGGTATATTGTATCCTGATGGTTCAGCGCATGGGAACCTGTCCATAGAAACAGAAAATGTCAACCAATGGTTTGATTTTAACGAACCTAAAATTCCTGGGAAAATTACTTTAAACACCGATTTCAACTGGGACGGCAAATATGGTTTTGAATTTACAAACTTACAAACCAATCATTTAAACGGATCTATTGTTTTGTATCCAGACGGCAAACGCGATATCAACCTGTATTCAAAAGACCTTACATACGATTTATCTTTTTTAAAAGAACCTAACAATCTATTTTTTGAAACAAAATACAATGTTGATTTTTATGGAAAACTACATTTAGGAAGTCACGATTTTAAGCATGTACTTGTTGATGTCCAGGGTTCAGACGACAGTATAAAAATAAACAAAGTCATTATTGACGGAATAAAATTATTAGATGGTACTATATCCAAAGATGGTGCAAAAGACATTAATCTTTCAATTACAAAAAACAATCATACAACAAACTGTATATTTTCTGGGTCGCCAAAAAATTGGACCTGTGAAAAATTTTCTTATGACAACATCAGTGGCAAAATATCTTTTGATAACAATATCATTTATGCAACAATTTCATCCCCTGACAAAATGCCAACAATAGAAACATTTAGGAAAGCAATATCTTCTATATCTGACAATGCAATTATTGATTTTTCTTTTTCAGACCAAGCAGGTATTTTAACATTAAGCAAATCTGATTATGAAATAGTATATCGTTTTGCACAAAATGTATCATTAGATAGTATCGGAATAGACATACAATTTTTACCTGAATTTATGCGTCAAGAACAAGGAAATCTAACATCAGAAGATTCTGTTGTTACGTTTGTGCCAACAAACCAAAATTGGACAATTAGCATAACAAAACATTCATTTAATTTAACCGGAAAAAATTTCAAAAACTTATTACCAGACATACATCTTGATTGGATTCGTAATATGCCGTATGTTGCATCTGGGACATATAATTCTAATAATATTGCGAACTTAAACATTCTTATTGGCGGCCATATATTTTCTGGTTCTGCGACTAAAAATGCACTTACACTAACCACTGAATTACTAGATATTGATGCTTTTCTAAATTCAGATTTTATAGAAAATTTTGAAGAACAATCTTTTATACATCAACACCCAGTAATTAGTTTGTTTGATTTTCCAATTTCTATTTCGTTATCAGCAAACAAAATGATTTATAACGATACAGAATATAACAATTTTACATACAACCTTAAAAAATCTGATATTCAAAATATGTCTATTACAGACAACTACCGTGGTAATTTATTAACAACAATATCAAAAACAAAGGCAGATTATAAAATAAATGCACAATTAAACAAATTTTTATTTGATGGTAATGTATTGCCATTTAACAGTCCAATAAATATATATAACACAACAATTACTGGTGATATACGATTAACTACATTTGGAAAAATTGCAAATGATATTATCTACAATTTGTCCGGCAATGTTGATTTAACTTTTAACGGTGGTGATTTTATTGGCTTTGATATAGATAAATTTTACGCATCAGCAGCAAATTTGCCCATGCTTGATGCAGAATACGCAATTTCTAATGCATTGTCTGGTGGATTTAGTGTTCTTAAAAAAATGCACATAATTGGTAAATATAAAAATAAAAATTTTGCAACTACTGTTCCAGCCACAATCGGTCTGAAACACACAGATATAACATCTATGTTTAATATTACAAACGATCAATTCAATGGAAACTTTGATATTACTCTACGCGGCACATCACCAGATCCAACACCAATACAATTAACAATATATCCAGATGATTCACGCAAGTTTTCTTTATCAGAAATTATGATGAATTTTGATCCTGGGTTTATGCATACATTTATACAAACGCACGAACAATTCTAAAAAAAACGACCTAAAATTTAGGTCGTTTTTTTTATCCTTTCTTACGAACTTGTATATGAACTTCGCGTAGTTGCTGTTCGGTTACTTCACGTGGTGCACCCAACATTAAATCTTGGCCGCGTTGATTTGTCGGGAACAATACAACCTCACGTAAATTGTCCGCGGCCAACATAATTTGAACTAATCTGTCCAAACCAAACGCACATCCACCGTGCGGTGGCGCACCATATTGGAATGCAGCATACATTCCACCGAATTTTTCTTTTACAACCTCTGGGCCATATCCTGCAATAGCAAATGCCTTTATCATTGTTTCAGGATTATAGTTACGTAATCCGCCACTGCATATTTCACAACCATTTAACACCATATCAAATTGATTTGCTTTAATAGATAAAGGATCATCACTATCCAGGTCACCCTTTGGTAAACTAAATGGATTATGACCGAAATCAATAGCACCAGTTTCTTCATTTAATTCATACATTGGAAAATCTTCTATCCAACAGAATTTAAATTCTTTACTATCAATCAGGTTCAAATCTTCACCTAATTTAATACGTAATTTACCAGCGGCTTTTGCAGCCTTTTCGGATTCATCACAAATAAAGAACAACGAAGAATTGTCGCCAGAGATTTCATGCAACTTTGCGATACGTTCACTATCTAATTTTTTTGCAACCGGTCCTTTGGGTTCATCTGCAAATACAATATATCCAAGCCCCCCAAGACCCAATTCTTTGGTTGCATATTCGCCAAGTTTATCAAACCATGAACGTGGTTTATCCGCGGAATTTGGTGCAGGAATTGCACGTACCACAGAACCATTTTCAATAGCATTTGCAAATATACCAAAATCAGACCCACGGAATATATCTGTCACATCAGATATAACAATTGGGTTACGCAAATCTGGTTTATCTGAACCATATTTCAACATAGCCTCATCAAAAGGAATATGTGGAATATCAGGACAAATTTTTGCATCTGGAACAAATGCACGAACCATTTTTGGCATCAGTTCATCACCAACCGCCTGAATATCTTTCATATCAACAAAAGACATTTCCAAATCCAACTGGTAAAATTCTATCAATCTGTCTGCGCGCAAATCTTCATCACGAAAACAAGGCGCGATTTGAAAATAACGATCAAATCCAGAAATCTGAATCAATTGTTTAAACTGTTGTGGTGCCTGGGGCAATGCATAGAACATACCATGATGAACACGACTTGGCACCAGGTAATCACGTGCACCCTCTGGACTTGATACCGTCAAAATTGGTGTTTGAAATTCAGAAAATCCCATATTCCACATTTCATCACGCAAGAATTTCATAACACGATTGCGGAACAAAATGTTTTTATGCAATGTTTCACGGCGCAAATCAATATAACGATATTTCAAACGCAAATCTTCGGCAACCGTGCCGTCATCACCAAACACTTGGAATGGTAAAACATCAGCATTAGTAAGTGTTTCCCATTTTTCAGATTTAACCTCTATCGCACCAGTTGGAATTTTATCATTAACAGCCTCAGCGTCACGTGCAACAACGGTACCTGTGATTTTAATAACAGATTCAGGATGAATCTTATCCAAATTTTCATCCCCACCATCAAACACACACTGGGTTATTCCATAATTATCACGCAAGTCAACAAACAACAAAGAACCGTGATCACGCTTACGATGAACCCATCCCGACAGAATAACAGTTTCGCCAACATTTTTGGCTGTCAATTCGCCACAGGTATGTGTTCTGTATTTAGATTTTAACGACATCATTTTAAACACCTTTTAAATTTACGTGCTAAAAAACATAGATTTTTGGCACCAATTTAATCTTAAATCACAGGGGCGCTAAGATTTTTCGCGCGGTGCCACCCTGCTCTTATAACTTTTTATATTGAACAAAACACTCCGTGGTTGTTAGGCACATCATCGCGATTTGCATAATACAAGTGAATATTATACCCAAAATGTACAATTTGCAAGTATTATAAATAAATGATAAAATAAACCCCAAAAGAGAAAAATATGATTATTCTAGGCTATATATTAACTGCTATAAACTATTTCTGTTATTGTTTTAGTCGTTTTGCCAAAACAAAACAAATGATGCTTTACTGGGATTTGGTGGCCAAGGCAATAATTGTTGCAGCATTATATTGTCTGGGCTCATTGTCCGGCAGTTTATCTTTCTTGGTTTCGTTTGTTTTGCTAATCGTTGCCAATATCAAGGAAATGAAGGGTAAATCTTGGCCATTCGGATACATATTTTTCCAAATCTTGTATACATTAGTAATGTTTTTAACATACGAAGGTGTTCCTTCGGTTTTGATATTTATAACACTGTCTATCAACCTGTTTGCATTATGGTGGTTGCGTCCCCAGGGAATCCGTATGTTTGGAATTGTATCCAGTATATTTTTAGTCACATATCAAATTATGATTCAGAACTGGGTTGGATTACTGGAAGTCTTTGTTGTAATCAGTAATATCACATCGTTTTTGAAATATAAAAACTATTGCACCAGATACAGCAACAAGAAAAAGCAACTAAACTTAAAATAATTATATATTGCTTTTTAGATATAGGGCGTTATAATACGCCCATTATCGCCCTAATAGTCTAGTGGTAAAACACGTCCTTGGTAAGGACGAGTCGCAAGTCCGATTCTTGCTTAGGGCACCAGATAAGAATTCCCCACCATTTTTTTGCGATAATCCTTGAAAATCTGCGGAAAAACGACAGTCCCAGATTTCAGATTGTCTTGTACGAATTTTTCATCAGAAATTTCTAAATTTGGGACTAGGTGCCTAAAAAAATCAACCTTTGTGGTTACGTGTACATGCCTCAGAAGTGTCCAAAAAGCAAGCTATTTTAAGGTGTTATTTAGACAGGTATATAAAATCTAAATAGATTATAATCTATTTAGATATAAATACCTGTTGCTTTTGAATGGTTTTTGTGTTATAATTCTAGCTGAAAATATTGAAGCTCGGTTGGTCCGAGTTTTTTTATTTTTAATACAAAAAATGCGAATTGTGACGATTTTTTCGTTGCAATTTGTTAAAAAAGTGTTAAAATAGTACAAATTTATCAAATTAAAGGCTAAAAAATGCTTATAGATTTCTCTGTAAAAAATTATAAATCTATCAAAGAATCTTTGTCTGTTGATATGAATTTTTCTCAACAGGCTCCAAAGAATTATTTAAAAGAAGATAATCTTTATTTTACAGATATAAAGAACAATAGAATCATTCCGTTCTTAGCTATTTATGGTGCAAATGCTTCTGGAAAAACAAATATTATTAGTGCATTGAATGATTTGAAATCATTTATTTTATTTGATTTGAATGCAAGAGAACGTCCTTTCCCGTACAGGCCATATTTATTGTCTGAAGCAACTAGAAACGGAGTTATTGATTTTTCTATAACATTGGAAAAAAATACAAATATTTATAAATATAGATTAGCTTTTACAAAAGATTCTATTACAGATGAACAGTTGTATAAGATAAAGTCAAACAAATCAGAAGAATTAATATTTGATATACGAAAGAAAGAATTTAATATTCCAGTAGATTCTTCTTATAATTTAACAACAATCTTTGACAATGAATGTAACTATTTTTCAAGTTTTCTTGTGAAATTAGCTACTAGATATGTTGGTTTTTCAAAAGACGTTAACGAAGTTTATGATTATATTAAAAATGATTTAGAAGTATATCCAACAAATCATTTCCATGAATCTTTCGCTATAGATAAAGCACAAATTGCAAATGATGATGATTTTTCTAAAGCTGTTAGAAAAATATCTAGAATTCTTTCTAATATGGATATTAATTTAGAAGCTGTAAATTGTAACCGTTCAATAGATACACTAGAAAATAATGGTTCTGTCAATGTGCAACATTCACCAAATCAAAGACTATCGTGGAAGGTAGAAGACCCAAATAAAATTCAAATGATATTAGATTCGTTCAAATCTTATCATAAGGACGATCAAGGAAAAGATGTTGAATTTGATTTTCTTACACAAGAATCTTACGGGACTGTTACTTTGTTTGGTTTATTAGGGGTTATTATTGGTGTTCTTATAAGTGGAAAGACATTGGTTATTGATGAAATAGAAAGAAGTTTGCATTCTGATATAGTCAAATACATTATGAGAATGTTTAGAAATAAAAAAATAAATAAAAATCATGCTCAATTGATTTGTTCTTGTCACGATTTACATTCAATGGACGATTTGAAAAAAAGTGAAATAGCGATAGTAGATAAAATCAAAAATGCAACAGAGTTAAAATATGTTTCAGATTTTGATGTTAGAAATGATTTAGATTTTCAGAAAAATTATTTGGCGGGTAGATTTGGTGGTCGTCCACGAATGGTATTTGATACCAATATAATGGAGGATTAAATAATGGTTAGAGCCGCTAGAAAGTCTTTTCCGATAATGTTTTATCACATTGTGTGTGAAGGAGCTTCAGAAGTTTTCTATATAGAAAAGATAGTTCAGTTTCTTAATAATAATGGAATTCATCCAGAAAAGACTTTTAAGCCGTATCCTCCTATTATAACAAATAATAACAATACTTTGACAGATCCTATGCATCTGTTAGAACAAGCTAAGAAAATAAAGAAAGATAAAAACAGATTTCAGCATCCAGATGAAATGTATATTTTATTGGATAAGGATATATTTTCTAATGGTGAATATGATGAAAATATCTTTAGAAGAGAATGTAATTCAGAATCCATAACCCCTTTGTTTCAACAGAATAATTTTGAAGATTTTTTAGTTTGTCATTTAAAAGAAGAAGATGTTGCTACATGGCAGGCAATAGTTGAAGAAAATAAGGTTCCTATGACAGGAGAACAAGTTAAAGAAAAAATTGTTAGTATCATTCCAAAATACAAGAAGGGGTCTATACCAGAAGATATTCAGCATGTTGTATTTTCTTTTGAAGCATTAAATAAAGCGATTTCTAGGTCTGCAGATAGCACAATTCCTTTTAAATCTGGTTTGGTAGATTTGTTAAGAAAGTTTTTATGTAAGTAACTTTAGTATCCCAGTATTTTTGATAATGAGTGTTGCATGGATAATATTTTTATAAAATTCTTGCCATTCTGATAAAAGGCTTATATAATCTTCAACAGTTGCCTGAGAGTCCGATGAATTTCGGGTCTGGGGCACCAGAAACATATCATCTATTTTACGGTTGTTCGTTTTACCTTTCTAATTATGATGTCAGGCTATAGTCTTATCGCATAGGTATAACTATTTTAAAATTTTCAGGTGTAAAAAATAAAAAATTTTATCAGAACACAAAATTATCATTTATAGTAAAGTAAAAAATGTAATTATTAAAATAATAATATAATACGGTTGCATTCTTGTTGGAATATATAAAAATGTGCTTATAAAAGAACCTATAATATCTGAAACAAAAACAATACAATAATCACCAAATGTAGCAGTGTGGTTTATTATATTTATCATTTCAGGAGTTCTTTTGTTTGGTTCCCACTTTTTTTCTATACAAAACAAATCAACAATTGAACTAACAACACAGGCAATCAATCCTGCAAATAAGAAAGCTTGTCCAACATTTCTAGACCATATAGCCCAAAACAATAATGCTAATATTATAATCATATTATGTTCCCTATATTACTTATTTCATCTTCTTTGTTTTATAGATATAGCACATCAATAATTTTGTTGTGAAGTATAAATTTCTACAAAATTGCCATAACAATTGTAATATGCAAAAACAATATATGCAATAAAAACATTCCACATATTTTATGTATTTACTTATTGGTTTATCTTATGGTATAATTTTTCTTATAAAGTTGTTTTAAAATAACAAATTATATTTAGGAGATTTTTATATATGAGTTCTTATAATCCAAAAAAAAATACAATTGATTTCTCTGAAGACCCTACAATATATAAACTTGGTAACAGGAAGATTGTACCTGTATCTAGTATAAGAGAAGAAAAATTGTATATTTCTGAACAGTACCCTGATTTTGATCTACTTGAACAAAGAACAATACAAGTACAAAGGAAAGAAAGCATAATTCCTGTGGATGTTTTAAAAGTACAAACAAAACAAGGAATAAAAGAATTCTATTTTGATATTACAAAAATATTTAAAACCTATGAATCTTATAATACTTCTTCATCAGTAAAAACTGCAAACATGTCAGATTATGACAAAGTTTTAGATTTTGTGTTTGCAGAAATACCTAATGATACTTTCATAGATCATGAAAAAGAAGTTATCACTAATATTTATATACAGTATATGTATACATTTACAGCCTTGTATGTATTGGATAATTATCCTCCATTAAAAATATTAAATACTACAATGCATGGAGCATTAGTTTCTACAGCAACAGACCCTGTATTAATTAATATGATAGAGCAATTAAAGTCTTCTTCTGGATTTACTATGGCTGATTTTATTGATGATATGGGACACTTTTTTATGGATAATAAAACTTCTTTATCAAAAATATTAGGGTGGTCAATTGTACCAGAAGCAACTTTAACTGAAATGTTGTTAAACCCAAAATTTAAAAAAAGATTTATATTGTATTCACATGATATATTTAGGAATGCTGGTATATTGTCATCTAGCACAATAGATAAATGTGATAGGTTTTTCTCACAAAAAAAGCAAGCAGATACTGTTTCTAAAGAAGAAGTGCCTGATAATGCTATAGATAAATTTGTTTATAAAGTTGGCAAAGGATTAAAAGAAACAAGAAAAACCATATCAGAGTCTAAAACTGTAAAAAATGTTGTTAAAATAGACAATTTATTATGGTGGCTTATGTGGATTATAATAATCATATTAATTATTAATAGTATAGTATAAAAAATATTATAGGCCAGATTCATTTTTTAAAAGTATGATAGGGAAATATAACAGAACTCAAATTGCTAAACATTTTGGTATAACTGTTAGATCTACATATCATTATGCTCCTTCTGAAAAAAAGTAAAGTTCTGTCTAATTAATGTTGCAAACTCTATAATTGTATTATAATATTCTTCAATATGGTCCTTGAGCAAATTTGTTTGGGGCACCAGACAAGAATCCCGACACAAATCAACACAAAACATATTCTTCAACAGGATTTATACAAAAATTATTATTGACAAATGTCTTTTTTGTATTATTATATATTCAACAAACAAAAGGAAACCAAAACAATGAAAAAGATATTCGTTAAAAACCTATTAGACAGAAACACATGGATTACTCCCGTAGAAGCCAAGAGATACATTATATTTTCTGAAATGGTTATACGAAAAAAATTTATTGAACTTATTAAAAGCGATTTTGGTAAAGATATTGTTTGCACAAAAACACTTCGCAATGGAAAAACATTGTTTTTTATAAACAAGCACAAAATAAGAGAATTCGCGGAACTAACCGGCCTAATCTTGCGCCAAGATGCTAAAAAAACAAACGATTGGTTAGATACAAACGATATTTTTAAAATTGTTTATGGATCAAAACACGCAATAAAAACTCTTATTCACAAATACGCAAAAACACATCCAGATGCTGTTCAATATAAAATTATTAACGGCAAAAAAGAATCTTGCTTATGTATCGCAAACAAGAATGATTTTATAAAAACATACAACCTACAAATTCGTACAGACAAAGAATGGCTAGGTGCATACGATTTAAAGAAACAGTTTACAGTACAATATCCTACTATACTTAAACACATGAGAAGTTTAGCACCACATTATCCATCTGAGATTCAATATATAAAACATCATTCAAATACAACCCTATGTATAAGATATGATTTTATAAATCAATTTGCAGCACTTACGAATTTTCAATTATATTCGTCAAAAGACACAAAAACAGAACAATGGTTAAACGCAGATGAAATCGGCTATACAATACACAGGGACCATCATATAATTTTAAAAAACATACGTAAATTATACTCAGAACACAGCCCATTGGTTAGTCTAAAACTTAATAAAAAAAGATGGGTATTATGTGTTAATAAAAATGATTTAAAAGAATTCCTGACACAAACTGGAATACAACCCAAAAACAATCAAAAACTTGTATCATTATATCAAAGACAAAGATAAAAAGCCCCCACGGGGGCTTTCAAGGAAAAGACTTTTCCATGTGCACCAATTCTTTTTTATTGGGCACTTGGTGTGACCAATTTCCATCCACTGAATGTATATCCAGCTTTCGTTGGTGCCGTCGGTACTGTAATATCACCGCCGTATGTACATGTATTTGTACTGGATGGTTGACCGTTGTTCGGATTCCATGTTACCGTGATATCGTTTGCTTCGCATATCGCAGGCGAGGCGAGAACGCTCCCCAACAACGCAGCACGGAAATCGTC
>JAZLHA010000013.1:0-87751 GCA_045616625.1 Candidatus Enterousia sp.
TAGAAGCGCAAAGCGCTTGTTTAACTTGGTCGTTTTGTTCTTCCATAGCAGAAGCAACTAATTCATTAAACTTTTTGGTATGATTTATACGCGCTTTTTTCAAACCAGCATTAATAATAGACAACATCGATGAATCTAAAAAAATCGCCCGGGTGGGCGATTTTTTTATTTTTAATGATTGACAATAAGTTAAATTTGTCTAATTGCTACTTGCATACACCATACGATTTCGTCAGTGTTGTATTTTCAACACAGGTACTGCCAGATGCGATACATGGCTTAAATACCTGGATGATACCAGTTGGTTGTTTGTAATTAAACTGTGCTGCTACACATTCGTTCAAATCTGTGTATCTAGCACATGCGCCTTGCCATGTTGCACAACTGTTGACCACAACTGGTGCAACGGCGGCTTCTGGTAAATTCAGATTCCATTTTACATAAAAATCACGTAATGAACCAATAGAATAAGATTTATCATACGATACTTTATCTAAATTATCGCCAACGTGGCATGAGATATTGTTGCGTTCAACAAATGCTGTAATCGCTGTTGCAATACCGCCAGCACCCGCACCAGCGCCCGCACCAATCAACGCACCCTTGCCAGCATTGGATAGACCTTTTTCTTCAATATAAAACGTATATGTTGTTGCTGCAGTCTGGTTTTGGGCTTCTTTTATGGTTCCATTCAATGTGGCTAAACCATCTTTATCACTTGTTTGTGTTGGTTCATATGTTTGAAAGAATAGAACACATTTAGCTTTATCATCTAAAACAGTGGAAAAATTAATAGTTTCCTTGGTAATTACTTCTTTTACCTGTTTTTGAAGCGACGCATCTTTACATAGTTTTTGATAGTCTATAGTATCAAGATCTAAATTTTTCTTGTCCACAGCTGCGCCCGCGCCCGCGCCAATCGCAGCACCAACGATTGCACCCCCAGGAACTGCAATCAATGCCGCGCTTTTGGTTTGAGTCATCAACGAAAATCCAAATAAATCCTTGTTGCAAGTAAATGTGGAACCGGCGGCTTGCCATACCTCTGCTGGGGTGTCGTCACCAATTCCTAACCATTTATTTGTGATATGTGTGTCCTTGTTATATGCGGCAACACGAATTAAACATTGTGCAGTTTTTGCATCCCAACGCGCATAGTGACCGCGTTGTGCATCAACAATACCGTTCATATTCACATCGGCACCCATTGGTTTGTCTTTACTTAATGAATTGTCTTCTTGGCTATTATAAGCACCGATATTTTTGTTGTATTCTTGGGTTACTTTGTCAGCAGCAGATACAGCAGTAAATGAAGAACCGTAAGTGTTTTTATCCAGTAATAAACATGTGTTTTCAGCCTGGTTAGGTGTTAAACCAGTTTTCTGTAACACAAAGTAATAATATGTTGGTTGAATTTTACGAGAATCAAAATCAATCCAAACATCACGATGTGTCAAATAAACATTTGCACAGTTTTTGCGAACGTCAGATATACATTTATCAACCTGGGTCGCACAAAGATTCATTCCACTGAATATAGAGTTCCGCAAATCTTCATCAAATAAATCGTTTATACCGTTTGGTAAAGCCCCACCATTGACACAGTTTAAAATGTCATCCATACAGTTATCAACAGTATAAGTAGAGTTTTTAACCCCACCATCTGGACAATCTTTTGGTGTAGGGTCTGGATCTGGTGTCGGCGTTGGTGTTGGTGTCGGCGTTGGTGTCGTTGGGACAGTAGTCGTAGTTGTGACACTGATATTTGCAGTTGGCATTGTTGGCATACGCATAGCACTTGTCATGACGCCTACACGACCAGACGCTGCAAACGCGCCACCCATAAATGTCACGGTCCCTAAGGCCGCCATGGATTTTCCAATAATTTTTAATGCTTTTTGCATGAAATATTCTCCCTTTATTTTTTTATATTATATCATAAAAAAACACAAATAAAAATGTTTTTATTACTATTTTTATAATAATTTATTGACATAAAAGTATTTTTGTCTATAATAACAGTATGCAAAGAATCAAAGATTTTTTGAAATCTAATAAATATGCATTGATTTGGACGATATGCTATGTGTTTATCGTTTGGGCGGTCATGCAATTTATGTTTGGTTTTGATATATTTTCGGCGCGACATTGGCACTTGCTTTCGCGTATTAGTTTGCATGGTTTTGCACCGTTTGTATTTGGGCTGTTGTTGATTGCGGCGGTTCCGTTATATGTTGCGACGACCGTCATAATAGTTAGAACAAAAAAACCATTGATAACTTTGCCGAATATATTGCCGTCAAAAAAAGATTCATCAGAAAAAAAGGAAGAAATAGTTCCCGAACAAGAACCATCAGAAAAACCTTTACCGGCTGGGTTGCCACGTGAATTATATGAACCATTTTTGCGTGCACGTGCGCATGGGACAGGGTGGGCTTTCCAGAATTTTGATGTGGCAAATGTTGCGGACACAGATGATAAACCAACAATTCCTGATGAACCTGATTTACCATTGCCACCAGATTTTGACATAGAACCAGAAAGAGAACCAGATACAAATTTCTTGTCCGAAATGCCGGTATTTTCAGAAGTCAATTTTGATGACGACGAAAGTGGAAATTAAGTGTTTGCTGTGTTGCCGCGGTCGTTATACTCCCTCGCAATGAATCCAAAGCGTAGCGTAGGATACGCAAGCGAAACGCGCGACAAATGGGAACATGTTGCAACGGAATATTATTATTTAATCTTTAATCTTTAATCCGATTGATTCCAAAGAACTCATAAAGCTTGTCATGTTTGCAGTGTTTAGTCTGGATGCATCAATATTGTTTGCACTTAATGTTGTTTTGAAAGCCTCAAAATCTATGCTTTCTACATCAAAATCGGTGAAGTCAAATTTAGATAAATCTAGTTTATTGATATTTTTCATACCGGCTGATTTTAAGCCTTCTTTGAACTGTTTTATTTTGTCTGTGTTTGCTTTAGATGTGTTTTTCTTTTCTTTGATTTTATCCCAATTAACATAATTTGTTAAAATGTTTGCAACACCACCAACTGCGGCGGCACCGACACCGACACCGATACCAATCTTTTTGTTTTTATCTGTTTCTGTCTTTTGATCTTCCCATTGTTGAGCGTCTTCGCTAGATTCATCAGTCAGGGTTCGATACAGCGATGCGTATGTTCCATTTATTTTGTCAGATGCCTTGTCATCATAAAGACCCATTGTGGCTTTATCCAACACAACCTCGGACTCAATGCCGGGCATTAAATCCAGTTGTTCTTTCATAGTTTTTACATCGGCGGCGAGGGCGATATATTCCTGGTATAAATCAAACAGAGTGTCAGCGGGTAGTTCAACATTTGTCGCGCCACCTTTGACACTTTTGCCACCCGCATATGTACAACGGAAAGTTTCAATATATGCCATCATATCCTGTTCAGATTGTGCATCAACACGTTGTTCAGATAAAGATTCAGCAAGCTTCATTCCACCAATACCCGCGCCAGCCATAGATGTAGCGGTAGTTAACCGATTTGCGAGCGATTGTTCTTTTTCTTTTAATTCTTTAACTTTGGCTTCCTTTTCAGCAATGTCGGCTTTTTGTTCTTCGGTCATAGTTTTTTCGCCATCATTTCCTTTTGAAGCAGCAGTTTTTGCTTTTGCTATAACATCGTCTATTTTTTCTACTAGTTTGTTTTTGACTTGTTCATCAACATTACCGTATTTAGGGTCTGCTATGAGAGATTTGGCTGCTGCGTCGTATTGTGTTATCGCTGCATCCAAAGTTGTTGCGCTACTTATAGTTGTTGCGTTAGCATTTGCAAATGTATTAATTGCCAAAATACAGAAAGATAATAATAAAGATTTTAAAATATACTTCATTTATCTCCTCCGTCGTTTTGCAATTGTGAAACTTTGGTTTGAAATTCTGTGGTTAATTCGTTTATGGCTTGTTTTAATTCTTTAGTTAATTTATTTGAATTATCTTTCACACATGTTTTGCTATTTTCGTCTAGATCATATCCAGCAACACAAGATTTAATCACACAGTCACCGTTTTCATCATAGGTTGCCAACAAATGGTGTTGTTTTGCGTCGGTACATACCATACCTTTTTTACGGCCTGTCTGTGTATCATCCTGAGTGTTTCGCTCTTCTGGTGCCGTTGTTGTGGAAGTTGTAGTAGTGTTTGGATAAAATGAACCTCTGTCATATTCTATTTTTACATCGTTTAATTTCAGTTGATTTACATTTGTTTGCGGTGTGATAAACGCAGGTACTACTGTTATCGTATGTGTTTCTAATGTATTACTTTGTGAGCTGCTAGGTGTTGATAAATCATAACTTGTTGTTGCTAAAAGCGATAATTTCTGGTCTATAGTTAAATTTTTTGCTTGCGTAAATACAGGATGAAACACAATCATCAATATTGGTATCAGTAAAAATGTATGTTTTCTGTGTGTCATCTTGTTATTTAGTTTCTTCTTTATCTTATGTAACTCTCTAGTATGCTTGATGCTTGAGCGTGAGCATCAGATAGACCATCATTCTGTGCCCCCCCCCCACTCGACTCGGAATTATTAGATGTTTCAGCGTTGTTGCCGTTTCCATCAGTTTGAGAGGGTGTTTCAGCGTTGTTGCCGTTTCCATCAGTTTGTTCTTCTCCGGGATTAGCTTCACCTGCTGCCTTTTGTGCTTTCTTTAAATCTTTTTCAGCCTTGGTACGATCAATTGAGCGCTTCATTGCACCGGATGTTATCGCACCAACCGCCGTTCCAACCCCAGCACCCAACATCGCAGATGATGCCGCCGTTTGTGAACGGGTTAAACGATATGCATTTTCTTTGAATGTTGTAATATCTATGCCAAAATAGTCAGGATTACAATCGAATGTTGAGCCGGCATACGCCTTTTTGGATGCGTATGGGGTTTCTGAATTGTTCGCAAAGAAGTCAATTGAATAAACACAATCCAGACTACGATCGTCAAACATTGCGCCAATCAAACTGCACTGTGTGCGCATCTTGTCACGTAATTCGTACAGACGTTCTTCGTCCTTTTTTACCTGAATTTCACTGTTTTCACGCAGGGTGGCAAATACCGCCGATGAACGTGCCGCCAATCCTGAATCTTGTTCAATACATTTTTTCGCAATTTTGCTACATTCGGCAATTGCGGCGTCCCCGTATTTCTTGCCAATGCATTTCATAAATGTTGGACCGCACTGTTTTACAATACAACTGTTGTAATCGTTACCACAATTTATAATCGATTCGTATCCGGATACCTTTTGTGCCATATCGCGATCGGCCTTGATTTCCACAGCGAATAGGGTGAATTCATGTGCACTACATTCAACCTTTGACCGGCATGATTCAATTTTGTTGCTCCATGCAGTATCGGTGTCGCCGGCACAATTTACAAAGTCGTTACCGCATTTATCGGTCATACAGTTACGTAAATCTGTATCACATTTATTTCTTGAATTGCCAGATATAGATGCTTTTATCGTAGTGGCATTTATTTCGTTTGCAACCGCAGCGTCCGCCGCTGCACGTTGTGCGCGAATTTTGTCCGATAATTCCGAATCATTGTCCGATTCGTTTGTGAAACTGGATGTTGTTGAAAATTGCGATGATTTGTCTTGAATTACAAATTCTGGTTCCGATTTAATTGTGTTTTCTGGTTCAGGTTCGGATTCGGACACTGGTTCAACCGCTTTTGTTGCAACCTTTGGGTGCGCCGCAGGTGTCGCCACAGTGGTGCGTTTTATAGTCGTGCGTTGTGCAACCGCAGCATCAGCAAGCCCAATATGCGCACACATAATAATTGGTGCTAACAATAATTGACTATAAAAAATCAAACTTTTTTGTTTCATTTTATTGTCCTGCATGCCGTTTCGTAAAAACTACACAGGCTGATTGCCATTGGTTTTTCCTTGAATTTATCGCTCTTTTCAATATCTTTTTGACATTTGTCGCGCATATTGTTCGCACATACTGTTGCAACACATCTGTCGCGGGCGGTATTGTCGGTGCAACCAGAACGGATTTCAGTCAGTTTCGATTCGCGTGCCTGTTTGTATGATGCAATAATTCTATCTATTAAATCATCCTTGGCTTCAAAAAGATTTGCACGAACTGTTTTTAATTTGGTTTTGATAGATGCTGTATGCTCGGCACAATTAGATGCTTCAATTGCACATTCTGCAAAAACACGATCAAAATCCGAATCGGTTTTACAGTTTGAATAGTCAATGCCGCATTTTTTGTCACGTGTTATACATTCCGATATGTCTGTTTCGCATTCAGGCATTTTCTTTGCCACTGCTTTCTTTGCTTTGGCGGCAATATTCGACATTTCCTGGCTTATGCCGGCGGCAGTACACGATTGTTCAATCAAAATATCGTACACCTCAGATACATCATCAGGGGTACAATCTGGTAATTTTTTAAGGCATTGTTCGGTCCCCCAAATATAACGTTGACCAGGATCGTCGTTTGGTGCAGATTTTAAGTCCTTGTCAGAAATAGTGTATTTTGTTGAACCTGTGGATACGGAACGCATACCGGTTGCCTTGGGTGCGCCAGCAGTTGCTGTGCCACAATATTGGCAACGTGCCGCCGGATTAGAAGATAAGTTTATTGCACATACAGAATCCAAACAACGCGTTAAATTTGCATGCGAACAAGACGCCGCCCATCCAGAAAATGGAATGGTCGCCAAACACGAAGCAATACAAATAAATTTTAGTGCTTTCATTTCTCTCTTGTACTTAACTATATCAGAAAATAAAATGTATCGCAAAGGGAAAAAAAATAAAAAATAATTTAATACTTGACAAAATGTAAATTTAGGCTATGTTTGTTTGTGTAAATCTAAAAAACAAAAAAGGGTTTAGAGATGAATAAACAAAATGTAAAAACAAAAATTAATGATGTTATTGGTTCGCCAAAGTTTGTTGCTGCAACAAATTTATTGATTATGGTGGGACTTGTTTTACTTCTGTGTAAAAGTTGTGGTGTTGAAAAAAACAACAAAAATAATGCAGAAGAAATTGCTGGATTAAAGAAAGAAATTGCAAATTTGAAAAATGGTAGTGTTGATTTAGGTTCTAAGTTCGATAATCTTGATGATAAAATAGTTAATCTTGATGATAAAATTATTGGTTTGAGTGAAATTGTTGATAGTTGTTGCTGTGATTGTAACAAAAAAACTGTTGTAAAACCAGTAGCAAAACCAAAGCCTGTTGTAAAAAAGAACCCTGTGCCAGTCGTTATTCATGATACTGTTGTCAAGGTTGTTCGTGATACTGTTATTAAAGAACCAGAGCCGGTTGTTCAAAACAATAGTGCAGATGCCTCTACAGGAAGTGTTCACTATACTTTGTATGTAATGAAATCTAAACGTCGTTAATGACGAATTTAGATAAAAAAATAAAAATCCGTATGCGTTTCGTTCGCTGCGGATTTTTTTATGCCAAAATTTACTGGACACATATTGGCATAATATGATAAAATTTTTATCATTAAAAATGATGTGTAGAGGGAAAATATGAAATCAGGACGTTTGTATCTGGCTATTTCGACGATTTTGCCATGTGTTTGTTATGCGGCAAATAATCCTGAATTTGCAGCGGCGACAAAGTTGCTTACAGCGGCGAAAAATGCCGATATTCAACAGGTGCAAAGTTTAATTAACGGTGGCGCTGATGTAAATTATGTTGATTCAACCGGGTTGTCTTTGGTTTGTACTGCAATAATGAATAATGATACGCGCGCGGTGCAAATTCTCCAAATGTATGGTGCGGATGCGTCCCAGTGTGATAGGCAGATTAAAAAATATAGAAATTTAAATAATCCTAAATCAAGTTCAGGGGTGTTTAGTGGTTTATCATCAACCCAAGGATTGGTTTTATCGGCGGGCGCAGGTGCGGCTGTTGTCGGTGGGGTGTTGTTATTAACTGACGTTTTTGATCCATCAAATGGTAATGGTGGTTCTGGATCTGGTGGTCATGGTGGTGATGATGATGATCCTGTCAAACCAGACCCAGAATTTACATTGCCATATGGACCATTGTCACAAGATGTGGATGTTTTTTCATCTGGTGTTTATAAAGCTGATTTTGATTATTTTAGACCTGGTCAAAAAGGTGTTGAAACTAATACTTATCTGACGGATGGTGTTACACCGTTACAAAATTATTTGTTAATGATGCATGGTTATCATCCTTTTTCTCGTGGATATATGGGACAGACAACATTTCGTGATAGAAATAACGCGCCAGTAAAAATATTAAACGGCACTGGTGGTGGCATCCCAATGATTGTTTCGGCGATAACTAATAATGGTTTGAATTTAGCCGGGTCTTTGGGGCGTGCTAGTGGTATAGCGTATGCAGATAGCGCGGCAGTAGATGTAAATACATATACTGTTGATAAATATTTAAATTTTGAGAATCCTATTAAGGAAGAGGAAGAAAATATTTTATCATCTCTGGGTGAGGAAAAGGGTGGATACGATTTATCTGGATCTGGAACTGTGTTTAATCCGTGGGCAACACCTGATGATTCTGCACTGGGTAAAATTATCGCAGGATGGGAAGCAGGTGAACGTAGTGTTGCGGATTTATACGGTTTTATACCTAATGGTCGTTTGGCTGTGTATCGTACTGGTGGTGGAAAATCTTGGGCAAATGTTGCCGGTGATGTTGTTGCAACTTTGATAAAAGATAACGATAATACCGAAACATTTGTTCAGGTCGGTGATACAATAAAAATTGGTGAAACAATTTATACTATTGAAAAGGCAGTTGCTAGTTCTTCTATAAATAATCCAACCATTACTATTTCAGGGACAACATATAAGGTTGCAGATGATAGTGAAATGTTGGTTGCAAAGGTTGGTGGTGATGTTAAATTTGCACTTTATCGTGGTACGGACGATTTTTATTATATAAATGATAATGGTGGCAATACTGCCAATAAAGTGTTTTATCTAGACCCAAATAAAGACGTAGAGGCAAATGCATATAATTTCTATACGGGTAAAACACTTGAAACTGTGGCGTTTGATACATTTAAGGCAATGTATGCGGCACGATCTGATGGGGCTGCAGTGATTGCAAATTTGACCATTAATCCTAAAGCAAGAAAATCAAGTTATTTGAATATTAGTGGTGTTGAGAATTATTTTGCTACTGAAATAGCAAAAGGGAAGGAGAAAACAGATATTGGTATGTTTAAACGTACTATAAGCGAATATTATGATGCTTCATATAATCCTAGTAGTACTGCGAACAATTATCCTGGTGATTATGCAGATGCTTTGTTTAGCGTTCCGCCATCCTCAATTATTATTATGCCAGCTGGTGAATTTGCGTATGGTTTGGGAACAGATAAATCAACATCTATATTGGACGCCACATTTGAAAATTATGCACCGGCATTGTATAGCAATTTAGAGCATAGATTTATGACGGTTGTTGCCGTACAACATGCAACAAATGATATTGCTAATCAATCAACTATATCTGGGTATGGTGACGGCGTAAGTTCAGGTGTTTTATATTTGGCTACGCATAAGGAAGGGGACGATTTAAATATATCACGTAAATGTGGTGTTGCTGGTTCCGGGGTTGGTTCTGTTGATCCGTGGTGCTTTGCGGCGGCGGGTCCAACAACGGAAATGGCAACGGCATCGGCTGCTGGTGCGGTGGCTGCTGTACAAGGGGCGTTTAGCACATTTCTCTCAAATGATCAGGTGTTCACTTTGTTAGCGTTGACGGCAGATGGCGCATATCTAGCTTATGACGATAATGGAAATAAATATACCGAAGATACTTTGAAAAAATATTTGCAATCTATGTATTCTTTACCACAAGATTATCATATTAGTGAAAATACAAAGGCAAGTGAATATTTAAATGCGTTTAAAGATGTTTATGGCTATGGGCTTATAAATCTGGAAAGAGCGACAAAACCAGGAAAGTCTGTGTATTACTATGATGGTAGTAAAATAGTTTCAACAAAAGGTAATGCTTATTGGCGTGCCGCTATGAATACAAATGTTAATTTGACGGGGGCTTTTGGCGGACGCAGTGCGACAATATCTGCACCATTCTATGATGTTTTAACCAGTGTTGATGGTCAAATGTCTATGCCGCGTATTTGGGAAAATGAATTTACACTCGGGGTCGATTCAAAACGTGGTTTATATATGGGCGATGTATTGGGTGATTTTAAGGTTCGCAAAGATGATGCCCAGAAAATGCAATTTGGTAATATGGCGTTTTCTATGGCGGTGTCGCAACGGCCGTATGTTGATAACTTAAACGGTTTGGATAATTTAAGTTTAAGTTATGATAATGATAAGTTTGGTTTAAATGCTGGGTTCCAACGTTATTTTACTGATGGTCAATCGCGGTTTAATGGTTTGTCAAATCCAGTATTGGGCTTGGCAACGAATGCAATTGTGACCGGTGGTGAATATAAATATGGTAATTGGTCATTTGGCGCGCGTGCATTTTCAGGAAGTATCACTGATGAAAGTTTCTTGCAAAACGATCCAACAGTGTCCGCACAATATGAACCGCTACGTTTAGGTTTGGCCCAGGGTGGACAATCAAACATCGGTTGGGATAATGATAAGTTTTCTGTGGCGGCTAGTTTTGGTGTTATGCACGAAACAGATACAGTATTGGGTGCCCAGACCACAGGTTTGTTGAATATAGGTAACGGTGACACAACGTATGTTGATGTTGTTTCAACTTATAAACCAATAGAAAATGTTAGTTTGACATTACGTTCAACGTTTGCGCGGACGCATGCGGATGCAACAGGTGGCTTGATTATGGGATTGTCTGAATTAAACTCTAATGCGTTTGCGTTTGGTGCAGATGTCGGTAATTTTAGTTTCAGTATATCACGTCCATTGGCGATAACTGATGGAAATTTGCAGTATGCTTATGCGAAATATGATATTGCTGAAATTAGTTCTGGAAAATATGATTTAGTAATCGCTGATGCTGGGGCGCGCAATTTGAATTTAAGTCCGTCTGTTCGTGAAACGCGTTTGATGGGTGCGTATCGCCATAACTTTGGTGAATTTACAGATGGTGCACTTGGGTTTATATATCGCATCAATCCAAACAATACAAACGTGTTTGGTAATGAATCCATATTTATGCTGAAACTAACACACAGATTGGGAATTTAAGATAAAATAAAATACCCATCATACGATGGGTTTTTATTTCTGGTGGCCCTGATCGGACTCGAACCGATACTCCTTGCAGACCTTGATTTTGAGTCAAGCGCGTCTACCAATTCCGCCACAGGGCCATTGAATAAAGACTACTTATTTTGCAGCAGCCTTTTTCGCTTCAACTTTTTTTACCAAACGGGCACTGCGGTTAGCCTTGTGAACAGGTTTTTTCGCAGGTTTTTCAGCCTTGCCGTTTTTCTTTTCAATGGCTTTTTTAATTGCGGCCATCTCCGGTGTTAAACGTGATACAGGTTTCGCCATAACATAGGCATCCAAACCACCGTGTTTGGTCAATGTACGCAAACCAGCAGTTGAAATACGCAATGCGAAATCGCGATTCAAAATATCACTATGAAAACTTAATTTTTGCAAATTTGGCAAGAATGTGCGTTTTGTATGACGCATAGAGTGGGAAACATTCATCCCAACCATTGTTTTCTTACCTGTAACATTACATGTACGTGGCATAATTTTAATCCTTTGATAATCGGGCTTATAATTTAATAGATATTTACCTAAAAGTCAAGCGTTTTATATCAAGTTTACCTATGTGGTTATTGTCCTATGTCTTGAAAGGTCTTTTTTTGGCACTATATATACCACATAAAAATTAAGGAGCATGTAAATGAATCCAGAAGAAGTTCAAGAAACACCAGAACAGGCAATTGCTAAATATACTACCGATTTTACTAAATTGGCGGCGGACGGAAAACTTGATCCTGTTATTGGTCGTGATGAAGAAATTCGCCGGACCATTCAGGTTTTATCCCGCAGAACAAAAAATAACCCAGTATTAATTGGTAATCCGGGGGTTGGTAAAACCGCGATAGTAGAAGGTTTAGCCGAGCGTATAATTTCGCGTGATATTCCAGAAAACCTGCAAAATAAAAAATTGCTGTCGTTGGATATGGGTGCTTTGATGGCCGGTGCTATGTTTCGTGGGCAATTTGAGGGCCGCTTAAAGGCGATATTAAAAGCAGTCAAAGATTCAGACGGTCAAATTATTTTGTTTATTGATGAATTACACACAATGGTTGGTGCCGGCAAAGGTGAGGGGTCAATGGATGCGGGTAATTTATTAAAGCCTATGTTGGCGCGTGGCGAATTGCATTGTTTGGGCGCAACTACATTGGATGAATATCGTCAATATATTGAAAAAGATCCTGCGTTGGCGCGTCGTTTTCAACCTGTTTATATTGACGAACCAACTGTTGCAGATACGATTTCTATATTGCGCGGATTAAAAGAAAAATATGAGGGTCATCATGGGGTTCGTATTTCTGATTCTGCGCTGGTTGATGCGGTTAAACTTTCTAATCGTTATATCACAGATAGATTTTTACCAGATAAAGCGATTGACTTAATTGATGAAGCGGCTGCACGTGTTCGTATTGAATTGGCGTCTAAACCAGAGGCTTTGGATGAAGTTGATAGACATTTGATGCAATTAAAAATAGAACAACAAGCATTGAAAAAAGAAAAGGATGCAGATTCTAAAAAACGTTTGGCTGATTTGGAAACTTTGATTGCGAAGACCGAAGAAGAATCAAAAAAAATGACGGCTGTATGGCGCGATGAGCAACAAAAAATGCGTGGACTGTCGGATGCTATGGCGGCGTTAGATTCAGCAAAGGCTGAGGTTGCAACAGCACTGCGTAATGGCGATTATGAAAAAGCATCTGCATTACAATATGGCAAGATTCCAGAACTCGAAGAAAATATTAAAAAGATGAATTCGGAATCAAAAGAATATAAAACTGTTTTGCCAGAACATATCGCGGCGGTCGTTAGTAAATGGACTGGGGTGCCGGCTGATAAATTGAGTGTCGAAGAACAGTCAAAACTTTTGAATATCGAAGATGAATTGCGCAAACGTGTTGTCGGTCAAGATAATGCATTGTCTGTTGTTGCGCGTGCAATTCGCCGTTCGCGTGCGGGACTTTCTGACCCACACAGACCCGCAGGTAGTTTTATGTTCCTTGGGCCAACCGGTGTTGGTAAGACCGAGGTTGCCAAGGCATTAGCGGAATATCTGTTTAATGATGATACGGCCATGACCAGAATAGATATGAGTGAATATATGGAACCACATTCTGTGTCGCGTTTAATTGGCAGCCCCCCCGGATATGTCGGTTATGAACAGGGTGGGGTGCTGACCGAAAGTGTTCGTCGTCGTCCGTATCAGGTTTTGTTGTTTGATGAAATAGAAAAAGCAAATCCTGATGTGTTTAATGTATTTTTGCAAATACTTGATGATGGTCGTTTGACTGATGGCCAGGGTCATGTTGTTAACTTTACAAACACAATTATAATCATGACCAGCAATTTGCCAGATATGGATGCAGTGCGTAAAAATTTCCGTCCTGAATTCATAAACAGAATTGATGAAATTGTTTTCTTTAATTCGCTGGGCAAAGATGTTATGGCGGGCATTGTTAAAATCCAGTTGGCTAATTTGGAAAAACGTATGTCAGAACGCAATATCGGACTGGATGTATCTGACAAGGCGATTAAATGGTTGGCGGAACATGGATATGATGCAGTGTTTGGTGCACGACCACTTAAACGTTTAATAACATCAAGTGTCGAAGATAAAATCGCAGATTTGATTTTGTCCGGCAAAGTAGGCGAGGGTTCAACAGTTCATGTTGATGTCGCCGGCAAAGATTTAATTGTAAAATAAAAACGGGGTTTTAAACCCCGTTTTTTATCTTTGATGATTATTAATAAACATATCCC
Organism: Candidatus Enterousia sp.; assembly: GCA_045616625.1. Lineage (GTDB taxonomy): Bacteria > Pseudomonadota > Alphaproteobacteria > Rs-D84 > Rs-D84 > Enterousia. The sequence goes on from JAZLHA010000013.1 coordinate 14,009, forward strand.
TTTTTATGGAATTTATTTCATATAAATAAGATTTATCTGCTTTTATATATATTGGTCTGTGTTTTATTTGTTTGTTAGATTGTTGTTTAACAAATTTGTGTGTTTTGCTCATAATGTTTCCTTATGTTTAACGTTGTTTTTGTGGTGTATAGGATTTTTTTGTTTTTTGTATTTCTTTTTTTAGAACAAAAAAACGTACGCTTCTGACAATGTCTTCAATTGTTACAAATCCGTCAATATAGTTTTGAGGTAGGTATATACCAAACTCTTTATCTATATCCATTGCTAGTTGCATAATATCTGTTTTATCTAATTTTAAAGGTTTCTTTTCTAGTTTTGTTTCAAGTGTGATAGTTTTTTTTATTTGGTGGCTACGTTTGTCATCCGGATTATTTTCACAATAGTTTTTGATTAATATACATAGCTTTTGTAATATAACTGTATTATCAACATTGTTTATAGTTTGTAACACAGAGTGTTGTTTTGTTTTTTGTTCAATTATTAAATAAATTTTATCGAATAGTTGTTGAACAGTCTCTATATTCTCGGTTGAAAATTCAATAGTGATTTTGTAGAGGTGTTCCATAGCAACACACACATCAACAATATCTAAACTTGTTAAATCTAAATCATATTTTAGATTGGTAGTTGGTGCGATTTGTTTGTTGTTACGAATAACACATTCAGAACGAATAAATTTTATTAATTGTTCGTACACAGATTGTTTTGTTATGTTTTGTTTCTGTGTTTTTAATTCCGTGGTTTGTTTTTTTTGTGTCTTTGATTCTATCAAAAGACATAAATCAGAAACTTTGTTTAATTTTTGTATTTCAGCATCAGTGATTTTTATGTTAAAGACAGTTTCTATATGAATAACTAATTCTGCTAAATCCAAATCATCAAAATCTAAATCTTCAAAAAAATTAGAATTTTGCGTGACGTCTGCTGTAAAACCCATTGCTATAATTTTCTGATCAATTTTTCCAAATATAGCTTGTTTATCAATATGATTTTTTTGCATATGTAATCCTTTTTATAAACGTATGGCGCCCAAAGCATTTTGTATAATTAATTTTTGTTTTTCTGGTGTCATATTTCGAAATTGAGCGTCAGTAATTACCACAGGTTTATTATTATCCAATTCATCTTGAGTAAAGTCGTTTAAAGATTGCATGTATTGCGGAAATTTTCCAAAAACTCTGGTTTTGTCGTCTGTTTTTAAAAACATCACTTTAAATGGTATGTTGCCAGAATTATCAAGGACCAAGCATGTATCGCTTTGTGCTAAAAGATTTGGGAATTTATCAATAATAATTTGGTATCTACGCATAATGTCTTCTTTTGGAACATCGTGTCCACCATTAGCCACTCTTTGTTGAACACGTGCAAAACTTAAATTCTTACTGGATAATCCTATGAATATAGATGCTACTCTAAATCCTTCTTTTTTTGCTTGTTCCATGATTTTAAGATGTGTGTTAGATGCAGAAACGGTTTCATAAATAAAACTTTGTTTATTTTGTATATGGTGTGATATTTTGTTGAGAATTTCTTTTCCAGCTTTTAACATACAACGATGTTTTATTGTTTCAGTTTGGGAAGAGTCTGATGTATGTAAAACCAATTGTTTTGCTGTTTCTGGATCTGATAGAAGTTTTTTATTTTCTTCATCCCAATTAATAAAGTCAATATTTGCAAAAAAAGGATTGTCTTTAATTTGTGTTCTATAAAAAGTGGATTTGCCTGCACCATTTGGTCCAGCAAGTAATAAAAACAATGGTGCCTCTGATTCTATGTTTTCTATTGTCATTATAAATCCTCTAGAATTATTTCTTTGCCGTTATCATCAAATTTTACTATATGCTTAGAACCGTTTTGGTTTTCTTTAATAAGTTTTCCGTCTTTTTCATAGTATTTTGGAAAAGATATTTCCAATTTAATTGGTTTTGTAGCAATTTTTATAATTTCTGTTTCTTTCTTTGTTAACATAGGAACTCTTTTTTTTATACTATATAATATAATACAAAATATATAAATTGTCAAGTGTATTAATAAAAGGGTGTTTTTTATTTGACAATGTCAAAAGAAATGTATAAAATATGTCCGCTTGATTGAGAGTTTTGGGGTTGTAGCTCAGTTGGTAGAGCATCTGCTTTGCAAGCAGAGGGTCGTCAGTTCGAGTCTGATCAGCTCCACCAGAATTCTTTAATGTTCGCCGAAAAGGGGGTGAATTATATAATGGTAAAAGTTTTAGTACGTGATAATAACGTTGAACAGGCTTTGCGCGTTGCAAAACGTAAATCTCAGAAAGAAGGTCTGTATCGTGAAATGAAAGAACGTCAACGTTACGAAAAACCAACAACAAAACGTAAACGCTTAAAAGAAGAAGCGGTACGTAATGAAAAAAGACGTCAGTCTAAACAACGTATGGTTTTCGGTTTCTAAGTTTAAAAAAGCCCACAAAATTTTGTGGGCTTTTTTGTTAATAAAAATACCCCGATTTCGGGGTATTGTTTTTTATGATAATTTGTGAATTACCAAACCACTGCGCAACTTTGGTTCAAACCATGTTGTCTTGGGTGGCATAATGTTTCCTGTATCTGCGATATTTATAATTTGGCGCATTGTGACAGGAAATAGGGCAAATGCCACAACCATTTCACCAGAATCAACGCGTTTCTGTAATTCGCCCAAACCACGAATTCCGCCAACAAAATCTATGCGGTCGCTGGTTCGCAAATCACCCAGATTTAGTATTTTATCAAATACCAGATTTGATAAAATAGTTACATCCAAAACGCCAATTGGGTCATTGTCATTATATGTACCAGCCTTGGCGGTCAAAGAATACCAATCGCCGTCCAGATACATACCGAAATTGTGTAAAGCGTTTGGTTTATAAATGTCACTGCCGATTTTAGCAATATCAAAAGATTCTGATAATTTTGCTAAAAATTCGTCTTTACTTAAGCCATTCAAATCACGAACCACGCGGTTATAGTCAATAACATGCAGTTGAGATTCTGGGAATATTACCGCCAAGAAATAATTGTATTCTTCGTTGCCGGTATGGTTTGGATTGTGTTCGCGTTTTTCAGCCCCTACACGTGCGGCAGCAGCGGTTCTGTGATGACCATCCGCAACATACATTGCAGGAATAGTTTTAAATATTTCTGTAATGCGTGCATTTGTTTTATCATCGTCGATAACCCAGAATTTATGTCCAAAACCATCAGGTGCAACAAAATCATACTCTGGGGCGTTGTTTTTGACAATAGTTTCAACAATTTCGTTCATTTCAGCAACATCAGGATATGCAAAGAATACAGGTTCCAAATTTGCATCTTGAATACGAACATGAACCATACGATCGTCTTCTTTTTCTTTGCGTGTTAATTCATGTTTTTTGATTTTGCCGGTCATATAGTCATCAACATTTGCGGCAGCAACCAAACCATATTGAGTACGCCCATCCATAGTTTGTGCATAAATGTAATACATTTCTTTGGCATCTTGTTTTAGCCAGCCACGTGATTGCCATAACTTAAAGTTTTCAACGGCTTTATCATAAGTCCGTTGTTCATGTTCGCCGGCAATGGGGTCAAAATCAATTTCTGGTTTAATGATATGTAGCAATGATTTTTCGCCAGCCTCTAATTTGGCCTCATTAGAATTAAGCACATCGTATGGACGTGAAGCAACCTGTTCAACAAATTTTTGTGGTGGACGAACACCTGCAAAAGGTTTAATTTTCATAATAACTTCTCCTTTGGTATTTAAACGCAGTGGTAAAGATACAGGAAAAACAAAAAAAATCTAGGGAAATTTTTTATTTGCAAATGAAATATATGCACTGTATAATGTGCGACGCATTGGGGCATAGTTTAATGGTAGAACATCGGACTCTGACTCCGCTAGTGTTGGTTCGAATCCAGCTGCCCCAACCAAAAATTCAAGATGCTCAAATGGGCGTTTTTTAAGTAAAATTATAAAGTTATCGTTGTATTGTTTTAATTTTATTCAATAAAAGTTGTCTTTTTGAATGTGTTTTTTTCTCAAACAAAGCGATAGATTGATTATGTATTCTTGACATGTTTGTGTATAGATTATGGTTGTTGATACAGTTTTCATAATTTATACGTAAAACATTTCTACCTTCATAATCAATTATGTGGGAAAAATGCACTTCCATGTTTATACCATTCTTATTAAAGATATCTTTAGCTATATCTAGATAAGATTCTGATTGTGGAACATAGTAAAAATATTTAGTTTGTAAAAATATTTTTCTAAAAGTTATAATGCTACACTTATTACACATCAATGCTAATAAAGCGATATCTTCATCAGGAATGAGCTGTATGTCAGATAAAATAGTTTTTTTTAATAATTTCATATATTAACTCTTAAATTTTTAGTTTGGGAAAATATTGTTGGACAACAATATAAAAATGTCAAGTTTTTTTACAAAAAATATGATAATTGTTTTTTTGTATTGGTCATGCGCTTCGCTCTGACCCATCCCGGTTCAAATCCGGGGGTTGATACAAAAATAAAAAACACCTAAACAGGTGTTTTCAATTTTTGGCAGGACATACTGTGCAATTCACGAGCTAATGAGATGCGTGATTTGTTGTCGTTCGGGAAAGATGTTAAGGTGTTTTTGAATACTTATTTACAATAAATACCTGACATCACAAATTGGTCTATGTTCTTTATATGATACGGATTCCATTTTATTATCTTTGATTTCAAATTTTTCAATTTTTGCTTTTGTAGGTTCTGCATAATCAGCGCCGATATTTCTTGATGCACTTGTTATCAAAAACGGTTGCATTTGGAATTTATAAGCACGCAAAACACAATCTGCGCCCTCCAAAGTTGTTAATCGTTCAAGTTTTTTGCCGTTATCAAGGTATATGTCGTAAAAAGTATAAGAATGTGCCGTTCCTGTCACAAAACGCCCACGTTTAATTGTATCTTTCGTACCGTTATTATTAACATCAACATAAAAGGTATCTATTTGTTTGGTTCCGTATTCATCTGGCAAATCGAAAGTTTCTGTTTTATCTGGTTCTGGCAGACCGTCAGAAAAAATACCAGCATATTCAACTTGTTTTGAACAAGCCGCACAAAATAATAAAACAAGAAAACTAGTCAACACTTTCTGCATGGCATCTGCACCCATATTCTTCCCCAGGATGTGGTGTATCATACCATGTTCTTATCTCTCCGTCCAGTACTTCGTGTTCTGGTCGAACTTTATCATCGCCAACCGTCACCCAAACATACTTTTCATCTTTAGGAACCAGGCGTTTTTTACCCGACATATTCCCTTCGTGTTTCTTCATTGCTTTTGCCAATTGTAACAGATTATCTTTAGAAAGATTATTCATTGGTGTTGAACGCGGAAAACCTGTCTGTCTTTCTACGGATTTCAAATAATCTTCAACATTGTTTTCATTTGGTGGTGCATATCTATTTATAGCACCTTCAATTGTTAGATTTTGATAAGCACTTGTTGATAATAAATTTGCCATAGCGTTAAAACCTGTCGCGGAATCTGGAAATATCGCAAATCTGCCGTCCGTTCCAATTGCTCCGTTGTCACGTGCAAATTTTCCATCTTCCAAATTGCCGGGGTTATTATTACGCCACGCTCTGCTTCCTCCACTTGCTTCATAGATATTTCCGTCATTCCCGACATACATTCTGGTTGTGCTGATTCCTGGAAATGCAGATATATAGGTAGGTTCCATTTATAACTCCTTTTGATTTTGATATAAAAAAAGACGGCAAAATGCCGTCTGTTAAATTGTCCACATTATATCACAAATCGCATAAAAAATCAATGCTAAAACACCTTGTGCAATTCACGAGTTGATTTTATTCATGAATTGTTGCGGTTTGGAAAAGATGTTAAAATGTTTTTGCAAAAAAGTTAGTTTTATAGTATAATTTCAATTATGATAAATATAGATAAAGATATTATTGAAAAAGTAAATATCGTATTAGAAAAAATTGATAAATTTTTTCATGATATAGAACCATCTTTGAAAAATGCTATATCTCGTGATAAGTATTTTGAACAACACCCAGAAATAACAGACCATGTAAATTATAACTTTTCTTTATCTGGCGATGATATTATCAACAAAAAAATTCCTTATAATGTCGCTGGTTGTACTGGACGCGCTAAATTATTTTCTAAGTACGCGCAAGAAATCGGATTACAAGAATTCAATATTGTTGTCACTGCAAAAAAAGACGATATTAAAAATAAAAATTCTGGCAAAATGATAGATGGTCATCAACTTGTTGCAATAAAACTATCGGACGGTCTGCATATGATTGACCCAGGTACCGGAAAAACATATGAAAAAGCAAAAATAGATGGTGTATGCAAAGTCAGCGAAAATATAGATGCTGTTGGAAGCCATCAAAAAGATCATGTGATAAGCGCTATTTTGGAACCAGATAAATATGATAATATAAAAACATACGAACAAATGAAAAGATTGTATATAGGTGGTGCTTTTAAAGCGGGTAAAAATAACATCGAAAACAGAATTGCTAATACACAAATTTTGCAAAAATTGTTTCAATCTGAAAATGAATAAAAACACCCACAATAAATACGAACTAATGGAAAGGTTAGATTTCTAACCTTTTCTTTTTTAAAGTTCGTAAATGTGTAAAACGGTGGTGTTTTTTAATACCCAACTTTCGAACTCACACCAATAACGAAAATCAAAAAAATCTACGTTTGTCGATTTTTTAAGATTTTCTTAATTGTCCTACTCGGATTTCCCTCGGCTTGCGCCTGCGAGGCATTCGTTTGCGCTCAAACTTCGCTTCGTTCGTTTTCGCTTACTCATAGTGAACCGAACGGTTCCAATCCGACGGGATACCAAAAGAATCAAAAAACACCACACAAGGTGGTGTTTTTTGATTCTTGGCAGCCCCACTCGGATTTGAACCGGGATTCTCGCCTTGAAAGGGCGGTGTCCTAACCATTAGACGATGGGGCCAAAACTTTTATGCCCGCAAATTTTATAAGATAGTTTAGCGGTTGTCAAGAAAATAAAGGCACGTTATTTAATCGCGCCTTTATTTTTTTATAACCCATTTACGATTTGTAGAACGCGATTTGGAACATCTTCAACCTTGATACGTTCCTGGACCATTGTATCGCGGTGACGTAATGTTAGTGTGCCATCTTCGAGTGTTTGATGGTCCACAGTAATACAAACCGGTGTTCCGATTTCATCGTGACGACGGTAATTTTTACCAATATTACCAGAATTTTCCAATTCTATACGACCAATAGACAATTTGCGTAATGCGTTTTCAATTCCTTGGGCGGTTTCTAATAATTCAGGAACATTGCGCGCCAATGGAATAACAGCCGCCTTGACCGGTGCCAACCATGGTTTTAGTTTTAGCACAGTGCGTGTTTTGCCATCGCCCAAATCTTCGACCGTATATGCGTTATGCATAACCGCCAACATAGCACGATTTACACCCATTGCTGTTTCAATTACAAATGGAATAAAACTTTCGCCGGATTGTGGGTCAGAATACGCCAATTTGGTTGTAGAATCCTTGTTTTCCATAACGTTTGCGTTAAGTTTAAATTCTTTCTGGTCCTTGGTATGTGAGCCTAAGTCAAAGTCTTGACGGTTATGGACGCCTTCAACCTCATCAAAACCATCAGGGAATAGGTATTCGATATCAACTGCGGCCTTGGCATAATGTGCTAATTTTACATGTGGTAAAAAGCGTAATTTTTCAGCAGGAATACCCAATACATTTATCCACCAATCAAGACGCGTTTTTTTCCAGTATTCAAAATATTTTTCATCATCGGCCGGGTTTACAAAGTATTGCATTTCAGCCTGTTCAAATTCACGCATACGGAAAACAAAACCACGTGGGGAAATTTCGTTACGGAAAGCCTTACCAATCTGGGCAATACCAAATGGCAATTTATGTGATTTTGCATCCAAAACATTTTTGAAATTGACATAAGTAGTAGTTGCAGTTTCAGGACGCAGATAAGCATTTATTGCGCCGTCCGCAGTTGCACCAATAGAAAGCCCCATCATCAATTGATATGCGCGTGGTTCTGTAATTTCAGTACTACCACAATTATCGCATTTTGTTGGGTCTTTCATTTTATCCTGGCGCATGCGGGCACCACATTTTTTACATTCAACCAGTGGGTCAGAAAAACTGCCCTCGTGTCCGGAATATTTCCATAACAGGCGATTGCTGATAAGTGCGGCATCTAATCCCTCAATATCATCGCGGGAATAAATCATAGCATTCCACCATGCGTTGCGAATATTTTTCATCAGTTCAACACCGTATGGACCGTAATCATATGCACCACCTAGGCCACCATAGATTTCTGAACCTGTGAAAATAAAACCGCGTCTTTTACATAACGCAACAATATCATTGATACTTACATCAGACATTTTTTTGTTTCCTATTTGTTTTATTTAGCTTCTGGCATAATTGCACCAACTGGGCATAGTGCGGCACATGTACCGCAAGACATACATTTGTTTGGGTCAATTACACATTTGCCATCAACACCATTTGCAATTGCCATCGCAGGGCATACCGCCATACAAGAATGACAACCAATACATTTAGAAGAATCTATTTGATAAGCCATTTTTATTTTCCTTTTTTTAATTTCTGCTGTTTAAAAAACTTAGTATATATTCAAACAACGCAACGAATGATATATACAGGTGTAATGCACCCAATACCGCTAACTGATTTCTTTGCGTTTCATTACCTATAACTGCATACGCTTTTTTTAGGGTCTGCATATCATATGCGGTAAATAGTGAAAATACCAGTACACCAACCAAACTAACCGCGGTTGAAAATCCAGCACTTAGTGGTACAAATATAGAAATAATACCAACCAAGATTAAACCAATCATACCAATAGTTAGAAAAATTCCAAGGAAAGATAGGTCTTTGATAGTTTTATATCCAAATAACGCCATACAGCCAAACATTGCGGCTGCCAACAAAAATGCCCAAATTACAGTAATTGGATGAACTGCTAAACTAACATAAACAAGTGGTGTTATAGCAATTCCCATCAAAACAGAATAAATGGCGAGCATCCATGCCCCCGTTGATGGTTTCATACTAAATGCGCGCAACTGTGCCCATATGGAAAATCCCAAACCACCAAAGGTGATAATGTAATATATCCCAGAAAGCCCGAGAATATGACCGTCAGGCGACATACGAAATAAATACTGGGCAAAAAACATCATAACAAAAGCAGAAATCGCGGTTAGGGAGATTGCGCCCGTCATCAATCCGAAAATTCGTTTAAAATATAGTTCTATTCCGCCTGTTTTTTTCTCGTTTTTTGCGATAACCTTTGTTTTGACCATAACAATCCCCTTTTTTGTATCATAGACATAATACACCATTGGTAAAACAATTCAAGATTAAATAATATTTAATGCTTGACAAATAGTGTTTTGTCAATATATAATATGTGTTATAAAAAACAAAGGAGTTAAAAATGTCGTCATTATTATTGGAGTCGAAAGCACAAGATATTGGTCCAATTGGTGTTTCCATAACCAATAAACAAAATTTTATAACAAAGAACATTGAAATTCTTGAAAAAAGAAAAAAGGAGCTTTTGGAACTGCAAAAAAATAAAAATCCAGATGAGAAAATAGCAAAACGTATGAAACGTTTAGAACAACTTATAATAGACTCGCAAGATTGCATAAAAAGAACAAAAGCTGCAATGTGTTTGGGCAGACCTTATGGAATGTAAAGTATAGGAGATTAAAATGAAACATGCATATGATGGTGTTTATAGTGTTATAACTGAAAAACTTGCTACCAAAGAAGATATAACTATATTAGATGGTAATTATGCGGCTAAACAGGCTCGCGTCGGTATGGCTGATAAATATCTACAAGTTAAAGCTGACAAAGAGAAAGAAGAACGAAGCAAATATCCTAATAAAGAATATATTGCTAGATGTAAAAAAATAATGGATAATTTATTACCTAGTTATCAACAAGTATATGGAAATCAGAAATAATTGATAATGCCGCTTTCAAAAGCGGCTTTTAATTTTTTGTTGAAAAATTTTTTTCTTTAATAATACAATAGGCAAAAATAAAGGAAAGTTATGTCTATTGTTATAAATCCGATTTCTTCTGTAGCATTTTCTGTGTTTGGTTTAGATGTGCGCTGGTATGCATTGGCATATGTTGCCGCTTTTATTATAGGTTTTTGGTTGTTTGGTAAATTAATGCATAATTATGCACCTGTTGTGTTTTCTAAAAAACAGACTGACGATTTTATTACTGCAATTATTTTGGGTGTGATTTTAGGTGGGCGATTAGGTTATGTTTTGTTTTATAATCTGCCATTTTTTATGGCAAACCCAATGGAAATTTTTGCAGTCTGGCATGGGGGAATGAGTTTTCATGGTGGATTGCTGGGTGTTGTTTGCGCAACTTGGTTATATTGCCATAAGAATAAAATAAACACATTTGCGATACTTGATTTATTGGCGACGGTTGCACCAATTGGACTGTTCTTTGGCCGTATAGCAAATTTTGTTAATATGGAGGTTATGGGTCGTCCAACAAGTCTGCCATGGGGTGTTGTGTTTAATGGCCAAACAGAAATCGCCCGCCATCCAAGTCCGCTTTACGAGGCTGCCACTGAAGGTGTTCTATTGTTTATAATAATGTTTTGTTTGTATAAATATACCAAGTTACGTGAACGCACGGGTGCTTTGGCGGGAATAATGGGAATGTTATATGCAACTTTTCGCAGTGTTTGCGAATTATTTCGCGCGCCAGATGTACAAATAGGTTTCTTAACGTCGTGGGGGCTAACAATGGGACAATTATTGTCCGGTGCAATGTTTATTGCAGGTGCGATAATTTTTGCATTTGCGTTTAGAAAAAAATGATATATAATACGCAACGCACAACCACAAAACCGCAGGTTTGAAAAGACCGGCGGAAATGAAAAAAAGTTTAGGATGGGTGGCAGAGCGGTCGAATGCGACGGTCTTGAAAACCGCTGAGGTGGCAACGCCTCCGGGGGTTCGAATCCCTCCCCATCCGCCAGAAATATTGAGCATCCCGTGGAATTACCACGGGATGTTCTTTTTCGCCCCGTTTCTGGGGCTTTTTATCTGTGAGATTACCAGTGTATATCGTTAATTTTATCAAACCAACCTAAATGGTATGCATTGATATACTTTGGCTATTTTTACTGAGGCAATATGTTGATTTTTAATAAAAAAAAGTATAAATATTAGTCAATAAAATAAAAGGAAATAAGATGTCGTTGGATTTAACAATGGATGTGCCAATTACAGATATAGCACTATTAATAGATTTATTACGACCAAGTCAGTGGGAAACTATACTTGCAGCAACAATCCCCGCATATTTTTCTATGTTCGGCACCTTTTATTTATATCGTCGAGAAAGGAAAGATAAACTTAAAGATGCCAAACAAACAAAAGATGATGAACAAATACAAGATTTAAATATATTATTAGCAAATTTGTTTCAATGTATAGAAAATCAAAAAGATAATCTCAATGAAATTATTGAATATAAAAAGGAAACGGAACAAACATTTAAAGAAAGACAGATTTTTGCTTTTAAAGATGATGTCAATATTGAAGATGTATTAAGAATTGCTAATAAAATAATTGTTGATCTGCCTGAAGTGAGTTATGATTTAAATAGATTAAAAAATGATTTATATTGGGCAAAAAGATACAGGGATTCAAGAGATGAATATTCACATAAATACGGCTATGATTTTTTTAAGGAACGATTAGATAGAGAAGAAGAACAAGAAATTATGATTATAAAGCGACTTATAGCAATATGCTTGGTATTGTATGACTATGCAACATCGTTATACCCCAAAAAACGAATATTAAAGATCACAGCTAAAGCCCATGTATCAACTATTTGGAAGTATTTAATCATTGATAAAACCTTTAATGAGACAGTGGTTTTTTCTAGATTACAATACGAATTTAAGAATCCAGCTATAAAAGATTGGTTTTTTATCAGGTTAAAAAATCAATATATAATGGATACAAAAGATAAGGAACATATTGAGGAAATAAAACAAACTTTGAAGAATTAAGCATTTTCAAAAAACTGTTTTTGCTTTTCCAAATATCCTGTCTTTGATGCTTTGTCTAAGATATCTCTAACAGCCATATTGGCTTTGCCACTTAGTAATCGGTTTATAATTTTCGGACTAAGATAGGCTAATGCCAAATATTTATAGAACAATCGTGGTGATGTGTGTAACTTTGCTATGATTTCATCAACGCTACCATCCTGTTCGTATAACTCTCTGTATTTCCAAGCGGTGGCAAATGCTTTGACTATTAAGTGGTTATTGTCGGTAATGCTTAGTACACCATTTTTGCCGTGGTCATATACTGTATTAACATATTTACGCAGGAATACTTTTTCTGTAATCGTTATACTGTTGGTGCCTATGATATATTCCATTTGTTTGGCATTTTGATTCACATAGTTTGTTGATACAAAGGATTGTAGTTTTTGTGCATCTGTGGTAATCGTGTAAATTAATTGTTCTTGCGAATATACAACCTTTTCAATCAAAGATTGAATAAAACTTCGCTTTTGTGCGTATGACATGTGTTCTATATCAATGCGTTTTAATGTTGTGGCAATATCAACTGGCAGGGCAGACATATCGCTATCCAGAAAATCTGTTATGGTTTTGACCACAATTTCATCCACGCGTGCAGCAGTCAGATAAAATCCTTTGGTTGCATAATAATGAATTTTCTTTTTACCTTTACCACTGGTCATTTGGTTTATGAATTTAGTGCCATTATGATTAAACAATTTTCCCGTCAGTATATTCGGCGCACGTGTACTTGGTGATTTATTATTCGCATTATTAGCCAACGCAACTTGTACGCGATTAAATAACTCTTCGGGGACAATTGGTTCATGTTCCCCTTTAGCAAATGTGCCTTCTGTTTTGTTTTCTATCATGCCGATATATATTTTATCACGCAGAATCCTGTGCATGCTCATTTTGGCTATTGGACGTCCACCCATGATGTTGCCTTTGGCGGTTGTCCACTTTTTAGCGTTTATACCATTTTGATTTGCGTATTCTGTTAAATCGTTCACAGATTGTAATTCCAAATACTTTTCAAACAGATGGCGAACTTGTTCCGCTTCGGTTGAATTTACTACTAATTTCTTATTTATAACATCATAACCCAATCGTGGGGTTCCACCGACCCACAACCCTTTGGCTTTTGATGCACGGATTTTATCACGCACACGTTCACTTGATACTTCGCGTTCAAACTGTGCAAACGACAACAGCATATTCAATGTTAATTTACCCATGGATGTACTGGTATCAAACGATTGGGTAATTGATACAAAATTAGCACCATATTTTTCAAAGTATTTCATCATGTTATGAAAGTCTAAGATTGAACGGGATAATCGATCAACCTTATACACCACGACGGTATTAACCAGTCCATGTGCCATGTCGTCTAGCATTTGCTTTAATGCAGGTCGTTCCATGGTTCCACCAGATATCGCCACATCACTGTATGTTTTATAATATTGCCATCCGTTGAACGATTGTGATGCAATATATGCTTTGCAGGACTCTTCCTGATTTTGCAGGGAATTAAATTCTTGGTCCAGTCCGTGTTCGGTTGACTTACGGGTATAAATAGCGCATTTAATTGTCATGTTTGATTCCTTTGTCTAAGCCAAAGAACTTTGGACCAGAAACCTTCATGCCTGCTATCTGATGGGCAACCGCCGATAATGTGGGGTATGTCTGACCATTGTAATAAAATGTTCCGTTATCATTGACCATAATTCGGTGTTCGATCCCCCGAAATGTTCTGGTTATAACGGTGCCAGGTGAAATACAGTATTTACGCTGATAAACACGAGTGTCGCATTCTGATGGATTGTCTTTGTATTTCTTAATTTTTGCCAGATATTTATGCTCTATGCGCAGATTTAGACGGTCACATTGCACATAGTACCACAATGACCGCATTTGGCGTTTAAATGGGTGTGGCGAGTATTTTGCCCACAATCGCGCCCGTTCATCGAAAGACAGTGTCTGTAGTTCTTTCAACGTCTTTGGCAGTTTATCTTTGTACGACATATCAACTCCTTTAATGTCGTCCAATTACCGCTCTAAAACCACCAGAAGTCAAGTTAAAATAAGTTGATAATTTGATTTTTATTTGGTATATATATACCCAGGTAAATAAAGGATATTCATTATGATTTTCAACAAAAAAATAGTAAATATACGTGTAATTGCTCCTGCGGCAAGTTTGGCCAATTTGGCCCCGGCTAATAAAGAATTGGCCGAAGAAAGATTGAAATCTCTGGGCTTTAACGTATCTTTTGGCGAACACGCTTTTGAACGAGATATGTTCGGTTCATCGAGTATACAAAGTAGAGTATCCGATTTACATGAGGCTTTTCAAAATCCTGATGTTGATCTCGTTATGGCGGCATTTGGTGGTACAAATTCTAACGAGTTATTACCTTATATTGATTATGAATTGATACGAAATAATCAGAAAATCTTTTGTGGTTTTTCCGATATAACAGCACTGCAAGATGCTTTGTTAAAAAAATCTAATCTAATAAACTTATATGGTCCTTGTTTTAGCCATTTTGCTATGAAACAAGGCTTTGATTACATAGAAAAAGCATTTATGGATATCATAAAAGGTAAGCAACGGCAGTTTAATGTTATAGATTCTGAAGAATGGAGTGATGATAAATGGCATAAAAATCAAGACGATAGACATTTTATGAAAAATCCTGGACGTGAAATCCTGCAGTCTGGACAATCAGAAGGTATTATTGTCGGTGGTAACATCGGAACATTGCCTTTATTATTTGGAACACAGTACATGCCTGATTTAACAGATAAGATATTATTTCTAGAAGATGATGGTATGAGTATCGATTTATTTAAACGAAATTTTGTTTCATTGTCGCAACAACCGAACTTTGATAAGATTAAAGGCATTGTTATAGGCAGATTTAGAAACAATTCTGATTTTTCTGTTGATGGATTGCGTGAATTTTTCAACAACCATGTTAAGTTAGGACAAATACCGGTTATAACAGGATTGGACTTTGGACATACTATGCCGTATTTTGTGTTTCCTATTGGTGGCAAAGCACGTATAAATACAGATGAAAATGTAATAAATATATCCTTATAAACTTTTGTTCATAATTATTGTGTTTTTATAGGGAACAAATATATTTGTTATACGATGGGAAGAATTAAAATCTTCCCTTATATCGTTCCCTATCAAATACGCAGACTTGTAATTATATTTATCTAATAACCGATTTATGTAATCGGGATCGCTTTTGTTACCATTTTCTTTAGATAATATTTCCAGTATATTCAAATCTAAATTTGATTTTACAAAATCTATGTCCCTGAGCAAACGTTCCCTGCTAGAATTTGAAACTATTATTATTCCTGCGTTATTACTTAATAATTTAACAAGATTCACTATTTCATAACGAACTTCTAGAAAATATGTGTATTGATTTTTTATTTCTTCATAATCTATACCGTACCTATGACATATTATTTTTCGATTCACTTTGTGATATACGTCTGTAATTACCTGATTCATATCAGGAATACTATAAGTTTCAAAAGCCTTGATCCATGCTTTGTTAGCATCTACCAAGGTGCCATGAAAATCACAAAGAACGCCCATTTCTTGCATTGAAAATACCTTCAGTATAAGATTTTAATGTTTCAGGAACTATAATTCTTAATTTTATTGTTTGAGTAAGAAATGCTTTTAATTCTTGGGAAATTGGTTTATTTATGTATAAAGCACCATCTGTAAAATTCGCGCAATCCAATAAATCGAACTTTTTTAATATTTCACGTTCTTTGTATGTATATTGCGGTTGATACGATTTGCATGTTGGCCCATTTGGACATTGGACAGAACAAGAATAATTTCTTTTTACAAAATTTAAATTCGCATCAAAATTATGCAACAAATGACTTATAGAACAACTTGTCTTTGTAAACAACTTATACTCAGGACATAATTTGTTCCGTGATTGTATAATTTGACTATAAATATCTTCAGGTAAAAATTTATGATTAATATCACCATTCCAATCATAAAAATCTGCCCCCCGACTTTCTAGATGTTGTTTTATAACAGGTGTTAAACGTATGCCAGATATAACAGAGCAATCAAATACACCGTTTACATTTTCTAATATGTTATTAATAGTGTCAGAACTGCTATTTATATTTCTAACAATAGGACGCCAATAATGTACATGTCTGGCATCAGAACACTGTCTTAATATTTTGATATTGTTTATAATATTAGATAAGTTTGTTGGGGTTGATGTTGGTTCTATAGAAGATGGCATGCCAGAATACGTTGTAAACACAAAAACATTATTATCAGTCAAAGATTCTGTATATCTTAGGGGTATCGGAAGTTTTGTTATCAATACTTTTGGATTTTTTATTCCATAATTCTTAAGTTTATCCAAAATATCAAAAGTGTATTTTTCAACCTTTGGTTGAAAACCTTCTGTTTTATTGTTCACCATCAAAATAACATCGTCATTAAAAAATTCATGTTTCATTAAGTTATTTATCAAGGTGTCAGTATCTATGAGTTGTTGGGTTTTGGCCATATCATCATAAAAACCAGTAACAACACAATAAGAACACTTTATTGGACAGCCAATATGAGTCTGCAACGATAAGCCTGTTTTTAAAAATTCTATCGTTTTGATTTCATCGTTCATTTGATAATTTTCCCCTCATGACTAAATCATTGACGGTAACCCCGAATAATCCAGCTATGGTTCTGTCCAATCCTATTGCAACACCGACAGTTGAAGGAATGCCAGCTTTAGCTTTTAATAAAAAGTCTTTATCCCATCTTTGTTGGGTTTTATCTTGGTTTCTGAAAATTTTCACCAGTTTATCATAATTATTTTCACAAACATATATATGAGCTATTCCTTTACCATTATATACTACCTCTGCATCAAGTCCTAAGTTAGTTTCTGGGTCTATTTTAGCCAATGGACTTGCAATAGCTGGTTGGTAAACAGAAACAAAGGTTCCTGATGGCTTGATTTTATCTTTATAGAAACCAACTTGTTCTGAATCAGACATACTAGTAAGATCTTTACCAAATTCAGAAAAAGATTGCTGTAATGTCTTAACGGGCAGATTATCAAAATCATTTTTTCCAATTGAATGTGCAAAATCTTGCAAAATTGTTTGCGCAAAATGTATACCATATTGTAAATCTTGACATGGTATATGAGATTCTAACATCGTATATTCTGTAGCATATTTATAAGAAATCCCCATATTTCTGAAAACATTTCCTATCTCATAAACAGGTACCATCAAATCGGCCAATACGGAACGCAGCAATAAATCGTGCGTAAATTTTAAATATAATGTTTTGCCTTTTTTATTCTGTGTTTCATAAGGATCTATATTTGAAGTGCCTTTATATCTTCCCAGTGTAGGGGTACGAACTTTTACTGCGCCTATTTTAGAGAAATGTTCATCTGCAATTTGTTCAAATTTACTTTTATATAATGATATTTGTATCATATCTGGGTTAACAGCTTCGGGCGCATTGCATCTTTCTAACACATCCATGTTTACAAAATGTGGCAATATTTCATTTGGATCATTTTCTATATCAAATTTAACAATATCACTGGTATGGGGTCTTGGTTCTAAACTTTTATCTATTTGACCACACACAACCTCATTGGCATTGCCAACTTTGATAAAAATAAATGTTTTCATTTTTTTTGTTTCTAAAACACGGCCAATCATTTTATTTGCTCCTTGTATACCTGGTATCTTTCAATAATACTTTCAAATAGTCTTCTTTGGACATGTTTGCCACTGGGTGGAAAAAGAAAGAATCTTTTTCAAACGGTTTAAGTTGCGCAATATCATTAAACGTTTTTACGTTATGAAGAGGCAAGTATTCTTTCCAACGACACGGGATATTATTGTTTTTTATGAAAGACAAACAGTAATCAACATCTTCTTTTGTTTGACCAGGCAGACCCAAAATAAAGAAACCGCGAGGTTGAATATTATTGCGTTTCAACATATCAAACACTTGAATAATCTTTTGTTCTTGGATGACTTTGTGAACATTTTTTTGAACATTTGGTGATAACGATTCTATGCCAAGACCAATTTGGTAACAACCTGCCGAAGACATAGCCACACACAATTCTTCATCTAAACAGTCTACACGAGTAACAGTACGCCACTTGGGTATATTGGGTACATTTGCTGTCCTGATAGCATCGCATAAATTTAACACCCATTTTTTATCTATAGTAAAAGTGGTAGCATCTAAAAAATACCTATCATAAATATTTGTTTCAAAAAACTTAACAATCTCTGGTATTGGACGATACTCTACAAAACTTGCCGGATGAAATATTTTTTCCATGCAAAAGGCACAGTTCGCTTTGCATCCCATTTGTACACTCAATTCCACTTCATTGTTTGAAATCTTTAAATATTCTTGTACAGGCATTTGATTTAATGGTGCAATACCCCATTCGATATTAGATGGTTTTTGCTTTGTTTTTATGATGTTGCCATCAATTGAAAAATCCGAAAAATCGCCCTGTAATATAGCTTTTATTGCGTTTCCCCTAAAACCAGATGCAACAACATAATCAAAATAATTGGTAAATAATCCAGGATTTAAAGCGCAAGCCGTACTATACCCAATAATCTTTGCTTTTGTTTGATTCCTTACGTATTCTACCAAATTTACAATTGACCTAGCAGTGTATACTTCAACCGGTATAAACACAAAATCTCTATCTGATAACCTGGATACGAATTCTTGCCTGGATATATTCTGCAAGCTTAGGTCTATAATATCAACATCAGAGTATTTTTTGGCGACCCCAGCCATCTCACCCAAGTATACATAGTGCTTAAATAAACTTGGTGGCGCGAACATTTCTCTGGGCCACAAAAAAAGACTTTTAGGTTTAGTTTCTTTCATTATAATCCTAATTTAACAATTGTATATTAGACAAAAACATTATATTTGTCAAATATTTTTAACAATAATTATTAATCACCAAGATTTGCTTAAAAAACAAATAAAATGACTGGACTTTTAGTTGAAAGTAATGACAAATGCGACAACATAAAAGGAGTTGTCATGAAATATAAACACTATCGAGAAATCGAGCCCAGTAACAAAACCGACTTTATTATGCTCTACTTCGCCACTTGCCGATCATTACGAGAATTAGAATCAAATGTAAGATATAAGCAAAATGGAAAACTAACATGCAAGCAAGCGTGGTTATTTCACCGATTGTACCGCAAACTATTCCAAATAGCAGCATTGTGGAAAAACGCACCACGTAAAATGTTATAAAACACCTTGATTTTATCTGCTATTTTCTTCTAATATAGCAACAAGGAAAGGATGAGTTTTGATAGCAATACCTGCAAGATTGCCAGATTATACAGAATGCCACCCTGTGTTGAAATGGGCCGGTGGCAAAGGGCAATTACTGAGCCAAATTGAGCAAAAATTACCCCTAAAATTAAAAATGGGCGGTATCAAGCGTTATATTGAACCTTTTGTTGGTGGTGGGGCAGTGTTTTTCGATATTTACAATAAATATGTTATTCATGAAGCCTTCTTGTTTGATATTAACCCTGAACTAGTAATTTTGTACAATGTTATCAAACATGATGTAGAAGATTTGATCGTTGAGCTGACTAAAATTCAAACAGAATATAAACATACAGATGATACCAAAGCGTATTATTACGCTAGACGTGACGAATATAATAGCTTTGATAAAAATATAGATGCTAATGTTTATAGTCATAGTTTCGTCCGTCGTGCTGCTTTAACTGTATTCCTAAACAGAACATGTTTTAATGGTTTGTTCCGTGTAAATAGCAAAAATGAATTCAATGTCCCAATGGGCAAATATACGAATCCGCGTATATTGGATGAAGAAAACTTGCGTAACGTATCCGAAGCATTACAGATTACGACAATTATACAAGCTGATTTTGGTGCCACACCAGATTATGTAAAAGCGGATACTTTTATTTACTATGACCCACCATATCGTCCAATTCGCGAAACCTCTTCATTTAATTCGTACGCTGTTGGTGATTTTGATGACGATGAACAAGAACGGATAAAAGCTGTTTTTGATAAGTGTCATCAGATGGGTGCATTGCAAATGTTGAGCAATTCAGATCCGACCAATTATATTGATGATCCTTTCTTTGACGATTTATATAAAGATTATAAAATTAACCGTATTTTGGCTAAACGTCTTATAAATTCCAAGGCTGATGGTCGTGATGCAATTCGTGAATTATTGATTACAAATTATGACTAAAAAACAGTATCGTCTTTATTGTGCAGATTGTCTTGAAAAACTAGCCGAGATTCCTGAGAATACTTTTGATATGATTTTTGCTGACCCGCCATATATGCTTTCTAATGGTGGTATCACATGCCAAAATGGTTGCGTTGTATCTGTGAACAAAGGCGATTGGGATAAATCACATGGACTTAGTGATGATTTTGAATTTCATAAAAAATGGCTCTGTGCATGCCATCGTGTTTTGAAACCGAACGGAACACTCTGGGTCAGTGGAACTTATCACAGTATTTATTCGTGTGGTTTTGCTATGCAGTTATTGGGTTTTCATATATTAAACGACATAACATGGTTTAAACCTAATGCCAGTCCAAATATGTCTTGCCGATACTTTACCGCAAGCCACGAGACACTGATATGGGCACGCAAAAACAAAAAGGCAAAACATACATTTAATTACGAAGCCATGAAAAATGGTGATTTCCCAAAAGATTTTATTAAGAAAGCCGGATGCCAGATGCGTAGTGTTTGGGCTATTGGCACACCAACAAAATCAGAAAAGAAGTTTGGAAAACACCCAACACAAAAACCAGTAGAGTTGTTGGAACGTATAATTCTGGCATCAACGAATCCAGGCGATTTGATTTTGGACCCATTTATGGGCAGTGGCACGACAGGTGTCGCCGCATTAAAGCATGGTCGTCTATTTGTGGGTATAGACCAAGAGCCACAATTTGTTGACCTGGCGGAAAAAAGACTCTATGATGTATCTGAGAAAAAGGACAAAAAATGAAAGCGAACGGAATTGGCGGAGCAAATACCAAAACAGGTTTGGTTTTTGAAGGAAAAACAGATTTACGAACATTTTTATGTTCACAAACAGGGTATGATTGCGTGGACGATAAACGTGGCTGGGTTTCTGTTTTGTACAAAGGCGAAGAAGTAGCATCTATCTTTAAGAAAACTGCATTATATAAATTCTTGGAATATCGTGGCATTGACTGGAAATCTATATTATCTAAAAAACTGTTGCCAGATGATTCTATCTATGTTGTTATAAACAATACGTTTTTTGTTATTGAATGTAAGTTTCAACGTGTTGCGGGTTCTGTAGACGAAAAATTACAAACATGCGATTTTAAGAAAAAGCAATATAAAAAATTGTTGGCACAACTGAACATGGAAGTCGAATATATCTACCTGTTAAGTGATTGGTTCAAACAGCCATGCTATCAAGATGTATTAGATTACATCGTATCTGTCGGTTGTTCGTATTATTTTGAATATATTCCTTTACAAAAATTTGGGTTACCGGTTCCAACTGATAAATAATTATTAAAAATATGGCGACTTTGGATTTAGATCATCATAAAAATTATGAATGGGTAGGCACTTTTTGGATGCCAAATAAACCAGGTAAGGAATTTTCTGGAAAATTGAGTTATTCTCCAGAAACAGGGATTCAAATCTCGGTGTTTAATACAGATGTAAAACCACTTGTTAATAAATCTTTACGTATAATACATGGTATAATTCGTCATGGAGAAGAAACCATACCGATTACATTATTTGAAGTGTTTTTACAACGTTCTGGAATGAGTATACATCTCGTCTTGTCAGAATTTGTTACAGGATCTGCTAGAGTAATTGTTTTTGGTGATTTACTAAAAAATTTTATAATAAGTGGCTTATATATAGACTATGATGACAATTTCTATCAATTTTTGTCCACAAATAAAAACATTAGTTCTATGGTGACATTTACACAAATACCAGTTGTAATAGGTAAAACACAAATTTCGCTTGAAATAGTGAATGCAACAGCTCACACCATTTATTCCGCTGATGATTTTGATGATATCATTTGTTCTTTTTCTGCAGAATCTAATAATATTATGAATTCATTTAAAAAGCATATACAACCATTCTTAGATGAAAACAAATATAATTTATTAAAACGTCTCCACACGAATATCGCTATTCATATAAAGTCAGGTTATAACAAATTCTCTATTTATAGAATGCTTGAACATAAGTTGCGGTTGTTTTTAGAATTTTTAGTGGATTGTAAGATAGGTATAAATTTTAGCTGGATTGATGTTGTGAAACACGACAGGAATGACAAAATATATCACAAAGCATATCCCATGCTTTGCAAGGATTTTGCTTATTCTTCTGTGCATAATCATAAAAAATTATCACATGTTTTTATGCCAATAACCATAAGGGATTTTGTAATAAATAAAGATAATAATTTGTTAAATGCATCACTCAACAGATGGTTAAGTGTCTATGACGAACCAGGTTGGCATAATTTGATTACAGGAATTGAAGATATCTTGAACGAACATCGGTCGGTAATTAGTCAAAAAGATTATGTAATGTTGATTTCTTACATAGAAACTTTACAAAACTTACGAGGAAAACCTAAAAACAATGACATAGATGGTTTTGTTTCAGAAAATTTATCAACATCATGGAAAACAAAAATAAAACGCATATTAAAATATTCCCAAAAACAAGATAAAAATCTGGGCAACGCTTTGTGCGAAATACGCAACGTAATAGTTCACCCAAAATCGCATAAGAAAAATAACGGTAAATATTATGCAATCGCAAATAATGAATTAGCATTGCAAAATGTTTATGGTATATTAGCCGGTGCATTTATAAATGGTTTAATGAATGACATATATTCTATACCTAAGGAAATAATTACTAAACATATCAATATGTTTATTCAAACACATTCTTCTTATAAATATATAAGATATAAAAAAGCTTAGATGTATATTATATTTTATTCTTTTATTGATTTATTTTAACATTTTAGATAGGAGTCGAACTAAAATCCTATTATCGTCAATGTCATGAAAAATTATTTATCCGCTTGTTTCGCTCTTTTAATATTGTTATATGCTTGATAAACCCTAGCGATTCTATAAATATTTATGATAGTAGCCAAACATAAAAGTAAAGCATACGCAAAAATTAATGTTGATATACCAGAAAATATCATTATCCCATATGTGGGCATTATGTTTATCACAGTTTTTCCTATAAGAGCCAAAAACAAAGACAGTAATTGTATTATTATAAAGTGTACAAAAGCTGCATTTGCTTGCATATACAATGTTTCTGTTGTCTGGTTTTTCCTTCTTTGTGAAATTAATCTTCTGAAATCGTCTTCTCCAAAAGTTGATAGCAATGTATAGGCGGCCAAAGAAAAACCCAATAACGCAGGAATAATCGTTTTAACATTATCGATCCAGGAACAATTATTTATCCATTCACCACACATAAAAATGGTCAAAAAAATAGAAAAAATAAAATAAAAAGAAGAAAATATCTTAGAAAATCCACCATATCCATCAGTATAAATATCTTTTAAAATATCAAAAATATTTTCTGTATTTTTTTTATGTATAGATAAAAATTTTTTCATCAGTTTGCTCTAATTTTTCTTAAAAATTCTTTAAGAACATTATCAATGCCCGATTCTGGATCAGAATCAAAAAACTCCATGCAAGGATGTTCTCTTGTGGAATCCGTCATTGTTTGACCATTTTTGTTTATTGCCCTAACAGAAACTAAGCCATTTGTACTTGCTATCCGTGCAATAATTTTCGTATCTGCACTTATGGTTAAACCGTTTTCATTCGCGGCTGTATAGTTAATTTCTTCTGCTTTTGCATTCATATTGTTAAGTCTGTCCATTATCTCTCTTTCTGAATCTGCCAGGTCATCTGGATTTGGAGGTGTTATTTTTATTTCCAATTTTTTTATAATTGGATTGGCTAATAATACATCTAGTACGTTAGATTCTGGAACCAAAGTCACATCCACTTGGCCATAATTTTGGAACAGCACATCATTATTAAGGATGTTACTAAATAAATTTTTTATATTTTTAGGCCCAAAACTTTCTTGTTTTTTATTTTTCATTTCAAAGTACAGTTTATGGCTGGCAGTGTCAAATATAAAGTGGCATGTAGTCAAGTTAGGGCGTAAACACTCTGGTATTTTAATTTCGTTTTTTTCATAGCCCTCGGCTTCATCAAGTTTCTCAAGATTAAGCCAAGGTTTATCTTTGTCTATTGTTGAGAAAATATACAACGCGCCTATTAAAGCATTTTGTATATCGTCTAATGGGAGCAGCTTGCCGATAATACCGCGTTTTTCTCCATAATATTTTGAATCTAGTCCTCTTTTTCCATTCTGAAAAGCCGCGTTAAATAGATCGCAATACATTTGTGGCGAATGTGGTTGTGTGGTGATGTTTAAAATCCCAAATATATTTTTTCGTAATTTCACAGTAAGTACCTTTATGAATTTTTCAACTATATGACTTAAACTTGCCCATAATATACCACTTTAGCATTATTTTCATATAAGTCAATTTATCTGTAAATATATTTATATTATTAGATATGCTTTCGTTCGTAACAAAATTGAAATGCGTATTTTGACTTATTAAAAAAGTTACTTATTTGATTTTAAAACTTATTCTTAAATGATTCTAATGCATTTAAGAATGCTTCGCGTTTTGATGTGATAATATTTTCATCCAAGAAATAAAACACATCCAGTTTGTCATATGGTTTTGATTTAGAACGTGGAGTATGTTTGATGAATGGTTTTAAGTCAGCGAATAGCGAATTTGCCATTAATTCGGAATATCCGCGTCGCTTTAATGCGTTCATAATTTTGATTGGTACAAACCAATTATCTTTAAAACTGATGTTTATTAATGGTGCTATGTTAGGCAAATGGATAATTATACTTTTTTCACCATAATTGATATAAAAACCTAAATTTCTTATAGCATCCATAAAGTTGCTGATTTGTTCTGCGTCAGTGTTAGGATGTGATTTAATGTAGTTTTTAATAAATTCTTCGTCTGTCTGCAATTTTTTGTTATGTGTATTTACAGGGTTTGACAGTTCTTCTTCTGTGTTTTCTACTTTGATAGATCCATCTTCAATACTGATAACACCACGTGTAACAACTTTGGTGTGTGCAGTTAAATGCGGAATAACAATTTTTGATGTTCCAAGTTTATATATTTCTAATTCGCAGAGGGCTATATTGTGGTGCATATCAATCATATTACTGGTGCTTTCTAGTAATTCTTCGACATTTTCACGAATTCCATCACCAACAATCATTAATAAAAAGCGAGATTTATGAATGTTCTTTGTTAGGGTATCCACAAATTCTATTTCGTCGGTATTATCTTTGTGACCTGCAGCAACAAGTGCATCAAATAAATTAGTTTTTGTTTTGTGATATTCTTTATATGCACGATTTACGTTTTCATAATCCCATGTTTTGATAGCCTTAGCATATTCAATGATTTGTCCGACAACTGCACGTCTGGCTTCTGGGTTAGACCAAAGTTTTGTTTCAACTATGACTAAATGTCCATTTGGGGTCACATATAGATTATCAATCCTGCCGTTTGGTGTCATGATTTCACGACCGATTAAAAACAATGGGGAATAAGTGGGGTCAACATCACCAGTGGGTAAAATTGATGGGTTTTTTGCTAATAAATCTTGCAGCCATTTTTCTTTTATTGTTTCAGATGATAGTAATACTCGATTTAATTTTTCATATTTGTTGGATTTATCAATTAATACTGGCGTTTTAGCTGCACGGTTTGACATGTTTACCCCCTTGTTGTTGTTAGTCAAAAACCACCAAGATAAATTGGTGGCTGGAGGTTAGTTACTATACGAAGAATAGTGTGGCTTATTTAGCAAATGCCTTATTCACCGACCCTCCAACCATAAGGCTGCAGGGCTATTAACGTCAGCGCTGACGCTTCGTAAGAGGTAACTACACCTCAATATCGGAATTCCCGATATCAGTGATTATTTTACAATAAAATGGGTATTTTTTCAAGTTTATAAAACAGCGATAAACACAAGTGGAACAATCCCCCATGCTGCCCTATATTTTATAGTTTTCATAACCAAAAATCAAACATTTATACATAAAAAAGTATGCATATTTAGTTTGTTTTATGGCATATTAATAATTGGAATTAGGGGGATTTTTATAACAGGTGCGGTATCCCCCATCTATATTATAAAATTCCAACCAAATCCAAATTTTAAATAACGTCCGTAGTGTTGAATAACTTAGTAAAAAGCTGAAGGAGTAAAAAATGGACATTGAAAACATAAACCCAAAATATATTAAACCGTATGCAAAAAATACCCGCATACATAAAGATAAACACATACAACAGATAATAAATTCTATACGTGAATTTAGTTTTACCAATCCGTTGTTGATTGATGAAAATAATATTTTGTTGGCTGGTCATGGGCGACTGCTGGCGGCCAATAAATTAGGTATGGAAAGTGTGCCTTGTGTTCGTATAACGCATTTAACTGATGCACAAAAACGGGCATACCGTATTGCAGATAATAAATTGACGATAAATGGTGATTGGGATCAAGATTTACTTAGTTTAGAATTTAAAGATTTAGCAGAATTGGGTGTAGATTTTGATTTAGATGTTACAGGATTTGACTTGGCAGATATAGATGTGTTGATTCAATCACAGAATGACGAATTATTAGAACATGATAGCGCCGATGATATGCCAGACATCCCTGAGGGTAAAATAGTATCCCGTGATGGCGACTTGTGGCAGTTAGGGGATCATATTATATTATGTGGTAATGCACTGATAGAAGACAATTTTAAGAAACTTATGGCAGAAAATCGAGCAAGGATGGTTTTTACTGATCCACCATATAATGTACATATTGATGGACATGTTTGTGGCAGTGGGAATATTCACCATGATGAATTTGCAATGGCATCTGGTGAAATGACCAGACAAGAGTTCAAAGATTTTTTACGGACTGCATTTACCTTGTTGCGTAATTATTCTGTCGAAGGTTCTTTGCATTATTTATGTATGGATTGGCGACATATAATAGAAATTACCACTGCTTGTGACGAAACCTATACAGAGATGAAAAATTTGTGCGTTTGGAATAAGTCATCTGGTGGTATGGGGTCGCTATACCGGTCAAAGCATGAACTGATATTTATATATAAACATGGCACTGCGCCGCACATTAATAATATTGAATTAGGGGTACATGGACGTAATCGAACAAATGTTTGGGATTACCCTGGTGTAAACACTGGTAATCGCGAAGAATTGCTTTTACATCCGACCGTAAAAAACGTTCAAATGGTTGCTGATGCAATAATGGATGTGACTAATCGTGGTGACATTGTTTTAGATTCATTTTTAGGATCTGGAACAACTTTATTGGCATGTGAAAGGACTGGACGCATATGTCGAGGAATTGAGATTGAACCCAAGTATATAAACACAACAATTCGCCGTTGGCAAAAAGTCACTGGCAAGGATGCAGTACTTGTGCAATCTGGTAAAACTTTTAATGAAATATACAAATTAAATCAAGAGGTGGCGTAATGAATGTGGCAGAGGTTAAAGAATATAAAGTTGGTAAGGGCAATCCCCCAAAAGAATACCAATTTAAACCTGGGCAATCTGGTAATCCTGGTGGTAAGCGAAGGAAACCCAAACAACAATCAACATTTATTGATGATTTTATTAAAGAATTAAATACGATAATTGTGACCAAAGATGGTAAAAGAATGACCAAGAGTCAGGCTATGGCAAAATCTATGATACATGATGGTATAGGTAAAAACGCTAGTGCACGTAGGGATGTGATAAAAATAGTAACATATAATAACGCCCGGAATGCTAATTCCACAAAATTATGGGATCGTTTGCTGGACTCGGGGATTCTTACCGAGGAAAAAGCCATCGAATTTGCTAACCATCGTGGAAAGTTTCAGCCAAATATGCACATTCTGTCTATTCAGCAGATAGACCGTGTAAGAACACTTGAAGCGATGGATATGTTGGATAACATTGCACACATTTATTCACTAGTTGATATACATGAAATGGCTAAAAATATTTTACAGACAGTAATTTGTGAAAAATCTTTTTGGGATTCTATTGAAGAGGTGTGGCAAGTTCGTAATATCGGTGCCGATGAAACAGAAGTCGAACGTTCACTGTTCCAAGCAACCCGTGTATATCCATGCCCTACAGAATTGATATGCAATACTGCATTTGAACTTTGTGCATGGGCTAAATACGAACTGGTTGAATGGTTTATAGAATTAAGGGATTATTGCAGTAGTTTACCAGATTTTAGATATTTAGGCGCAGATAGGGCGAAATGGGTTAAGCAGTTGCTTGTGGAAGCCAAATGGGATTCACATGTTAATGAAAAAGCATTATCTGGGTTCCTGGATATGCTACACAAAGATAGTAATGATTTTAAAAAGGTTACTGCCCCAGAAAAGATTCAAACCCCGCACCTAACCAGATGCAATGTTAATGCGTTGTTTGATTGGTATAAAATTCCAGATACACATTAAGACGCCATGTGTTATATAACAGAAATGGGCGGTAAGCCCATTTTTATATTAAATACCCTGAAAGTATAACGTTTTTCCCTGAAAGTTTCCCTGAAGATATTTTTAGAAAATGGCTGTAAGGTTTATAAATCTGGCACTTTTCCCAATTATAATGATGAAAATCATGCGATTTTCCCTGAAACTGAGGGAAAAACAATGTAGTTTACTGTATGCGGAACACCGTCATTTGGTTAAACTCCGCCACAAAAATCAAACCGACAGATGTCGGTTTTATTTTTGTTGTGTATACCATCCAGATTCGGCTGTACAACGAAAGTTGCCCAGGTTCGACAATACGTAGATTTTGCGAATATAATGTAGCATATTTCTAAAATAAATAACTAGACCAATAATTGAATATGTAGTATACTTTACAGGTAAAGGAGCGATTATGTTAAAAGCAGAATTTGAAAAAAGACATGGAAAGGTGTTTTCTAATAAAGCGGCAATAGGTGTTAGAAATCTCGAGATTGAAGAAAAGTATAATTTATATAACGATGACCAACCTGCACCAATTTGGTATATTGTTCAAGCCATGCCAGATGAACATTTTAAAATAATTGATTTATCAAAAATCAAAACAATTTTTGAATATGTTGGGCAAATAAAACACAAAGATTTACGTAATTATTATTTAGCCGTTTTAGAAGATAGGTTCTTTTCTAATGGTTGGGGATGGTTCTCACGTCTTGGGGAAAGTTTGGCGAGTCGTCCCCGTTGGAATTCTGTTTATGAGATGCCCGAGGCAACAAGGTTACAGGCACTAAAAGCTTTGCGTTGTTTAAAACGTGGGTTTATGAAACATCATTATGATGGAACATATGTAGATATATATCATATTAATCATTTGATACAAGAATATGGCGGTAAAAAAGTAGATAAAAAGCAAACTGTGCAAAAGGCGACAGAAAAATTAAATGGAAAACTGACACGTAAACAAAAGAAAAAAGTGCAAGGATTCGTGAAAACAATTTTTTCTAAGAACAGATAATAAAAAAACGTCTGTACGATGTTTTTTATTTATTTAAATCGTGTCAGATGTTGTAATTTCTACATCGGTTATTGGTTGGGTTTTATTTTCGTCCAGGCTGTGATATTGGTATGGAATTGTTTTAAAATCAATCGCACGCATATCTATATGTCGTATATTTCTGTTATACATTGTATGATAATATATTTGCATATTTGTTAAATCTGTTGCGATTGTCCATTGAGTCGCTGATGGCATATTGTTTGGTGCCTTGTCCACATTAAATTGAACACCCAATGGAACATCAAAATTATTTAAAATATGAAATGCCTGGCGAATTGATTCAGATGCTGAAGCTTGTTGTAATGAATATGTTTCAAAAAATGCGGCACGAACAAAACGCGATGGTGGGGTAAAGTCCCCAGGCAGGCCTAAAAATCCACTGCCGGCACCAGTTGGGCGTAATTCAACATCGTGCATTGTTTTGGGGGCAACTGCCCCAGGATGTAAATTGATATAATTATTAAGGTTTGTTAAATGCCATTCGTATCCTGGTGCATTTGTTAAAACCCCCAATTTGCTTTCGTAAAATTGTGGAATACCGTTGATAATTTCTAAAATAATTTGATTGCCGGCTCTGTCAGTAATGCGCCAATGAACGGTTTCCGCACGCGGGTCAAAATTTATTACGCGTATGTTATTTACTGCCGTCTTTACATCGTCTAAGTTATCAAATTGCGATAATAACCATGGAACCAGTTGAAAGTCTGCGATTGTGTTTTCTGTATATTCAGGGTTATAGTTTTGATATTTCCCATATTTCGGAAAATAGAATAGGGCTGCGGACAGACCTGCTTCATTTGTGCCGTCAATTATATATTCGGGTGCTAGTACTGCTAAACCAACATATCCATATTTTGCGGTGAATAACATTCCGCCATCAGCGTTGTTCGGCAATGATGAACGACTCGTATGACCACGCGGAACAACAACATACATGTTGTCCATTTCTTCGCCAGACCAATCCATTGTGCGTGCAACAATAATTGATTTATCTTTGGATTTTAATGTTATGCCTGTACAGGCATTTGTAATGTTTGGTAATAATAAAATAGTGCTTAATAAAATATATTGTAATTTCATTTTGTTGTCCCTTTGTCGTCACCATTATTTCATACAGAAACGGTGTCGCCAATAGGAAGCATTTCAATAATATAGATTATGCGACTTTGCGTAGACCTGATTTAATTTCGCGGATATATTTACGTAGATCGTCTATCGCAACTAATGAACCATTACGTTTTTGTGCAGACCAATAATCCCAGCCATTAAAACTAACGCTGTGTTGAATACGCGCCGCCATGATATGAATAGACGCCTTGCCATATAATGGGTGTGCCAATTGTCCATCAGATGTAATAATTGCACGTTCACCGTTTGGTGCAACCAATGTCTGACCAACATATAATAATCCAGCATCAATCAATTCACGAAATGCGATGCGAATTTCATCACGTTTGGGTGCGGTTACTTCTATATCTGATAAATCAATAGGTTTAATGTTTTTAATACGTTTTAGTGCTGCATCAACATAAGATTGTTCACGTTCAAAACCGATAAATTGACGTCCTAATTCCTTGGCTGCCGCCGCTGTTGTTCCAGAACCCATAAATGGATCTAAAATAATTTCCCCGGGTTTGGTTGACGATAAAATTACACGACGTAATAAATCAAGTGGCTTTTGCGTATTATGCAGACTTTTGCCTGTTTCATCCTTGATTCTTTCGTGACCCAAACAAATATCGATATTCCAATCAGAACGCATTTGTTTACCGCTGTTTAGTTTCTTCATCGTTTCGTAATTAAATGTGTATTTGCCAGTCTTGCGCGGGGTTGCCCATATAAGTGTTTCGTGGGCGTTTGTAAAACGTGTTCCGCGGAAATTCGGCATAGGATTTGTTTTGACCCAAACAATGTCGTTCAAAATCCAAAAACCTAAATCTTGGAGAATTGCACCAACGCGGAAAATATTATGATAAGAACCAATTACCCACAACGCACCATCTGGTTTTAAAACGCGTTTACATTCTGATAACCATGCACGTGTAAATTCGTCATATTGTTGTGGTGATTCAAATGCATCCCATGAATCACGAACAGCACGCGCAGCGGTTTGATCCTCTGGTCTATATAGAGTTTTTTCACCCAGTTGTAAATTGTATGGCGAATCGGCAAATACTGCATCCACAGACGCATCAGGAATACTGTGCATCAGTTCGACACAATCACCAGTTAAAATCTGATTTAAGTATTTGTCCATCTCTCTCTTGGTCACTCGCTTAAGGGTATTTTACCATATTTTGACCCTAAAAAATTTGCATTAAGGCACGAATTTGAAAAAAAATGTCTTGATTTTTATAAAAAAACAATTTTTTTGAATATAAATTATACTTGCACGATAGGAATTTCGTTGCTACCGTTATAGGTATGAGATGTCCATATTGTAATTCGTCAGATAGCAGAGTGGCAGATTCCCGCCCGGATACCGAAGATTCGGTTATCCGTCGTCGTCGCGTGTGCAATCAATGCGGTGCTAAATTTACAACTGTTGAACGCGTTCAGATGCGTGACTTGGTTGTTCATAAAAATAATGGAAAACTTGAACCGTTTGATCGTGAAAAATTGCGTCGCAGTATAAAACTCGCTTGTCGTAATCGTGATGTTGGTGATGAACAGATAGAGCGTCTGGTTGCTTCTATTCAGCGCAGATTAGAAACCGAAAGTTTGGACGATACGGTGACGAGTGCGACTGTGGGTCAAATGGTATCTGATTCTTTGTTAAATTTGGACCCGATCGCGTTTGTTCGTTTTGTTTCTGTGTACCGTAAGTTTTCAAAAATTTCTGATTTCAAAAAAATAATAGACCAAATACCAGAGGCTGCAGATGATGCAATCGTTTGCAAATTGCCAAAGACATCGTTGTTCTGATAAAATATGAAAAAGATTGTTTATATCTTTATTGCGGCTATGTTCCCTTTGGTGTCTTTTGCCAAAGTTGATATTGAAGTATTATCTGATTCTGACGCGGCTATTTATCAACAGATATTTTTATTGCAATCCAAAGAGAAAATAGATGCTGCACAAAAATTAGAGCCACAAATTTCGGACAATATATTAAAAAATGAAATTTTATATCAACGTTATATTTCTAAGAGTTATCATACGCGTGGCGCTGAATTAAATGCCTGGATGCAAAAGTATTATGATATGCCTGGGGCGGTGCGTATGGCAAAATTGGCGACAATAAAACAAGCCCAGGTACGCAATGCGGTTGTCCCTGCAATATTGACAGGTGGCGCATCTATTGAAACGGCACAATCCGAGACATGGACTGAAAAGCAATATACTGGTCAGGTAAATAAAAATATTACTGCATTTAAAAAAGCGATTCGTTCAGGTAGTAGTAAAACCGCACGTTTAATTTTAGAAAATAAAATTTTTAAAAACAGATTGTCTGAATCTGATTATGGACGTTTATCGGGGCGTTTGGCGTATTTGTATTATACAAATGGCGAATTTGAATTGGCAAAAAAATGGGGGTTTGTTTCGTCTGATGCCAAAAGTGAATATGGTTTGTGGACGATGGGTTTATTGTATTACAAAGAAGCAAAATATAAAGAAAGTGAAAAATATTTTAGTCAGATTTTAGATTTGAAACAGATTAATAATGCCCGTAAAACAGAGGCGGCTTTTTGGGCGGGACGTGCTGCTGATGCTAATGAAGATTCGTCTAATGCTAAAAAGTATTGGGAAATTGGGGCGAATCATCCAATGGCTTTTTATGGTGCGTTGTCAGCCACTATGTTAGGGCGAACCCCAGAATACGAATTCTTTGATCAGGAAGTGACCGAAGAAGACATTGAAGAATTAAGTAATTTAAGGTTTGGGCGAATAGCATTGGCATTATTACAGGTTGGTCAATCACAACGCGCCGAAGAATATTTTAAGTATATGATTACTTCCAAAGCGTCTGATAGAACTTTGCATGCGATAAATTCTGTATCTACGGAATATGGTTTACCACGTGTTGCTATTCAGGTTTCTGGTGTTGTAAAGGACAGGGGGATTTTGGAAATTGATGATGATATTATTTATTCTGCGCAATATCCTTTGCCTGATTGGGAACCAATGGGTGGCTGGTCTATTGATAGGGCATTGTTATTGGCAATTACAAAACAAGAAAGTGGATTTAAACCAAATGCAAAATCAAATGTTGGTGCAAACGGTTTGATGCAGATAATGCCCAGCACCGCAAAAAAAGTTGCGCGTAAAAACAAGGTTGATTTGTCCAAGATGGATATGTCAAAACCAGAACATAATATGTTCCTGGGACAGCAATATATTGTTGAATTGCTTGCACATCCGGATATTAACAACAATATTGTAAAAATGCTTGTGGCGTATAATTCTGGAATGGGAAATTTAGTCAAATTTGAAAAATCATTCAATACTTATGACCCGTTGTTATATATAGAAAGTTTTCCAGCGTATGAGACAAGAAATTATATAAAACGTGTTATATCTAATTTGTGGTTGTATCGTGCGCGTATGAATCAACCGTTGACCTCTATGCAGGAATTGGCAAACGGTCAATGGCCGTTGTATAACAGCGAAGATGCCTATGTACAACAACAGATATTAGATAGAATGTCCGTATAATGCGTGAAAACCCAGATTTTTCTTTTGAATTGAATTGTGGCGCAAAGTTGGTTGCTGGTTGTGATGAGGCCGGACGTGGGCCATTGTGCGGACCAGTTGTTGCCGCTGCTGTTATATTTCCATCGTTTGATATTGATATACCGGTTGTAATTCGTGATTCAAAACAAATGAGTCAAAAGACTAGGGGTGAATCTTTGCGCTGGATACAGAAAAATACAATTTGGGCGGTCGGTATGTGCAGTCCCGCAGAGATAGATGAATTAAATATACTGTATGCATCTATGTTGGCGATGAAACGTGCAGTGTCAGAATTAAAATTACAACCTGAATTTTGTTTAATAGATGGCAATCGTATGCCAAATGGATTGATTGGTATGTCAATAGTAAAAGGTGATGCAAAATCTATTTCTATTGCGGCGGCATCCATTATTGCCAAGGAAACACGTGATAAAATTATGCAAGATTTGGCATCACAATATCCGCAATATGGGTGGGATAAAAATACTGGTTATCCAACATCGGAACATTTGCATGCTATTGATAAATATGGTATAAATGAGCATTACAGAAAGACTTATAAGCCTGTAAAAGAAAGGATACAAAATGGAATTGCACACAATTGACGAAATAAAAGATTTGCGTGGTAAATATGTTTTACTGCGTGACGATTTTAATATCAATATTATTGATAATAAAATTACTGATACCTTTCGTATTGAACAGAGTATGGCAACAATAAATATATTGCGTAATGCCGGCGCGCGTATTGCTATTTGTGCGCACATGGGGCGACCAAAGGGAATTATCAATCTTGAATTATCTTTACGTCCTGTCGCAGAATATATGAAAATTCCATTTATAGATGATTGTTTAAATCGTGATTTTATGCAAAATATGCAAGATGGTGATGTTGTCTTGATGGAAAATGTTCGTTTTTATCCTGGTGAAGATGCTAATGATAATGATTTTGCAAAAAAATTGGCATCAGGTTTTGACTTGTTTGTAAATGATGCCTTTGCGGTATCACATAGGGTGGCGGCAAGTACTGTTGGTGTGACTAAAATATTACCATCATATGCTGGTGAATTACTTACAAACGAGGTTAAGAATCTATCATCTGTTATGGAAAAACCAAAACGTCCGGTTCTGGCAATTGTTGGGGGTAATAAAGTTTCTACAAAAATAGGTGTATTCAAATCTTTATGTAAATTAGCAGATAGTATAATTGTTGGTGGTGCTTTGGGCACAACTTTTGCATATGCTATGGGAAATAATGTTGGTAATTCTTTGTTTGAACCGGATCAGAAAAATACGGTGTTAGATATTATGAAATATGCACATGAAAATAATTGTGAAATATTATTGCCGTTAGATAAAGGTGTTGCCGATAAGTTTGCACCAGATGCCCAAAGGGAAAATCGCAATATAAAAGAAATCAAAGATACAGATGTGATTATTGATGATGGTATTGAAACGATTGCGCGTAATATTGATAAAATAAAATCTGCATCCACAGTTATATGGAACGGAATATTGGGAATGGCAGAATGGGGAGATGTTTGGGGATGTGCTACATTTAGTATGGTGCGCGAAATCGCAGAACGAACCCAAAACGATGGATTGATTAGTATTGTTGGTGGCGGTTCAACGGTTGCGGCACTGGATGCAATCGATATTAGGGATAAAATGACATATGTTTCAACTGGCGGTGGTGCTTTCCTTGAATTTATAGAAGGTCTTAAGTTGCCAGGAATAGTCGCATTAGAAAAATAAAATCGCTTTTTTTAGGTCTTAGTACTTGTAAATACTAAAAATATCTTTATTTTTATGTTAAATTCGCGAATCGGATTTTTGTATGATATAATAACCCTGTTAAACATAAGGATTGTGTAATGTCTTTGATACCTATGGTTATAGAGGAATCGCCACGTGGGGAACGTTCTTTTGATATTTATTCCCGTCTGTTGCGTGATAGAATTGTTATGGTGACTGGACAGATTGAAACAAATATGGCAAATACCATTGTCGCCCAGTTATTGTTTTTAGAATCTGAAAACCCAAATGCCGATATATCTTTGTATATAAATTCGCCTGGGGGTGATGTGTCTGCGGGTTGGGCCATAATGGATACGATGCAGTATATTAAATCGCCTGTATCAACGATTGGTATGGGGTTGGTTGCTTCTATGGGATCTGTATTGTTGGCGGCGGGTGAACCTGGTAAAAGATTCGCTTTGCCAAATACTAGGATTATGATTCACCAACCGTTGTCCGGGGTCCAGGGACAAGTCACAGATATGGAAATAGAATTACAGGAAGCAATGCTTGTTAAACAAACACTTATAAAGCAGATGGCTAAATACACCGGACGTAAAGAAAAAGAATTGTTTGATGCGATGGAAAGAAATAACTGGATGGGACCAGAAGAAGCTAAAGATTTCGGTTTAATAGATACTGTATTAAAACATAAATAATTAGGACGGTAAAATGACTGAAAACAAAACACCAACATCCTCAGACAATAAAAATCAGTTTTGCAGTTTTTGTGGCAAGGCTGTGTACGAAGTGAAAAAGTTGGTTAGTGGTCGCAATGTTTGTATTTGCGATGAATGTATTAGTTTGTGTAATGATATTATGGCTGATGACTTAAAGGGTGATATTAATCATGATGCAACAAAGTTGCCAACCCCACACAAAATTTATGATTTTTTGAATGAATATATCATTGGCCAGGATGAAGCAAAACGCACTTTGGCGGTTGCGGTGTATAATCATTATAAACGTCATTCGGTTGCCACAAATTCAAATGTTGAAATACAAAAATCTAATGTTTTATTAATTGGTTCAACAGGAACTGGTAAGACACTATTCGCGCAAACATTGGCACGTATTTTGGATGTTCCTTTTGCGATTGCTGATGCGACAACATTGACTGAGGCGGGTTATGTTGGTGACGATGTTGAAAGTGTTTTAACGCGTCTATTACAAAACGCTAATTTTGATGTAGATAGGGCAAGTCGTGGTATAATTTACATTGATGAAATAGATAAGATTTCGCGTAAATCTGAAAATCCATCTTTGACACGTGATGTTTCTGGCGAAGGCGTTCAACAAGCATTATTAAAGTTAATAGAAGGAACTGTTGCAAATGTTCCAGCAAGTGGTGCCGGTCGTAAGCATCCGGGCGAGGCTACAGTTCAACTTGATACCAGTAAAATTTTATTTATTTGTGGTGGGGCATTTGATGGATTAAATAAAATTATTACTAACCGCAGTTCTGAACGTGTTGGAATTGGTTTTGGCGCAACAATTGAATCACGTCAAGAACGCGAGTCTAAAAATTATTTGGCTGATGTACAACCGTCTGATTTAGTAAAATTTGGAATTATCCCCGAATTAATTGGGCGTTTGCCAATAATTACAACTTTGCAGAATTTGGACGAAGAAGCGTTGGTGAAAATTTTAACTGAACCAAAAAATGCTATAGTGAAACAGTTTACTGCTATGCTGGATTTAGATGGTGTGAAATTAACGATTACACCTGACGGATTAAAAGAAATCGCGAGTGTTGCAGTTATACGTAAAACAGGTGCTCGTGGTTTGCGTAGTATTTTGGAAAAATTATTATTACAATCAATGTTTGATGCACCAGAAAAAACAGATTTGAAAGAAATCGTAATAGATAAAGATGTTGTTTCTGGTAAAAAAGCACCAGTTGAAATTTTTGCAGAATCTAAAAAAGTTGCTTAAAAAAACACCTTTTTAAGTGTTTTTTTATTTTGTCAAAGGTATACAATACCCCCATTGAGTGTTAGCACTGGTTTCTGAATAAAATCTTTCCAGTGTTTTTTCTGTGGAATCTTTTTTTAGTGGGGTTGATACCCATTGACCACCTTGACGTTCGCATTCATTTGCAAGTTCTTTACTCATATCTATCTTAATAGCAGATATTACTGTGACAATATCTTCCATAACGGTACTTGGAACGGTATATGTTTGTCCTGACGTTGAAGACCGAATACATACTTGTGATGCATAGCGGATCAGTTTTTGATATAAACTGTCAGAATAATCAGGATCACAACCTGCTGTTGCTTCAGATTCGGTATTCCATATACACTGATTGGTTACATCCATCCCAGTTTCGTTGCACTCGCTACATTCAAATTTACCTGTCATCGTATTATACCCCGAACACTTTCTACAATTGGTAGGACATTTATAACAATAGTTATTGGTCTTATAATATCCATCGTTACAATTGGTGTATATTTTTGTACAAGAACCTAATTTGTTGAGTTGCGTCTCATCAGGTGTTTCACCGCCAATCGCTTCAGTGGATATAGAGGATGCATATTTATTACAGCCTTCATTAATTGCATCTTTATATGCGCCAGGTGCATAAGTACGACAACTGTACGGATATTGATGTATGGTATCTGTGGCTGAAACGGTGCACATGTTTTTAACATAATTTTGTAAATTTGTTAGGCATGCCGATTCAATCTTTGTATCAGTGATTTGTTGCATCGCAGAAATTAATGCGGTTTGTCCCTCTGTTCCACCGCCATATAAGTTGCTACATGCGGTTAATTTTTCCCGGCACATTTCTTCTGACACTTCAAGACGGGATCCGATTAATAAGTTTTCATCGATATTACTAAAATCTTTTAATTGTGCGTTTTGTTCGTCATAACATTGGTTTACAACATTTAAACATTCTTCTTTGACCTGGCGAATTTTATCTTGTTGTGCCTGATATATTTCTGTAATAGCCTGAATTAAAAACTCGTTCCAAACCTCTGATGATACATCTCTACATTTATCCAGAGTGTTTTTGGCAAAAGTTTTTTTGTTATTTAATTCTGAAACAATTAAACGATTTTGTTGATTTGTTAATATATCACCAGATAAAGATATTTGTGTTTCTAGTTGATAAAACTTTGATGTA
This sequence comes from Candidatus Enterousia sp., assembly GCA_045616625.1. Lineage (GTDB taxonomy): Bacteria > Pseudomonadota > Alphaproteobacteria > Rs-D84 > Rs-D84 > Enterousia. The sequence continues at coordinate 53,680 of JAZLHA010000013.1, forward strand.
TAAATAGGTTCACCGGTAATGCTGTTTAAATACAATCCTGTGATGTCCATACAGTGAACATAATCGGTACCACATGCAGAATCCTGGGTCAGATCAGAACGAACCTGGGAGATACAATCGTTTATAGGTGTTGAATTGTGGGCGTTATAACTTTCAAGACGTGCATAATTCATTTCGCGTTCTGTTTCGCGTATGGCACTATTGGCAGAGTTTTTATTTTTATCTAGTTTTCTAAGTATTAATGCACAATCGTTTTCAATATACATTCCATATGCAGATACAACCATATTCAATATAGATTGTGATGGACACTGAGTTGTAACAAAATCAACACATTGACTATGTACTGCGTTATAGAGTTTTTCGCCTGTTAAATTTGCTAAATTCGCACCAGATGTTAATTCTGTTGTTGACCATATTTCGTTTATATCGCCACCAATATCCAATGCCCCAGATGTAGATAAAGATTTGCTTTTTGTTTTTGATAAGATGGAACTGATACCAGCGAGTGTATTAGCAGCATTCGATGTATCTTTTGCATTCGTTGCGGCTGTTTCACCATTGGTTTCGGTTATCATTGCCTTTACTTCATCACTTGATTTGTTAATTGCATCAATGTTGAGATTTTTAAATGTTTGTAAAGAATTATTGGTGTCATCCAACGCACGTTTGCGAGATTGTATTTCGGAAAGCCTTGAAGAACAAACGCAGCGACGATATTCATCATTTTGGTTTGCACAAAATTGATCCATGCATGTAAAATACGCATCATGGCATGTGTTATACCCAGAATCAAATGTTTTGGTTGATATTGTGGTTGCAGCGCGTGAAGTAAGCGCAGAATTACGAGCGCTAATATTTGTAGCTGCGGTTCTTGCAATTCGTGAGGTAATACTGCTTTTTGCTGTACGTACAGTTTTGGTGGATGCGGTACGTGCTGTCGTTCTGGTACTGGTTGCGGTTCGTGTAACGTTTGTTTTTCCTATTGTTCCCGAACGTGAAGATGTTTGGATGCTTCGTTGATTGTTTGGTGCAGTACGAACAGCAGCATCAGTATTGCTGATGCTAATAAAACACAGAGCCAAGATAAAGCACAATCCCCTTTTCATCCTATGTTTGTAATCGTAGCAAAAAAAATTGTTATAAGGCAAGTGCTATTTAATGGTTTTGTTTATACAAAAAAACCTATCTTGCGACAGGTTTTTTAATTTGCATTTTCTTGACTTTGGCGACTGTGTTCAACAAAGGTTATTCGCCCCTTATCTAAATCATAAGGTGTCATTTCAACGTGAACTTTTTCGCCGACATTTACCCATATACGTGCTTTGCGCATTTTACCGCAAACTGTTGCCAAAATTTCGTGACCATTTTCAAGTTTAACACGAAACATAGTATTTGGTAATTTATCTTCTACTACGCCTGAGAATAAAATAACATCATCTTTTGCCATACCTGCAATACCTCTTTACGTTAATGATAGAATTTGAGCAAAAAAAAGCAAGAATATTTTTTTATCTGCTTGCGATAAAATATATTTTTTGATAAAATACAACATAAGAATGTAAATATGGTGGGATTCATGAAACTAAGAAACATTGCTATATTATTATGTATATTGCCTGGTGTGGCTTTTGCTGCGGCACGTTCGGGGTCTGCACGTGTTGGTGTTGGACGGACAAATGTACCTGTGCGTGCATCGGGTGCTGCTGTGCAACCGTCTATATCAGAATCTTCAGAATCTAATGCTATTGAATCAATAAAAAGTGATGTAGTGGCGGCTGCTCCAGCAAAAGCGCCTGAGGCAAAACCAAAAGATTGCCGTACAGCGTATCGTGCCTGTATGGATGAGTTTTGTTTACTAGGGGAATCAGAGGGGTATCGTTGCGCATGTAGTGATAGTATAAATAAATCTAAATCGCTAATAAAAGAAATTCAAGATATTCAGAAAGAAGCAGATAAGTTGTTTACTGAGGGTGTGGCGCGTGAGGAATTAGGTGCCAAGGCTGCGCTTGTTTTTGGCGAAAGCGATTCGGCTAAAAAGAGTTCGCGTTTGTCTGGAATTAATTTTTCGGATTGGTTGAATTCTGGTGATGATGAGACTGCGTTAGATTCTGATGAAGAAATTGGTGATACTTTATATTCCATTGCGTCTGATTATTGTGCGTCTGAATTAGAGGCTTGTGGTTCCAAGGCTGAAATGGAAGAAATGCTTTATTCTCGTCAAGTTGTTGCAGATTGTAAAGAATTTAGTTCTTATTTGGCCGATCAAAAATCAAATGCAGAGGCAAATAAAAGAACTGCAGAGTCTGCGGTTCGTAAAGCGCGTGCAGCTATGTTGGATACAACAAATAAATATAATCGTGGTGAATGTTTGTTGGCGTACAAAGCGTGTATTGCTGATAAAGGTGGCTGTGGTGTGAATTTTGAAAATTGTTTGGATGAAGATTTATTGCAACGTCGTGCTTATTCTTGTAATGATGTGTTAAATCAATGTATGGCGGATAGAGAATATGTTTTACAAGACTGGCAGGCAGAAAAGAAAACAATACTGGCAGATGCGGCAGAGTATGCTGATAAAAATCGTCGTGGAACGTGTTTGGCAAAAATACAAAATTGTTTGGAAGAAGACTGTGCAACATCAACTGATTCAATGTGTTTAAATGATGTGAATGTTGCAGCAGGCGTTTGTCCTATTATTACAGAATGTGAAGAATTGATTCCAGGAATACGTTCTGTTATAAACGATAAATTGGTGTATTTAAGAACGAGTTTTTGTCAAAATGATATAGATGCCTGTTTGCGTGATAAATGTGGTCAAGATTTTACCGCACCTGAATGTCTTGGTAAAAAGGCATCGCAAATTGCGGCATTGTGTCCACAATCTATGTATCCTTCGTGCAAGAATGAAAAACAATTTGATATTATTGTTAGTTCTATTCTGCTTGAAATGGATTATAAGATGCTGGATAGTTGTATCAATCATTTTGCTGATAAATTAAGTGCAGTGTGTGGAACAGATATGGCTTGTTTACCAGAAGATACTACAATATTAGCATTACAAAAATATCCAAATGATGCAAGAATTGATGAATTACAGGAGCAAGTTCTTGTAAATGCAGATGCTGCAGTGGACGAATTCTTTAAACAGTTTGAAAATGATATAACGGTTTCTGCATGTTTAAGTAGTCAACAGCCAAAAGGTAGTAGCAAGAAATCTTTGGGTGATAGTATATTTAATTCTGCAAAAATGATTGCAAAAATAAGCGCTGAAAATCGTTCACAACGTTTGTTGGATACAAAACTTGCAGAATTGTCACGGCAAGAAGACTTGGCAAAAGCGGAAAAGAATTGTAATACATTATATAAACCAGGAAAACCAAAGAAAGATGAAAAGAATTATACTTATATTAAAAGTGTAAGTTTCGAACCGTCTTTGCGTAATTGCCATGTTTGTCGTGTGCAACAGGTATGCGAGGTTGGTGGTGAATCCAAAGCGACATCTGCATTAAAGGCAGCGGCTGGTGGTTTGTCCGCGGGTGCTGCGGCTGGAACAATGATTAATGCTGGTTGGGGAACCGCAATTGGTGGTGTTGTTGGTGCTGTTGGTGCCGGATTGGTTGGTATGGCATCTGGTGGTGAAAAAGAATTCTGTCAAGAAATAGAATCTTGTGAAGATGTAAATATGTAATAGGTCCAGAGGGAGAGAGAAACAATGGCAACAAAAAAAATATTTTGTTCTATTACTGCGTTATTGATGTGTTGTGTTGTATATGATGCTTTTGCTGCAACAAAAACAACAAAACAATCTGCGATACAGTCCGGAACAACTGTTCGTGCCAAGGTTGCTGCAACCGGTATTTATGACCAAGAATGTTATGATATGTATTATGGTTGTATGGATCAGTTTTGTATTACCGAAAATACAGATGGTGGTAGTTGCGCTTGCAGTAATGATTTTACAAAATATGAAAAAAAATTGGTTGGTATCAAAGATACACTGGAACGGGCAGAAAAAATTTCAACCGAGGAAGTAGAGCGTATAGAAGCTGGTGCAAATGCTGATATTATATTTAATGGTGTAAGAACATATGATGAAACAGGAAATATTGGCGAATCAGAGGCTGATAAAAAAACAAAGAAACGTGAATCTTTATTAGCAATGTTTAATACACCTGTGGAAGATGAAGATGTGTTTGATAGCGGTTATGAAGATTTGTCTTCCAAGGTTGGTGCTGATTTGTTTAATGGTGCACATAGTTTGTGTGTTGACCAAATGGATGATTCTTGCGAGAAAGATATTCCATTTTTGAAACAAATTTATTCACGTCAAATTGTTGCAGATTGTAAGGCTTTATCTAATAGTGTTTCCAAGAAAGAATCAGAAGCAAAACAAACTTTATTGGCGGCGGAATCAGCTGTGCGTTCTGCATTAAAAGATAGTTTAAAGTCTGCAAATAAATATGACCGTGGCGAATGTATGGTTGAATATAAAAAATGTATGCAAAAAGAAGAAGCTTGCGGTAAAAACTGGGAATATTGTGTGTCTGATGTCGCATTTGAAAATATGCAAAATGATACGGCGGTATCAACAGCCAAGAAAAAATTTGTTAGTGTAGATACTTATAATATTACACAATCAACGATGGAGATATTAGATTCGAAACGTTATATTTGCGAAAGAGTGTTAGATTCTTGTGTCGCTGTGCGTGATATGGTTTGGAATGATTTCTTGCGTGAAGCGGCACCAACAATTCGTTTGGCTGAAACTCAGGCTGAATCAAAAAAACGTCAATCTTGCTTATCTAGTATTTCAAATTGTATTCAATCAGCGTGTAAGGACAAGATAAATAAAGGTGTAGAATCAATGGACGCATGTTTGGCGTATCCAGAGATAGTGCGTAGTTCTTGTAAGATGGAAATTGACCCATGTGAACGTATGGAACCTAAAATTTGGTTCTATGTTAAAGATAAATTGGCGGCAATGCGTGTTGATGCCTGTACCACAGAAGTTAAAGATTGTTTTACTGATGATACGCGTTGCGGTAAGGACTTTTCAAAATGTATAGGTATGGATTTTGATTATATACATAATATTTGCCCGATTGATAAATTGGTTGTATGTAAACAGGGCAATCCAAAGTTTTCTATGGAAGATTTAGATAATATGCTAATGGGCTTGTATTTGAATATTGATAATTCTATGTTGGATAATTGTCAAAATCTGATTGACCAAAAAATGACAGAAGTTTGTGGTAGTACAACCGATTGTAATCGTTTCGCCGCGGATGAAGTTTTAGGAAGCAGTTCACTGCGTTCGCAGAAAAATAAAGATGTTTATCGTGTGACAGGTATGATTTCATTCGGCAGTATAAAAGTTGGTGATGTATCGGGTAAAACAAAAGATGGTAACGGTAAGTTAGAGCCTGGACAAATTGGTGTAGCTGATTATATTGAAAATGTTCGCGAGAAAAATACAAAGTCTGGCGATGAAGACATTATAGTTACCATAGAAGAAGAATTGAATAATATAGCGGGCACTATTAATCGAACAATAGAGATGATAGAAAATGATCCACAGATTCAATTTTGTGTGTCTGGTCGTGATTTAGGTCAGATTACTGGTAAGAGTGACGAAAAGACAGAGGCACGATTCCCGAATTTGTTGAATTCTGTAAAAATGCAAATAGCAGTTTCTGCTTTACGTAAAGCTCAAGACAATTACAATGCAAAACTTACTAAAGAAATAGCTGAAGCTACCAAGAATACCTCTGCTGATATAGCACAGTATATGTGTCAAAAAATTGCAGAAAGTGGAAATATTAAAAGTTTTGCAAGCATTGCACCTTCGACACCATTAACACCTCCATACGCAATTAGTTATGATGTTGCAAGTGGTTTAAATGACGTAGATTTGACTACTGGTGGTGCAGGAATGTCGCAGTTGGCAAATTCAGAGTATAATAATTCTGGTTATTTGGGTGGCAACAGTGGAACTTTGGGAGGTGTTACAAAAGAAGTTACATCGGTATTTAATCGTGAAACTAGAATCTGTCATGTTTGCACAACAACGGCAACACAATCTTGCCATACGAGCGGTAGTGAATCATGGTTTCATAATAGCCGTAACACAGAATGTGAAACAACGTCTGATGGACCGAATTGTGAAGATATCGAAATGTAACAAGGGTGCCCCGTGAAAGCGGGGCGTTTTCATTCCTATGGTTTTTTTACTTGCCGTATATAAAATTATTCATGTGTAAAATATAAAAAGGAGTCTGCACATGAAAAAAATATCAATAGTTACTTTGGCAATGGGTTTAACATTTGGTTCTGCATTTGCCGGTCAAATGGGGCATAATAATAAAATGCATGCTGCGCCGTCGGTTATGATGGTCCAAGATATAACAATGTTGAATGATGATTCACGTGTTGTTGTCCAGGGATACTTGGTTCAAAATATGGGAAATGATATTTATGTGTTCCAGGATGCAATGGGTGATAAAATAATGATTGATGTTGATGATGATGCGTGGGGTGAAATAATGGTTGGTCCAAACGATATGATAACAATTATGGGCGAAGTAGATAAAAATGGCGATACCGTTATGATAGATGTTGATAGAATTAAAAAGATGTAAATTTGTATATCAAATAAAAACGCCCGATTGGGCGTTTTTATTTGTTTGTTAGTTTTAATTCTATACGTCTGTTTTGTTGTAAATCATCAGGTGTATTACCCAACGCAAACGGATGTGTATCACCAAAACCTGATGGTAGTAAACGACGACGTGATACACCGTTTGTCGCCAATTCATTTACAACGGCTGTTGCGCGTAATAATGATAATTCTGTGTTATCTTTATATGCTGCGGTTCCGGCAATTACAGATTTTTTATCGGTATGTCCATCAACACGAATCAACCAATCAATATCAGATGGAATTTTGTTTTCAAAATCTTTGATAACATTTGCAAGTATGCGCAGTTGGTTTTTCCCAGATTCTGATAATGTGTATGAGCCTGATTTGAATAATATGTCGCTGGAAACGATAAATCTATCGCCATCGGCACGTAGTGTTGTCCTATCGCCCAATGCTTTTTTAACTTGTCTGTAAAAATCAGATTGATATTGTGACATTTCGTTTAATTCTGCAACCTTGTCCGCCAGAGCGCGATTTAATCTGTTTGACATTTCGGCATATTCTACTTCTTGGGTGGCTGACTTTTCTTCGGCTGCATCCAGGGCTGCTTGTAATCTTGCAATCTCGGCATGTAATTCGTCAGCCTGTTCTGCACTTAATGTTTCAGAATTTGATTGTTCCGCAACAAGTGCATTTAATTCGGTGGCAAGTTCGTTTAATTCCGCTTGTGCTGAATCGGTTTGTGATTGTAGTTCTTTTATCTTGGCTTCGTACGCACCGACTAAATCATTAATACTAAGGTTAATGTCAGATATTTCAGCATTTAATTTATCGTTGTTCGTTGCCAAGTTTTCCAATTCATCGCGTGCAATAACAAGTAATGAATTAGCCTCTGCGGTGTCTGCAGACATTTGTTGAATAGATGCCGCCTGTTCAGCGTTTATTTGACGTAAGTCAGCCATTTCCTTGGCAGTATTAGATTTGTTGAAAACATTTGTGGTTGTCCATAAAAATACAAATACAATCAACAAAAATATCAAAATAATTACAAGATTGGAAAACAGGTCAACGAATCCTGGCCATGCACTTGTCTGATTTCTAAAACGTATGTTTAACATTTTCTTCTCTCTCTTGGTTTGCTGTTTTTATCAGCGGTTAATTGTTGTTTCGTCGTGTTATTTCGCGTGTTGATAAATTTATTTGCGGTATCGAATCGGATAATTCAGTGTGCGCCGATAAATAATCTTCAAGTTCACGAAAGATTCCATTCTGTGCCAGTTGAACATGTAATCCCAAAAATCCAACAGATAAACTAAATGCCAAACCAAGCAGCGAACTTGTAAAAGCGGTTGCCATACCTGATAAGGGTTGACTTAATCCCGCCTGCATAGTATTTAAAACCGATTCACTTGAAAAATCCAATGCCGCAATCAAATTTGAAAAACCGCCAACCGTCACAATCAATCCCCAAAACGTTCCAAGCAATCCTAAAAATATAAGTGTGTTTGTTATGTAACGCACAGATTCACGCGAATCTTCGAATCGGACCATTATCATATCCATGCACCCCTGGAGTGTGTTTGTTGTAATTTTTGATGGGTTTGTTCGCAATAGCATTGCAACCGGTTTAAGCAGAATAGGTGGTGTTGGTGCATTTTTATTTCCACGTAAAAATGCCGACAACCAACGATATTCAGGTAATAATTTGAACATTTCGGTAAAGCATAGCCCGATTCCAAAAATTCCGGTGCCAATAATTATTCCATTTAATATGACATTTGAAATCGCAATAGAAATAAATTGATTCCAAAACAAAATCACCCCGGCAACCAATAAAGCCGTGAAAAACGCCATTCTATTAAGGGTTCTATGAAAATGATTTGTCATAAAATCTCTCTTTATTACTAAATGATAGTAAATAACAGGATTTAATGTCAATAAAGAATTGAAAGAAAACACTTGTTTAGATTCCTGAAAAAATGTAAAATATATTCAGTACAAAAAAGAGGAGATGTAATAATGCCAGCAAAAAAAACTAAAAAAACAGCAACTGTGAAGAAAGCACCTGCAAAAAAAGTAGCAGTTAAAAAACCTGTGGTAAAGAAAGCAACAGTAAAGAAACTTGTGGCAAAAAAAGCAGTGGTAAAGAAAAATGTCAAAAAAGTAGCGCATGTAGTTGCAACACCTAAACAACAACAAATGGTTTCTTTTGGTGATGCCGTTGCAAATTTCTTTCATAAATATTTCGTTTTTTCTGGAACTGCACAACGTAGTGAATATTGGTGGGTTGTGTTGTTTAATGTAATGGTTTATGCAGTTTTGAGTGGAATTGCTGTTTCACTTGAATTTTTGGTGATTAGCCCAGTTTGGTCTTGGCTTATTGATGTTTGGAACCTGTTTATATTTATACCAACGATTGCGTTGGTTTGCCGTCGCTTCCATGATATCGGTCATAGTGGTAAATGGCAGTGGTTCAATTTGGTATGGTTGGTTGCGTTTATATTATCAAGTGTTGGTCTTATGAGAAATGACTTGCCAATGATGACAACAGCGACTACATTTGCTTTTGTTGGACTTATCTGGTCGGTGGTAGCACTGGTTTGGAAATTGTTGCCGTCAAAGTTTGAAAATAACAAATATCGCAAATAATAAAGCGCACCGCTTGGTGCGTTTTTTTCTTGCATTTTATAAAGGAAATGCCATAATTATGCCGTTCCTGCTGATGACATGGGGTCGTCGGCCGAATAAAATAGACCAAAGGAAATAAAATGGCTTACTATGAAAGTGTCTTGGTTTTTCGCCAGGACTTGACCGAAACGCAGGTTAAAGAAAAAGCGTCTAAATTCACTGAAATTATCAAGGAATTGGGTGGAAATGTTAAATCTACTGAATTCTGGGGATTGAAAAATTTGGCTTATGTAATTCGCAAGAATCACAAGGCACACTATGTTATGTTGAATATTGAATTGTCTGGTTCACAAATCACAGAATTGGAACGTCGCAGCCGTATTGACGAAGACGTTATTCGTTTCTTGAATGTTCGTGTTGATGAATTATCTACAACACCATCTATTATGATGAAAAAGAATCCTGACACAGAAGAAGAGGTGGCATAATGGCAGTTCGTGCAGCAATTTATCGTAAAAAATCTAACCCCTTAAAGGGCAAGGTTATTGATTACAAAGATATCAAATCTTTGTCACACTATATCACAGAACGTGGTAAAATTGTTCCATCACGTATTAGTGGTGTTTCTCAGAAAGATCAACGTGCTTTGGCGACCGCTATTAAACGCGCACGTCATTTGGGCTTGTTGCCTTTCGTTAGAAATAATTTGGGCTAAAAAACGCTCTAACTTTGATAAATAAAGGACAGATAAAATGAAAGTTATATTGACAGAAAAAATTGCAAAATTAGGCAACATTGGCGACACTGTTGAAGTTAAAACAGGTTTCGCACGCAACTATTTGTTGCCAAACAACAAAGCAATGCGTTTCACAAAAGAAAATGTTGCATTGTTTGAATCTAAAAAGGCTGAATTACAGGCTCGTCAAGATGCAGCACGCAAAACGGCTGAATCTTTGGTTGATGCGGTTAAAGGTGCAAAATTGCATATGATTCGCCAGGCTGGTGATACCGGTCAATTGTATGGTTCTGTATCAACACGTGATATTGCACGTATGTTGAAAGAAGTTGCAAATGTTTCTGTGGAATCTGCCCAGGTTATGTTGGGTGCTCCAATTAAAACTATTGGTGCATTTGATACTCAGATTGCTTTGCATCCAGATGTTATCGTTCCTGTAAAGATTTATGTCGCACAAACTCAGGACGAAATTGATGCATTGGTTGCAGGCAAGGTTTTGACTTTCGGAATTAAACAGGTTGAAGAAGAAGCGGCCGCCGAAGAAAAAACTGAGGTTGTAGAAGAAAAACCAGCAGATGCAGAATAATATATTTTGTATAAAAATAAAAAGGGTGCAGATTTGCACCTTTTTTATTTATCTTTTGTTATGATTGTTTATAATAACTATTATGAAATTTGAATCCGATGGTATTTTAATTGGTGTTAAACCGTTTGGCGAACGCGATATTATTGCAAAGTTTTTTTCGCGTGATTGTGGTATGTGCTCTGCGGAATGATAAAGGGTGGGACAAAAAACAAAAAAAATCCGCCGTTGGTTGGGTGTATAGGTCATGCGATTTGGACTGCGCGTCTTGATTCTCAGTTGGGCGCACTGCATTGGGAAATAGGTAAAAATTTGACTATAAAATTTTTGAGTAATCCAGAATCTTTATCTTTTATGAATTCTGCGTTTGCTTTGTTAGATGTTTTAATTCCAGAAAGGGAAATATATACACAATTGTATGATGATACATTTCATTTATTATGCAAACTTGGTGAAAATAGCGATAGTGATGAATATCTAAGATGGGAAATAAATTTGTTGGCGCATTTGGGTTATGCTGTTGATTTATCGCATTGTTCGGGTTGTGGTGGAATAACTAATCTGAATTTTTTATCACCCAGGACTGCGCGTGCGGTATGTGATAAATGCGCACAACCTTATTTGAATAAATTATATCGTTTACCGATGAACCTAAATACAACGATGTGTTTTCTGGAAAATATATGTGCGCAACAGGGAACTGAATTGCCGTATTTTCGCAAAATTATAAAATGATATTTTTTCACATTTAGTGCTTGCGCTTTTAAATAAATTTGTCTATTGTTATATCGTTCAAACAAACAAAGGAGAAAACTATGACTTGGACAATACTAGTATTGTTGATTGCTATAGCTCTGTACTTGTTTGGCGGTATGCTAATCAAGGACGGCGGTAAAAAAGCATCAGCTAATTCAATCTGGATGAAAAAGGTTATCAAACTGCTTTCCATTCTGTTGATTGCAGGATGTGTTTGCCGTTTATATACACCAATTTATCTAGTTCACACTAACCCGATGATTTTGCAAGAAGTCGTCACCAGTATGCAAGAAAAACAGAGTGCTGTGAAAAACAAAATGATTCGTAAATACGTTCGTTCTCATGGTGCAGAAATGGTTGAAAACGCACCTGTATTAGGTAACGTTGATGCAGAAAAGACGATTTATATCTGGACAGATTTCTCTTGCCCATATTGCCGTCGTGTTCATGGCGAATTAGAACGTGTATTGGCTGATCGTAGCGACGTTCGCGTTGTTATCAAAAACTTCTCTATCCATGGTGCTTTGTCTGATGCTCCTGCACGTGCAGTTATTGCTGCAAAAATGCAAAGCAATGAAATGGCTGCTAAATTGGCAAGTGCTTTGATGACAAAAGAATACTTCTCGCCTGCTGATATGAAAGATCAGGCTAAATTGGGTGACAAAGTCAAAGCAAACGTCATGAAGTTTGCAAAAGAAGTTGGCTTGGATACCAAGAAATTAGCAGAAGATATGGATAGCGCAATTGTTAGCAAAGAATTGTTGAATGTTCGTCAATTGGCTCAACAATTTGAAATCAGCGGAACACCATTCTTGATTGTTCAAGAACAGGCTTTCCCTGGTGCAGTTCCATACGAACAGATTATTGATGCGTTGAATTAATGTGTTTAATAATTGAAATAAAAAATGCGCTTGTAAAAGCGCGTTTTTTATTGTTTATAATTTTTATTTACCCCATTCAGTTCCGATTGTGTATTCTGCAACCAATGGCACAGATAATTTAGTTATGTGTTCCATTTTGTCTTTGATTAAATTTGCAAAATGTTGTGCGACCAATTCTTCACATTCAAATACTATTTCGTCGTGAACTTGCATAATCATACGAATTTTATCAGCATTCGGTTTGATTATATCTTTATCAATTTCAACCAGTGCATATCGCATTAAATCAGCCTCGAACCCCTGAATTGGTGCGTTTATTGCGGCACGCAGTGCGTATGCTCGCATACGTTGATTGTTTGTTTCTGGTAATTCAATACGGCGTCCCCACGGTGTATAAACATACGCGTTTTCAGAAGCGAATTTCTTTATGTTGTCGATATATGTTTTAACTTCTGGCAAACCGTTCATATATGAATCTATTATTCTGTGAGCATCCGCACGTGAAATCCCGAGTTGGGATGACAACCCAAAAGATGATACGCCATAGATAATTGAAAAGTTCACTGTTTTTGCAGCACGCCGTAGTTCGCGTGGCACAGGTTGGTCGTTTGCTATATTGAATATTTTGTGTGCTGTTTGTTCGTGAATATCGGTGCCATTCTGGAAAGTTTCCTTGAATGTTTTAACATCTGCGACATCTGCGAGCAACCTTAACTGTATTTGCGAATAATCCACAGATATTAGGACGCGTCCCTGTGGCGCAACAAAGCATTTACGAATTTCTTCGCCGAGTTCCGTTTTAATCGGAATGTTTTGTAAATTCGGATCGCGCGAAGACAGGCGACCTGTATTCGTACTCGTTTGCATATATGTTGTATGAATACGACCGTCACCGGCGATTTGCTTCGGCAGCGAATCAGTATAAGTCCCAGCGAGTTTTGCAACAGAACGCCAATTCAAAATCTTTTCAATTATTGGATGCGAATCGGATAAGTCGTTAAGTGTATCTGCATCGGTTGAACGTTTTTTATTCGCTGGCAATTTTAATTCATCAAACAATACAGATGCGAGTTGTTTAGGACTCGCAATATTGAATTCGTGTCCAACAAGTTCAAATACTTCTTTTTGTAATTTATCAAGTTGATTATGAAACACGTTGGACAAATCGCCCAGGCGTGATTGGTTTATCAAAACACCGTTGCGTTCAAGCTTGGTTAGAACCGGCAACAACGGCAAATCGCATATTTCATATAAATGCTTTAACTTTTCGTTGTTGTCCAATTGTGGGCGCATTAAATTATAAAGTGCGAAACAAATACACGCATCTTCGGCGGCGTATGGGGTCGCAGTTTCAATATCAAGTGTGTTAAAACATCTGTCGCTATCGCGAACGTCTGGCTTAAACAAAGATGCAAATGAAATATTATTGTGATTAAGATATTTCAGCGCGATTTCATCCAATCCATGCCCATGAAGCGTTCCGTGCAAAATATAAGACAACAACATTGTGTCATCAATGTTTGTGATTTGTTCTATGTCCCAACCCTCGTTCGCCAAAATATGTAAATCGTATTTTAGGTTATGACCAACCTTTATAATATTTTTATCAGTAAGTATCGGCCACAATTTTTTATACACAGTTTGCAAATCAATTTGATTTGGGCTGGATATTGTTTCGCCGAATAAATCAGACTTTGTCCCAATGTGTCGTAATGGAATATAAGCGCCATGATTTTCGTCGTACGCGATTGACATACCAACCATTTTAGCACTCATTTGATTTAATCCGGTTGTTTCGGTATCTATGGCGACAACATTTTTTATTTTTGATAAAAATTTATCAAATCCAGATTCGGTTGTTATTGTTTCAAATTCCATTTCTATGTTTTTAGATTCTGGGGTTGCCGCAACAACAAAGTCGGTTGGACATTGGGATCCCGGATAAGAAAATGGTGCGCTGGGCGCGGAATCTGTATTTGGAAATAGTTTTAGAATTTTGTCGGATAACGATTTACTTTCAACCTGCACACGCATAAATTCCAGCGCAGATTTAGTATCAAAAACAAAAGGCGTTATATTTAATCCGTCCAGATTTACATCTGTTTTTAGTGTGACGAGTTTGCGCGAAACATACGCCATATCTTTGCTGGCAGTCAGCATATTGCGAATGCGTTCGTTTTTTACATCGTCAATGTGTGCATACAGGTTGTCTAAATCGCCAAATTCAGAAATTAGTTCAGTTGCTTTTTTCGGGCCAATACCGGCAACACCCGGAACGTTATCAGACGAATCGCCCATCAGACTTTGGACATCAATCACTTGGTCGGGACGAACACCGAATTTTTCAAAAACCTGGGGCGCGCGAATTTCCAGTTGCTTCATACCGTCGTATAAAAATACACAATCGGATACCAGTTGCATTAAATCCTTGTCACTTGTGATAATGCGGGTTGCATCAAACGATGAACAATATTGTTTTGCGATTGTTGCGATAACATCGTCTGCCTCTACATTCGGAATACATAATACCGGCATACCCAGTGCTGACATCCCACTGCGTATCATTGCACCCTGGGCGATTAAGTCCGCGGGCGTTTCATGACGGTTTGCCTTGTATTCAGGATATATTCCTTGGCGGAAAGTCTGGCGCGATGCGTCAAACACACACACGAATTTATCGTCGGGTTTGGCGGCCGCCAGAATAGGTAAAACCATGTTGAAAAATCCATATACCGCACCGATTGGTGTGCCATCAGACCGCGTCAGGCGTGAATGAACACCATAATAAGCACGAAATAATAAAGAATTGCCGTCAATAAGTGTTAGCATTTTAAATGTTTAATTCCTGTTTATTTATGATATTATAATAGAAAAAAGAGGCCAGTATATGCAAGAAAATAAACCCATGTTGATAGTCGGACTTGGTAACCCAGGGCCTGAATATGAAAACACGCGTCATAATGTCGGCTTTATGGCGGTGCAACATTTGGCGGGGGAAAATGCGACATGGAAACAGGAACATTTTGCAAAAACATCACGCGGTGAATTAAATGGAACGCGTGTTATCTTTGCAATGCCACAAACATTTATGAACGATAGTGGTCGCGCGGTATCATCATTGATGGCGTTTTATAAAATACCATTGGAAAATTTAATTGTGATTCATGACGATATGGATTTAAAGGTCGGGGTAAAGCGCGAAAAAATTGGTGGCGGCAGTGCAGGGCACAACGGCATAAAATCTATTGACGCATTGGTTGGTGCCGAATATAAACGTATCAGAATCGGTATTGGACATCCACGCGACTTTGATTCACCAATTGACCCAGTTGATTGGGTTTTAGGAAAGTTCAGCGATGACCAGTTGAATGAAATTAAAAAAGCGATTGGGACAATAGAGTTGTAATTGTTTTTTGTGTTGCGCGCTTCGTTTATTCTTTTTTGTCATTGCGAGCGTAGCGAAGCAATCCAGTTGTAATAATGTAATTATTTGTCATTCCGGCGCAGGCCGGAACTGAATTGCCGCGGTCACTATCGTTCCTGTGCGATGACAAATAGTGGAATGTGTGTAAAAGCAAGAATTTTAAGGGTATTATTCTGTATATCGTATTTCACTACCGGAAGGAAAAACATTGTTAAAGTCTATACAGTTAGTACCGTTTTTATCACAAAATTGTGTATAATCGATTTTCATATAGCAATCTGTAATTTGTGGTGTTTTTGATGTTGCAGGGTCTATTTGTATTTTTGAACCCGCCGGACATTTTTTACAGTTTGCGTTGTTTGTTAGCTTAGTACCATCAAAATTAACCGTCCCATCACCAGAAACATATGTGTTTTCTTCTGATGATTGGCATTTCTTTTGTTCCTCATCATAACATGGGGTGTTATCTCTGCACGTAAGTGTCCATGGGCAATTAGGTGTTGTCCAACCTTCTTCGGTATATTTTGCATTAGTATCAGTGGGTCCGTTATCGCATTTTGTGCATTCGGAGTCGTCTTCTGTATTTTTATAGTACCCTTTTTGACACGGGTTGCAACTAAACTCAGTTTTCGCATAACCTTTACAACGACAATTGGTATCCTCACAGGCTGCGTGCGCTGAACAAATGCAAACTATACTTATTAATAATGTTGTAAAAAATCTTTTTCTCATACTGTGTATGCTAAATAAAAAAGGCGATAATATCAATAAAAAAATCTGGCATAAGCCAGAATATTATTTTTGTTTTTGATTTATTGTCCAACCGTGTTTAACAAACCATATACTATCTGCAGTCGACATCTTGCCTGGTTTTAAAAGAAAATTACCTTTGCCGTGTACTTTGGTTGAATCTATTATAATACGAGCCTCAAAGACCGGTTTCATTTTACTTATATTATCTTCTTGAATGTTTGTCCAATCTGGGTTTTCTGGTATCATATAAATACAACGGACATCGGGCATATTAGTATATTTTCGTATAGTGTCTTCTTCAATGTTTTTACAGTTTTGGTCAAAAAATAACTCCACATCACGTGTTGGAGTGACTATTACTTGGGGGTCGTCCTTTGTGGGAATCGTGGGTTCGTTGTGGTCTTTGTCACATGCGGTTAATGTGCCGCC
The DNA here is from genome assembly GCA_045616625.1 of Candidatus Enterousia sp. Lineage (GTDB taxonomy): Bacteria > Pseudomonadota > Alphaproteobacteria > Rs-D84 > Rs-D84 > Enterousia. The sequence continues at coordinate 70,510 of JAZLHA010000013.1, forward strand.
GGCGATTGCACCAATTGTTAATGCACGACGTAATTTATATGGTAAAATTTGTTTGAAGTTCATATTAAGTCCTTTCTTTTAATTATAGACAAAAATATTACAAGGTCAATTATTTTTTTGACACTATAAAGATTCTAAATCTATAATACACGGTTTATCTGATGCTGTGCGAATATTTTGTTGAGTACATGTATCATCGTACCAATAATTTAAAGTGTTGTCTATTTGGCGTAAATCGTTTAATTTGTAATAATATCCATTAATTACAAGGATATATGACCCATCACAAATAACTTTGTTTTGATTGCTGCTATCTCCCTTCACCGTCCCTAGGCAGAATAAATATCTATTGTCCATGCCCACAACATAGGTTAGATCAGTGGTTTTAAACGGAACACATACTGTATCCGAAAAATTCCAGTGTGTAAAATGAGTGCTGGTTGGTGATATACCACGACCGGTACAACAATTACCATTCCAATCTTTGCCACCCCCCCCAGTAGTATTACCACAACAATTCGTTGCTCCACTGTTAAGTGTTATTTTATATGCATTGTTTTTGCCGCAATACTTCTTAATTGTTTGTTCGTTGTTTTTACATATATAGAAATTTTCGTCGGAAACACATTCTATATAAGAATTTGTGTCACTATCAATTAATAATGGAGATTGACCCTGGGGGCAGGTGTTATCTTTGCACGCACCGTCGTTTTCAGTTGTTCTGGTGTTTTGGGCAAACCAATAAAGTAATGTTGTTTCATTATTAATAGGGGCTAAGATTTTATTGGTGTCGGTTGTAGCCGTTGTTGCGTATTCACAATTACCCCAAATCCTTTCGGTTAGAGGACAAACTTTGTCGTTGGGGTCGCTGCAAAGTGAGTGAATTGAGGAATATGTTGAAGAACCGTATAAAGCATCATAGAAATTGTTATTGGTTGTATTATATTGTATATTACTTGCCAGATTTCCAGATAATAATTTGTTTATATTCTTTTCGCCGGCGGATTTTACACAATCGTAAACCTCGTTCCAACAGGAATAACGATTCAATATAGATTTACGATTGATAGAAAATTCTGTATCTTCGCATAGGCCAAAGTTTCCAGATATAGATTTGCATTGTTGTGTGATACAGTTACGTCCAACCTCACGACAGGTGGACATAATTTGAGAATATAAATCCATCAACATTATTTCATCCGTCCCAGATGACCAAGTGTATCCTTGTCCTGAACCAGTGTCATTCAATACCAGTTTACACGATTCAACAACATTACTGCACATTGTCTGGGCTGTTTGAATCGCAGATACACCAAAAATTGAAAGCGCACGCGAATCGAAATCTTGAATTGATTGAATTGCATCAGACATACATTGTGATGTTAGTGTTGTGCAACTTTGTCGGACATCTTCCAGTTTTGCGGTTTGGGCAAGTTTAATTTGGGAAATTGCATCCTCGATAAACATTTTCCAGACATCGTCAGCGATGTTCTGACAATTCTCAGTCGCAGGTTCAATATACTTCTTTTTAGAATTAAGGAAACTGACAAATGTCTCGTTCAATTCAGACCATGTTTGATTTCCTGTTGGTGTTGTTATTAAATTGTTTAGTTGTGTTAAATCGGTGGTTAAAAATGCCTGGCCGGTTGACGGATCAATATAATGTCCTGTTGTGTCCAAACATCTTTCCAGATCTGAACCGCAAACACTCGGTGTGGAAAGCATTTCTAACATTTTATTTTTACATGTTAAAATGTCATCAGAATTACGCGTTTGATAAATGTCCAGACGTGACATATCAAGCAGAGCACTGCTTTCTAAGATTTTGCTGCGTGTTTTTTCAACTTGGGTTTTATATGTTTTTTCAACGGTATTACAATCTTGTTCTATCAATAACTGATACCCGTTTTCAGCGACGGATAGTTCGGAATCAGAACAAACATCACGTGACATTTCACGACAAATCGGCAGGGCGGCAGAATATAATTCTGGTCCAGACTTGGATGCAGTAGATGCACCAGCAAACGAATCGATTGAATCAAATGCACTGTCGGCGTTAAGTGACCAAGACAGGTTGTTAGAAATTCCATTGTAATCAGAATTAGCAAAACTGCTCTTTAATTTTTCAGAGATAGAATCAAGGGCTTTCTTTGATGCAGATTTGTCGTCCGATTCGTAAAATGCTTCTTCGCCAGCGGTGGCTTTGTTTATAGCGGCAGCATCTTCCTTGTCTAAATTTACAACAAGTAAACGTTGACTGAAATCTAGTAATTTATCCTCTGCGGTGGATAATTGTTTTTTTGTTTTGTCAAATTCGTGTATTCGTGCAGAGCACGCACAGCGGTGTAATTGTGCATCTTTATTAGCACAAAATTCATCCATACATTCGTTGAATACAGTTTTGCATTTAGAATAATTTTTATTCAATATGTTCGCCACAGCGGTAGCGTCAGTAGCGGCACGTGAAGTATTTGGACGCACAGCAGTGCGGACAGTTGTTGTTTTACGTGGTGTTGTCGCAGAACGAACAGTGTTGGTGCGACCAGTGTTTGCAGTTGTGCGTGTGGTCGTTGCGCTGCGTTGCGATAAAGTTGCCGCACGTGTGCGTGACGATGTTTGTCCAGTGCGTGAAGTAGTTGTTTTATTGTCACGTGCGCTGGGTTGAGCAACATCACGACGAATACCGGTGCGCGATGATAACGCACCCGTGTCAGCCGATACACCATAAAATACAAGTGGCGCAAGGCATACAGCAAAAATAAATTTAAGCCCTTTCATTCTTTATAAAGAAATCTTAGCAAATTTATAAAAATATGGGCAAGCATAAAATTAAATAATTTTCTATAATTTTTGGTGCGGCCAGGGGGACTTGAACCCCCAAGGATAAACCACAGCATCCTTAGTGCTGCGCGTATACCAATTCCGCCATGGCCGCGTTCATAAAAATAATTCTTGCAATATTTACTTTGTTTTTCAACTATTATTATGATAAAATTACACTAACGATAGAAAGGACTAGAAAAATGAAGCGTTTTTCAAATATTTTAGCGTGTTGTTCTGTGTTTGTGATATTGCCTGTGCTTGCAAATGCCGCGGGGACTTATTATACCAAGAGTGCAAACCAACAACGTTCATACAATAGATATACGAATGTGCCGCGGACTACCACGCCGTTACCGACGGCTGCAACAAATACTTATCAGACTGTAAAGACTGTGAAACAACCAGTAAATGTTCAGAAAAATGCTCAAAATTCTTCTGATGTCAAACATGGCTTTTACATTGGGACTGATTTTTCGCATGAATTTGCTAGTTGGAAATTTGATATGGTAACTGCTGGTTCTATGTTGCATTACGATAATATTGGTTGGAATGTGTTTGGTGCAAATGCAGGGTATAAATTTGGTACAAGTGTACCGTTCCAAATAGATGGTGGGTTTAGATATGGTATGCAATCTGGCGAATCGACAATGGTTGATGATGATATTACGAATGGTGGTTTTATAGGTTTTAATTTTGGTGATGGGCTATATTCTATAAGACATGCGTTATCTGTGGGTGCCACTAAAGATGGTAAAATGTTAGAATTTAATGTTGGGATCGGGTTGACAGATGTTTTCAAAATTGGAAATTTGAAATTTACACCATCTGTCGGATATCGTTATCTTAAATATAAACTTCGTACAGAAAACAATTATGGTATGGAAGTTGATACAATAGATGCGTATAATAATTGTTTTGTTGATGATAGTAGTGGGGAAACACAATGTAACCCTATGTTGGTTTTCTTTAATGTTGATAGTGAAGGTAGAATAAAAGAGGATATAGGTGAGGTTGTTTATATTGATATAACTGGCGATGAGTATGCTGATTTAGCGCCTGTTAAAACGCTTGCTGGATATGATTATATAAGTACAGAAGATAGTTATTTTTATCAACAGCCGGGCATTACTCATTTATATGATGTTATATGGTCAGGGCCATACGTTGCAATGGATATGCGTTATGATATTAATCAATATAATTTTGCAAATGCACGTATAGAACTCGGTTTCCCGGGATATGAATCTACTGGTGACCAGCCATATCGTTTTGATTTGCAACATCCAACAAGTTTTAAGGACAAAGCGGATATGTTTCAAGCATTTCATTTGGGGTTGTCGGCTGATTGGATGACTGCAATCACAGATTCTTTGTCTTTATCTTTGGGTGTTACATATGATTATTACAATGTAGATAAAGTTGATGCAACCACATATTTTAATTCATTGTATTATGATGGAATTTCGGAAAATACTCTAAAAGAGGAAATAAAGTCTACATATAAATCTTTGGGCGCAAATATAGGTTTGTCGATAAGATTCTGATATGAATATTATAAAAAAGTTATTTTTTGTAGCTTGTGTTTTTTGTTCTATATCGGCAGGGGCGGTCACTTTGTCGGGCAGTGCAAATGTCAATATCACCAGTGATACTGCGGTAAATGCAAAAAATATCGCAATGAATGAGGCGCGTCGCCAGATAATTGTTGATGTATTGTCGCCTTATACTGATATGCAACAGTTGCGTTCTGCAATTGAAAATACAGAAAGTGCTGATTTGATGAATTTGATTGCTTCCACATCCATAGACGGCGAAAAGTTATCTAATACCACATACAATGCAAAGATTAATATGGTGATTGATATTGCAAATGCTCGTGAATGGTTGGTTAATAATTCTGTGCAAAATTGGTTGCCTGGGGATGTGGTTAACAACCGATTCGTTGTTGTTGCGAATTTATCTGAACCATTACAAAATATTGCGAATTTGAATCAAATTGTAAATACTGAAAGTATAGATATGGTGACGGAAAGTATTTCTGGAAATCAGATAACTTTATCGTTGCCATTTGCAAATAAAACCGCTTTTATAATCGCTGTACGTGAAAACGGATGGCAATCTAGTAACAAAGAAAATAACCTAAAGATTTGGAAATGAGAAAGTTTATATCTGTATCGTGTATGTTTTTACCATGTGTTGCTATGGCTGATGTTGCGCCACATGATGACAAATTTAATTTTAATTTGCGCCGAATCGGAATTGAGTGGAATAAAACAAATGTCACGAACCAGGGCGAGAAGGCGTATCAGAATTCGCCTGTGTCTGCATTTACTGCAACCAGCCAGGATATGTTCAAGGGTGTGTTTGATGCAGCGCTGGAATATGGCAAGGATAGATTTCGTTGGGATAATTCTTTGTTTATGGAATACGGCAAAACTACTTTACGTCCGTACGATAAAGAAAAAACAACGGATGAAAGTGCGGATAAAATTTTATTTTCATCTGATTTGGCGTATTCTTGTTGGAAACTTGGCGATTTTAAGTTTGGACCAATTTTCCGTGCACAATATGAAACCGAATTTGTGGGTAATCCAAAACGAAACAAGGTCTTGCGTCCAAATGCTGGTTTGACTTTGTTTGACCATGATATTATTAAAAGTCTGTATATCGTTGGCGTGTATGGATACGATTTTACATATACAGATAATCCAATTAGCAAGTATGGTATGGAAGCAGGTTGGCGTATAGAATATGAATTGCGCGACGGGGTAAAGTTCTTAACAGACGGTTATTATCGTCGGTATTTCGGTTATTCTGAATATGTTTATACGGATTTTATCCGTGATTTAGAGGCTAATGCCCGTATGGATATTCGTATTTGGAATAATTTTAATATGGGCCCTTATATTAAATATCGTGTGGCCAAGGCTCGTGGTGCCGAAGATTACAGCAGTAATACATCCATGGGTATATCATTCAGTTATTCAAATTTGTTTAATTTGAAATCTGTGCCAATAGAATCAGAAAATTAAAAATATTTTTTGACTTTGATATTGGTTAAAGAGATGTGGAAACGTCGTTCGTAAATATTTTGATTATACGATTCGTAAAATCTTTTGCTTTTTCCTTTATTTGTTTTATACCATTTTCTAGTTGTAATTTTCTTTGTAATCTTAACGGCAATAAGTCTGGTGTGTTTTGCATAATTTCTGGTAAATTTTCTAAACTTAGTTTTTTATTGTATTCAAATACACGATAGCCAATCTGTCTTAGTTTTGGTGCTGTAAATGTGTGAAGTTTCTTGTTGACGCGTAGAAATCCTTCTCCTACGGTTTCTAGTTCAGGTAAATTTAGTTCGGTAAGTGCTTTATTGTGTTCAAAAACGCAATTGCCTATCTGTTTAAGTTTTGGTGCAATAAATGTTTGAAGTTTTTTGTTGTTGTTTAGAAATATACCGTCTATGGTTTCTAGTTCAGGTAAATTTAGTTCGATAAGTGAATTGTTGATATTAAAACATAAACCACCTATATGCTTTAGTTTTGGTGCCTTAAATGAATGAAGTTTTTCGTTGGAACCCAGAAAACTGTCGCCCATTTTTTCTAATTCTAGTAGATTTAATTCGGTAAGTGCTTCGTTGTTGCCCAAACAAGCATGTGCTATATGCTTTAGTTTTGGGGCCTTAAGTGAATGAAGTTTTTCGTTGGAAGCCAGAAAACCGTAGTTCATGTTTTCTAATTCAGGTAAATTTAGTTCGATAAGTGCTATATTTTCATAAAAAGCGTAGCTACCTATCTGTCTTAGTTTCGGAGCCGTAAAAGTTTGAAGTTTTTCGTTGCTTTCTAGAAAATAATTGCCAATGCTTTCCAATTCTGGCAGATTTAGTTCGGTAAGTTCTTTGTTGTAGAGAAAACAAAAACTGCCTATCTGTTTTAGTTTTGGTGCAATAAAAGTTTTTAATCTTTTATTGTGTTTTAGGAAATGGTCGGGTAAATACGTGCAATTGTTTAATGTTAATGCTGTTATATTTCCGTTTTCTATGTGCGCAAATTCTTCGTTGTCAGCAAAAATAATTGTTTCTTTGCCGTTACGTTTCAATGTTATTTTTTTATTGGTAATTTCTTTATAAAGTATTTCGCTCGCTTCCGTCGTTTCGTTCGTGTCGGTTATGTCGCGAATTTTATTGGTTCGGGTATCTAATATAAAGTGGTCCATTTGAATTTCATAATCTTTATGAATGTGTTGGATGCCATTGTTGTCAACATAGTATCCGTCGCCAATATATACATTGTTTATTTCGGTATTATAGCGGATTAGTTGATTGTTTCGTAATATAAAATGACTTGGCACTGGGACAGGTGAAAATGTAAAATTGATATCGAAATGTTTTTGCAGGGAATAACTTAATCCTGGTATAATGTTATCCGGATTATTATCAAATGTTGCATCTGGATTGTTTACTGTATGATTGTAGCGATTTTTTATGGAAATGTGACTGCCATTCTTTGCAATTTGTATTGATATCACACTGGTGCCGTACCTATCCTGGCGGTCTGGGTGTGTAAAATATTCACGTTTTATTTCGTCAACATCTTTTTTAACAGCGTGGATTATATAATAATTTTGATATCTGGTTGGATCACGAAAGGTGCATAATTCTTCGTAGTGTTTAAAATATTTTTTAATGGAATTTTGTTGTTCAAGATTGTTTACATAAAAAGCATTATATCCAGCAAGGTCCAATAATTTTATTGGATCAGTATATTCACTTTTTGATAAATCTTTAGAAATTTTTGTTTGTTGTTGAATATAACGTAAATATCCAACCAGGTCGCTGGCATCTTGTTCTGTTTTTCCGGCATATTCTATTATACTGGTTATGTTTGGAATGTCCAATAATCCCTCGTTACGCAAAATACGGGCAAAATGTTCGCCGTTATGTTTTTTTATTTGTTTATAAACTTCGTGTGTATCTATCTGCTCGTTCATTATATTTTCCTTTTTGTCCCATGTATTATATCATAAAGTTTGCTGAAAAAACACTTGATTTTTGTATGTTTTTGTCATATTATGTCGGCACATGCTTAGCATGAAGAACACAGTTGATGGGTGGAATTTCTGTCGGATTTGATAAAAATCTGGTTTTTTGCCCGCAACGAGGATAATAACAGAAAAAAGGATAAAACTATGGCATTGCCTACATTTACAATGAAACAGTTGATGGAAGCTGGTGTACATTTCGGTCACCACACCCGTCGTTGGAATCCACTTATGACCCCATATGTTTATGGTGTTAAGGATAAAATACATATTATCAATTTGAATAAAACTGCACCGCTGTTGCAACGTTCTTTGGTTGCATTAGAGGCTATTGCTGCCGCAGGGGGCAAGGTATTATTTGTCGCAACCAAGCACCAGGCCAAAGATATTGTAAAGGATGCTGCTGAACGTTGCGGACAATTCTATGTGAACAATCGTTGGTTGGGCGGTATGTTGACTAACTGGACAACCGTTTCACAGAGCATTCGTCGCTTAAAGAAAATGGAATCTGATATTGAAAACGCTGAAAAATTGGGTCTGACCAAGAAAGAAGTCGGTGTTATGACCAAAGAAGTTGAAAAATTACGTGATATTTTCGGCGGTATTTTGGAAATGCATGGTGTTCCCCAGGCTATGATTATTATTGATATGCCACGTGAATTGAATGCTGTACACGAAGCAAAGAATTTGGATATTCCAACTATTGCTATCTGTGATACAAATGCAAATCCAGAATTGGTTGATTACCCAGTCCCAGGAAACGATGACGCATCCCGCGCAATTCAGTTATATTGCGACTTGTTCGTAGATGCAATTTTGTCTGGTATTGAAAAACGCTTGGGCGGTGTTGCTGGTAAAAAGGTTGAATCTGATATGGCGAATGACGCTGCTGATGATTTAGAAGATGATGTTAAGGCCAAAGAAGCCAAACAAAAATCAAAAACATCCGAAGCACGTGCAGAACGCCGTGAAAAATTGGCTGACAAGGCCGCAAAATAACCTATCAATATAGGAGAAAAAGATATGGCAGAAGTGACAGCAAAATTAATCCAAGAACTGCGTGAAAAAACATCCGCTGGTATGATGGATTGCAAAAAAGCATTGGTCGAAAATAATGGCGATATCGAGGCTGCATCCGATTGGTTGCGTCAAAAAGGTATCGTAAAGGCGGCTTCTAAATCTGGTCGTGTTGCAGCATCTGGTTTGGTGACTGTTGTAAAATGCGACAATTTGGGTTGTGTTGTTGAATTAAATGCAGAAACAGATTTCGTTGCGAAAAATGAAAAGTTCCAGGCATTGGTTGCATCTGTTGCAAACAAAGCATTGGAATTGGGTGGTGACTTTGATGCTACATTAAATGCAGTCAAAGATGATATCGCAACAACAATCGCAACAATTGGTGAAAATATGAATTTGCGCCGTATTGATAAAGTTAATGGCGACAATATCTTTTCATACATTCACAATGCTATGGTTCCAGGTATGGGACAAATTGGTGTTGTGGTTGCTATCAATGGTAACGATCCAAAGATTGCTGAAGTTGGTAACAAGATTGCAATGCACATTGCTGCTAATAAACCTGAATTCATGACAATTGCTGATGTTGATCCAAAGGCTGTTGAACGTGAAAAGAAAGTGTTTATTGAATCTGGTGCAACAAATGGAAAGCCAGAGGCTGTTGTTGAAAAAATGGTTCAGGGTCGTATCAACAAATGGTATGCTGAATCCGTTTTGGAAGAACAACCATTCGTTATGGATCCATCCAAGACAGTAAAAGAAGTAGTAGCCGAGGCTGGCGGTAAATTGGCTGGCTTTGCATACTATGTTGTCGGCGAAGGTATCGAAAAACGCGATGACAATTTGGCCGATGAAGTTGCAAAAATGTTAGGCTAAAAACAAGGCAAGGTTAAGAACCGCGCTTTGAAAAAAGCGCGGTTTTTTGACCCAGTTAATAAAAAGGAAAATAAATGAAAATATATAAAAAATCATTTACCGTATATCCAATGGCACGATATATCGTAGGACCAACCGGGGTAAAACAAATCGCCCGTGATCGTGTATCTGGATCAACTGTTGTTTTAAATTTATCGAAGCAACAAAAAAGTCAAACTTTGATTTCTTTGATTATGGAACATGGTTGCGGTAAACAATATATCTAAAGAAAATATATGATAATAATGTTGGAAAATGTCTTGCAGTTTAGCAGGATATTTTTTTGTAAAAAAACGCTTTTAATAATTTTTTTTATATACTAAAATCAGAAACGTCATAGGGAATTCCTGTGATGGGGTGTCAGAACCCTTTTAACACGCGTCTTGCGGGACGTTAAACAAAACTCCAATCTAAATATGGTTGGAGGGTTGCCGAATATAAAGAATAGGCACACAATTTCGTGTTAAATTGTTCTGAACCTCCAACCACCTAAAATTTTTTAGGTGATTTTTTTGTAACCAAATGGGGGAGTTTGTGAAACGTTTATTGGTGTTTGTTTTTGCGATTATGCCATTTTTGGCATTTGCCACCGATGAAATTTGCCCCGCCGGTTACCAACCTACTGAATATGTAGAATTGGAATATATAGAGAGTACAGGAACGCAGTATATTGATACGGAATATCAATTGACTAGTGTAAAAGAAAGAATGATTGCAGAAGTAGCATTAACTTCATCGGGTGGAGATAATATGATCTTTGGCGCTGTTAATGATGGGAAAAACACAAATATAAATTTATATAGTGGTACTTTATATTATAGATTTGGTGGTGTGTCTTTAAGTTCGGTAAGTACAGATACAACACAGAGGCACAAATATGAATTGGGACAAAATAGTTATGTGGATGGTAATTTGATTTATGCATTTAACAATGTTACAAGTGTTTCTGATGTTTCATTGTATTTGTTTGCAGCAAATGTTAATTCAGTAGCAAGATATCATATGCGAGGAAAAATATACAGTTTTCAAATATACGATGAAGACACCCTGAAATTAAATATGATTCCTGTTTTAAGAGTATCTGATAAAGCGATTGGAATGTATGATAAATTTGATGGTAAGTTTTATGGTAACGACGGTACTGGGAAATTTATTGCGGGTCCAGAAAAATTAGATAAAAAATATATCGTTAGTGATAATATTACATGTGTAATGTGTCCACCAAATACCTACAAATCAAATGCAGGAAATACACAATGCACTGAATGCCCAGAAAATACCTTTTCACCAATTGGGTCAACACAACTAAGTGATTGTGCCAAGATTCTGCGTGTAAAAGATTATATTGTGTATATGCCATTGGGGAAACGAACCGAACATGGTTTATGTGTAATGGCGGATAATAAAAAATACTGCGCTGATGTTTATGAACGACAATAAATAAAATACGGTTGAAAATGCGTTGGGTTTTGTGTAAAATAACCCAAAAGGATTTTAAGGTTTGTCTCGTATAGAAAATGCTATTTGGATAAAAAATGCACGGATAGAATTTGGTGGGCTTGTTGATAAATTGTCTTATGACACACCGTTCGGGCATAGAGAAAGATATATGACGACAGACAAAGGAAAACAAGTAGTACGTAAGATAATGATGAAACTATTAAAGGAACGGCAAAATGGCTAGCGATTTAATACAAGAACTGGAAGCACGCGGTTTTATAAATCAATGTTCAAATATGGATGCGTTAAAGAATGCATTGGATAATGGAAAAATTGCCGCCTATATCGGCAGTGACCCAACCGCTGATTCCCTGCATGTTGGACATTTGGTTCCTGTTATGATGATGCGCTGGTTCCAAAAATATGGTCATCGTCCAATAATGTTGGTTGGTGGTGCAACGGGTCGTATTGGTGATCCATCGGGTCGTGATTCTGGTCGTCCCATGATGACCGAGGAAGTGTTACAAAAAAATATTGCAGGTCTGAAACATTCTTACCAAAAATTTATTAAGTTTGGCGATGGTGCGTCTGATGGGGTTTTGGTTGATAATTATGATTGGATGAAAGATTATTCGCACCTTGATTTCTTGGCGCAATTTGGAACTGATTTTACTGTGCCACATATGTTGTCTATGGAAAGTGTTAGAAAACGTTTGGAAAATGGTATGACTTTCTTGGAATTTAATTATATGACTTTCCAGGCGGTTGACTTTTTGACATTGTATAAAAAATATAATTGTGTGTTGCAACTCTGTGGTGCAGATCAATGGGGTAATGCGGTTATGGGTATTGAATTGGTGCGTAAAAAATGTGGCAAGGAAGTGTTCGTTTTGTCCACCGCGCTGATTACTGATTCAAACGGAAATAAAATTGGAAAATCTGCGGGGAATGCTATTTGGGTGAACGAAGATAAAACATCACCGTATGAATACTATCAGTATTTCCGCAATACGCCTGATGATTTGGTTGAAAAGTTTTTGAAATTGTTTACTGAAATTCCATTAGATGAAATTGCAAAACTGTCTGCATTACAGGGTGCAGAACTGAATGTTGCTAAACAGCGTTTGGCGTTTGCTGCAACTGAAATTGCACATGGAACGGCGGCGGCAAAGATGGCCGAAAGTGCCGCAATGGCTTTGTTCGGTGGGGCGGGCGCGATTGATAATGCACCAAGTGTTGAAATATCTATGACGGGGCCAACCAAGATTCTTGATTTGTTGGTAATGACTGGGCTATTTGAATCAAAGTCAGAGGCGCGTCGTATGGTTGAACAGGGCGGTATTCAAATTGACGGCAATAAAATTACAGATAGGGAATTTGTTGTTATGCCGGCTGATGAATTTATGATTCAAAAGGGTAAAAAGGTTTTCTTGCGTGTGATTGTGAAAAAATAATGAAAAAAATTCTGGTCGCAATTTTGGTTGTATTCATGTGCGGACCAATTGTGCGGGCCGATGAATTGTCGCGTATTCAAACCGAAATTAAACAAACCGAACAGAAAAATAAAAAGTTAGAAGAGCAGGTTCAATCGTCTGAACGTGATGTTGCCGCAACCAAGAAAAAATTAGTCAAGGCCGCAGACCAGGTTAGTTCACTCGAAGAACAACGCGGTCAAATGTCCAAAAAAATTTCTGAATTAGATGCTGAAATTAAAAAATTAAATGATGAATTAAATGTAAACAAAACTAATTTGGCGGATGCTGCAACTGGAATTACTTTTATTGCATCGCACCCCAGTTTTGATACTGATGATATGCATGATTATGTTTTGATGTCTGCGGTTGTGTCGGGTTTGTCTGAAAATCTGGATGCTGAAATTCAAACTGTATCGGCCAAGGTTGAAAAACTGACCAAACTGCGTGATGCGCGTGCGACTGAAAAAGAAAAGTTAGACCGCACTGCTGAAAAATATGCAAGCCAGAAAAAAGAATTAGATAAGTTGTTAAAAACGCGTTCTGCACAGAATCAAAAATTAAAAACAGAACAAATGGCGTTGCAAAAAAAATTGCGCGATTTGTCTGCGCGTGCGAAAAATATTTCTGAATTGTCTGCGGGTGTCGGCAGTTCGGAAATGTCGTCTGATGCCCGTTTTTCGCGTCGAAAATTAAATCTGCCGGTGCGTGGTCGTGTGGTTGTGCATTTTGGTGAAAAGACTGCGTTGGGGTTAAAGTCTGACGGTTGGCGAATTCATACACGTGGTGATGCGCTTGTTTCTGCGCCTGCGGATGGGGTTATTAAATTTGCAGATTATTTTAAAGGGTTTGGTCGCGTGATAATTATGTCACATAAAAACGGTTATAATACGGTTATGACAAACCTAGGGGATATTGATGTCTTGGTTGAACAAGAGGTGTTGGCGGGTGAACCGGTTGGTCGTATGAATCCTGATAAGTCTGAAATGTACCTAGAAGTGCGACGCGGTAACAAAGCCGTTGATCCATCTTTCTTGTTCAAAGATGAATAATTATTTTGACATTTTTCGTTGCAATAATTGAAAGTTTGTTAGTTGTTCACGCATAAATGCAACTTTGTTTGCGTTGTTGCGAACGCTTTTTTCATCGCGTGGATTTATGCGCAAATCGTCAGCAGATTTTATAAAACGTTTTAACCAAATTACCATTATACGATACATCATTATTTCACGTAATTTTTCGTTTTTACTACTAAGCATAGGATACAGTTGTTTGTTATGAAATTTTGCGTACGTTTCATAAACTGGTTTACATATATCCAATTCAATCTGCAGTGATGCAAAAATATCACGATATACAAAACGATAATTCGCCTCAGCAAAGTCAATGAATGATAATTTGCTGGTAGTTGGGTCGTATAAAACATTGTTTGGATTTAAATCACAATGACACCATGCTGGAAATGTTTCGTACTCAAATGTTCCGATTTTATCACGAATTTTAGCAATCTGGCGAACTTCATTTATATTGAAAAATTTAGACATTTTATTATCAATAAAGTTGCTGAAACGATTGAATTTTAATTCGTCTGCAATTTTGTGTGATATAACATTTCCGATTGGTTTTAATTCGTTCATATCAACCAAGAAAGAACCAATACTGTTTATGATTTCATATTGTTGACGGCGTGATAATTGACGATACGTATCTCGTGTTAAAGGGAATCCTAGTGCGCGTTCTTCAAGAATTTGACATTCTTCATCATTGATGTATACCATCTTAGGAACGTTATAGGTTGGGTTTGCAACTTGGCGTATTAAATCTATTGCTTCTTTGGTTTTGTGTTGTTTTACTAACCAAGTTTTTTGTGCATCGTCACCCATGTTTGGCAATGGGCGTTTTAATACATATTCATCGCCATAATATACAGCATATGTTTCGCGACCATGATTAAGAGTTCTGATTTTAACTTGGTTCATACTTACATCATCCTTGATTTTTTCAATAGACTGATAATCTCTTGTTGTGTTCTAATCATGCTTGATGCCATATAAGCAGAATATGCTTTCTTGTCGCCGTTCAGACGCGCAGAAATTGCATCTTTATAATTTTTCTTGTCTGATGGTTTATCAAACACAATAGGCCTATAACCATTTTGAACCAAATACCAATTCATAACCATACGCGCGGTTCTTTTATTGAAGTCTTCAAATGGCTGCAGTGCGATAAGTTGAAAATGTACATTAAACGCTTTGTCCAAAACGTTTGTTTTTGTGTTTTGCAGTTCATAAACAATAGAAGTCATATTGCTTGGAATATCATACGAGTCTGGTGCGTGATAAATTTCCCCATTGACTGTTATTTCTAGTCTTTTTTCAGAATCTCTATATCTGCCACCCATGCCGGACAAATATGTCCCTGAACATAAAATTGCATGTATTTTGCAAATTTCATATTCTGTAATAGGTGTGTTTTGGTTTTCTATGATATAATCATATGCATCACCCAAATTTTTTGTACATGTAAAGTCCAAGATAGATTGTTGTTTATTCTTTGGCAGGTATATTAAAGTAGTTGGTTCTGCATAAGATATTTGATGACGCAACCAGTTCAGGTTGTTAAGGCGTTTGGTTGTTCCAGCACCAGATAGCATCGCGGTAATTTTATCGCGATTCTCATTAATGTGGTTCTTGTTTATTAAACTTTTTTTTGAGTGTTTTGTCATTTCAGCGCCTTATATGCATATATATTAATACAAAAATTATAGTTGTCAAGTTTTGAGTGTAATTTGATGTTGCAGGCAATTTTTTTTTGCGTTAGAGTGGTGTTGTGAGTAAAGGATAATAAAATGCTTAAAAAACTAGTGATAATGTGTTTATTGGTTTTGATACCGGTGTATGGTTTTGCTGCGAATAAGGCAAAAAAGGAAGAACCGGTGGTACATCTAACTGATGAAGAAATTTATTCAGAATTGAAAAAACTGGCGTTGATATTTGAAACGGCACGCGATAATTTTGTAGAAGAAGCCGACGAAAAAAAGATGCTAGAGGCTGCAATGAATGGTATGTTGGGTGCTTTGGACCCACATTCTTCGTATTTGTCGGCTGATGATTTTAAGGATTTTAACGACAAATCACATGGCGAATTTGGGGGACTGGGGATTCAGATTACCAGTGACCGTGGTGCGGTGCGTGTTATTTCGCCAATTGATGATACACCTGCGGAACGTGCTGGAATCAAGGCGGGTGATTACATTTTACGCATAGATGATGAACAAGTTTTTGATATGACATTAAACCAGGCGGTAAAGAAAATGAAAGGACGCCCGGGAACCAAGGTTAAATTGACTGTATTGTCAGAGGGCGGTGAACCGCGAACAATCACGTTGAAACGCGATATTATAAAGGTTAAATCGGTAAAGTTTGAAGAAAAGCGTGTCGCGGATACTGCTGACGATTCGCCGTTGGTGGGCTATATTCGTATTTCTGACTTTGGTGCGACAACGACCAAGGAATTAAAGGAAGCAATTACTAAGTTAGAGAAAAAAGATGTTGTCGGTTATGTATTGGATGTTCGTAATAATCCTGGCGGATATTTGACCGCCGCGATAGAGGTTTCTGATGCATTCCTGGACGATGGCGAAATTGTTTCCACGCGTGGTAAAGACAAGGCGGACATAGATAGGACAATGGCAACACCGGGCGATATGACCAATGGCAAACCGGTTGTTGTTTTGATAAATCATGGTTCTGCATCGGCATCTGAAATTGTTGCGGGCGCTTTACAGGATAACGGTCGTGCACTGGTTATGGGTTCACAAAGTTTCGGCAAGGGCAGTGTACAACAGCAAAAACCGTTGGGCGATGGAACAGCAATTCATATTACCATTGCGCGTTATTACACCCCCAGTGGTCGTTCAATCCAGAACGAGGGCATAACCCCGGATATAGAGGTTTTACAAAGTAAACTTGAAGTAATTGAAAAACGCGATAGTGAATATTCCGAGGCTTCGTTTAAAAATTCATTAAAGAACGATAGTTCTAAAAAGAAAGATTCTAAAAAATCTGATGATGATGAAGATAAAGAGTTGACCGACGAAGAAAAAGATGCACTTGATTACCAATTACAGCGCGGTATGGATATGGTTATCGCATTGTCTAAATTAAAGGCACGTGAAATGTTAGTTGTCCAAGAATCTGATGAAATTGATGATAATTAATTTTATTGATTTATGAAAAAAGTCAATTTTTATCATGGACAT
The DNA here is from genome assembly GCA_045616625.1 of Candidatus Enterousia sp. Taxonomy (GTDB): domain Bacteria; phylum Pseudomonadota; class Alphaproteobacteria; order Rs-D84; family Rs-D84; genus Enterousia. The sequence goes on from JAZLHA010000013.1 coordinate 87,475, forward strand.
AAACCTAGGTTTTTGATACACTATTGTCATAGAAAATAAATTAACTAAACAAAACGGAAAGGAGGGGCGTAATGTCCGTAAAACCTTTTTTAACATCAGGTTTAATATTGGGATTGGTGGTAAGTCCAGCAATCGCTGATACACTGTATAACAATGATATAGTAAATTCATGTAATGTTGATATTCTAGGGTCATCCAGTGGTAATGCCACCAATTCATTTACTGCACAATATGCACCAAATAAATATACATCAGCACCCGGAACATATTTATTATT
>JAZLHA010000014.1:0-88195 GCA_045616625.1 Candidatus Enterousia sp.
GACGATTTCCGTGCTGCGTTGTTGGGGAGCGTTCTCGCCTCGCCTGCGATATGCGAAGCAAACGATATCACGGTAACATGGAATCCGAACAACGGTCAACCATCCAGTACAAATACATGTACATACGGCGGTGATATTACATTACCGACGGCACCAACGAAGGCTGGATATACATTCAGTGGATGGAAATTGGTCACACCAAGCGCCCAATAAAAAAGAATTGGTACACATGGAAAAGTCTTTTCCTTGAAAGCCCCTGCGGGGGCTTTTTTGTTATCCCGACAACGAATAAAAAAACACCCAAATGGGTGTTTTTTTATTTACGCAGACCTAATTTTTTAATCAAATCTTCGTATTCAGAAACATTGTTCTTTTTGATGTATGCCAACAATTTCTTGCGGCGGTTAACCATCAACAACAGACCACGTTTTGAATGTTCGTCTTTGTGATTCGCCTTCATGTGTTCTGTCAAATTACGAATGCGTTCTGTTAAAACAGCAACCTGAGCAGCAGCACTGCCCCCGTTGTCATGTTCAGTTGTTTTATACGCCTGAACCAATTCTGCTTTTTTTTCTTTTGTTACGGACATTTTTAATCCTTTATATTGTGCGCACAGGGCGCAATTTGTTTTCTTGTATAGCACCGATTCCGATAAATTCGCCGTTATTATAAACACGAACCCGACTATCAGGCGCCTGCATATCAATAAAGCCACCATGTTTATACAACAAAGTATCTTTATCGTTCAGATTACAAACCGGAATGTCCCCCAGCCCGTAATCTATCGGCATTAGGTTTTCACCCAACACAGAACTATTATTAGCACCTTTTTCTAAAAAATCAAGTTTTACCGCATTTTCTATACTAAAACCGTTTGTTTTGGTGCGCCTTATCATATCAACCGTCGCGATTGTCCCGAGTTTTTCCGCAATATCCCGCACAAGCGATCTGACATATGTTCCGCGCCCACACGACACCCTGAAATGCCATGAATTATCGCGCACACCAAAATATTCCAGTTCGTGAATTATTATATGGCGCGGTGCCAAATCAACCGCCACACCCCGACGCGCCAATTCGTATGAATGCGACCCATTTACATGAACCGAAGAATAAGCCGGCGGAACCTGATTATACCCACCAATAAAAGATGGCAAAATAGCGTTTATTTCGTCATCTGATGGTATTTTATTATTTTTACCTGTAATCACACCGGTTATATCTAAACTATCTGTAGAGATGCCAAATTTTAACGAAAACAGATATTCTTTATTACCGTCTGACAATTCTTCTATAAATGGAATCATTTTTGTAGCGTTTCCAATTGCAATCGGCAAAACACCCGTTGCCATTGGGTCAAGCGTTCCAATATGTCCAGATTTTTTTGTGCCATACAGTCGTGCAACGCGTGATGAAGCACTGCGACTAAACATTCCACTATCTTTATCCAAGATAATCCAGCCGTCCATAAGTTATTCCCCAAATAATGATAACTGATTCTGTTTTGAATCTGGCGATTTAACAGATATTTTTGTTGGTGCAGATTCCGCCGGATTAAATTCTGGTGCAACCTGTGTTTCACCAGATTCCAGCGCAGACAATACAGATTCTGCACGCGACACCACAGATGCCGGCATTCCTGCCATACGCGCAACATGTATTCCGTACGATCGATTCGCAACCCCATGCACAATTTTGTGCATAAATATAATTTCGTTGTTATGTTCACGAACATCAATAGTTAGGCAAGATACATTTTGTAAACCATCGTCGCCAACCAAACCCGTTAATTCGTGATAATGTGTTGCAAATAATGTTCGTGGAGCCATTTCGTTAAGGTATTCTAAAACAGCCTGGGCAATTGCCATACCATCGTATGTTGCAGTACCCCGCCCTATTTCATCAAAAATAACAAATGATTTGTTTGTTGCCCGTTTCAATATGTTTGCAGTCTCCGCCATTTCAACCATAAACGTTGATTGGCCCGCCGCCAAATTATCAGATGCACCAACGCGACTAAACAACTGGTCACAAATACCAATGGTCGCACTTGAACACGGGACAAATGAACCCATATGTGCTAAAACAACAATCAAGGCATTTTGGCGCAGATAAGTTGATTTTCCCGCCATATTTGGTCCAGTTAGCAACGCCACAGGTTTAACATTTAAATTGCAATCGTTTTTAACAAAATTCTGACAGTGTGATCGCAATACATATTCAATTACTGGATGACGACCGCCAACAATATCAAAATCACACCCAAGTGTCATATTCGGGCGCACCCAATTATATTCATCTGCACAAACCGCCAAAGAATACCAAACATCCAAATCAGCCAGCGCATCCGCCGTATTTAACAAATCGTCAGATATTGACCGAATTTCGTTTATTAAATCTGATATAATCTCGGCCTCTATACCGGCGGCCTTTTCAGACGCACTGCGAATATCGTTATCCAAATCAATCAGGCGCGCCGTTGTAAAACGCATATTGCCCGCCATAGTTTGACGATGAATAAACCCAGATTCTGGTCGCATCATAACATCAGCACGCGATGATGGAATTTCTATAAAATATCCAAGTATATTGTTGTATTTAATTTTTAATGTATGAATATCGGTTGCCGTAACGTATTCCGCTTGTAATGCTGCAATAGTTTCCATGCCCCCGTGCGACAAATTGCGCATATTATCAAGTCCAGCATGAAAACCATCCCTGATTACATTACCATCACGGAAAAATGTTGGCAGGTTTTCAGACAATGCACTATGCAGGCGTGCCGCCGTTGCATTGTGTGTATCGATACCAGAAAACACCGCCGCCAAAGTTGGATTTAACTTTTCTGATAACATTTTTACATTTGGCAGGTTCGTCATAAAATCACGAACATTTGCCAAATCGCGCGGCGAACCACGACCGGACAAAAGACGCGACAAACTGCGCCCAACATCGGGCAAATGTGATAATGTTTCACCAACCATTGCACGCACAGGTGCATTTAGAACCAAGTGTGCGATATTTTCCTGGCGCACGCGAATTTCATTTATATCGCCAGACAACATTCGCATATATGCACGTAATTTACGCCCCCCCGATGCCGTTCTCGTTCTATCCAACACATCGAGCAAACATGTTCCACCATCGTTTATTGGTGCATCTATTTCCAAACTGCGCCAGGTGGACGCATCAATTAATAATTGCAATCCCGACTTAAATGCACGCGGTGCACGAAATGCAACAGATGCCCCACGTTGTGTGTTAAATAAATAGCCTGCAAGCAGCGACACCGCATTATCTGGATTTGGTGCTGACGCACAGATTCCACCAAAAACCTTGGTCACGATTTGATCTATGTCTGAACGAATATAAATTTTTTCATAAACGGCGGTTGTTTTAAAAACGTCCCTAACCTGAACAATCAAATCATTTTCAGCATCGGACGCGGGATAAATAACCTCTGCTGGAGAAATTCTAGTCAAATCGTCAATCAAATCAGATGTTTTACCAATAAAAAATTCACCAGTTGATATATCACAACCCGCAATATCAAATTCATTGTTTACCAGCGGTATGATTGACACCAAAAAATTAGAATTTTTAGGTGTTAGTAAATTTTCATCGTTTAATGTTCCAGGCGTTAAAACACGAATAATTTTTCTATCTATGAATTTATGACCGCGTTTTTTAGCCTCGTCCGGTGTTTCCATTTGTTCCACCAACGCAACCTTAAAACCGGCACGAACAAGCCGCCCAAAATAATTGTCCGCCGCATGCCATGGAATACCGCACATTGGTATATTTTCACCATCACCGTCCGACCCACGATGTGTTAAAACCAAACCTAAATTCGCGCTAATTGTTTTTGCATCTTCAAAAAAAGCCTCATAAAAATCACCAAGACGAAACAATAACAACGCATCTGGATTTTCAGATTTCATATCCACATACTGTTGCATTACTGGCGTTAATTTGGCTTTCTTTTCCATGATATTATTCACTAACTTTCAGAGTTTCTATTTTTAATTCTGCTTCTTTTAATAATTGTTCACAATATGCCTTTAATTTTATTCCCTGTTCGTATGCAGCAACAGAATCAGCCAATGCCAATTCCCCAGATTCCATTTTTTTAACCAGTTCTGTTAATTGCTTATACGCTTCTTCAAAAGATAATTTTTTTTCGTCCATTTTTACACCTTAAGTCTGATACGATTTACGATACAATACACATTTCTTAAAAGCAATAAAAAAACCGCTATAACGCGGTTTATTTTATAATTTCATCTTTTCTTGCATTTGTTTTATAACCGGCGTATCAAGCCCTAAATCATTGGCGCGGGCAATTAGAACATTCAATGCAAAAACCCCTTCAACCGTTCCTAACATTTCTTGACCTTGGGCAAGCGCCATTCCTCCGGAAAAATTACGACTCGTTTCAGATGTCGCAGACAAGAACAAGTCCCCTACCCCGCATAAGTCACAAAATGTTTCAATTTTTGCACCCATGGCGCAGCCAATTTTTATAACCTCGCCCCAGGCGCGTGTAAACAATAATGCGCGTTCGTTTTCACCAGACGCAGCAACACTATTATACCCAGCAATTAGTGCCACAGCATTTTTACCAACACCACAAATTTGCGTTCCTATAATATCATCACTTTCACTTAAATATAGATTTTTAAGCGCAAGGTGCCCTACTTCAAAAATAGTTTTATCCCCTGCAATTGTTGAACCTGTTGGAAAACCTTGTGCAACCTCGGCTGCGAATTGTGGACCTGATAACACCCCCAGGTGCGAAACATTTGGAATTTCATCACATACAATTTCAGAAATAAATTTTCCAGTTTTTGAATCCGCACCCTTGGTGCAAATTATAATCGGTTGACCACAATAAAATTCATTTGCCTTACGCATAGTCTGTTCAACAAAAGCCGCAGGTGTGACAACCAACCAACTATCCATATTTTTCAAATCAGACATATCTGTTGTGACAACTAAATTACTTGGAATCACAACATTATCAAACGTTTTATATTCACCATCAAAAGACCACAAAGTCACATCATTACCACTTTGGACCGACAATATAGCAAGTGCTGTTCCCCATGCGCCTGCACCAACAACTCCAACTTTCATTTTAATTTCCTTAATTTTTTAGTAATATTTGGCACAATAACCAATCCATCATCAGATAAATCAATAGCACGATTATATGCATCGCGTGCCAAATCAAACTCCCCTATTTCACAATACAAGTCCCCCAAATGTTCAAACAATGATGAACACGAATTTGCGAATTCACTAACACTTTCTACAACCTCTAATGCGGCATCAACACCTTCACGCACATATACAACACGTCCCAGAACGTCCCACGCAAAAATATCAGTCGGTGATTTCGTTACCATTTTCATAGCGTATTCATACGCCGTTTCAATATCACGATTTTGTTCTGCCCATATTTTTGCCTGTAATGCATACAATTCAGCATCATTAAATAATACACTAGATGCGTCAAACAAATCAGACTGAGCCTTTTTATAATCACCAAAAGCAAAATAAATATTCGCACGCATTTTAGTAAAAAACGCCCTATTCTCTGGGGATAAACTTTTATCTTTTAATGCGCGATTTATTGTTTTCAACGCGCCGCTTTTATCACCTGTCTTAATCTGATTAGACAACACCTTTTGCAAGGCAGGCACGAACAAAGGATTTTGTTTTAACAATTCTTTTAAATGATTAATATCATCAGATTTAACAGTATTTATCATAACAAACGGATAAAATGGGCTATTTTGTGATATATTACCAAACGCTTTTGCATTATTATTCCGCTGTGTTAAAAATTGTCCTATATAAAAACTAATTGCATCTTTGTTTGATTCAGGCGCAATAATCTGTGCAAAACGCAACATAACAAGTGACAAATCAGAATACATCATAACCTTGGTATGTGATACAGTTTGCAACAAACCAAACGCCATTTGATTTTGAATTCCATCGTATTCAGACCAATCAGGAACATCATTATATGTAACCATAAACATTCCACCCGGTGTTGCAGTAAAATCTGTACGTAATTTATCTGCTGAATCATCCCGGTTTTCATGCATATAGAACGACATTAAATACCTATAATCATTAATATTCAAAAATGCAATATCAACCTTGCCAAAACAATCAACCGCTTTATCAATCTTTCCTAAATGAGCATAAATCTGACCACGAACAAAATTTTTCCAAGAATCAGCTGTTTCAAGTCTATCTATGAATTTAAAAGTATCTGTTTTATAATTTGTTGCAATAGACGACCAAATTCTAAATGTTGAAAACAAAGACGATTTATCCTTAGCATGACGTTTACGCATTTCGTCCCAGTCACCATTTTTAACCAGATAGGCATCATATATTATACGGCTTGGAATATCCTTAGCATCACGCAAATCTGAAACATTTTCTGGCAAAACACCATTTAAAAACGATGACAAAACACGCAAGTTATTTACACTATCATTATCAACGTCCGATAATTCAGACGCAAACAACGAAGCAGATTCAAAATCATTTACATACACAGCATGTTGCGCCGCTAAAAATGCACCATATTTTGTATCAAATACATTATTTGTCCGAACATCCATTGTTCTGCGCCACCACAAACAAGACACTACAACAATCAACGTTCCTAAAATCAACCACTTTAAAAAAGTTTCTGTTTTTTTCATCACTCGGTTATGTTACAATAAGAATTATGAATAATAAAGATAAATTTACTAAATACGCAAACCTTTTACAAGAATGGTCAAACCGTATGAATTTAGTCGCCCCTAGCACATTGGACGACATTGAAAATCGTCATTTTGCCGATTCGGCACAATTGGCTGACGTTTTACCAAAAGATGTAAACATTATTGATTTAGGAAGCGGCGCCGGATTTCCAGGTGTTGTTTTGGCTATTTTAGGATGGAATGTTGTGTGTATTGAATCAATTGGCAAAAAAGTTTCTTTTCTGACAGCCGTGAAAGACGAATTAGATTTGCAAAATTTAACAATTTTTCATGGCAGAGTTGAAGATTATTTAAAAAACTTACCCACAAACGATTCGCACACTATTTTTACAGCACGCGCATTCGCACCACTCATTAAAATTTTAGACTACACAAAGAAACAAAATTACCGGCTTTTTCTACTAAAAGGCCGGGAAATTGAAAGCGAAGTTTTAACCGCAAAAACAAAACATAAATTCGATTACAAACTTATCCCATCCAAAACCGGCGACGGACACATTATAATTATACAAAAAGACCGGTAATTTCATATGAAATTTTAACCATCATATTATTTTTACTTCGTTTTTATTTTAACCAATAAAAACACCCAGTTTTAGCCGGCACTTCCGACCCTTTTAATATATTTTTCAAATTTCAAATAACAGACATTGTTATTTCATATGAAATACTTTATAACATATTGTTTTTACACAAAATTAAAAATAAACTTGACCCAATCATTAAATTTTAAGTATATTAAACACCAAAGGTTGATAATTATGACAACAGTTATTTCATTTGCAAATCAAAAGGGTGGGGTAGGAAAAACCACAACTGCTATAAACATTGGAACATCACTCGCTACCATAAAAAAGCGGGTTTTATTGATAGATTTGGACCCTCAAGGCAATGCCGGCACGGGGCTCGGATTTGTTCGTGCGAATCACCAACAAAGTGTTTATGGTGTAATTATGGGTACCGCAAACATTTCAGATAACATTCTAACAACTGCTGTTCCTAATTTACATTTATTACCATCAAGTTTGGCACTGTCGGGGGCCGAGGTTGATTTATTAGATATGGAAAATCGTGAATATCGCCTGCGTGATGCATTAAAAACTATTTCAGATTATTATGATTACGTCTTAATAGATTGCCCGCCAGCTTTGGGATACCTAACACTAAACGCATTAAATACATCTGATTATGTTGTTGTACCACTACAATGCGAATTCTTTGCATTAGAAGGTATAAGACAACTGACCGCTACAATTACAGAGGTTCAAAAGAAATGGAATCCAGACATAAAAATACTCGGCGTGTTATTAACAATGTATGACAAACGCTATGGACAAACACATGAGGCCGAAGATGATGTTCGCAAAACATTTGGGGATATTGTTTTCAAAACTGTTGTACCACGTAATGTTCGTGTATCAGAGGCACCGAGTCACGGCAAACCAGCATTATTTTATGACTTCAAATCATCTGGGGCCCAGGCATACTTGCGTGTAGCCACAGAAATTGTTCAACGTATAGAGCAGGGGGATAAATAAAAATGTCAAAATTTGGACTAGGGCGCGGATTGGCTGATTTAAATCAAGAAATGGGCACAATTCCAGACATATCAATTTTAACAGGTGGCGAACGTGTTGTTGTAAAACAAATTCCACTGGTTCAAATCGGAACAAATGCCGACCAGCCACGCAAAGTGTTTGACGATAACAAACTACAGGAACTTGCAAATTCAATTAAAGAAAAAGGTGTTCTTCAACCAATATTATTACGTTCTGTAAAGGGTAAAAACTTTATGTATGAAATAGTTGCAGGAGAGCGGCGTTATCGTGCTGCAAAATTGGCAGGATTATCGGAAATACCCGCACTTGTGAAAGAAATATCCGATTCGAACGCTATGGAAATTGCGTTGATTGAAAATGTCCAGCGCGAGAACTTAAACCCCATAGAAGAGGCCGCCGGTTATCAAAACCTAATAAATGAATGTAATTATTCAATTGATGATGTTGCACATTTAATCGGTAAATCAACCAGTTTTATCAGGAATAGCCTACGTTTGATGGGATTACCCGATTCGGTTAAAAAAATGGTCGAAAATGGTGATATATCTGCATCACACGCCAGGACAATAATAACCGCTGAAAATCCTGAACAAATGGCACAGGAAATTTTAACCGGTAAAATGTCTGTAGCATCTGTTCAGAAAAAGGTAAATTCTACCGGCAAAAACATTAAAAAGACCGGAAAATTTATAGACGATAAAATAGTATCTGAAATTGAAATAAAAATTCAAAAAGCATTAAAAACACCGGCAAAACTTGTTCAACGCAAGGGTGGGGCAGGGCAAATTGTGTTATCGTTCGCCACACGCATTCAAATGGAAGAATTAGTCAAAAAATTAACCGAATAAATTCCCGGTTTTTTTGATAAAAAAGTAAAAAAACACCGGCAAAAAGCCGGTGTAATTTTTACCAACAAAACTATTATTTAACAGTTGTTGTTGCGTTACGATTCCATTTCCATACAGATTCGCCAGAACCCTGTTTCAAAGGACGTTCTTTACCATAGGAAATTGTAGAAATACGTTTTGCGCTGATGCCGTCTTTAACTAACACAGATTTAGCTGCGTTTGCACGACGTGCACCCAAAGCCAAGTTGTATTCTGTGGAACCACGTTCGTCGCAGTTACCAGCAATTTGAATTTTAACATCTTCGTGGTGTTTCATATACAAAGATTGACCCAACAAATTGTTGTTTGCTTCTTCAGAAATTTCAGAAGAGTTAAATGCAAAGAATACACGTTGATCGTTCAAATCAGCAGGTTCAACAATTCTAGAACCACAACAAGCGGCCAAAATCGCAGTAGCACCCGCCAACAAAGCAATGTTTTTTACTTTCATGAAAATACTCCCTTGAGTTTTTGTTGCTCAGTTAGTATTGTATACTAAAATTGTTATTAAATCAAGGAAAAACAAAATTGATAACGAATGAATTATTGGATTTGAGTTTATCTGGTGTCAAATGGGAAATTTCTGATACATCTTTAGCTGTTCGTAACACCCCACAACAACCAACACAGTCAAATCAAAAAAACCGAACAGCAACTATTGTTGTTCCAGCGGTTGCACCGTCTAATCCTATATCTGTAGAAACCGTTAAATCTATGGCTCAAAGACCTGCGGATATCGGTGTTTTAATTCGTATGATTGCCGAATTTAATCATCCTTTGCGTGCTGGTGCCACTAATGTTGTTTTACCACACATTGCACCAAAACCAAACGGTGTACTTGTGATTACCGATATTCCTGGCATTGATGACGATGCCACAGGAAATATATTATCGGGCGGAGCAGGGGATTTACTGGATAAAATGTTATCCGCAATTGGAATGTCACGTGATAATGTGTCTATATTGCCTTTATTATTTTGGCGCACTCCTGGGGGACATAGTCCGTCACGCAATGAACTTGATTTGGCACGTCCTTTTGTTAATAGGTGTATCGATTTTATTTCACCAAATGTTATTTTAACATTGGGCGATATGGCTGCATCTGAAATAGCAGGCATTAATTTAGGTCGGGCACATGGTCAATCTTGCCAACTGGCTGGTGGAATAACTGTATTGCCAATTTACCATCCAAATTACCTTATTTTGAAACCAACATTTAAACACGAGGTATGGGACGCATTACAATCTTTGCAAAAATTGTTGAAAATCCTAGAAAAATAATTAATAATTAACTCAGGTAATACAAAGGAGTCTATTATTAAACAAACATTTAATCGTGATAATCGCCGCGACAACGGTCCACGTATAAACGAACGTATTTTTGCTAAATCCGTTCAAGTAATTAGTGACGATGGTCAAAATTTGGGTATTATGCCAACAACAGAAGCTTTATCTGTTGCTGCTGACAAAGGTCTAGACTTGGTTGAAATAAATGATTCTGGTGCTGTGCTAATTGTTAAAATTATGGACTATGGCAAATTCAAATATAACCAAAAAAAACATGCGGCAGAGGCCAAGAAAAATCAAAAAACAACCGAATTACGTGAAGTTTGGGTAAAACCTTTTATAGAAGGCAATGACCTGAATATCAAAATGAAAAAAGTGTTTGAATTTTTAGGCGAAGGAAACAAAGTTAAAATTACTGTTATGACCAAGGGTTCTAAAAAGGTTTTGGCGCGCGGTAAAGATGCTGTGCCTGAATTGTTTGCTAATATACTTGAAATTATTGGTGATAAAGGAACGGTTGAATCAAAATCAAAACCTGACGAACGAACCAAGTCAATGATAATTGCACCTATAAAACAATAAAAAACGCCTATGCAGGCGTTTTTTATTATATTAACCAATATATATACCCTGCATAACAAACTAACAACAACACACCTATTAAACGTGAAATACGTCCACGAACACCAAACAATAATAGTGCCATTGTTGCAAACGCCATAAATACATAACTTAAATCCATTCCTGCGGGTATCTCTATTGGTTTAATAAGCCCAACAACACCCAAAATGAACAACGCGTTGTAAATATTACTGCCTATAACATTTCCGAATGCTATTTCATTATGATGGCGAATTGACGCCATAACAGATGTTGCTATTTCCGGTAGTGACGTTCCAACCGCCACAATTGTCAAACCAATCAATGCGTCTGAAACCCCGAACATCTTGGCAAGTTCAATAGATGAATTTACCAATAAATTAGCACCTAAAATTGTCATTCCTATACCCAAGATTGCTGTTAAAAGTGCGCGCCATGTTGAACCAGTATAAACATCTTCTTGTTTTATTTGTTTGTTGTTTTTTTCCTGGATATAACTGTATGTGACATAACCCAATAATGTTAAAACCATAGTAAGTGCCAACCAAAAGTTTATTACCCCCAACAGAATAGCCACAGCAATTGCTATTGACGACAATACCAAAAACATACTATCACGTTTAAACGATTTTTTATCCACTAAAACAGGTGAAATTGCCGCTGTTAAACCCAAAACCAACAATATATTGGCTATATTTGAACCAATTACATTACCAACCGCGAGTCCCGTTGCAGGCGGTGTCTGGAATGCCGCCATAATAGAAGTCACTAATTCTGGTGCAGATGTTCCAAAACCAACTAAAACAATTCCGATTAGCAACGGTGATAATTTCATTTTTTGCGCTAAATTTACCGCGCCACGAACCAATGTATCACCACCAAATCCTAACAATGCCAAACCAAGAATTAAATATACATACAACATATCATTCATACCTTAAACTATCTATTGGGTTTAATTTTGCCGCCTTGATAGCAGGGAAAACACCTGATGCCAAACCAACCACAACAGCGACGGATACCGACAACACGACCGGCCAAATACTAAATGGAACATTATACCCCAGCATGAAACGCCCAACACCCTGGGCCAATCCAATACCCAAAACCAGCCCTGTCATAGATCCTATAAAAGAAATCAAAACAGATTCGGACAAAAATTGAATTATTATACTGCGTTCGCGCGCACCAATTGCCTTTCTAACACCGATTTCACGTGTTCTTTCAGCAACTGACACCAACATCATATTCATAATACCAATTGAACCCACCAATAACGAAACAGCAGCAATCGCAACTAATAATAATTTAAGATAACCTGTAACCGTTTCCATTGTTTCCATAACCTGTTTCATATCGGTTATTTGAAAATCATCAACATCTGATTCTTTCAGTTTGTGTCTTTGGCGCAATACAGAAGTTATCTGGTCGGTTGCGATATTATTATCTGCATCTTGATACAATTTCAGCATAATCGACTGAACCGCTTTTGGAAAACGACTGCCCTGCAGACGTTTTTTTAATGTTGTGACCGGTATAATAACCATATCGTCCTGGTTTCCCATCATTGAATCACCCTTGGACTTCATAACACCGACAACAACAAACGGTGTATTTTGAACGCGAATTATTTGCCCCACAGCGTTTTTCGGCATACCTAATTCTTCGGCGGTATCAGGTCCAATCACAGCGTATGTAGATGCGTTTTTAACAGCATTCATATCAAAAAATGTTCCGTATTCTATTTCAACATTTTGAACAATCTGGTAATCAGGATAAACACCAATCATTGATGTTCCCCAGTTTTTATTACCATATACAACCTGGGCCGAAGAATTTTGCATTGGTGTCACCGCCGCAACATCTGGCAATTTTGCAATATATTCTGCATCGTCCATAGTTAGGGTTTGTTTGCTGCCCGTCCTGATACCTGCGGTTTGTGCGGCACCTGCACGAATAACAATAGTGTTTGTCCCAAGGGATGAAAATTGGTCAGTAATAGATTGCTCTACTGTTTCACCAACAGCGACCATTATAACAACCGCCATAACACCAATAACAATTCCTAAAACTGTCAAAAAAGAACGCAGTTTATTACCACTGATTGACAACCAAGATTCTTTTAGCATATCACCAAATGTCATTTGCGCCCCCCTTTGTGTTTGGGCATCAAATCAGATTCATGCTTTGGTATTTTGCCATCGTATGTAATACGACCATCGTAAATATGAATCAACCTGTCTGCATATTGTGCAATATCAAATTCGTGGGTAATCATTACAATTGTTATACCCAAATCTTTGTTTAGTTTTTTGAAAAATTGTAAAATTTCATTACCCATTTTACTGTCAAGCGCCCCCGTCGGTTCGTCCGCCAGTATTAGTTTTGGATCGCCCGCCAGTGCACGCGCTATAGCAACACGTTGCTTCATTCCGCCCGACAATTGTGTTGGCAGGTATGTTTCAAAATCTTGTAGTCCAACCAATTTTAACATTTCACGTGCACGCGAAATACGTTCAGACATTGGTTTTCCCATATACATCAAAGGCAACATGACATTGTCCAATATGTTTCGTTTAGGCAATAAATTAAAATTCTGAAACACAAAACCGATATAATCGTTACGAACAACCGCTAATTCGTCCGGTGTCATTGTTGAAATATCTTTACCATACAATTGATACGTGCCACAGGTCGCACTATCCAGCGCACCAATTATATTCATACATGTTGATTTACCAGAACCCGATGGCCCCATAATTGCAACAAATTCACCGGGCATCACATCAAAAGTAATATCAAATAAAACCTGTTGTGTTCCGCCGATTTCCAACGGAAAACTTTTACAGATTTTATCCATAGAAATAACAGGTGTTTGTTTTGTCATTTTGTTTAGAACGGACGTCCCCCTGGGTGTCCACCAGAACGCATAGTTGCTTTTTTATTTGTTGATTCTTGACCAACACGACCGACGACCACTTTATCGCCCTGTTGAATACCGTCTGATACAATTTCTGTTTCTGTGGCGGTAACCAGACCCTTTTCATACGGCACAAACACAATTTCATCATCGCGTTGAATTGCCAGGTGCGTTGCAGGCGTTGCACCATTAACATCCGTTGATATATTATCAAAATTCTTTAACAAAAACGCCGCATTTTGTGCCTTCCATGCGTCTTCTGATGCACTAACTATAATTGTGACAAATGCCGTCATTCCAGGCATCAAACGTAAATCAAGATTATCAACATCAATCACAACTGTATATACCACAACATTTGATGTTGTTGTTGGCGAAAGGCGAATCTGACGAACAAATCCCTTGAAAGTATCTATTGGATAAGCATCCACCGTAAACGTCACAGACATACCTTCTTTTATTAGACCAATATCAGCCTCAGACACAGCGGTTTCAATCTGCATTTTTGTTAAATCTTCGGCAATTTCAAACAAGTCTGGGGTTTGGAAAGATGCCGCAACAGTTTGTCCCTTGTCAACCTTACGCGAAATAACAGTTCCATCAACCGGCGAAGTAATTGTTGCATAACCCAGATTCGTTACAGCACGATCATAAGAATACTGTAATTTTTTAACATTTTGTTCCGCCTGTTCATATTCTGTTTGTGCCTGTTCCATTTCAGCACGTGAAATAAAACCGTCGTTATAAAGCGATTTATTACGAATATATTGACTCTTTTTATACGTCAACTGTGATTGCGCTGAATCAAGTGATGCCTTGGCTTCATCAACAGACGATTGCAATACAGATGGATCAATGGTTAGTAATTTATCACCTGTTTTAACCTTAGAATTGTAATCAACAAAAATTTCATCAATTGTGCCGGAAACCTGGGACCCAACATTAACAGTGTTCACAGGCATAATTTCACCAGTCGCAGAAACAGTTTGTGATAAATCGCCCCGTGTTATAGGCAGTGTTATCAATGCACCCTTTTTTTCACCAGAACCAAATCCAAAAATCAAAAAATAAATTCCAACCAGCGCAGCAATTCCAATTAGCGACCACCATTTATGACGCCAAAGCCACGAAAAAACACGCACAAATACCGATTTTTTGGGTTGCACAACAGGTGTTTCAATATTTATATCTTTCTTTACCATTACTTATCCCCCAATTCTGATTTAATATCGCCAATAGCCAGCGCAACCGCAGCGCGTTTTACATACAAATCATATTTGGCGGCATTGTTTTGTTTCTGCGCATCAACCAATTCAGATTGCGCTGTTTGCCAATCAAGCATTGTGGCGCGTCCAACCTTGTACATTCCGGATGTCACACGTTCCGATTCGGTTGCAGATTTTAATAATGTTTCAGTTTGTTTTAATACAGTCCGCGCAGTTTTATAATTTTGATACGCAGTAAATACATCCATCATTGCATTATTTGAAACATTGCGTTCTGATTCTTTGGCTGCATCGTATGATGCCTCTGCACTGCGAACACCATACATATTTGCAAAGCCCGCGAATATAGGCATAGATATAGAAACTCCAATTCTGCCGTTTGGCGTATTTTGTTCCCTGCCATATTGATCATGTTTGTCCCACCCCATAGATGCAGATGCACTAATGGACGGTAAATTCTTCAAGAACGATGAATTTCTGCGATGCCATGCAGCATCCTTGTTTGCTGCTGCACGCAGTAAATCCGGGCGCTTTTGTTGTGCGATAGAAATCAGTTCATCAATACTATCATTTTCAGCATCACTACCAAACGTAGATGCCATATCGATAATTTTAATATCTTTATCCGCAGGGAAAGAAAGTTTTGTAAGTAATGTTCCCTTGGCAATTTCACGATTATTCTTGGCGCGTTCCAGTGACAATTCCGAACTTGCCAATGTGGTTTCAGATTTCAAAACATCCGCCTTGGCAACGACACCCGCCTTAAATTTTTTTGACGCTGTATCATTTGCAGTTTTTGCAACCTTTAACGCACTTTCTGCCGATACAACATTTGCATCAGCGTTTAATAATTCATAATACGCACCAATCACAGAATAAACATAATTTTGAATTGTTTCGTCATAGTCAAAGCCTGTTGCACGATATGCCGCCAAAGATTCGTTTAATTCCGACAGACGTTTTCCAAAATCAAAAATCAAATACGATGCAGAAATAGATGGCCCACTACTATGCGACCAATCGTCAAATTCACTGCCCGCGTAATTTGTATTAAAAGAATAACCAATATTTGCCGATGGCAGGTATGACGCATACGACTTGTTTTTATTAAACCGCGCAGCACGCAATGACGCGTATGCCGATGCTGTTTGTGGATTACGACATAATCCCAGTTCAACAACCTCTTGTAAAGAGAGTTCTTGTTCAGGCAAATCACGCATTGTGGCACAATCTTCGGCACCGAACGCGACCAACGGCAAGCCCACAAAAAATGGAATAAATATCTTTTTCATTTTTTCCTACACTCTGATTTGAATAAATTATATCAGAAATCGACATTTAGTCAAAATAAAATCAAATTCCTAAATTGGCAAAAATACACAATTTTTATGTTGAAATTAGAAAAAAAATTCCCTATTATGCCCATACGGTTTAAGGCCAGGTGGCAGAGTGGTTATGCAGAGGACTGCAAATCCTTGGATGCCGGTTCGATTCCGACCCTGGCCTCCATTTGATTATGATAAGAAATATTGTTCTTACTAATTTTAGAAATCACAAAATGTCCAGAATTAAAACATCTGGGGCAAAAAACATAATTATTGTTGGAAAAAACGGGGCTGGGAAAACCGCAATCTTAGAGGCGTTATCCATGTTATCTGGTGAACGCGGAATGCGTAGCGCAGATATGACAGATATTGCACGTTTTGATGGGGATGGTTCTTTTGCTGTATTTGCAGAACTGGACGATGATACAAATGTGTCTGTATGTTTTAATAACGGTGACACCAACAGACACGCAAAAATCGACAATGAAAACGCAACTTTATCTGGGTTAAACGAAAAAATAAAAATAGTATGGCTTAGCCCAAAAGAAGACCGTCTGTTTGTTGATAGTGTATCCGATAGACGTGCATTTTTTGATAGACTATGTTGTGGTTTTGATTCCAAGCATGCGGGACGCGTGGCAAGGCTTTCTAAATTATTATCGGAACGGGCGTATGCGTTAAAATCTGGGGCCGACAAACATTTACTTGATGTATTAGACGATTCGATTTCTTCTATGGCAATCGCGATTTGTGATACACGTATAAAATACGCCGGGGCTGTAAATTATTTTTTAGATAATTATGCAATATCTTTAACCGGTATGATAGAGCAAATGCTTATATCTGGTGCATCAGCGGGGGACGCTGAACGTAAATATCGTGAATATTTGGGAAACAATCGCGATTTAGTAACGGACAAAATGGTAATTAATGGTCCACATAAATCAGATTTTGGAATGTTTAATAAAACACTAAACCTGCCCGTATCTTTGACCAGTACGGGACAACAAAAAATGGCATTACTAGATTTAATTTTAGCACATACAAAGCTATTACATTCATCAAGTGGATATGGCGCAATTGTATTGCTGGACGAGGCTGTGGCACATTTAGATAATGCTGCGCGCGAATCGTTTTTTGACGCATTAGGAAAAACAGAAACTCAGATTTGGGCCACAGGAATAGAACGTGAAACGTTTGGAAATATAAAAGATGCGATATTTGTCACTTGCCAAGACGGTGAAATAAAGTCTATACTAAACAGCGATGAGTAAGATAGATTATCAATCTTTATTAGACAACGCATTAAAGTCCGTAGTCAAAGATGCACTGGTTCATGCACAAATAAACGGACTTGGCGACGGTACACATTTTTACATCACTTTCAAAACACGCGATAGTGGTGTTGTTTTGCCGGATTTCCTGCGTATGCGTTATCCTGACTTAATGACGATTGTATTGCAATATTCTTACAATAATTTACATGTTTCAGATCGTGAATTTGGTGTTCAACTAACATTTGATGGCCGTCCGTTTTTTATACGCGTTCCGTTTAGTGCATTGGTTGAATTTAAGGATCCATCGGTTGATTTCATTTTAACATTCCATCCAAAGCAAAATAATGTTGCGGCTGATAACGATATGGAATTACCATTGGACGAAAAAACCGGTACTGTCCCCGACGATAAACGCGTTGTATCACTGGACGAATTCCGAAAAAACAGAAAGTTATAAACTTATTGCAAATCTAGTATTTTTGTGTCAATATCAAGATATTGTAAGATATTCTTGCAACCGAGGAATAAGCCCCTCGTCATAAAGCGTTATGGATTACGAAAAATCTCCAACATTTGGTTGGAGTGTGCGAATATACCGAATAAACACACAATTCTTTATGATTGGGCTTATACTCCAACCACTTAAATTTCTAAGAGAGCCCAATGACACTACATCACGAAGTGATACAATTTCAGAAACAGCATAATATACTAGATTTTGTTATGTGTAATAATACAGGTATGACAGAAAACCAATATAAAATGTTTGTGCACAATAAATACTGGCCGACAAGACTTCAACTAATCGGAATTATAGAGTTAATGCAACATACACCAAACTTTCCAGATTGGTATTTTAATGATGATTTATATGCTGACATGATGAAATCTAATTATTTTTTATTTAAAAAAGTTTCCAACCAATGATTATCTATATTTAACTGGCGGACATCAGAATTCGCCAACAGTCGTTTATGAAGTGGTATTGTTGTTTTTACCCCTTCTATCACAAACTCATCCAACGCCCTATCGGCACGCATTATACATGCACTGCGATTTTGGGCATGAACAACCAATTTAGCGATCATAGAATCATACATTGATGGAATTGTATATCCTGTATATGCCGCAGAATCAACACGTACGCCCAAACCACCAGATGGCGCATAAAGCGATATTGTTCCTGGGTTTGGAATAAATGTTTCAGGATCTTCGGCATTTATACGAAATTCTATGGCATGACCATGTGGCACAACATTTGATTGTGTGTATCCCAATTTTTCCCCGGCGGCAACACGAATTTGTTCACGAACCAAATCGATACCATATACAGCCTCGGTCACAGGGTGTTCCACCTGGAGTCTAGTATTCATTTCCAAGAAATAAAACTTGCCATCTTCGTACATAAATTCAAATGTACCAACACTGGAATACTTCATCTTTTTGGCAGCAGTTTTACAAATTTCAATCATATCGTCGCGTTGTTTCTGGGTAAGTATTGCGGCAGGGCATTCCTCCATCACCTTTTGATTTTTGCGTTGCAACGAACAATCGCGTTCACCCAATACAACAACGCCACCATGTTTGTCGCCCAAAATTTGGAATTCTATATGACGTGGATGCAACAAAAGTTTTTCCATATATAGTGTATCATCACCAAAACCAGACTTAGCTTCATTCTTGGTCATTTGATACGCATCTGCCATATCTTCACGCGACATCACAGCACGGATACCGCGACCACCACCACCGGACGCCGCCTTTAACATAACAGGATATCCGATTTTGTCCGCCCATTTTAACGCATCATTTAAATCTTTTAACGCACCATCAGACCCCGGTACAACCGGTAATCCACATTCCTTGGCAGTCTGTTTAGCGTTAACCTTGTCACCCATACGGGTTATCATATCTGGACTTGGACCAATCCAAATCATATCATGCTGTTCAACCTTTTGTGCAAAGTCAGCGCGTTCTGATAAAAAACCATACCCTGGATGAATTGCATCAGCGTTTGTTAAAAGTGCCGCCGTTAAAATTGCAGATTCGTTAAGGTATGAATCCTTGGACGCAGCGGGTCCTATACAAACAGATTCATCAGCCAACTGGGCATGCATAGCATCACGGTCAGCCGTTGAATACACCGCGACAGTTCGTATTCCCATATCACGACATGCGCGAATTATACGCAAAGCGATTTCACCACGATTAGCAATTAAAACTTTTTTTATTTTTGGCATAATTATTCAACAACAATCAAAGGTTGATCAAATTCAACCGCTGCACCATCAGCAACCAAGATTTCTTTAACAACGCCATCATGTGTTGCCTTAATAGGGTTAAACGTTTTCATAGCCTCAACCAGCGCAACCGTTTCACCCGCAGACACATGTGATCCAACCTTAACAAATGGTTTTGCACTCGGTTCCGGTGCCAAATATACAACACCAACCATCGGTGATTTTAACGCATTAGCACTTGCAATTGGCGCGTTCTTTTTAGCCGCCGTCATAGGCATTGTTGGCATTGCAACCGTTGTCCCCTTAGATAAATGAATATGTTTGCGATATATCCCAAACAAAAACTGGCGTTCTAAATCAAGTTCTGTGATTCCCATGTCATCCATAATCTTGGACATGTTTTCAACAGTCGAACGAAAAGAAGTCATATAAAATCCTTTTTATATTATTTTAATTTTACCATTATTATCATAATTGTCAAGGAACAGGGTCGTATCCATATCCACCACCTGGACGACAACGACAAATACGACGCACCCCAATAATACAGCCACGAAATACACCGTATTTTTCAATTGCCTGTTTGGTATATTCGCTGCAGCTTGGTGTAAAACGACATGCACATTTGCCACCAATTGTTGGGGAAATGTATTTCTGATAAACATCTATCAGCCATAAAACCAAAGATTTATTTTTCATAATTTTTTTGTAAATAATTTAGTGCCTTGGCCATGGCAGTGCGGCCATCGTCACGTGACGCATCTAAAATTTCGTTACGTACAATAAAAATATAATCAAATTCAGGCAACATAAGATTTTCATTAAAACGCAACCAATCACGCAACAGGCGTTTTGCACGATTTCTATCTACTGCATGTCGCATAGTTTTTTTTGTGGTTATAATGCCGTAACGCGGATCATCTGGGTACTTTGAAGGCTTGATTTTAATCAAAAAATAGGCACAACGCGCAGACGGTCCATCGCGCGGCGTAACAAAATCTTTATGCATCTTTATTGTGTTTCGCATGAGGTCTATAATACCAGAATATACAATAAATCAAATAAAAAACATTTTTAACTCTGACGCTTGATTTTTTGATATTTGCAATCTATAGTGGTGAAAACAACTTTTTTAGGGGAACTTAAAATGTATAATTGGCTAATGAAATTCTTCTCAGCAGATATGGCAATAGATTTAGGAACAGCGAATACCCTTATATATGTCAAGGGTCGTGGTGTTGTTTTAAATGAGCCATCTGTGGTTGCTGTTGCTGAAAATCGTCTGCTTGGTCGTAAAGAAATTTTGGCTGTCGGAACAGAGGCTAAACAAATGTTTGGTCGTACACCTGGGACAATTAGTGCAATCCGTCCTTTGCGTGATGGTGTTATCGCTGATTTTGAGGTTGCCGAAGAAATGATAAAATATTTCATACGCAAGGTTCATCGTCATAATCCATTGGCCGCCCCATTAATTATTATATGCGTTCCATCATGTGCAACTCAGGTTGAACGTCGTGCTATACAAGAGGCTGCTGATGCTGCTGGTGCACGCAAAGTGTATATTGTTGAAGAATCAACGGCTGCGGCTATTGGTGCGGGACTGCCAGTGGATAAGCCTGTGGGTTCTATGGTTTTGGATATTGGTGGTGGCACGACCGAGGTTGCAGTTATGTCCCTTGGTGGCATTGTTTATTCAAATGCTGTTCGTGTTGCTGGTGACCAGATGGACCTGGATATTATTGAATATGTCCGCAAAAACAAAAATCTTTTGATTGGTGAAAATACTGCCGAAGATATCAAAAAGAAAATAGGAACCGCTGTTCCGCCCAAGGATAAAGACAATGAAATGTCTATGAAAATAAAAGGACGCGATTTGCTTAGCGGAACACCACGTGAAACTATTATTACTGAAACCCAGGTGGCCCAGGCGTTATCACAAACAGTTGCTAAAATTATAAACACTGTTCATTTGGCTTTGGAATCAACACCACCTGAATTATCTGCAGATATTGCTGACTTTGGTATTGCAATGACGGGTGGCGGTTCACAACTACGCGGGCTTGATTCTGCAATAAGGGCATCAACGGGCCTGCCTGTATTCTTGGTTGATAATCCGGCCGCTTGCGTTGCATGTGGTTCTGGAAAAATGCTATCAAGTCTGGACAAGAACCAACACATATTACAAACTATGTATTAAAAACCGGCACCACGCCGGTTTTTTTGTTGCAATCATGTTTTTGTCTGTTATAATCACTTGCGCTTTGGGTGGTTAGCTCAGTTGGCTAGAGCGTCACGTTGACATCGTTATGTCTTTGAGGCTTTTTATTCCCAGTTTTCTAATGTTTTAATATGATTTGTTTGTGTTTTAGGAGCATTTTCAGAGCAGTTTTAAAAAAGAGAGTTGTGTAAACTCTCTTTTTGTTTGTCATGCTGCTATTGCCTGACTTGTAAATTTAAATGGCACAGACAGCTTTTTTTCTATCCAGATAATCAAATCTGACTTTTGATATACAATTTTATTTCCCCACTTATAAAAATTAGGGCCGTTACCACTGTATCTTAATTTTTCTAGATACTTAATAGAAGTAGGCAACCCAAAACTGCCAAGAAATATAGATGCTTCTTTGGTAGTCAAATATTCTTTAGTCATTTATTTCACCTCCTTTATAATTATCATTTTTTTCTTTTTCTAAATCAAAGCCTTTTTGTATTAACTTATTGATTTTAGTAGAAACTTTATCACATGCTTTTACTAAACATTTTTCAATATTGTGAGCATAAACGCTTGTAATATCGCCTTTTTTGTGTCCTAACATGCCAGATATTATAATGTCTGAAAACCCGAGTTGGTTTGCCATAGATGCGAAAGAGTGCCTAAAAGTATGTTGACCTATCTTATTTTTTTTCATAGATATACTTCCATACTCTTGTAAAATGTTTTTACCGTAAACATCTTTTGTGTTTGAAAACATGTTTAAAATAGCTTTGCGAGCATCTAATCTGTGACCACTATTTTTTGTATTGCTTGGAAACAACAAATCTTGCGATTTTGGTTGTATTTGTTCCAGTTCGGTTTTAACCGCAATTCCAAAAGGTCTTTTTTGGGCTTTTGTTTTTGTGTGTTTAAAATCAAAATACTGTTTTTTTAGATCGATTATGCCCCATGAAAGATTCAAAATTTCGCTTTTTCTACATCCAGTCAAAGCCAATAAACGACATATTTGTACATATTGTTTTGCTTTTTCATTTTGATGATAAAATAAAATTCGCCCCATAGTTACATAATCATCATCTTCTAGAAAAGCTATTTCTTTTTTTTCATACTGCACTTTCTTAAATGATCCATCAAGCATGGGGTTTGCCTCCAACCATTTTTCAGACACTCCAAAACTAAGTATCGCAGAAAGCATTTCTATCGTTCTTTTTGCAACACCAACACCACCTATTATTTTTGTATAACTTTTTTTGCCTTTTTGGGTAATAGATACACGTTTTTGTTGTTTTATTCTATTCTGCAAATCTTGGATGTCTTCTTTTGTTAAATCAGACAATTTTATATTACCTATGTAAGGTTTAATCCATAGGTTATAACGTGATAAATCTTGTTGGTGCGTAGATTCTCTTACGTTTTGCTTTTTTTCAAAATAGTGATTACAAAGATCTGACACAGTATGTTTACTAGCTTCTCTTTGTTGCATTAATTGAAGCACACTAGTCCTTCTGATGTTTGGTTTAAATTCTTCTATAAAAGATCTGGCTTCTTGTACGCTTATATCAGATATTTTATTGATTGTTTTAGTAGTACATTTGTTTAATTTATTTCTGTATTTATAAAAAAATGCAGCATTGTTTTTACCTAAAGCAATTCCAAAACCTGGTTCTTTTGTGTCCCAAATAATGTTGGAGTTGTTGCTTGTACAAGGTTTGTTATTAATAGCGTATTCTTTTGCAATACTAGTAACAAAACCTTGCGTAATATTTTTTTTGTTTTCAAATGAAATCATTTTAATTTCCTTTGTTTATGACTTGATTTTTTGTCTAAACCAATTAAAATGACTCTTGTTGCAGGGATTCTAATTAGTTTAGGGTTCTTGTTGGGTGGACAGTTGCCGCTGTCCACCATTTGTTTTTATACTAATGTTTTAACCATTCATTTTCATTTTTTTGCACCTCCCTAAATTGTTCTTTCATTTCTTCTATGGAAGCAGTTTCAAAACATCCAGAATGGTTAGATCCAATAATGTATAACATCTTCTTCATTTGATGAAGAGCCTCTTCTTCTGGAAGCAGATTGACCACTTTTGCACACAAACCCAAATATTCTTTAGTCCAAAATTGTTTAAAAGGAGCAGACACAAAAACCTTAGGGTTCGGATTGTGTTTTTTCCATCTTGACGTCACATTTTCTACAATACGCGATACTTCTTCGGCCATTTGATCCGTTAATTTATAAGCCTTTATTATTCTTTCATCAAAATATAATGGTGGGCGTCTTTTAGATGTTTCTATATTCAGCAAGTTTGGATGAGACATCTTTAGTTTTATAGCCATGTCTCTTTGAGACTCTTTCTTTGTGCCTCTAATATGTTGCAGAAACATACCCAATTCATTTCTTTTAATGTTCATTTAGTATTCCTTTTGTGTTAAACTTTGATACCATTATATTTATAAAAAAACAAATGTCAAGCTTTATTTTGAATATTTTTTGATAAACTTTGATACCACACAAAACAACCATTAATTTTTGCATTGTTATACTTTTTACAAATTTAAATACAAACAAAGAGTAAAACTTTGCCATTTAACCAGGTAGGTAGCTTAAAAACAAAAAATAAAAATTTTTTAATCACAAAACGACATAAAAAAACACAAATCATAGTTCTATAGAAGGTAGTGTAAAAGCTTCTTATATGGGACTGTAAATCTATAGATCTTAGAAGCTAAAACACTTCCAACAAACAACAAATATTCTGGTTCTGGCGAGGACCGGAATGGATTATTACACCCTAAAGGAAATAAAAATGGTAAATGAATATAAAAAACAACTCATAAAAGAATTACAGAAACGTAGCTATGAACTATTTGTAACTGTAACGTTTAAAAATCTAGTTACACCCACACAAGGTAGCAATACTATAGACATAGCAATCAAACAATTACGATATGTAATGAGTATATTTGAACGTTATGTGCTAGGTAAGCATTGGAAAAGGAGTCCAATAAGATTCTGGGCGTTTTTTGAATTAGGTAGGAATGGAGTTTTACCGCATTTTCATATCCTAATACCCACTACCATAGGTATTAGCACCAACACTTTAATAGAGGCGTTTGATAAAGCACTTGCAAAGGTTAATGTGGCTGAGGAGAAGATAAGCATGAATGTTCAAGACTGTATTTATTCCGAAGCAGATTTAATCTCTTATTGTGTTAAAGAATTAAGGTTTGATGGATATGGCCACTTTGATCCTATTAGAATAAATACAGCAGAAACATTATTTGATATACCAAGATCAAATAAGCCAGTATTTAGTGTCAAAGGTTTAATACGAAACTGTTTACAGAGAAAAAAACAAAAGAAACAAAATAGCCCAAAACACACATTTATTGTTAAGGTAGTACAAAAGATACAGGATCTAGCACAAGTAATAGGCCAAAAGTTCAGAAGGTTTATTAATGAGCTGTTTATAGATAAACTGAGGCTTTTTCATTAATCATCTTAAGTATATTATTGCCCATATAATAAACGCTACCTCCTATTTTAATCCAAGGCAGTTCTGGAAACCGTTTGTCTTTACGAGCGTGTGCTAGGACAGAGATACTTTTATGGAGTATCTGACTTAGTTCTTTCGGGGTTAATAATTTATCCTGCATTAGGTAGGTAAGATCTATCATAAGTATATCCTTTTATTTAGTTATATAATATAGAACTGCATTAATTAGCGGAAATATACATTTTATGACTTAAAGAGTTCTATATAACGATAAGAAATTACCTTGTGTTCAGGGATCGGTACATAAAACAGCAAGAAAAAGGGCACTAATAGCTATGAAAATTACGAATATACAAAGAAACGAATGTCATGAAGATGATGATCAGGTAGCATACGATGTTATTCTGACAATAGACAATACGCTGATTATTTCAGGTATACAGATACTTTATACCTATGCAGATAGCAATAACGATCCATATTACATAAAGTGGCCTGAATATGTACAGTTTTTCAACAATAGTGATATTTTTAGTATAGAAGAACAAATCCTTAGAGGACTAGACAAAGTACCCATGAAAGAAAAGTTACTTCATGATTTTAAAACCGATCCAAAAGGTAGGTTTGCCGAAGAACTTATAAAGATTATAAAGGAAAAGTTATAATATGAATTTCAGATATCTACCTAATGAACGTGTTGAAATACTTACAGACCTGGGTTATCACTATGCCATAGTTTATAATTGTATAAAGGCCTGGATCCAGGATGGTATTGTATATGCCCAGAATAAGGTAGGTAGGCTTTATAAGTTTAAATAGTCCAACCCATTCTGGTTATAAATCTGGATAGAGTCGTTTTTTATCCCAATTATTTAATATGTAAGATATTTTGTAGGTTTTTAATTTATATTGAGTTTGAGTTAAAGTGTGTTATTATGCTTTCCGAGGTTAAAAAAGTTTATAAAATAAATATAAAGGGTGATATTAAAATGAAAAAAATGTTTATTTTAATGTTAATGTTTTGTTGTTGTGGATGTGCAGAACATGGTTTAGTTTCTGGATATAATGGTGCGTGGAAACAGATAGAAAACGAACAATCTGGAACTGGCGTACCAGTACGAATTGATAAAAATTTGTTTTTTAATTATGTTGGCCAACCTATTTCAGATGATTTTCAAGAACAATGTGTTCAAGTTCATTTATTTGGTTCTGCCCTAAATAAGGAACAATGCGAAGAAGTTTTTAGAAATAAAAAAGAATATACTACGAATGATTTTTTACTTGCACAAAACAAATATCGTCGGTGGTTAGATGGATGTGTTAATGTTGATAATATACAGCAGATAAATCAAAGCATTGTTATGGATGCGATTGAACATAAATTAAGAGATTTTGAATTAGCAAAAAAATGGAACGACAAGAAAGAAATTGAACAAAAATACAACAAAAAGGTTTGTAAAACTGAATTTTTAGAGGAGCATGTCCGTTCTCTGTGGAACGAGGTTGATGTTATTCCAACAGACTGTATTACTTCAACTTTCTTCGGTAGGGGTTTAATGGTCGAACAACAACTGCCTGAAGGAACGCGTGTACAAAGTACAAATGGTGGAAATGTTAGTTTTTTAATCGAGCCAAATGAAAAAATATTAAAAATGGGGAGGGGGCAAGTTATTGCAGGTCGTTTTATAGGAACAGGTAAGCAATATTATTATACGGACAATCGTGGCTATGAAGATACAGCAGCAATTATTAAATATTTAGGATTTTAATAAAAAAGGAACAAAACATGAGATATATTATTATGCTTGCATTATCAGTGTGTGTGTTGGGGGGATGTGTAGTAGAAACCAATCCCGAGTGGGATCAACTTCAAGCCATTCGTAGTAAAAATAAAGACGAAGTTAATGTGGACAAAGAATTGTTTTTAAAATATGTAAACCAACCTTACGGCGAAGATGTTATTTCTTTGTGTGAACACACACAAGGTTCACGTGGTGCTTTTAGTAGAAGTAGATGTACAGACATTCTGGGAAACAATAGCTATAGTGTAAACGATTTTGCTCTGGCCATTCATCATTCAAACCAAAACATAATAGATATAAATTACGTAAATTATTGCATTGTTGACTATATTGTAAATTTTAAAATAGGAGATATTACAGATACAGAATGGTATGATAAAAAAAATATTGAAAAAAAATACGGGATACCATCTTGTACTTATTATAGATATGGTGTCATTGATGATAATTGCATAACATCAACGGAATATGGAATGGGATTTGAAGTCAAGTACCAAACACCAGAAGGAACAGTTGTTGAAGGACGAAAGATGGGAGGCCCAAGGTTTTTAATTGAATATAATGAAGAAATATCAAAATTATTTCCTGGTCAAACTGTTCATGGACGATTTGTAGGTACTGGTAAATTTTTCAAACATACAGATTCTGCTAGATATGAGCACGAAATATATATTATAAAATTTTTGGGATATAATTAAAATTAGCAAATGCCCACTTGGGCATTTTTTATATACTTGTTGAACATGTATGAGGAACTATGTTTTGTTCATAATGTTATTGAATTTATTTTTTGGTGTTATATTCTTACCATATAAGGATTAACATTATGGAAATAGCTAAAATCACTCTAAAAAATCATCCTATATTACAGAATATAACACTAAATTTTTGTGATACTAAAGGTGTGCCATATAAAAACATTGTCTTTACAGGAGAAAACGGTACAGGTAAAACAGCTTTGTTGGATTTGCTTAATAAGATTTCAGGACACATACGACATTTTTTAATATATAAACCTTCTTACGATTTAACGGTTGAATTTCGTATAACAGAGCTTGAATTACAGTTTGTTAAGGAGACGTTCAGAATATCGGATAGAGATATGATTAACGAACATAATAACACATTTGCACTTGAATATACTGCACCCAATAAAGAACATCCTAATGGAAAACATTTATACTATTTGTCAGGTCAAATGATTGCTGACACCCATAGTACACAAGTAGAAAAATGTTTTAATTCTATATATTCTGAATCAGAAACAAGTTATCAGACACAAGAAATAACAAGTGTGACATCTAGTCAGGTGGATGTCGCAGAAGATTTTAAAAGTCAAAATTCAGGTGTAGAATTAGCGATGAAATTAAAACAATTGCTAGTTGATATAAACACTCAAGATGCCGAAGATTTACAACAGTGGTGTGATGAAAACCCGACAAAAATACCAGATACATATAAAAAGCATGAAAAATTATCAAGATTCTCTAATTCGTTCAATACTATGCTTGAGAACATAAAATTTACTGGTATATCAACAAAAGCTAATCAAAAAAACGTTGTTTTTCAAAAACATGATAAAGATGTCCTATTAGAACAACTAAGCTCTGGTGAAAAACAGATTGTGTTTAGAAGTGGTAATCTTCTAAAAAACATTGCAATATCACAAGGCTTAGTTGTTTTAATTGATGAACCAGAGATTAGCATGCACCCAAGATGGCAAAGAAAAATATTCTCTTTTTATACAAGTTTATTTAAAAATGATTCTCATACACAAATTGCTCAAATATTTTTTGCAACCCATTCAGAATATGTTTTAAAAGATGCTTTACAAAATGGGGCACAAATAATCATATTGAAAGACGAAAATAATACGATAACTCCGATTCCAGTAACAAAATTTAACACATTGCCTTTTAGTCCAACATATGCTGAAATAAAATATAAGGCTTTTAATATACCAACAATTGAATTCCATGATGAATTATATGGTTATATTTATGAACGTTTTGCACAAAATAATATTAAGACATTAGAAGATTTTTTTGTACAAAATGGAGCTTTATTAAATAAAGAATGGGCGAAGCCAAATAAAGATTCTTTTAACCCTCCTGAAAAAACAACTTTAATGACATACATAAGACATTATTATCATCATCCAGAAACTGTTAGACGTCTGAACAATCCATTAAGTCCATTGCAAGAACCAACAGAAGATGAATTAAGAGAATCCATTGAGAAAATGTTAGATATAATACGTCTTAATTAATAAAGCATAACTTGAAAATAGATAATATTATTAAAAATAACATCATTTTTCATGGTTTATATGGTTTACAAATAGATCATTTTCAAAACTTGCAAAAAAAGAGATTTTGTAGTTAAATGACTATCATAATTAAAAGAGGCTAGTTATGAGTTATTTGTTGTTTATGGATGAAAGTGGCCACGATCATAAAAATCTACCCTACGAAGTTCGTGGGGGTATTTCTATTGCTAGCGTTAATTTCTTTAAAATAATAAAAGAGTTACAATACGAAGAAGAAAGAATATTTGGGTGTAAATTATCTGAATATAAAACAGAAATAAAGGGTTCAAAATTACTAGAAAAGGCACGTTTTAAGTGGGCGGCTCAAGATAATAAATTGTCCGCAGAAGACCGCAAAAAGGGTTGTAGACGCTTTTTAACAGCATGCCTTGAAAACAAATCACCATGTAAACAAGATTTTACTGCGTATGGTCAGGCATCTTTAATGATGGCAAAAATTATATTTAAACTTTTGAAGAAATACAAAGCAAAGATATTTGCTTGTGTTATTGAAAAAGGTATTAAAAAGCCAGAGAATTTTAGACACGAGGAATATTTAAGGAAAGATCATGTGGGGTTAATGGAAACTTTTGCTTGTTTCTTAGCACGCCAACACGAAGATGGTTTACTGATAATGGATCAAAGTGAAAAAGAAAACGATAAGAAATTCAAAAAACAATTAGCAAATTATTTTTCTAAGACAGTAAGCGGTCAACAGCATGCCAATTGGATTATACCAGAACCACTGTTTATAGAGTCTGATACCAACTATTTAATCCAAGTAGCAGATTTTTGTATATATGCCATAAATACAGGTTATCGAAAATTACATAATGCTAGTGTTGAAACCAGACAAGAAGTCCAAGATTTGTGTGAAAAAGAGATAGATAAACTACAATACAAAGGTAGCGTTATAAAAACACTAAACAACCGTCCACAATGGGTAAAATTATATGGAATAAAGATATACAAAAAACCGTATAAACAATAAAAAAAGAGGTAATGCAGTTGAAGCCACCATTAGCAACTTCTCAGCCGAACCTCTGATATAAATATTACTTTTTTTATCTGCCAAGTCAAGAAATTTATTAAAAATAATATAACACTCTGTAAACAGAACATATTTTTCTGTCTAATCGAAAAATTGCTATAGCAAAGACCAAACACAAATTTAAGGGAGATAGCAAGAAATTATCAGAATCTGATGTCCTGGAAATGGTAGAGGCTATCAAAGACAAAAAGACATCCATAAACCAGGCTATAGCTAAATATGGTAGTATATAATTATTTAAAACAGCGGTAAAAATGTGCATTTTATTATTAAGCACTTGATTATTAAAAAATATATGATAGTCTTGACGAAGAATTCGAAGGTTTTTCTGTAATTCTTGATAAGGTACAGAAAGAAAAACCTAGAAACAACCTTAAGAGCAAATTAAGAGCAACTTTAATAAAAAACTATAGTATTAGGTAGTAAAAGGTAGCACTTAATATCACATTTATAAAAGGACTTAAGTTGTTGTATTTCTAAGGAAACCTTGGATTTGCGAGTTTTGGGTGGTTAGCTCAGTTGGCTAGAGCGTCACGTTGACATCGTGGAGGTCGTTGGTTCGAGCCCAATACCACCCACCAGAGATAACAAAGCCCCTTTCGGGGGCTTTTCTTATTAAAAATATATTGAAACCCTGTTTTTCTATGCTAGCATTCATTAATAATAAAATTGAGGTAAAAAATGATTAGATACAATCCTGTTGCAGGTTTAACAATTGTAGAAGCAATTTCTAACTCTGTTAAAATGGCTATCAATGTGAATGATTTAGTAGAAGCTAATATCAATGATGTGATTTTATATATTACACCAAAAAGTAAAGTAGAAACTTATTATAAATTATATAAGAAACATCTTGAACAGAAATATAAACATATACAACAAAAAGTTAGATAGAGGTAAAAAATGTGCGTACAACATTATTGTCTTGGTAAAGAATATTTTTATGAAAATGATGATTATGTAGAAGATTATCCATGTGAAAATCATCATCCAGAATGGTGTAAATTTTGTACACATTTTGGCTCAACAGATAGATATAATGCTTGTGCCGAAGGTTCTGCATATCAAATATTTAATTGGGGTCCAAAATTGGTTTCTTTTTCTGGTCATTGTGATAAATTTGCTTGGGCAAAGAACCAAGGTGGCGATTATCCAAATCCATCCAAGATAAAGAGATTTTTATTAAATATAGATAATTTTAAATACGCTTGTGACAAACAAAGATAAAAAAGAGAGAAAAACCATGGCGAAAAAATATCTTATTACATCGGCTTTACCATATGTGAATTATAATTTACATATTGGGCATATGGCGGGCTGTTTGTTGCCGTCTGATATTTATGCGCGTTTTTGCAGGGCCATGGGTCGCGATGTCTTGTTTGTTTGTGGGGCCGACGAACATGGCACAACTAGTGAAGTTGGTGCAATGAAAGAAAATATGCCCGTCAAAGAATATTGCGACAAATATCGTAATGCACATTTACGCGATGTTGAAAATTTTGAAATGTCTTTTGATTTATATGGTCGCACGCATACCACACAGCATGAAAATTTAATACATGATTTATTTACACGCCTTGATTCTCGTGGAATGATTGTTGAAAAGTCTTCTATGCAACCATATTCTGTAAAAGATAAAATGTTTCTGGCTGACCGTTTTGTCATTGGAACATGTCCAAAATGTGGCTATGAAAACGCGTATGGAAATGAATGTTCTGCCTGTGGTGCGACATTGGAACCATCTGAACTTATTAACCCACACAGTGCGATTACAACTGACTCACCTGTGGAAATGCGTGAAACAAAACATCTATATTTCAAAACAAGTGAAATGCAGGGCAAACTTCGTGAATGGGTTAATTCGCGCCAAGGTTGGCCAAAAACCGCAACCGCAATCGCAAATAAATGGCTGGACGAGGGTCTGCACGATAGTCCTATTACCCGTGATTTAAAATGGGGAATTCCGGTCAACAAGCCTGGGTTTGAAGACAAAGTATTTTATGTTTGGTTTGATGCACCATGGGGTTATGTTTCTATATCCCAGGCGGCAACTGACGATTGGGCATCATGGTGGAAAAATGATGATTGCCATTACACTCAATTTATGGGCAAAGATAACGTGTCTTTTCACGCCGTATTTTTCCCAGCGCAAGAATTAGCAATGGACGACGGTTGGAAAACCGTTGATGTATTAAAGGCGTTTAACTTTCTTAATTTCGAAGGTGCAAAAATATCAAAATCAACAGGCAATGGTATTTTCTTGAATCAGGCAATAGAAGATGCATCGGCGGATGCATGGCGTTATGCGATATGCGCATCACTTCCTGAAACAGACGATACTGATTTTACACTTTCCCGTTTCGCAGATATTGTAAACAAAGACCTGAATGGTATGCTTGGTAATTTTGTTTCACGCGTTTGCAAATTAACCGCTAAAAACTTTGGAAATGTTGTTCCAAATCACAGTGCCCCTGATTTAAATTTGGAAAAACAAATAAATGAAAAATTGGCTGAATTAACATCTGCACTGGATGCGTGTGAATTTCGCGCAGCGGTATTTGCGTTACGCGGCCTGTGGGCAATTGGTAATGAATACATGACTGAGCACGAACCATGGGCATTGGTTAAAAACGGTGATTTAGAATCTGCGGGTGCGGTATTAAATAACTGTATGCAGTTGATTGATTTATATGCACGCATATCCGAACCATTTATCCCAGATGCCGCACAAAAAATGCATAATGTATTTAAATTATCATGTGATAATTCTTGGCCAACAAAAATGGAATATAGAATTCCAGATAGCACTGAATTTATCATACCTGAAAACTTGTTTGAACGCATTGACGATGACAAGGTGGCAGAATTAATTGAAAAATATGTCCCAAAAAAGGAAGTGCCACACTTAACAACAGCAAAAATCGTTGATATCAAAAATCATCCTGATAGCGATAAATTGCATATTTTAACGGTTGATGATGGTTCTGAAAAATTACAAATCGTGTGCGGTGCACCAAATGTGCGTGTTGGTTTGGTTGGCGTATTGGCACCGGTTGGTGTAACATTACCGGGACAAAAGAAACCAATAACTGCACGCACTGTTGCCGGCATTGTATCCAACGGTATGATGTGCAGTGGTGCTGAATTAGGTGTATCAACAGATTCTGATAATTTATATGAAATAAAAGACGAATCAAAAATAGGTCAATCGTTTTAATGCTAGAAAAAACATATAATCATATAAACGATATTAAAATATTTGATTATCAAACTATGAAATGTTTGAATCGTTTCTCATGTCCAAACTGTATAAACAGGACACAATGCAGACATCATTATACCAAAAGACAAAGTTGTGATGTTTGTCATGATATTTTGTGTTCAACCAAGCTGTATCTACGTGGTTATGTAGATGGTACTATAGATAGTCAATTTTTTATTTTAAAAAACATTGGTTCACAAAAAATAATAAAAGATATACTCAAAAAATATAGAAAGACAGAATGTCAAAAATAAAATTGATTTTAATGTCTTGTTGTGCACCATGTTCATGTGGTGCAATTAAACAGTTGGTGGATGGTGAGATTCCTGACATTGACGACTTTATTGTTTTGTTTTATAACCCAAATATATTTCCAGAATCTGAATATCA
Source organism: Candidatus Enterousia sp. (assembly GCA_045616625.1). Taxonomy (GTDB): domain Bacteria; phylum Pseudomonadota; class Alphaproteobacteria; order Rs-D84; family Rs-D84; genus Enterousia. The sequence goes on from JAZLHA010000014.1 coordinate 34,637, forward strand.
AAAGCGATTAACCGAGCAAATAAAATACTGTGAAAAACTGGGCGTTAAATACACAACCCTTGAATATAATCACGATGCATGGCGTGATGCTGTCCGTGGTTTAGAAAACGAACCAGAACGTGGTGCACGATGTGATAAATGTTTCGCGTTTCGATTTTGTAAGGCGCGCGAATTTGCAATCAAAAACGGTTATAATGCAATCGCATCTGTGTTTGGCGTATCTCGCCACAAGGACCAAAATCAAGTAGACAGGGCGGGCCAACAATCATGCGGAGAAATAAAATATCTGCCTATTAAATGGAATGAAGAATTACGCACAAAAATAAACCGCAAATCTGACTTTTATCGTCAAAAATATTGCGGCTGTGAATTTAGTTTAAGAAAATAAAACCCAATTATATTTGCCAACTAGCTTTTTTGTCTGTATAATTAAAAAAAAGGCATAGTTATGACATCTATTTATGTTTTTCCAGGTCAAGGTGCACAAGCCGTTGGTATGGGCGCGGAACTTTATAAAAATAATTCGGCTGCACGCGAAGTATTTGATACGGTTGATAATGCGTTGGGCGAAAAATTGTCCGATGTTATTTTTAATGGCCCAATTGAAACATTAACATTAACCGCAAATGTTCAACCTGCGATTTTGGCAACATCTATTGCGATGTTTCGTGCCGCAAATTTACCAATGCCCGATTATGTGGCGGGACATTCACTCGGCGAATATAGTGAGTTATGTGCGGCGGGGGCGATATCTTTGGCTGATGCTGCCCGTTTGGTGCGCGCACGTGGAAACGCAATGCAGAATGCAGTGCCACTGGGTGCGGGTATAACCGCAGTTGTTTTGGGTTTAGATATAGATACGGTAAAACAGGTTTGTGAACAATATGGCGCAACCGTTGCGAACGATAATTGCCCAGGTCAGGTTGTTATTTCTGGCTTAAAAGAAAATATAGAACCAGCAATGGATGCATTAAAAAATGCCGGCGCGCGTCGTGTTATGCCACTCGCACTGTCGGTGCCGGTTCATTGTCCGGCGCAAGAGGCGGCCGCCAAACAAATGCAGGAAATTTTAGATACCATAGAGATAAAAAAACCAATTGTTCCAATTATTTCTAACAAAACAGCAAAGCCTATGACAGATGCATCAGAAATTCGTGAATCACTGGTATATCAAATGACACATGGTGTTCGTTGGCGCGAAAGTGTTCTAGAAATGGTAAATTTAGGGATTGATGATTTAACCGAAATCGGTCCAGGTAATGTTTTGTGTGGTTTGGTTTCACGCATTACAGATAAAATTAACGCACATAAATTGGAGATATAAAATGTTTGAATTAAACGATAAAGTTGTTCTTATTACTGGCGCAACAGGTGGAATTGGTGGCGCAATTGCTAAAAAAATGAAACAGGCTGGCGCAACAGTTGTTGTATCTGGTCGTAATATCGCCAAATTAAATTCTGAATTTGATGATTCATATATTAAAATTCCATGTGATTTAGCAGTTGATGGCGCTGGTGTTGAATTGGTTATGGAAACAATTGAACGCACTGGAAAGATAGATGTGCTTATAAATAATGCCGGAATTACTGCGGACACTTTGTTAATGCGTATGACTGACGAACAATTTGACAATGTTATAAACACTAATTTGCGTGCCGCGTTTAAGACCTGTCGTGCGGCAATTATGCCAATGATGAAACAACGTTTTGGTCGCATTATAAATATGGCATCCATAATTGGAACAATAGGTGGTGCGGGCCAGGCGAATTATGCCGCGTCTAAAGGGGGACTCATTGCAATGACAAAATCAATCGCAGCAGAGGTTGCATCCCGTGGTATTACCGCAAACACGATTGCCCCTGGGTTTATTCAAACACCAATGACTGATGTTTTGCCAGATGAATTAAAGAAAACGTATTTAGCACAAATTCCAGCCGGTCGTTTTGGAACCCCAGACGACATTGCAAATGTTTGTGTGTTTCTAGCGTCTAATGAGGCATCATATATCAACGGCCAAACAATACATGTAAACGGCGGAATGGGACGTTTTTAAAAATATGCAAGAATTTGATGTGATTGTTATTGGTGGTGGACATGCCGGCGTTGAGGCTGCAGCGGCATCCGCACGTCGTGGCGCAAAAACACTTTTGCTTACCATGCGTGAAAGCGATATCGGTGCGATGTCTTGTAATCCATCCATCGGTGGTCCCGGCAAATCACAAATGGTTGCAGAAATGTGTGCATTTGGTGGCGTTATGCCACGTGCGGCTGATTCTGCAGGCATTCATTGGCGCACTCTTAACGCATCACACGGTGCGGCAACCCAGGCTTTGCGCGCCCAGATAGATAGAAATTTATATCACAATGCGGTTATGGATATTTTAACAAACACAGAAAATCTGACTATTAAATTTGAAACTGTATCGCACTTAGATTTACAAAAAAAGACCGTAAACAATGCGTATAGCGCGCGCGCAATTGTTTTAACAACTGGAACTTTCTTGGGCGGGCTCGTCACGCGTGGAAACGAAAAAATACAATCAGGTCGTTTAATGGACGATGGAAATTATCAAGAAAACGATTCTTATATATCGGGCGTTCTGCGCGCAAACGGTTTTGAATTATTGCGATTAAAGACTGGAACACCTGCACGTATTTATCGTGATTCTATTGATTTTAGTGTATGCGAAGCACAACCTGGTGATAACCCACACGATTGGTTTGCGTCTGGCGACGATAAAAACACATATAGTGAACAATGTTTTATAACTCACACAATCGAAAAAACACACCAGATTATTCGTGATAATATCGTAAACGCCCCAATGTATAATGGCGATATAGAGGGTATTGGTCCACGTTATTGTCCGTCACTCGAAGATAAAGTTATGCGCTTTCCCGAACATACATCACACCATGTGTTTTTAGAGCCTGAGGGGTTAAATAGCCCTTTAATCTATCCAAACGGTATTTCAACCAGTTTTGGTGCTGATATTCAGGATATTTGGATTCGCACGATTCCAGGTCTAGAAAACGCACGTATTGCACGATACGGATATGCGATTGAATACGATGCAATCGATGCCCGCACCCTATCCGAAACATTGGAAAGTAAAGATATATCGGGGCTATTTTTTGCCGGTCAAATCAACGGAACATCCGGCTATGAAGAGGCCGCTGCCCAAGGATTGGTTGCAGGTGCAAATGCCGCCGCACATGCACTGAACATAGCAAGTCTACATCTAGACCGCACCAATTCAATGATTGGTGTTTTGATTGACAATATTACAACCCTCGGTGTGGATGAACCATATCGTATGTTCACATCGCGCGCTGAATATCGCCTTAACCTGCGTGCTGACAATGCAATTTTCAGACTTGGCGACATGGCAGAAGATTTAGGTTTAATAGATTATGCTTGGCACAATAAAATCGCCAACAAATTTGAAAAAATCGCACACGAAAACGATAAATTTTACGCGGGCTATATTTCCAGGAACGAACGTGAAATTGCTGCATATCGTCGTGATGCAAACTTAAAAATTCCAAATAATTTTAATTACAGCGAATTACCGGGCCTCACCAATGAATTGGTTGAAAAGTTGAGCAAAACGCGCCCTGAAAATATCGCTGATTTATCGCGAATCCCAGGAATGACACCAGCTGGAATAATGGTTGTCCTGCGCAGAATTAAATGTTCAAATTAAAACCACACCGTTTGTTTTTATTATCTTTGTTTGCAATACGCTTTATAAAAATTACGTAACGTAAATAATGACGCTGACATACCCATATATTGAAAAAGTTTAGACGGCAAATAATTTAATGTATACATATTGTGCGTTAATAAAAACGATTTGTTCATTTGAAATAGCAAATTGTCATCTTTTATTAATGTATCTAGTTGTGGTAAAGGAATAAACTTATTGCCCTGTGAATTAAGAATAGAATTTTTTAGAGATTCGCTAATAATTTGTTTAAATAGTTTTTGTAAATTAATTGCATGTTGACTAAAACCAGTCTTTGGAACATAACCTATAAAGGTGTGGTTATTATAACTATCTTGGCTTGTTTCTATATGTTCTGGATTTGCTTCTATTGAAGTTTTTGCAAGATATTCTTCTATTGGTATTAGTGTAATTTCATCACTGTCACGTATGTTACTGCATAAAAAGGTGTCACTTTGTTTGGTGTTATAATGCAGCAAACCAAATTTGTCCCCGGAAAACAGTCGTAGATATTGTCTAAAACTTGATGAAAAGTCTAACGAATCCCCATCATTACTCATTGCAAACGAGAAAAAACGCATTTGTGATTTTTCATATGGGCAAGTCATAGCATACCCAATTACAACTATTTGAGACAAAGCAACAGCAATTTCATCCGAAGTATAACCCAGCAATAGCATTTGTTGCTGGGTTATTTTTTCTAGTTGCATGGCTGTATGACCACCAGCACAATACGCCACTATAGTTATGCCACGCATATTTTTAAGGAGTATATCTTTTGCCAAACGTTCGCCTGTTGTCGATACAATTTTTGGATAAATAACGTTTTTAAAAATATCATGAAAAAACATTGTATCATTTTCACATTTTGCAACAGGATGATTGGTAATATTGTTCATTAAAAACCATAAAGTCGGATACCTTTTTGATAATACAGAAGCAATGCGGAATACTTGATCATGATATTTTTTTCCGAAATTTGGTATAGCAACACAAGAATGCACTTTAGAGAGGTCTTTATTAGAATACAAAAAATCATTAAACTTTTTTAGAAAACCATTACAACTTTCTATACCACTTCCTGTACCACCAAGCAATAATGCGACTGCGCCGTTTGCCTGGATTTTGTTTTTTAAAACGGCAATACGGTAAGGGGCCTCGGCTGAGGTCGGAACACGTTCAGCCAGAAAACCGTATCCTTTTCCGTCACTAATATCTTCTAATAAATTATTATACTCATTTATGTTCACAAACAATACAATAATACAAAAAATACATTTTGTCAAAAAATTATAAAACATTTATGTTTAAACAATAAAAAACACACCTTACGGTGTGTTTTATTATTTGTGGTGGGTGTTAAGGGACTCGAACCCCTGACCCTCTGCGTGTAAAGCAGATGCTCTAGCCAACTGAGCTAAACACCCAAACATGTATGACGAATTATATACAGTTTTTTCGTCTTGTCCAGTATTTTATAAAAAAACACCCCAAGATTAACTTGGGGCATTTGCTTTTATTATTTTGATTTTTCTTCACCAGTTTTCTGATTAATACCAACCATAGACAAACGAGTTTTACCGCGTTTATCTGTGCCCATGTATTTTACGTATACTGTATCGCCTTCCTTGTATTTTGTGTCAGCGATTTTTTCAATACGTTCACCAGTGATTTCAGAAATGTGAACCATAGATTCAAATCCATTCAAGATTTTTACGAACAAACCAAAATCTTTGATTCCTGAAATTGTACCACGATAGATAACACCAACTTCTGGTTCTGCAACAATGTCTTTGATACGTGCAATTGCTGCATCAGCATTTTCCTTAGCGGATGCCATAATTTTGATTGTTCCATCATCTTCCAATTCGATTTGTGTATCTGTCTCGCGCGTCAGTGCCTGAATAACAACACCACCCTTGCCGATAACATCACGCACCTTGTCTGGATTGATTTTCATTGTGTATGCCTGTGGTGCAAATTCAGATACAGATTTACGTGGGGCCTTAATTGCCTTTTCAATCTTGCCCAAGATATGCATACGACCATCTTTTGCCTGAGCTAAAGCATGTTTCATGATATCAAATGTAATAGATGTGATTTTAATATCCATCTGTAACGCGGTAATACCGTCTTTGGTTCCAGTCACTTTAAAGTCCATGTCACCAAGGTGGTCTTCGTCACCCAAGATATCAGTCAAAATAGCGTAATCATCACCTTCTTTGATTAACCCCATTGCGATACCAGCAACCGGACGTTTTAATGGAACACCGCCGTCCATCATAGCAAGTGTTGCGCCACATGTTGTCGCCATAGAAGAAGAACCATTTGATTCCAAAATATCGGAACATACGCGAATGACATAGTCAAATTCACTGCGGCTTGGCACCATTGGGTGCAATGCACGCCATGCCAAATTACCATGCCCTAATTCACGACGACCAGGCGATTTCAAACCTTTGGCTTCACCCACAGAATAACCAGGGAAGTTATAGTTCAAGATAAAGTCGCGTTCTTCGTCACCATCTAGTGATTCCAAAGGAAGTGCATCCTTGCCACCACCAAGTGTTAACGATACCAAAGCCTGTGTTTCACCGCGTGTGAACAATGCAGAACCATGTGCGCGTGGCAGAACACCCAATTCAATTTCAATTGGACGAACTGTTTTAGTATCACGACCGTCAATACGTGGTTTACCGTCCAAGATATTACCACGCATAATACGTGCAGTAATGTTTTCAACAATTTCATCCGCCCATGATTCCAATGTTGATTGAGCATATGTTGTGTCTGCAAACAATTCTGGAATCATTGCCTTGGCCTCTGAATGAATATTTGCTAAAGTTTCCAAACGAACCAATTTTTCTTTTATCAACAAAGCATCAGCAATTTTATCAGCGAACTGTTCAAAAACTTCTTTCATTTTGATTTGTTCTGGTGTCTCTGTTGGTGTTTCCCAACGTTCTTTACCAGCCTTTTCAGCAAATTCGTTGATAGCGTTGATAACAGCCTGTTGTTCATCAAAACCGAATTTAACCGCACCCAATGTTGTTTCTTCGTCTAATTCACCGATTTCAGATTCAACCATCAACACACCATCTTTAGTTGCAGCAACGACCAAATCCATTTCTGATTCTTCTACTTGTTTCTTGGAAGGATTCAAAATGTATTTACCGTCCATATAACCAACACGTGCTGCACCAATTGGTCCCTGGAAAGGAACACCAGATAACGCAAGCGCCGCAGATGATGCAATCATTGCCAAAATATCAGGTTGGTTTTTCTTGTCATAAGAAAACACCTGGGCAATTATTTGAACCTTGTTTTTAAATGTTTCTGGGAACAAAGGACGAATAGGGCGATCAATCAAACGCGCAATAAGTGTTTCAGATACTGACGCCTTGCCTTCACGTCTATCGCGGGAACCCGGAATACGACCAGCGGACGCATATTTTTCCTGGTAATCAACAGTTAATGGAAAGAAATCTTGACCTTCAACTGCGGTCTTTTCAGCACACACCGTTGCCAAAACCATTGTTCCACCCATTGTTGCCAACACGGCACCATTTGCCTGTTTCGCCATACGGCCAGTTTCCAAACGCAGTGTTTCATCCCCGTATGGAATTTCAACCACGATTGGATTGTTTAATTTTTGTTTTTCGTTTTTATTTATCAAACCAAATAACATTAGTTTTCTCCATTGTTTTAAAAGTTCATTTTCTTTGCGGAGAAAATTATTCGTTTTTACGTTCTGCTTAAAAACGCAAGAAAGAACAATTTCAACTCCGCACTTTTGATTATAAGCAATTATTATTACTTTGCAAATATTTTAACAAAAAATCCGCAAATGCGGATTTTAATTAATACATGTTATTGCAACACTTGGGTTTTTAAGCCAAAACCAACCTGTATGATAATCTGTTAAATATATTGTCAGTATAAACAGTGCTAAAATCCCAACAACAAACATAACATTGTTGCGTTTGCCACGCATGCAATACACCGCGATATTATAGAACAAGAATAATACCCAAATATCGGTCAAAATACTTATAACCCACATAGACCAACAATTAAACGCCAATGAATTTAATACCAATATAACAGGATAAATAAAAAATATAGACGCCAAGCCCTTGATTGCTATTTCCCAGTCACGTTCACCACCTGTTATCTCTGACACCAACATTAACAAACCGCCAACTACAAATAATAATGTCACAGCCAACACAGGAACAATGATAATTGCACTAAATACTGAACCAATTGTTATTGTTGCGTGCCCCAACAACCGTAACCCCAAAACTAATAGTCCACCAATTAAACCATAAATAAACGCCTTGAACATAGATTCTTCCAAATTGCCATCAGCAACAATGTGAGTAAAAAATTGTTTGGGCTGAATGATTACATCAAAAATATGTTTAATACCGTTTTTAATTTTTTTAAGCATTTTTGCCCCCTTGGTTTGATTATTTATATTTTTGCTTTATAATAGTAAAAAATCAACGGAAAAATTATGATAAAAGTCACTATTGCGGGTCGCCCGAACACTGGTAAATCAACTTTATTCAACGCGTTAACAAATACGCGTGACGCCCTTGTACACGATAGGCCGGGTGTCACACGTGATACAATTTCCGGAAATTTCTATAATCGCCCGTACCAGTTGTTTGATACGGCGGGCCTAGAAAATGCTAAATCTGGAATTGCTCTCGACTCAACCCAAATGGCATTTGATGCAATTTCATCAGCCGACGCAATATTATTTGTTGTTGATGGACGGGTTGGTTTAACATCAGACGATATAAATTGGGCAAAAAATGTCCGTCGTAAAACCAAGTCACCTGTATTATTGCTTATAAACAAAACCGAATCAGAAAAACGATTGTCTGATATAAACGAATTTTATAAATTGGGTTTTGGTGCACCTGTTTTAATATCTGCGGAACATAAACGCGGATTCAATGAAATTTATGAATTTTTAGATAAAATTTCTGGTTCTAATACAGAAACAGAAAAGGTTGCAGACACCCGATTAAAAATAGCGGTTTTGGGACAACCAAATGTTGGGAAATCAACATTTGTAAATCGTGTTTTGGGTGAAAAGCGTCAGATAGTTCAAAATATGCCGGGCGTAACGCGGGACACTGTTAAAATACCAACGCACTTTTATGGTCGTGATATTGTTTTAATGGATACGGCGGGTCTGCGTCGCAAGGCGGGCGTGACGGACGATGTTGAAACATTATCTGCATTAAAATCATTGGACGCCATTGACAAGGCTGACGTTGTAATTTTAATGGTTGATGCAACAGGCAACATTGAAAATCAGGCATTGGGAATTGCGGGTCGTGTTTATGATGCTGGTAAAATTTTATGTGTTGCATTGAACAAGTGGGACTTGGTTGACACAGAAATTAGGGAAGAAAAATTATTAAAATTAAAACACCAGTTTGCAAATTCTTTTCACCAGATTATAAAGCCTTTGATTTTAGCAATATCAGCTGAAACTGGAACAGGTGTTAATAATATGTTTAAACGAATTTATGAACAATGGGACGTTTCAAACGCTCAGGTTCCAACAAGTTTGTTAAACCGTATTGTTGAAAAGTTGGTTGCTGATCGCCAGCCGCCAATGTCGCGATTAAAACGCGCAATGAAAATAAAATTTGCGCACCAGACTGGTCGTCATCCTATGAAAATTTCAATAAATGTTGGTGGTGCATCTGATATTCCTGAATCATATACCAGGTATCTACGTCGTGGAATTGCAACGGCGTTAAAGTGGGAACATTTACCGATAGAGATAAAATACGAAAAATCTGAAAATCCATTTGATTAAAAAAACGCCCTAAACTTAGAGCGTTTTTATTGTTTGTTTTTATTTTAATTTAACTGCCCAACTAATGTTTGTAAACGTGTCACTGTATCAGTATCATTCAATGCAGTTGCAATTTTAATTGCATACTGTAAATCAGAAATAGCCGCAACAGTATTTCCCAAATTAACATTTAATGCCGCAGATTTTTCTAAATACTGCATCGCATCCGCAGATAAAGATTCGTTTTGTTCCATTGTGGTTGCACCCTGAATTTGTTCGGATATAACACGCAATGCAGACGAATAATCGTTTATTGCTTCTGCATAATTACCCATAGCAGTATATGCTTCTGCCCTTTCGGCATAAACATTTGGACTAACAATTCCATCAGGACGTGCTAATGAATTTGTATAATCAGCAATTGCACCTTCCCAATTTTTTAACCACAAATTTAATTGACCGCGTTTTGCATACAAATCACGTTCTTGTAATGGGCTGTTACCATTTGCCGACAATGCCAATGCGTTATTAATATCGTTTAATGCAGATTCATAATTTTCCATACGCATTGCAAGTAATGCACGATCATAATACGCTAATGCGTTTGTTTTATCATTTGCAATAGCATTATTAAAATCATCTAATGCTTTACGTAAATCACCAGATTGCATATATGCCTCTCCGCGTGCAGTATATGCAGCAACACTTCCAGATTCAATCGATGTTGTTAATTCTGTAATTGCACCATCTATATCACCAGCAACTAATTTCTCATGGCCAGATGAAAAATAATCATTTGCCTGTAATAATTGTTCTTCAGCAACAAGTGCTGTACTTGTCACAGTTGCATTATGTGAACGACCCAAAATATAAAACGTTGCAGCGATAAAGAATAAAATTATAAACCAATAAACATAAATTGCACCAGACCAACCATTGTTCGATTTTGGTTTTGCAACAGGTATCGCCACATGTGCCATTGGCTTTGTTTTTGCTTTCTTTGCAACAGGTGTTTTCTTTTTCATAAAAATCTCCCTCTTTTATATATACTTAGAGTTTAGATTTTTTTTAATATCAGGTCAATTGTTTTCTTATCAATTCGTTTTATTTTGCCAACGGATAAATTTCCTAAATCTATATTACCATACTTAATACGATGTAAAGCAGAAACTGGTGCACCACACGCACGCAAAACAATTCTTATTTCGTTCTTTTTACCCTCAGTTGTGGTGACTTCTAATTTGTTATCGTCTATGACTTTTATTTCCATTGGGCGATATTTAATTCCATCCACTATTATTCCGCGACGCGCCTTGTCTAAATTTTTTGTATTTCCGTTTGTTGTTGCAATATATGTTCGTGAAACATTAGATGATGGTAATGTCAACTCACGTGCCAATTCACCATCATTGGTTAATAACAATAAACCTGTTGTTTTGAAATCAAGACGTCCAATATATTTTAAATTATGATATTTTAAATCAAAACAGTCATAAATTGTTTTACGACCTTTTGGGTCACTGCGCGTTGTCATGGTGTTTATTGGCTTATTAAACATATATAATTCTATTTCAGAATTTGTGGAAACAATATTTCCGTCCACACACACAACATCAGAATCATTTATAAAAGTCGCAGGTGAATCTATTATTTCGCCATTTACAGAAACACGGCCAGATGCAATCATACGCTCCGCTTCGCGTCGTGAAGCGATAGAAGAATTTGATAAAAATTTTGCAATACGTATTGTCATTTTAATATCTTTGCAATCGCAATTGGCGCCGCCAATTCTGCACGCAAAATTGTTTTACCCAGTGACAAACCACGTGCGCCATTGTCATCCAATATTTTAAATTCATTATCTGAAAACCCGCCCTCTGGCCCAACAAGAATATTCTTTGCACCACACGCCGATTTTGCAATATCACGACCATATGCCGCGCGTTCGTCAGCAAAAACCAAATCAGAAAATGGCAATTCCGAAAATTTAATAGGCGACGCAATAACAGGGACACTATTACGATTTGATTGTTCAGACGCCTCAATAACTATCTTTTTCATACGTTCCCAATTTATATGATTTGCAACAGTGCGTTCCATAATAACAGGAACAAATCTAGAGACACCCATTTGTGTCGCCATATTTAGCATATCATCCAATTTTTTAATTGGCGAAAAATAAAGAGAAACATCAACCGACGGGTCAGCGTGGGCCGTTTTTTCACCAACAATTAAATTATTTCCATCTAGTTTTGCATAAAATTCGTCGCCATTATTAAAAACCAAACATTCTGTATTTCGCATAACGTGCGACAAATAGTGCACTATTTCACGCGACACTGGTATTATAATACCAGATTTCAGATTTGTATCTTGAAAAATTCTTGGAATATTTTTCATTTATTTGCATTTCCTGATTTATCATTAACAAATTTTCTGATATAATGATACTGATATGATAGCGAAAATCAAGATTTTATCCGCAAGTGGAAAGGGCAAAGGACTTGATATATTTAAGTCCAGCGCATACAAGGAACACGAACGCGGTCCAATGGCCCAGGCTTTTTGGGTTATTCGTTGGAATTGCGGAATGTGGATTTTGTGTGCAGTCGCATTTGCGCTATCTTTTATGGTTGAACATATTTGGCGTTATGGTTGGTCACCGGCTACATCACATTGGTGTAATTTGTATCTGGATATGTTACTGAATAGTGCGGGTCTGTCTGTGTTGGGTGAGGTTCCCGGCTGGATTTCCCGCTGCTTTACACATCCAGACATTATGTGCATTATGCCGATATTACCATTCATAGCGTATTTCTTTTTATCTGATAAAACTTTTATCAAGGAATTTAACCCGTACGGTAACGATAAATATGACAGTTCTTCTTCGCGCAAAGCAACAGCCGAAGATATAAAAAAGATGGGAAAATCCAAGGAAGGATTGTTCGCCGGGTTTATGATGGTTTTGGGTTATTTTAAGGACAAGGGTAAAGTAAAACCACTGATGATGGACGAATGTTTATCGACATTATGTGTGGCACCACCAGGAACTGGAAAAACCGAAGGTGTTGTTATTCCGACAATTTTTGATTGTAATACTGTTTCAATGATCATCAATGATCCGAAACCTGAATTAAAACAAAAAACATCCGGATATCGTGCAACAATTGGGCCAGTATTTATTATGAATTGGGCGGGACAGGATGACCCAGCACGTGGCATTTATTATCCATCGTGGAATCCGTTATCCCCAGAACACGTTCCATTTAATCCTGAACAACGCGATTTGTATATTGATACAATTTGTAATGTTTTGGTTCCTGACCACTCATCATCATCTGCCGATCCACACTGGTCTATTTCTGGGCGTGCTGGACTTTCTGGGTTAATACAGTTTATAGTGTCCAAGGTTGAACGTGCCAAGGCAAATGATTATTTTTATCACAGGTTGGAAACCGGTGAATTTAATGCCGAAGATGCAAATGTTTTGGCTGATTATTATATGTCTATGATGAACGATCCAAATGCTTATGCTGCACTTGGGTTATTACAACGCGGTGAACTGAATCTGATGAATTATGTTCATGTTGGCACATGGGATAAAATTCCACAATCATGGCTGGGGCACGAGGCGTCTCTTGCCATGATTCTTGATTGGTTAAATGCGGCACAGTTGGCAAATGCCGAAGAATTAGAAAACCGTCGTCGTGCTGGCGATCAAATGGTCGCACTCGCTGACCCTATGCGTGATGTATTAGAGGCTGCCGTTAACGAAGCCCGACAATACGCATACGCCCATAGGTGTATTTTGGAATTAACCCAACTTGCAAACACACCTGACAAAGAACGTGGTTCTATTTTATCCACTATTATGGAGGGCTTAAGTATATTCCGTAATTCTGCCGTCCGTAACAGAACGAGCCATTCTGATTTCCATTTTGAGGACCTGCGCGGTATGGTTGATCCAACTGACGGCAAGATTAAACCAGTGACGGTATATCTATCTATCAATATGGTTGATGCCCAGGCATTGAACCCTATTACCGGTATATTTATTGAATTAATGTCTAACTTCTTACTTGCAAACGCACCAGACAGCGTGAATATCAGTGGGCAAAAAATGGGACCATATCCTGTATTATTCGTGTTGGACGAAATGCCTAAAATGGCAAAATTACAGGCTGTGATTCAGGGACCTGATTTAGGACGCGGCCAACAAATATCATACCTGATTATCGGCCAGGACATTCATCAGATTCAGGAAAAATACGGTGCAGATGCGGCGGCAACCATTATATCAACAACCGCTGCTAAAATCGTAATGCGGCAAAATGACCCAGATACCGCAAAACGCTTTTCAGATATGATGGGTAACGAAATCAAAAAAGAAAAAAAAGAAAAAGATGGTAAAGAGATCGAAGAAACCAAGGAAAAATTACTTTATAGTCCGATGGATATTATGAAACTAGCCGACGATAAACAACTTGTTATATTCCAGGGATGGTATCACCGACCGATTGAGGCCGAAAAACATTTCGCCTTTAAAGATGAAAGATTATTAAAGTATAGAGCAATGGGAGAATCTTTACCACTACCTGAATTTTTAATTCCATCACATCATGCGGCATTGGGCTATGCTGGCCGGCCACGTGTATATGAAAAGAAAACAAACACCACCAAAGAATTGTAAACTTAAAAATAAGTGGAAATATCAAAAAAGATATATTATGATATGCCCCGTATTGCCGGAGTAGCTCAGTTGGTAGAGCATCTCATTCGTAATGAGGGGGTCGTGTGTCCGAGTCACATCTCCGGCACCACGATTTTATCAAATCTTTATTTGATTTTTTCGTGAAACGATTGTATAGTCTGAATTATGAACAACAAAGGTATAATTATTATTAAATAACCCTCACTGCGCTTTAGCGGTGGCTGGGGCGCGTGAGCGCCTTTTTTAATATAACGGAGTATAAACATGGCATATCCATTGACTGATACAAAAGTAAACTTTTCAGAACTAGAACGCACTGTTTTAGAGTTTTGGCGCAATGACGATACCTTCCACAAATCATTGAACAAAACTAAACAGGGTCATCCTTTTATGTTTTATGATGGACCGCCGTTTGCCAATGGTTTACCACACTGGGGACACTTGGGTGTATCTGCTATCAAAGATATGGTATCGCGTTTTCAAACTATGCGCGGACGTTATGTTGTGCGTGAACTGGGCTGGGATTGTCATGGTTTGCCGGCGGAAAATAGTGTAGAAAAAAAACAAGGACGCAGTGCCAAAGATATTGTTGCAAATGATGGTATAGATGTATTTTGTGACTGGTGCAAGACTGATGTTATGACATATACGCACGAATGGTTGCGGTATTTTGAACGCATTGGTCGTTGGGTTGATGGTGGCGATACTTTTGGTTATCGCACAATGGATAAAAAATATATGGAATCTGTAATCTGGGCATTAAAAACTTTGCATGATAAAGGTTTGTTATACAAAGATTTCAAGGTTAATCCATACGATTGGAAGTTAGGCACTGTATTATCTAATTCAGAGGCTTCAAGTGAATACCAAGATATTATTGACGATACTGTCACGGTTTGGTTTGAATTAGAAAACGGTGATCGCGCTATTGCATGGACAACAACACCATGGACACTACCTGCGAATTCTGCATTGGCGGTAAACCCAACAATGGAATATGTCCGCATAAAGCATAGTGATGGTTGTGTTTATGTTTTGGCAAAATCACGTCTGAAAGCATACGATAAGGTTTTCGCAGATTCAGAAATTTTGGAAACAATTACTGGTGATAAACTGGTCGGATTAAAATATAGTCCATTGTTTAATTATTATGCAAATACATCTGATTTATTGTACCAGGTTATACCGGCAGACTATGTTTCTGATTCTGATGGAACAGGCGTTGTTCATATTGCACCTGCGTATGGTAATGATGACTATTTAGCCGCCAAGGCAATAAACGCACAATTTCCTGTTATCTTAAATGTTGATGACTATGGTAATTTTGATAATACTGTTGCTGATTGGGCGGGTGAAAATATATTTGTTGCGAATCCAAAAATCATAGAATACTTAAAAACAAATGGTCGTCTGGTTAAAAAAGATCAACATAAACACAGTTATCCATTTGGCCCACGCAGTCATGAGAAACTGATTTATCGCGCGACAGATGCTTGGTATATTGACGTTCCAAAAATTCGCGACCGTTTGGTTGAAATAACCGCGACCGAAACAACATGGACATCGGCGGGAAATCGTTTTATGGATTGGATTAAAAATGAATTACCATGGGGAATATCACGAAACCGTTTCTGGGGCGTTCCATTGCCAATTTGGGAAAAAGATGGTGAATATAAAATCTTTGGTTCTATTGCCGAAATGGAAGACTTCTTTGGTGTAAAAATTGACGATTTACATCGTCCAACACTTGATAAATTGACACGCGACGGATGGCACAGAATTAGTGATGTTCTTGATTGTTGGGTTGAAAGTGGTTCTATGCCATTTGCATCCCTGCATTACCCATTTGAAAACAAGGAAAAATTCGAACAAACTTTCCCTGCTGATTATATTATAGAGGGTCAAGATCAAACCCGCGGTTGGTTTAACGCGTTGATGGTTATGGCGGTTGCATTATTTGATAAACCTGCATTTCGTGTTGTATCTGCAAACGGTATGATTTGTGATGAAAACAAACGCAAGTTTTCTAAATCTCTGCACAACTTTGTTGACCCAACCGAACAAATAGAAGCGTATGGCGCAGATGCAATTCGTCTGTTTATTTTGGGTAGTAATTTTATGAAGGCCGAACCTGTTGGTGTTGATAAAGAAGGTAAAGTGTTTAACGAATCAACAAAAACACTTCTTACACCACTTTGGAATGCGTATCATTTCTTTACGCTTTATGCAAATGCTGGAAAAATTACTGCAAAAGCAACGTACGATTCTGATAATTTACTAGATAAATATATTTTATCAGAATTAAACGAACTTGTTCGCATAACCACAAATTCGTTAAATGAATATAAACCCGATATTGCAGTAAAAGAATTCGTTCGATTCTTGGACATATTAAACAACTGGTATATCAGATTAAATCGTGAAAGATTCTGGAACGAAGATCAAACGGCTTTTGATGTTTTGTACACCGTTATCACAGAATTTACAAAACTGCTTGCACCATTTGCACCGTTTATATCTGAATATATCTATCGCAATTTAACAGGGGATGAATCTGTGCACTTGCAATCTTTCCCAGAACACACAGATTCTGATACAGATATTGTTCGCGACATGCGCACAATACAGGCAATTGTTTCAACCGGCAAACAACTGCGCGAACAATACAAACTGCGCAACAGATTGCCACTTAACAAAATTACAATCGCGGGTCCAGATATTCATGCGTATAGCGACATTTTAAAGAATGAACTTAACGTAAAACAGATTGAATTTATATCTGATGTTGCATCTGTCGCGGATAGTTTTGTTTATCTGATTACACCAAAAATTGGTGCGCGCTTAGGGGGCGCATTAAAAGACATTATACCAATGGTAAAACAGGGCAAATATAGTATCTCTGGCGATACTTTGGTTGTTGGTGAATATACATTAAATTCAGACGAATTTGAACAAAGACTAACTATTAAATCTGGCATAACCGGTGCGGCATTACCAGACAGCACCGCTGTTGTTGTGTTAGACACAAACATAACACACGATTTGGAAATAGAGGGTTTAGCCAATGATGCACTGCGCTTTATCCAAGATTCGCGCAAGGCGGCAAATTTAGATGTTTCTGATCGTATTAAATTGACTTATTCTGCAACCGGTGATTTATCGGATGCGTTGAGTGCACACAAGGACCGTATAATGTCTGATGCTTTGATTTTGGAAATGAATACGGGGGATGTCGCACAATTTGAAACCGAAATAGAAGGCAACAAATTTGCAATAGAAATAAAAAAACTATAAAAAGGAGAAAAGTATGAATAAAAAACTACTTATTATAGCATCAACAATTATTGTTGGTTTGGGTATTTTATTTGTTATATACAAGAAAGCAACTAGTTTCAAATATGAATTAACTACATCTGCCACATGTGCTGTGGACAAGAAAAATGGTGCAATAATTAATTGTGAATGTGACGTTATTGTTAACAACCAACAATACAAAGCAAATAATGCCATAAATGTTGAATCTTGTGATAATCACGCAGAAATTTGTAAAGATTTGTGTGAAACACATGTTAAAGATTTGGATAAATAATGATAACACCGGATATTTATTTTAGGGAAGTGCCAAAAACACTGAATATGAATATCCGGTCTGAGTTATATTCAACAAACGAATTTACTTTTGCGGTTGCGGTTATTCTGTCAGCCCAGGCGACTGATAAAAAAGTAAACGAGGTTACCCCAAAACTTTTTGAAACAGCAGATACTCCAGAGGCGATGTTATCGCTGGGGTTAGATGAATTAAAAAAACATATTTGCGTTATTTCTTTCTTTAATAACAAGGCGAAAAACATTATCGCATTATCCGAAAAATTACTTGGTGTGTGTAAAAATAAAAATTGGAAATTTCCAAACAAATATCATAATCGTGATGAACTGATGGCATTACCGGGCATTGGACAAAAGACCGCAAATGTTGTTTCTAATGTTTTATGGGGCGCATTAAATATCGGTGTGGACACGCATGTATTCAGGCTGGCGCACAGATTCGGTTGGGCAACACAATCCGACAACACCCCCGAACGCGTAGAAGAAAAATTATTAAAAATAATTCCACAAAAATATCATGAAATGGTAAATCATGTTATGGTTCTGCATGGGCGATATACTTGCACAGCACTTCGTCCAAAATGCGAAAACTGTCCGGTTGCACAATGGTGTGTGGCAATCGACAAAAAACCGGCATAACGCCGGATTTTTTATTTATCCCTGATTTGCGCAGGACATTTTTTTTGAACATTTGCAATTACAGAATCTTGAATTTTTAACAATTCACTATCCGACATATTTTCAGTTGGATAAATTGTAATTGTAAACGCAATTGATTTCTTATCGTCACCCATATCAAACGCATCAAAAATCGTTGCGCTATCTATACGCAAATCAGCAGAAATCGCCGCCACTATTATTTTATCGACTGCAAAGTCTTTATCTGTGATAAACGCAAAGTCACGCGTGATTGGTTGAAATTCTGTCATTGGAATTTTTTTAGATTTCGGACACGCGGGCAAATTATCAACATTACCAACAAGCCCAATAACAACCGGCATTTTGAAATGCATCGCGTGTGCAACGGTTGGATGTAATTCACCAAATTCAGCAATTACCTTTTTTCCCTGAACAATTCGTCCATATTTATATGGGTGCACCCAACGTGGTGCATTATCCGTTTCAATTGTATATTTCTGTGCACCGAGTAATGACACCAAATCAGCCTTTATATCAAACACATCAACATTACGACTGCGACCCATCCAATGTTTTGGACCAGTTGCACCGGTACGAACTATACAAACCTCTGTTCTTTGTTCGTTTGGCATATCGCCATCAAATGCAACACCCAATTCAAACATATTGTTATCAGCAAACCCATGTTTAACATTGTTTGATATGGCAATCAGCAAATTACCCAACAAACCACCGCGCACAGTATCTAAATCAACCGTTATAGGATTTGCCAATTTAATAGATGGCCTGTCCAGAATCAAACTTTCTATCTTGGAATTACCAAAACCAAATGATATATTTTCGTTCAGACCACGATTCGCCAAATGCTGTTTAATACCGAAATACAAATCATTATGTTTCGCCGGTTCGCCATAAATATGTTTATCAATTGGCATATTGTTATAACCATAAATGCGCATTAAATCAGAAACTATATTTTCGGATGCCACCATATCAACACGCGCAGATGTTGGTGTAACCAGCCAAGTTTTATTTTTATCATCTATATTGAAATGCAAAGCCTTTAATATAGATAATTGTTTTGTTGCGTCTAATTCAATGCCTGTTTTTTTAGAAAATGTTTCTGGATTATATTTAATTGGCGAAACCCCAAAATGTTCACGCCCAGCAACGACCGTTCCAACAATTTTACCACCACATGTATCCATTATAATTTGTGCCGCATATGATAGGGCGGGTGCATACGCATTTGGATTGATTCCGCGTTCATATCTGTATGACGAATCAGTAGACAACCCTAAACGCTTTGATGTTTTACGAATTCCAACCGGTTCAAAATAAGCAGATTCCAAAACAATGTTTGTTGTTTCATCTGATGTCATCGCACGCGCACCACCAACAATACCCGCCAACGCCAATATACCAGCATCGTCTGCAATAACTAAATCTTTATCACATAATTCATGTTCTGTACCAAATAAATCAGTAAACTTTTCACCATTTTTTGCCACGCGAACGGTTATATCGCCAACCAATTTATCGGCATCAAAACAATGCATAGGTTGCGCCATATCATAACAAACATAATTTGTTGCATCGATTGCAGCATTTTTCGGATTTATACCCGCCGCAGACAATCGCGCCGCAATTACATCATTTGATTTAACATTTTTTATGTCGTGAATTTCGCAAAAACTATATGTTGGGCATCTATCAGTTGCAATTAAATTTACTTTACGTTCCCCTTTAACCGACTTTAACGATTTGATATCTTTTGCAATATATTTACCCGCACCCGCGGCCGCCAAATCCAGCGCAATTCCGCGTACTGCTAAATAATCAGGACGATTTGGTGTAATGCCTGTATCAAATACAACCGCATTGTTGGCCGTCTTTATTTCAGACCCAATTTTTGTTTTTGAATCCAGTTCCATAATACCACTATGGTCGGACCCCAGACCCAGCTCTTTTTCACTGCACATCATACCATCAGATGCAACCCCACGTAATTTTCCAGATTGAATTATTGTATCCCCAATTTTGCAACCGGGACGCGCCAAAACCGAAATTAAACCCGTACGCGCATTTGGTGCACCACATACAACCTGGCGCAACACTCCCGTTCCATCATCAACCTTTAACACATGCAGGTGGTCAGAATTTTCATGTGGCTTGCATTCCACAATTTTTGCAGCAATCGGTGGCAGGGGTGATATAAAATCTTCCACTTCCAGACCAATACGGTTTAATGTTGCCTCTATTTCTTTTGGGGACAACGTTGTTTCTAAATATTCACACAACCAATCATAAGTCCATTTCATTTTATATCCTTTATTAAAATCCCGTATTTTTTAACCAACGAATGTCGCCACTATACAAATCGCGCAAGTCTGGTAAATTATATTTCAGCATTGCCAATCTATCCATACCAAAACCAAACGCAAAACCTTGATATTCATCTGGGTCAATTTTGCAATTTTTTAATACATTTGGGTGCACCATACCGGCACCGGCAATTTCCAACCATTTACCATTATTCCATTTAATGTCTATCTCTATTGATGGTTCTGTAAATGGAAAGTATGATGGGCGAATACGCATTTCTATATCGCGTTCAAAGAATTTTTCTAAAAACGCATGCACCGTAGATAATAAATCTTTCATTGTAATATTTTTATCAACATATAATCCCTCTACCTGACGGAAAGTTGGGCCATGTGTTGCATCCATTTCTTTACGGTATGTTGGACCAACACCAACCATTTTAATTGGAACGCCTTTTGATTCCATCGCACGAATTTGTATCGCACTGGTTTGGGTCCGCATTACATTACCATTTTCAAAAAAGAATGTATCCTGCATATCGCGTGCCGGATGATAAGACGGTGTATTTAACGCAGTAAAGTTATGCCAGTCATCTTCAACCTCTGGCCCAATAAATATTTCAAAACCCAACGATTCAAATATAGCTGTTATTTCCATCAACGTATGTGTTAACGGATGAATCGAACCTTTGTTTTCAGGCGCACAATCCAATGTCACATCCACAGATTCAGACATCAGACGCTTATTCAATTCTGCCGTTTCTAATTCTGTTTGACGCGTTTTGAACAATTCACGCAAAATTGCGTTTTCTTTATTCAGCGCAACGCGTTCATCATTACTAAGTGATGCCATTTGTTTCAGGCGCGCCGTCATTGTGCCGTTTTTACCAAAAGTCGCGGTATATAAAGCCTGTAATTCTGTAATTGAATCTATATTTTTAATTTGTTCCTGCATATCATACCCTTATAAATTAAATAAAGCCGTCATTCGACGGCTTTATTATTGCAAAACAAAACGAAACCGCCAAGTGTTTTATTTATCACCTGCGATAAATCGTTTTGCAGTATCAACTAATTTAACAAAGTTTGCATCATTGTCGTACGCCATTTGTGCCAAAACCTTGCGGTCCAGATTGACATTGGCCTTTTTCAAACCATTCATGAATTGACTATAGGTCAAACCATTGGCGCGTACAGCAGCATTGATACGAACAATCCACAAACCACGAAATTCACGTTTTTTAACACGTCTATCGCGATATGCGTACTGACCCGCTTTTTCTGTTTTTTCGCGCGCTGCACGATAAGTTGAATGATGACGACCCAAATAACCCTTGGCGCGCGCCAAAATCTTGTTGTGTTTTTGTTTAACAGTTGTGCCTCTTTTAACTCTTGCCATAATTTACCCCCTTTTTATTTCAAACCATATGGGGCCAGGATTTTAGCCTGAGACACCATGTTTTCATTTAAATACTGTGGCTTTGTTCCAGCGTTATTAGCACGTTTGGAATGATGCGACAGACATTTGTGGTGAGCATTTCTAGCAACACGGATTTTTCCCGTTGCAGTCATAGACGCACGTTTTTTCATGTACGACTTTGTTTTTAATTTTGGCATTTTTCAACCTCTTAATTTATGTCCTGATGGCAATGCCATTGCCATTTTAGACGGTTAACGGCTTATATTCTGGCAGAATAAAAAGAAAAATCAAGTTTTTATTGAATGTTGATATTTTAATGTTTAAACTGTGAATATGATTCAAAAAAGCCTATCTTCTAAAATGCAAAAATGGATAAAATCATCCCTGACGGCGGCTGTTTTACCGGTATTTTTGATTTATATCATGATTGCAAAACCTGATTATTACCTGATGAATGGGTTGGCACATGTTGTTTTGCCGGTGGTACATTGGGTTGGCGACGGTCTAACCTGGCCAATACGTGCAACTGGGCGACTGGTTAAAAACATTGGTGAATTATCCAGCCTGCGCACTGAAAACGAAATTCTGCGTATTCAATTACAAGAAGCATTAAACGCTAAAAACGAATACGAAATAGCAATCTTAGAAAACAAAAAATTACATAACGAGTTGGATTTAGTGCGTTCACAGCCACAAAAAGCCATTATTGCAGATGTTATTTTTGATAACCCGACATTACATCATAATACATTTTTAATAAATCGTGGTGCGGCCGACAATATAGAACGCGGTGAAGCAGTTGTTTCCACAGATGGTATTTTGGCTGGAATTATAATAGATGTTGCTGATGGTTTTTCCCGCGTTCGCGGTTTAAACGATACTGATAGCAATATTGCGGTTCGTGTTGTTGGTTCTGATGTTTATGGTTTCCTGCAAGGAAACGGTTCAAAAAGCGCAAAAATCGGTTTGTTTAGTAAACCAGAATTCAAACCAAATAGTGATACAAAACTTATTACCAGTAATATAAGTGGCGTTTTACCAGGTGGAATTTTTGTTGGAACAATGAAAAACGAAACGGATGTTGATGTCATAAAACCAAACACTATTTCACGCGTAATGGTATTGAAATACAACGATAAAAATAAATATAAATGAAACATAAAATTATAAATTTTTTAAAGAAAGCGTTTCCTTTTATCGCAGTGATTGTGTTGTGGCGTCTGTCTGGTCGTTTTTGGAATCCTGGCGGAGTACTTGCGATGATTCCTATTTTTTATTGTTCTTTTGTGAAAAACACTCCGGGCTTTACATTATTTGCGATGCTCTTTTGTTTTTTAATAGATTACAATTTTGATACGAAATTATTTTGGACATCACTTTACTGTCTGTTTTATGCAATAAATGGATTCCAGGGTTATCTTGATTTATCTGTGTCAGAATCAAATGCGTTTCAACCATTTTTAATCTTTATGGGGGTGGCATTAGTTATTGTATCTTTGCTACATCTAAATTGGACAGTATTGTTTAGAATGTTTTGGATATTTGTATGGTCTGGACTTTTATATATTCCAATAACCCAAACAATCAAAAGGATTTCTTATGATTGATTTGGAAGTATCACGCACATTTGACCGTCGCAGTGCCCTGTTTTTAACAGGTGGTGTTGTTTTGACATCTGTACTTGTGCTTAGGATGCTACAAATGCAGTTGTTTGAATACAAATCTTATAAACAAAAAAGTGAAAACAATTCTTTTAGAATACAAATAAACATACCTGAACGCGGAAAAATTCTTGATGCAGATGGTGCCGTCATTTCGCGCGACACACCAATATATCGTATTTATTTAATTCCAGAAGAATTGGAAGATTTAGACACTGCATTAAATGCCGTATCAACCGACATTAAATTAAAACAAAAAACTATTAAGCGTATTCAAAAACAAATACAAAAACAGGCACATTTTCAACCGGTACTTATTACAGAAAGCACAGATTGGAACACACTTGCTAAAATTCAGGCAAAAAACATTCCAGGTATCCATGTTCGCAGTGGTTTTGCGCGAAAATATGAAATGGGGCCTGCGGGTGCACAATTTTTTGGATATGTTGGCGAACCAAAACAACAACCAGCAAATACACCATTTTTTACAACTGGAATTACAGGATTGGAAAAAAGTTTTGAAAAAACACTTGCTGGAACATCGGGACAAACAGTTATGATTGCAAATGCTGTTGGTCGTATTACCGGCGAAGACAAATCACAATTTGAACCATCACATATTGGTGGAAATATAAAAACAACAATTAAATCAAATGCTCAACGCGTTATGTATGATGCATTATCTGCGCATAAATCTGGGTGTGGGGTAGCATTGGATATTGAAACAGGTGATGTTTTGGCACTTGTATCCGCACCTAGTTTTAATCCAAATGATTTTAATAATGACGACGGTGAAGAATATATAAACGCACTTCGTTCTGATTATGCAAAGCCATTTATGAACAAAGTGGTAGAGGGTCTATATCCCCCAGGTTCAACATTTAAAATTGTTGTTGCACTCGCTGCATTGGAATCAGGTGCAATAACACCAAACGAAAAGGTTTATTGTCCAGGATATTGGGAATATGGCGACAGACGTTATCATTGCTGGGAGGCACGCGGTCATGGTCATGTTGACCTAGCAGGCGCACTTACGCATTCTTGTGATATTTATTTTTATCAACTGGCGCTGCGTATCGGTATAGACGCAATTAAATCTATGGCATTAAAACTCGGTCTCACAGAAAAATATATTACAGATATTTTTACACGACAAATGGCTGGTATTATTCCGGACAGAAAATGGAAAGAAAAAAATATAGGTTCTCAATGGGTTCATGGTGACACAATTATTTCAGGTATTGGTCAGGGATTTATTTTAACAAACTGTATGCAACTGGCCATTATGATGGCACGCACAGTATCAAATAAAAAGGTTGTTCCACGCATTATTTATTCTGATACAAAACCTAAATTTGCATCATTAAAATTACAACAGAAAAATATAGACTATGTATTAAATGGTTTGGAACAGGTGACCAAAACCGGCGGAACCGCAGCCGGCAGTGCAATAAATGTAAATGGTGCGCGTATGGGCGGTAAAACCGGAACATCCCAGGTACGCAGTATTTCACGTGCAGAACGCGTAACGGGCGTTTTAACAAACGAACAATTACAATGGAATATGCGAAATCATGGCCTGTTTGTAGGATATGCACCCACAGACAAACCAAAATACGCGGTATGTGTTATTACTGAACATTCTGGTGGATCGGGGCCTGCTGCACGTACTGTTTCTGCGGTAATGAAGGAATTATTAAAGGAATAATAATGGCAAATCAAACACGTGTTTCTAATGCAAATATGATGACTTTTAATGAAAAACTATCCCGTTTTTCATGGCCATTATTTATACCAATGTGTTTTGTTTTAGCAGTTTCTATTATTGTTTTATTTTCAGCGGGCGGCGGTTCATGGAAACCATTTGCTTTATCACAACTGACTAAAATTCTATTTGGCCTCCTTGTATTTTTTGTTGTGTCTTTTACAAACATAAAATTATGGTTAAAATCTGCAAATACAATTTATGCTGTTGCGCTGGTTTTAATTATATTGGTGACATTTATTGGACATACCGGTATGGGCGCACAAAGATGGTTAAATCTTGGCTTTATAAATATTCAACCATCAGAATTTATTAAAATTGCCCTTGTTTTGGCGTTGGCGCGTTATTTTGCCTGGATGAATTCTGTGGAATTAACACAATTAAAAAACTATATTGTGCCTGTTTTACTAATGCTTGTTCCGTTTGGTTTAATTGTTTTACAACCTGATTTAGGAACAGCGTTATCGCTTGCATTAATTACTCTTGGAATTTTCTATATTGTTGGTGCACCAAAAAAATGGTTTGTTATAGCAGGAATTCTGGCGGTTTTAGCAGCACCGGCCGTTTGGTTTGGTGGTATGCACGATTATCAACGTGACAGAATTATTACATTTATTAACCCAGATCATGATGCCCAGGGTGCAGGTTATCAAATAAATCAAGCTAAAATTGCATTCGGTAGTGGTGGATTTATAGGCAAAGGTTATATGTCTGGAACCCAATCACAGCAATCGTTTTTACCTGAAAAACAAACTGATTTTATATTTACAATGCTTGGTGAAGAATTTGGTTTCTTGGGCGCATTTTGTTTATTGATTGTTTATACAATAATAATTGGACTGCTGTTTTGGGCGGCAAAAACATGCAGAAATCGCTTTGGACAACTCGTCTGTTTTGGATTTATGTTGAATTTCTTTGTTTATTACTTTATAAATATCTCTATGGTTTTGGGGTTAATGCCGACCGTTGGGGTGCCGTTACCACTAATGTCATTTGGTGGCAGCAGTTTAATTTCCCTGATGTTTGGGTTCGGATTATGCCAAAACGCACATATTCATAAAGACCAACAATTGTCTGCCAAAGGAAGTTAATAAAATGAATTTACTTATCGTAGAATCACCTTCAAAAGCAAAAACTATTGAAAAATACTTAGGTAATGGATGGCGTGTTATTGCATCTGTTGGTCATATTCGTGATTTAGTTCCCGAAAGTGGCAGTGTTAAAATAGAAAATAATTTTGAACCAATTTGGCAAATTATGGACGGTAAAGAAAAAGTCCTTAAAAACATTGTTGATGAAGTTAAAAAGGCAGATGCAGTATATCTGGCATCCGATCCGGATCGTGAAGGGGAAGCAATCGCATGGCATATACTTGATGTTTTAACAGAAAAAAATGTATTACAAAACACGCCTGTATATCGTATTGCTTTTCACGAAATTACAAAACGCGCAGTGATGGACGCTATTGAACATCCACGTAAAATAGATGATAATCTAGTAAATGCTTATCTTGTTCGTCGTATTCTGGACTATTTAATTGGCTTTGAAATTTCACCACTTACACAACGCAGAAACTTGGGTAAATCTGTGGGGCGTGTTCAATCTGTTGCGGTTAAATTGGTTGTTGATAGGGAACGCGAAATAGACGATTTTAAACCAACTGAATATTGGTCAGTATCTGCAAACTGTAAAGCGGGCGATGAATTTACATCTAACTTGATTTTTTATAATGGTAAAAAGATTGAGAAAACAAGCATTGAAAATAAAAAACAAGTTGATGAAATTTTAAAAAATATCGGAAAACCAACAATAAATGCATCTGTGGTTGATATTACCAAGAAAAATTCTTCACGCAGGGCGGCCGCACCATTTACAACCAGTACCCTGCAACAAGAAGCCGCACGTAAATTATATTTTTCATCCAAGAAAACTATGCAGGTCGCACAAAAATTATATGAACAGGGTTTTATTACATATATGCGAACAGACGCAACCAATTTATCGGTTGATGCTGTAAACGAAATTCGTAATTATATTGACAAAAAATATGGTAAAAAATTTCTGCCAAAAACACCAAATATTTATGTAACAAAGTCAAAAAATGCCCAGGAAGCGCACGAAGCAATTCGTCCAACACATTTTAATAATGATGAAGTTGATTTATCTGGTGATGAAGCAAAATTATATTCTTTGATTTGGAAAAGAACAATTGCATGTCAAATGACAAATGCTGAATTTGATAGTGTTGGTGTGGATATTAAAATAGATAATAAAAATATTTTATTCCACAGTGTTGGAACAACAAAAACTTTTGACGGCTTTACGCGTGTTTATACCGAAGACAAAGATGATATTACAGATGAAAATGAATCTAAATTACCACCACTAAAAATTGGTGATAAAATAGAAATTACAGAAATTTTACCAGAACAACACTTTACCCAACCACCCGCCAGATATACCGAGGCATCATTGGTTAAAAAATTAGAAGAACTTGGTATAGGGCGTCCATCAACGTATGCAACGATTATGTCAACGATTATAGACAGAAAATATGTTGAACAAGATAAACAACATCGTTTTCATCCAACAATTGGCGGATGGATTGTTGTTGCATATTTGTCTAAATATTTTTCGGATCTTGTTGATGTCAACTTTACCGCAAAAACAGAAGATACTTTGGACGATGTATCAAATGGTGAAACTGAAAAACTATCAGCATTGAATGAATTTTGGAATCCAACCAAGGTTATGATTGATTCTGCACGCGGTGTAAAAACTACCGAAATTATTGATACAATAAACGAATTTATGCACAAACACTTGTTTCCAGATGGTAATAATGTTTGTCCAATATGTAAAGGAAAACTCGGTATAAAATTATCAAAATTTGGTGCATTTATTGGATGTTCTAATTATCCAACATGTAATTACATTAAAAAAATATCTAGTGATATAGATGAAAAAACACAAACTAAAACAGATATTGATTTAGGTGATGGTATATCGTTTAAGACTGGACGTTTTGGTCCGTATGTGACAGACGGTTCTAAAAATGCGAGTGCTAAAAAATATACCGCCGACACAATTACCTTAGAAATTGCACGCGATTTATTAAATAATTCTGATAAAAAGGTTGAACCTGTTCAAATTGGTATAAATCCAAAAACAGAAAAAATGATTTATTTTTATCCATCAGGTAGATATGGTGCGTATATATCATCTAATCGTGTAAATGTTAGTGTTGAAAATCAACCCGATTTAGAAACCGCAATAGATTTAATAAACAACAAACAACCAAAAAAATTTTTTAGAAAGAAATAAACTTGGCAAAATATGATAACTCTTTTACTGATGAATTACGGGCCAGATTATCACTGGTTGATGTAATTGGACGGCATGTTCCACTTACTAAAAAAGGTCAAAATTATTGGGGTTGTTGCCCATTTCATAATGAAAAAACACCGAGTTTTTCTGTAAACGAAGAAAAAGGATTTTATCATTGTTTTGGTTGTAGCGAACACGGCGATATTATTTCTTTTACAATGAAAATAAATAATATGGATTTTAAAGCCGCTATCACAGAACTTGCAAATATGGCGGGGATGAAATTACCGGATTATAAACCAAAATCACCTGAAAAAATTGCCTCCGAAGAATCTTATCTATCTATATATGAATCGGCAGCAAAGTTATATTCTGAAAAATTATTTTCGCCTGATGGTGCGCATGCTTTATCTTATATTCGTGGTCGTGGCTTTAGTGATGATATGATTAAAAAATATGGTATTGGATATGCACCAAAAAATAATATAATCGCAAACAAATTTATAAATACTAAACAAGATAAATTACTCGCAACAGGTTTATGTCGCAGTGGTGATTACGGGTTATACGATTTCTTTCGTGATAAATTAATGTTTCCAATATTTAACGCACATGGACAAATTGTTGCTTTTTCAGGGCGTAGTTTAGATGGGAGTGAACCAAAGTATATAAATACCCCTGATACAGAAATGTTTCATAAAAGACAAACTATATTTGGTTTTAATTTTGCACGCGATAGTATTCATCGTCAAAACCGTTCTATTATTGTAGAGGGTCAAATAGATGCAATTCAAATGCAATGTAATGGATTTGGTGAAACGGTTGCCCCACTTGGAACAGCATTAACCGAAGATCATATTGCAATTTTATGTAAATCAAATAGAAATATTGTTTTTTGTTTTGATGGTGATGGGGCGGGGCAAAAGGCTGCGGCACGCGCCTGCGGTATAGTATTACCATTTTTACGCGACACATCTGATGTTAAATTTGCTTTTGTGACCGGTGGCAAGGATCCTGATGAAGTATTGAAAATATCCGGTAAAATAGGTATGGATAAAATTATAGATTCTGCAACACCACTGGTTGACTTTTTGTGGAATTTAACAAATCAAAAATTTTTAGTTTCAACACCGGGTGGACGTTCCCAGGCTGAAAAATTCTTAAAATCAGAAATTGATAAAATTCAAGATTTTAATTTCAAAAATGAAATTGTTCAAGAATATAATAAAAGAAAATTTCAACAATGGCATTGGTGGAAAAAAACAAAATATGATGAAACAAAAATTGATTTACCATCTGCGGATAATTTAACTAAAAAAACACTAAATTATATAGTTAATAAATATCCACAAATTGCATCGTTATACGCTGAATTTCTTGGAAAATTAAATATATCTTTTAACGAAGAAGTTGAAACAGATATAAATTTATCTGAAAAAGATTCTGAAAAATATATTAAATCTTTGGAATTAAATATTAAGTTAAAAAAATTACAAAATACCAAAAAACAAATTTTGGCTGATATGTTAAAAACTGGTGAAAATACCGGTAATTTAAAAGAAATAGATAAAGAAATAGAAAATATTTCCGAAGAATTAGAAAAAATGCTTTATTAAAATAAAAATTACCGGTTTTTTTTATAAAAATTTTTAAAAAGGCCGGTAATTTTTTTTAATTATTAAACAAAAAATGACAAATATCACCTTCTTGCATTATATATTCTTTACCAACTGTGTGCATTTTTCCAGCCTCGCGCACTGGTAATTCACCACCATATTCTATAAAATCTGATGCTGATATAACTTCTGCCCGGATAAAACCTTTTTCAAAATCAGTATGTATTTTACCGGCGGCCTGGGGTGCGGTAAATCCGGTTTTAATTGTCCAGGCATGTGCTTCCTTGGGTCCCACAGTATAGAAAGTTTGTAATCCTAGTGTTTTATATCCAGTTTTAATTATTTTATCCAACCCAGATTCAGAAAGCCCCAAATCATCCAGAAACATTTTACGCTCATCTGGATCTACAATTTGTGCAATTTCCATTTCTATTTTTGATGAAATTATTAATACTGGTGATTTTTTACCGTATTTTTCAATAACAGAGTCAGAAAATTTATTTCCACTCGCAGCAGACACTTCATCAACATTACACACATAAATTACCGGTTTTGATGTTAATAAATTAAATGATTTTGAATTAACACTACTAAATCGTGCACATATTCCAGATTCTAAATCTTTTTTTATTTGATTTGCATCTGATAATAATTTAATTGCTTCTTTATCTTGACCATGCGCTTTTTTTTCAAGGTTTTTTATTTGTTTTTCTAAACTTTCTAAATCTGCCAACATTAATTCTGTTTCAATTGTTTCAATATCAAGTAATGGATCTATACGACCATTTACATGAACAATATCATCATTTTCAAAACACCTAACAACATGAATAATTGCATCTGTTTCAAGAATATTTCCTAAAAATTTATTTCCAAGTCCTTCGCCACTGGATGCCCCTTTGACTAAACCGGCAATATCAACAATTTCAAGTTGTGTTGGTATTATTTTTGCTGATTTAGCAATATCAGCAAGTTTTAATAAAGTTGCGTCCGGCACAACAACACAACCAGTATTAGGTTCTATCGTGCAAAATGGATAGTTTTGCGCGTCAGCCGCGGCACTCTGTGTCAAAGCATTAAATAATGTAGATTTTCCAACATTTGGCAAACCTACAATTCCACAATTGAAACCCATAATAAAATCCTTTATAATATGCTTAATATGTCATACATGTGGCAAGATTTCAATATAAAAACCTTTCTAGCGGAAACTATTGTTTACCGTGATGGTGTTTTTTGTTCTGAATTATCAACAATACAATCTGGCGAAATAGATAAAAATTATGATTTACCGGTCCATTTAATATATATTGGCGAAATTTCCGGTAAAAATAAGTTAAATATAAATATATCTGTTGAAAATCAACCAGTATTTTTAACCGTAAAAATAAAAAATAAAAAGCCGGCATTTTTGAATATTTTTATCAAAAACACCGGTAAAAATTCCGTATTAAAGGGTAAAGTATTATTATTTAATGAATCAGAATTAAATTTTGATATTTTTGCCGGTCATTTTAATGAAAACACCGGTATTTTAATAAACACTAAATTGTTAGCAAATGAAAAATCTGTATCTAAACTTTCTGGAACTGCGGATATAAAATACAAAAATTGTAATTCGGATATTAATTTTTCTGTGTTGTCGGATAAAGATGCAAAAATTACATTTATACCCATACAAAAAATTACTGCTATTCCTGATAGTGCAAAACATGGTGCTTCGTTATTCGAGGCTAAAGATATTCAAATACAATACTTACGTGAAAGCGGATTATCTGGCAACGAAGTCCAAGAAATATTAAAAGAATCTTTTATAAATGATAATTCTTTATTTTAAGTAAAAAAATACCCGAATAATCGGGTAAAAAATAGTGTTTTTATATAAAACTTATTTTTTCTTAAAGCCCTGTTTAGCCTTTAATTTAGGCTTTGATGGGTCAATTAAAATAATTTGCTTACCACGGCGAATTTGTTTAATATCACCACGTTTTTTCCAAGCTTTTAATGAACTTAAAAATTTCATATTAAATCCTTTTTGCCAAGGCATTATAAACTTATTTTATAAAAAATCAAATATTTATTATATTTTTGTTGTTTTTATAAGGGGTGTTTATTTTGTTAAAAACAGTTTTTAATTTTTTATTAACAGTTTTTTAACAAAAATTTGCTTATTTTATAAGGTTTTTATAAAAATTGTTAATAAATATATCTGTTAAATAAACAGTTTAAAAATCACACTTTTTTAACCGATTTATACATTTTTTATAAATTGTTTTTTATGCTTGTTAAAAAATGTTAAAATCATTATAATTCAATTACATATATCTTAGGAGAGGGTATGAAACAGCAAGTATTAAAGGCTTTAGCAAATCCAGCGCGCATATTTAATGTGCCGTTTTCGCTTGCTATACTTAATTTTGCTGTTCAATTTGTTATATTTATATTTGTTTTTATTGGATATTTTATTGCTACTAAATGGCAGGATACTATTAGTCCGCTGTGGTTTTTATTATCAGTATTAATTGTTCATTTAATATTGGCCGGAATTTCAAAAAAAGAACCACAACTTGATCAAATTATATCTGCTAAATTTAAATTAATTAAAAATAGAATACCAAAAAGGTTGGCGGCATAATGGACGGTATATTTAAGTATTTTGCTGGAATAGATTTTAAGATGACATTTAGTATCATGGTTATGTTGTCTGTGTTGGTATTTTTAGTTTTATTAATATATATACCGGCATTAACACGAAAAATATTTCCAAAATTTGGTTATTCTAATTATTCTGCGTATTTACCGTTTAAAAGTGTAAATAAAGATAATTCTGTAAATATAGAGGGTGACAGTGTTATTCGTGTTTATGAATTAGATGGAATTCAAACAAGTATTCAAGATGACGAAACCCGTGCTAAATTTTTAGACCTGCGTGCACAATTATTTAATCAAATTCATGATTCTGGGGTTGTTATGCGTTTCTTTACAACGCGTGATAAAATAGAACAAAATATTAATTATGAATTTCATCAACCAACACTGCAAAAAATATATGATAAATGGCGTGATCAAGGTTTAAAGATTTTTATTAATAAATATTATATTGTTTTATCTGTATATGGTGATGGTGCAAATGAAAAATTGGCACTTTATGGAAATTATATAGAATCTATATTGGCGGCATATAAACCAAAATTATTAAAAAATAATGAAAGAAATAATCCGGCGTGTTTATTTGGTCGTATTTTATCACCAATTACAAAACCAGAACCAAAAATTTGTGATGATAATATATCACAAATGGTTGCTGTTGATGATGTTGAATTTTTACAAAATGGTTTGATTAAATATACAAGTGGAACTAAAACACAATATTCTGCGATGGTTTCTTTCAAAGTTGCACCTGATTATTTAGATGAAGAATTTTTTGCGTCTATTTCAACTATTCAAACTGAAATGATATTTATGAACGCATTTCGTATTATGGGTATGACTGATATTAAATCAACATTACGTCAACGTACAATGACGGCTGATGAAGAAAAAACTTCTACTTTAGATCAAGTAGATGAAGCAAAATCAGTTATGGATGAAAATATTTCTGGAAATCAGACTTTGGTTAATTATTATCCATTTTTTGCTATATTTGCAGATACTGTTGATGAACTTAATACATATATTAATGAATTTAAGAAAATATCTGCATCTTTTGGAATATCGCCTGTTGTTGAAAATTTTGCTGCTAATGTTTCATGGTTTGCACAAATTCCTGGATTTGATATATTTCCACGTAGTTTTAAATTATTATCAAAAACTGCGGCAATTAGTATTCCTATGTCCAGTGTTCCAACCGGTGTTAAAAATTCTGATTGGGGCGAAGGACCACTTGTCGTATTTCCAACAGCCCAGGGAACACCATATCAATTTCAATTTCATGTATCTGATAAACCGGCGGCTGTGGGTCATACATTAACTATTGGTCCAACTGGTGGTGGTAAAACTACATTATTTTCATTTTTAATTGCGCAATCTTTACGTCATCAAAAATTAAAAGCATTCTTTTTTGATAGAAATAAAGGTGCTGAGATATTTACATTATCAGTTGGTGGTAAATATATAACTATGCAGGGCAAGGATAAAAAATCTAGTGACATAGAACAAAGTTTTGAAACACATTTAAATCCATTAAAAATGCCGGATACGGCGGCAAATAGGGCGTTTTTACGTCGTTGGTTTTCAATTATATCGGGACAAAATGATCCGGCATCTATGGATGAAATAGCGCGCGCTGTTTCTGTAAATTTTGATTATTTATCTGATAAAGATAGAAAATTATCAAACCTGTGGGAAAGTTGTTTTTCATCCAACGGTGCTATGCGTCCTGCATTAAAAAAGTGGGTTGATGATTTACAATATGGTGAAATTTTTAACGAAGATAATGATACACTTGATTTACAGTCCAGATTAACAACTTTTGATTTTACAAATATTTTACAAGACGATGTTTTAGCGCCTGCGGTTATATCTTATATTTTACATCGTATAAATAACACAACAGTATCTGGTGGAAATCCATCACTTATTATGATTGATGAAACTGCACCTATGCTGGAAAATAAAATGTTCCGCGATAATTTTATAGCAGGTCTGCAAGAAGGTCGTAAAAATAGACAGGCATATATGGTTGCTTTTCAACGTGCAAATGTTCTTGATAAACTTGGTATTGGTGATGTTGTTCGTGGTCAGGCTCAGACGGTTTTATTCTTCCGTAATCCGGCGGCTGATGCATCTGACTATGCACATTGGAATCTGAATCCACTAGAAATGGCATTTATTCAGGGTAAGGCATATCCAAATTTGAAACGCGCAGTATTATTATCACGTCCAGTAAATGGTGAATCTGTGATTTTAAATACAGAAGTTGGTGGTTTAGGTAATTTATTAAAATTATTTGAATCTGGGCGTTCTTCGGTATTATTAGCAGAAGAATTATATAAAAACTATGGTGATAGTTTTGTGGCTGAATATTTAAAGAGAAATGAATAAATTTTTTATATTTTTGATTTGTTTTATATTTTCTGGCTTAGCGATTGCTGATGATTGTGTTGTTTATAAATTAAAACCAAATGTAAATTTATCATCCCCAGATTGGGTAAAAACAGTTGTTCAACCATTACAACCAATGGATTTATTTCATGGAAATGTTGTTGCAACAATGGTTGATAATTATGATATTACGGCTGATATTACACCAATAGAAGATGGTTTTTGTATTGGTATAAAAAATATAGATGCGACAATAGGTTATAGTGATTTTGAGGTTAGGGTGGATATCAGGCATCAAAAAAACACTTGTTCATATGACGCGGTTTTATCACATGAAGATCAACATATAAACGCATATTTATCAGTCATAGATGATTTTAAACAAGAATTAGAAAATTCTGTGTTTTCTGCGGCAAATTCTATAATGCCAATTTATGTTAAAGATTATAAAGATGCAGAAAATGCTATAAACAAATTAAACGAACAATTACAAAATCATCCAGATTTAATCCTTATAAAGCAAAAAATAAAAGCCGCTGAAGAAATTAGAAATAAGCAAGTTGATGAAAATTCTAATAATGAAACACTTAAAAAGTGTATAGAACAAAATCCTTGAAAAACAGGTTTTATATACTAATATGTCCTATATAAAAGGATATATATGTCAACATTAAAGAGTAATTTAATAGAATATACAGGATATAATCCTGATAATTATGTTTCAAACCACTGTGTTGCTGACGGCAGGTTTTGTGCACGTTGTAATAAATGTGGTAGTGTTGGAAATTTTCGCGCATGTGCTGAAACTTCTTTTTCTGAAATTATAATATTTGGTCTTTTAGAAGTTGAAACCTTTGGTGTTTGTAATAAATTTGAATTTAAAGAAAGTATGGGTGGTAAAGCACCAAATATATCATTATTAAAAAGAGCAGTATTAACATTAAGTGGTTTTGAGTTTGAGAGATAAAAATGTCAAAATTTTCCGCATCTTATAGTGTATTTTTAACATTTTATACAAATCAATCTATATGGTCTAATATTCCACATCAGGCTTTACTTGCGTTAAAGAAAACAACAAAAAAATACAATTATAAGGCTAGTAAACAGCCGTTGATACATTTTATCAAACAACAGAGAAAGAAATAAAAATTAAACAAAAAGGTAATTTTATGCGAATAGATTATGGTCCAAATGAAAAAACAAATAAATAACAATATCATCCAAAAGATTGTGACAGAGAAGAAAAACAGGTTTTTAGGTCTCTTTTTGGACCTTATTTTGGTAGATAGTAATAGTATATTTTTATTTAAGACAAGAAATAATAATGAAATATGTTAAATCTGGAACATTTACATCTGAACAATTAAATATTTCTGAAACAATTTGCAAAATAAGCGATACAATTTCAATTGCAAAAAGTATAATTGAAAAACTTGATACACCAAAAGACATAAAAAAAGAATTGGCCGTTGCATTAAATAATTTGACAGAAACAGAATCTTATTTACCATGTTTGAAACATAAATCAGATATTGCTCTAAAATTTGTTCCGGAATCTGTTCAAACCGAAAAGTACTTATAATTGTTATTTAATAAAAAATATGTTGAGAATGGATTTCGCTCGACACAAAGTGTCTGCGCGGCAACCGTAATGATTTTGGTGCGCTGTACTTCCAAAATCTACTTGTTGTGCGCGGGGCGCGACCTTGAAAATTTTGCCGATGGCAAACCGGCATACTCCATTTGCCTATTTTCTACGGTTGAACCACCTTTATCGTGGTTCAAATTCAATACAACACACATATTTAATAAAAAACGCCCACAGGTGGGGCATTTTTTATTAAATCTTGGTTGCGGGGAATGGATTTGAACCACTGACCTTCAGGTTATGAGCCTGACGAGCTACCGGGCTGCTCTACCCCGCGATAAGTGTTGTGTATTTTACATGAATATACCCAATAGTCAAGTTTTTTTCCAAATAATGACTATCTGTCTTGAAATTTGTTGTTTTAGTTGCTATTATGCCAATCGTACAAGGATATATAATGAGTTTTAAAAAATTATGGAAGAATTTTTGGCGCTATTTTATGGGGCTGGGAATTGTTCAATGGCCAATCGCAATAATTTTTGCCATTTTAATCTGGTTTGTATATTTTACATGTTGTACACATGTTGAAAACAAACAGATTTTAAAACAATATCGTCGGAAATCTGCGGTTGTTGTTCTTTGGCATGGGCGGTCTATGATGTTGGCACCAGTTATGGCTATGTATCATATGCGGACTTGTTCGCTTGCGAGTAAGAACAAAGATGGCCGTATGATGGCAAAAATGTTAAAACTATTTGGTGCCACGAAGAGTATTTATGGAACACATTATGATGGTGGGGTATCCGCTTTGTGTAACGGGGTTCGTATGTTGCGTCGTGGAAATCGTTCTATTGTTATGTGTCCTGATGGACCATCTGGTCCGTCTATGCGTGTTAAAGACGGTTTGTTGTATTATGCCAAGATGAGTGGTGCACCAATTATTCCAGTATGTTTTACTTGTTCGCGTCCATGGATTCAAAAACGTTGGGATAGATATATGGTGGCAACACCTTTTTCTAAAATAGTTGTAAATGTTGGAAAACCTATTTTTGTTCCTGGAAAAACGAGTAAAAAAGAATTTGAAGATGTTAAGCATAATATAGATTCTGTGATGATTAAACAATTACGCAGACTAGATTCTATGTATGATTTATTTAAAGTAGAAGAGGGCTTAGATTCTGCTGAATTTAAAGAAAAATTACGTCAACAAAAAAGAGAGCATAGAAAATGAAAACACCTTGGTGGTTTTTACATAAGACGCCTCTATCTTTTATTTTGTTGCCAATATCGTTAGTTTATTACGGTGTGTCGCGCACAGTCTATTCTATTCGTAAAATAAAACAATATAAGTCTCGCAGACCGATAATTTGTGTTGGTAATATTTTAGCGGGCGGGGTTGGTAAAACACCAATTGTGCGTGCAATTGCAAATTATTTTTCAGCACCTGTTGTTATGCGTGGATATAAGCAAGATATAACGAAAGGGCGTAACTCTGACGAGGCGTGTATGTTATCATCTGATGGTCTGCAGGTTCATACTGGAAACAGAAAAAGCAATTTAGTTTTATTAAATAAACAGACAAACGAAACCGGTCCAATAGTTATGGATGATGGTTTTCAAAATTCATCTATTCATAAAGATATTTCAATAGTGGTTTTTGATGAATCTATTGGTTTAGGTAATAAATTTTTGTTGCCTGCGGGTCCATTACGCGAACCACGCAGTAGCTTGCAACGTGCAGATGCTTTTATTGTTATTAAATCTGGTAATAATAAATCTAAACTAGAATTACCTGTGGGAAAATCAATGTTTTTTGCTGAAAATAAAACGATAGTTCCATTTAAAAATGATGAAAAGTTAGTTGCTTTTGCTGGTATTGGTTATCCCAGAAAATTTTTCAGGTCACTAAAAAATGTTGTTGCGACGCGCGCATTTGCAGATCATTACCAGTACACAGATGATGATATTAATAAACTATTAAAATTGGCTGAGAAAAAGAGAGCAAAACTTATTACTACGGAAAAAGATTGGGTGCGTTTATTACCAGAGGCACAAGAAAAAATACAATTTGCAAAATTAGAAACAAAAATAGAAGATAAATTTTTTGATTGGATAAAGGAAAGGTTAAAATGACAACTTTTAAGCGCGAAATTAAAATTTCTGGGGTTGGTATTCATTCTGGTAAAACTGTAAATATGATTGTTAAACCATCAAAAAAAAATGGAATAGTTTTTTATCGCACAGATTTAGATAAAAAATTTGCTATACCTGCAACATATAATAATGTTGGTGAAACAAAGATGCGCAATACAACAATTGGAAATATTTGTGGGGCGCATGTTCAAACTATTGAACATTTGATGGCGGCATTGTTTATTGTTGGTGTGGATAGTGCAATTATTCAAATAGATGGTCCAGAAACACCTATCTTGGATGGCAGTGCTTATGAATTTATAAAAATGTTTTTAGATGCTGGAACTACATCAGGTAAATTAAAACATATAATTGTTAAACATGAAGTAATTGCAAAATCGTCAGAGATAAAAGTGTCTAAATTAGTTCGCTTAAAGTATTGGTTGTTAAATAAACTTGCTGGTCGTAAAACGGCGGGTTATGTTAAATTATCGCCGAATGGCAAAAAAGAAATGAATATTGTTGCAACACTTGTTTATCCTGAAAAAATTATATGGGAACAAACTTGTTCGTATAAATATGATGGAACAAAGAAATCTATAAATGATTTTGTGAAAAATGTTGCACGTGCGCGTACTTTTGGAAAATATTCTGAATGGGAATTTTTGAAAAAGCATGGTATGGCACGCGGTGCAAATGAACACAATGTAATTGCATTAAATAACGATGGTTCAGATACTCTTAATGAATTGCTATGGAAAAATGAATTTGTTCGTCACAAGGTCGTTGATTTAGTTGGTGATATGTTTACATCTGGCGGAATTGTTTGTGCCGACATAATATCATACAAGGGTAGTCATGCATTAAACAATATTGTTTTGCGTAAACTGTTTAGTGACCCAGAAAACTATGAAGTAATAGGTTAGTGGATGAAAAAACTATACACTTTATTATTTTTAGGATTGTGTTCCTGTACAGGTACATCAAATGTTGATTATAGCAATGTTTTAACGCGTCTGGAAACTGTACCAAACACATGTTTTTATTTATATAAAATGGATTCAACTGTATCGGTCTATAATAAAAAAGATGCCTTTGAATATGTTGAAAAATCTATTGTTGAAAACGAACGTGGTGGAAATGCTTACAGAATAGAAAAACAAGAAATAGAGTCTATTCCTGGGGCTGTTTTTGGGCCGAAAAATAAATATATTATTTCTGTAAAAGTTTATGACTGTTCAAAATAGTCAATAACGGTATTTTTGCTTTGCCAAGGTTAATGTTTTTGTGTTATAATTGTTGCAACGAGAGAGAAATTGGCAAATCAAATAATACATATTAACAAGAAAAAATACGCAGTTGGTCTGGTTTGGCAACCGATTGGTTCTGGTTTTTCGGCGCGTAATTATGCACACAATTTGGCGCATAATATAAACAAAAAACTTAATTTATTTACTGAATTCCATTCCATGGTTGGTTTAGGTTCGTATAGGTTTGGACAATATGGTGGTATGCCGGTTGCAGCCGCAGAGATTATGAACGGTCTGGCTGAATATTCATCATTTTTGGCGGCATTTTCTGTGGATAATGGTTTTTATATTGTTGCGGTTAGAAACGGTATTATTTTACAAGATATATTTTTATCTCTTGAAAAGGATGCACGTGCAGAGTATGCGCGGTTGGCACAACTTCCTGATTGGGGGGCGTTGATTGCGCCTGAAATCTGGTCT
The DNA here is from genome assembly GCA_045616625.1 of Candidatus Enterousia sp. Lineage (GTDB taxonomy): Bacteria > Pseudomonadota > Alphaproteobacteria > Rs-D84 > Rs-D84 > Enterousia. The sequence continues at coordinate 75,753 of JAZLHA010000014.1, forward strand.
ATGCCGCGTGCGGTTGAACGTCAAATTATAAAAGTTGTATCAAGCCCAGCACGTGTATTATTACATCCAATTAGCAGATTTCGGACAACACTTTGGCCGTTGTTTGCATTGTTTATATTTTTAAGCATAGTATTTATTTTCTTTCGTGAACCAATAAGTCAAATACGCAAAACTGATAAAATAGATCCGTCTGTGGCCGAAGAATATCAGCGCAGATTAGAAGAAAAAAACAAGGAATTGGATAAGCAATTTGAAATTGTAAAAGAAGAAATTAAACCAATTGTTTTACCGTATAATAATTTGCCCGAAATAAATGCACGCGCAGAACAGTGCTATAAAGCAATTGGTTTTTTAATGCAGCCGATTGCTGGATGGAATCAAAAAAGTGTTGAATGTAATGGTAAATATGTTGTCGCGCAAATGGAGCGCGATTTTGGAACTTTGGGCGATTTTTATATGCTTGCATCAAGCGTTATTCCAAATTCTTTTGTCCAAGAACACGATGAAAATAATATAACTGTGACAGCGGTTCTGCCAACAATAGAAACATATTCGTCCCAGGATGAACGTGATGCAGAATCCGTCGTTCGTGATGTGACAACAATATTCCAAATGTTGGATAGTCCTGTGAACATTGAATCTGTGGTTGATACATTAACCAATGGTGTTGATACAGTTTTGTTAAATGTTGTTGAAATTGCAGCGCAGTCAAAAATGACACCCATGCAATTTATAAGAATATTTGACAATTTTAGTGGTGTTTATATGACACGATGTGTATGGAATGCGGTTAATCGCATTTGGAACTATGAGGTGATAATCTATGCAAAATAAAATGTTTTTATTTAATATAATAATATCTTGTCTGTTTTGTTTAAATGTTTTTGCTGAAACAGAGGTTGATATAGTCGCAGAAGATTTATCTGCGGAAAGTGTTGCGGAATATAAAGTTGATGGTTCTGTGTTTCAACAAATTACAACACTAGAACAAGAAAAAGTTTTGATGCAACTTGAAAAAGAACGTGCCCAACTTGATTTAGAACTAGATAAATTAGCCGCTGAAAAAATAAAATTAAATATGGAAATAGATACACTTTCTGGTCGTGCCGAACAACAACAGCAAGAATTAGATAATGAACGCGCAAAATTAGAGGCTGAGGCTGAAAAAATAGCACGTGAACGCGAAAATTTGCTTAATGCACCAAGCTCAGAATCCGGAACAACAGTTCAAAAACCAGTACAAAGCGCTATCCAAGAAAGTGTTAGTTCAATGTATAAATTGGTAAATGTTTTGGGTGCGGGTTCACAATTACAGGCGACACTTGAAGATTTATCAACAGGTCAGAAAAAACGTGTAAGTGTTGGTAAGAAAATTGGTGGCTTTATGGTTAAATCTATATCTTTATACGAGGGTGTTGTTTTTGAAAAAGACGGTGAAACACAAACATTAAATATCGCAAACAGATAATAAAATGAAACAGGAAGAAAATATTTTAAATACATCTATAAATCAGAAACCGTCAGTGCCGGCGGGTATGGAAAATTCTGAAATAAAAGATATTGTTGATTATCTGTTTTCTAATGGTAATCGTTTGATGACCGCAACCGGTGCCAAAATTGAATTACCAAAAGATACTCAAGGTTTGGTTGCATATTTTTCTGGTGGTGAAATTATTATTTCGCGGACGCATCGCTATGATGGTCGTGTTTTGGCTTTTTTGGATTTATTAAAAAAGCGCGATTGGCCAATGCGTACACCTTTTTATTCTGATTTGGGGTTGGTTTCTGCAATATATAAAGCGTATGAGGCACGTATGGGTGGTGTTACGCGTAATATAGTTGATTATGACAACCAGATGCAGAAAGACTTTGTTGATATTATTGCGCGTGCTGCGGCACAAAAAGTATCTGATATTCATATAGAGGTGTCTGACCAAACAACTATATATTTCCGTATAGATGGTAGTATGCAACCGGTTCTGGAATATAATTCTGCATGGGGTGAATCTTTTGTTCGTGCAGCATTTGCATCGTCTGATATTTCTAATACTAACTATGCGCAAAATGAATATCAATCTGCACAAAAAGACGGGCGTACACCTTTGCGTGGAACCAAAGATTTATATTTACCTGCGGGTGTTTTAAGTATTCGTATGCAATTTAATCCAATTGCATTTGGGTCGCGTTATGTTGTTATGCGTTTGTTGTATGATAATCCAACAGAGGGTATAAAAACAGAACAAGAATTTAGCCCATACGAACAAAGATTGTTAATGCGTTTGCGTTCTTTCCCAACAGGTTTGGTTATTGTTGCAGGTCCAACAAGTTCTGGTAAATCAACAACGCTTGTGCGTAATATGGCGCTGATGTTAAAGGAACGTAATTATGAAATAAATATGATTACTGTTGAAAACCCTGTGGAACAGAAAATTTTTGGCGCACACCAAATGCCTGTGACAAATGCCACAACCGAAGAACAACGCGATGAAAAATATACCGAAGCGTTAGCGGCGGCATTACGTAGTGACCCTGACACCCTGATGGTTGGTGAAATAAGAACACTTGCTGCGGCGCAATTAACTGTGCGTGGTGCGTTATCTGGACATAATGTTTGGACAACACTGCATGCTAATTCTGCGATGGCGGCACTTACACGTTTGCTTGATATGGGTGTAGAGGGTTTTAAATTAAAAGAAGAAACCCTTATGCGTGGACTTGTTTCTATGCGTTTGTTTAAAAAATTATGTCCATATTGCAGGCAACATTTGGCAGACCATCCTGAAAACCAAGCATACAAGCGTGTGCGTGATGCGTTTGGTGATATTGGACTAAAACAGGTTTATATCAAGGGGCCAGGGTGCAAGGAATGTAATGGTACGGGAACAATAGGTCGAATAAAGGCCGGTGAAATTATTATTACTAATAGTGAGTTTTTGCGTTTTGCACTCGCTGGGAATACTGATGCTGCGGTTAAATACTGGCTTGAAGAAATGGATGGTCGCACATTAAAAGAATCTGCGATGGAATTATTGTTGCGTGGAATAATCGGAATTGACGAGTTAGAACGTTGGGTTGGTATGTTGGATAGACCAGGAGTGTATTAATAATGGATAAACTTGAAATTTTATACGCAAAAATAGCGTTTAAATTAAATACCCAGCGTCGTATGGCAATGGCGCGTAAGTTGGCGTCGCTTTTGCGTAATAATTTTTCTTTGATGGATGCATTAAATAGATTGGAAAAGATAGAGTCTTATAATGGGTCGCGCCCAAACGAACCGTATGCTATTGCTATGCGTCAATGGCAAAAGAATTTGGAACAAGGTATGAGTTTTTCTGACGCGACACGTGGTTGGTTGCCACCAGAAGAAACATTGCTTGTGACATCTGCTGATATTTCTAATTTGGTTATTGCGCTGGAAAGTATAGGCAAGGTTGTAGAGGGTGTTGAAAAAATTAAACGCGCTATGCGTAATGCGATTGCGTATCCTTTGTTTTTGTTGATATTAACTTTTTTAATCATTGTTATGGTTGGTGTTTATCTGGTTCCACCACTAATAGAAGCGGTTGGAACGGATGTTGAATGGACTGGGATTGCAAAAACTTTGATTGTTGTTTCTGAATTTTGTATAAATTATTGGCATATAATTGTTGGTTGTTTTGTTGGATTGATATTGATTATATGGTTTAGTTTGCCGAATTGGACGGGGAACTTACGTTTTAAATTTGATAAATTGCCACCATGGAATGTTTATAAATTACATACTTCTGTTGGTTGGCTAATGTCGCTTTCTGCGATGGTGGCGGCGGGTGTAACAGTGCCTGATGCAATGCGTATGTTAGCAGATAATGCAAGTGCATATTTGCGTAGTATATTGGAATCGGCACTACGGTTTATTGCAAATGGTGATAATTTAGGGGTTGCATTGGCTAATACCAAGACTGACTTTCCAAACCAGGATATTATTGGTGATCTTACTATATATTCTGAAATGAACGATTTTAGTCGAAATGTTTCTGTGTTGGCATCCGAATATCAGCAAGAATCTATACGAAAAATGGAATCTATATCAGAGTTTTTAAATAGTGCCGGTATATTATTAGTGTCTGCGATTATTGCTTGGGTGGTACTCGCCACATTCCAGATGCAGGATCAAATTACAACATTACTTACATAAAAAACGCTTTTTTGGCGTTTTTTTTAAACAATAAAGGGCAGGTTTTCTATTGTCCCCTCTGTCACCCTGACATTAACGTCTATTAGCATAAATATGGAATCAGGTGATGGCGCACAATTTTGAGGTAGTATTTCAGGTGCAAGTAAATGCGAAGTGTTTACCGTCAATTTTGTGACCAAATGATCATCATCTAAAAGTGTATAAATTGGACCAATATTTTGTGGTGTGTTTTGACCAATTTCGTGTTCGTTTTGTGGACAACGCAGGCCGTCCATAATTGTCTTTACTCGATTATCGATATCAGAATGTGGAACACCTATAATTTCAGGGTGCATAAGCAAAATATCCAATTCTGCGATCATTTTAAGGTTTGGTGTAATGATTGGATTCCAATCTATGCCACCAACATGACGGGTAATAATAGGGCTTTTAGTGGCGTCTGGTGCCATATATTTTGTAAGGTTGCACCAAGGCTGTAATTCAACAAGCCTTTTTAATTGTGGATGAAATTGCATCCGAATATCAGCAATATGCTGGGCACGCTTTTTTGGGTTTACAAAAATATCGCCAAAATACAATAATTTAAACTTCATTTTATTATCCCTTATTTTTTGTGTTTTTATACCTTTTCTCTTGATAATTATATCATAAATTGCTATGTTTTACATAGCAAAATAAAGGAAAATGGTCATGTCTGTAAATAATGAATATACTGGTGATTCAATTAAAGTTTTAAAGGGGTTAGAAGCGGTTAAAAAACGTCCTGGAATGTATATCGGTGATGTTGGTGAATGTGGTGATGGTTTACATCATATGATATACGAGGTTGTTAATAATTCCATCGACGAAGCGATGGCTGGTTATGCCGATACCGTATATGTTTCTTTGAATCCAGATGGCAGTGCGACAATTCGTGATAATGGTCGTGGTATGCCATTTGATATAAATCACGAAGCGGGGCGCAGTGCTTTGGAACTTATTATGTGTGAATTGCATGCTGGTGGTAAGTTTGATAACGAAACAAATGGTGCGTATAAGGTATCTGGTGGTCTGCACGGTGTGGGTGTGTCGGTGGTTAATGCATTGTCCACGTGGCTAGAGGTACGTGTTTGGCGTGGAACCCAAGAAGCGTCTATGTCGTTCAAAGATGGTGTCCCAACAACAGACTTAAAAATTGTTGAAAATAAGACAAAATACGAACATGGAACAGAAGTGACTTTCTTGCCATCGTCAGAAACGTTTACAGGAACAACATTTAATTTTGATACGCTTGAAAATTGGTTGCGCGAACAATCTTATTTGAATGCAAATGTAAAAATTGTTTTAGAAGATCTGCGTGGTGCTGATACCGTGCATCGTGAATTTCATTCTGCTGATGGATTAAAGGGATTTGCGCTTTATTTAGATAAATCTAAGGAGGCATTAAATGCTGACCCTATTCAGATGATAAAACAGATTGATGATATGTATATTGAGATTGTTTTACAATGGACAACTGCATATTCTGAAACATCGCTTTGCTTTACCAATAATATTCCAAACCGTGATGGTGGAACGCATTTGGCTGGATTTCGTGCAGGTTTAACACGTGCTATAAACAAATACATTGGTGAAAAGTTTAATAAAAAAGATGTGAACCTATCTGGGGAAGATTTTCGCGAGGGTTTGACAAGTATTGTAAGTGTTAAAATCCCAGATCCTAAATTTGGTTCACAAACCAAGGATAAGTTGGTTTCATCAGAGGTTAGACCTCCTGTGGAAAATACAGTGTCTGAAATGCTGTATGAATTTTTGGATGAAAATCCACAAATTGCGAAGGCAATTGTTGATAAAATTATAGAGGCGGCAACCGCAAGAGAGGCGGCACGCAAGGCACGTGAATTGTCACGCAAAAAGACAGGTCCAGAATTGGGGGGATTACCGGGTAAATTGGCTAACTGTTCTGAACGTGACCCTGAAAAATGCGAATTGTTTATTGTTGAGGGGGATTCGGCTGGTGGTACCGCAAAACAGGGTCGTGATAGAAAAACTCAGGCGATTTTGCCACTGCGTGGAAAGATTTTAAATGTTGAACGTGTGCGTTTTGATAAAATGCTTTCGTCTGACACTATTGGTGCATTAATTACAACAATGGGAACAGGTATTGGTAAAGATGAATTTGATATTGAAAAAATGCGTTATCATAAAATTATTATCATGACCGATGCTGACGTTGATGGGCAACACATTCAAACGCTTTTGATGACATTCTTTTTCCGTCATATGCCAGAAGCGATTGAACGCGGATATATATATGTTGCAAAACCACCACTTTATAGTGTGACACGTGGTAAACAACAGATTTATTTACAAAACGACCAGGAAATGAATGATTATTTAATGGACCAGTTAGCAACAGATGGTGTTATTGAAGCATTTAATGGTACGCAAATTTCTGGGGCGGATTTGAAACGTCTTTTGGGTTTGATATTAAATATGCGTAATTCATTACAGGCATTAAATCACATTGTTCCATTGCGGTTTATCGAGGCGTTAGCGTTAAATGGTGTATTTGATAATCAATCAGTTGAAAATATGTCGGCTGCTGAAAAAATGCTTGATGCCGAAGAATTGGAATTCGAACGTGGATGGAAAATTAGTAATTCAGAATCTGGTATTACAATTACACGCACTTTGCGTAGTGTGACAGAAACACATGTTTTGCCACATGAAAAATTAAATTCACCTGAAATTCGTTCTTGGTTGCGTATGGATGGGCGGAATGAATTGATTGAGATATTTTCGTGTCCTGCAACATTGCGCGTTAAAACAAAATTTCAAAAGATTTGGGGTGCATTGAATTTGTTAAATACCGCGTTTGAATATGCTAAAAATGGTTTGAAAATACAACGTTATAAAGGTTTGGGTGAAATGAACGCTGAACAGTTGTGGGAAACAACAATGGATCCAAACAATCGTTCGTTGTTCCAGGTTAAAATCCAAGATGCCGCCAAAGCAGATGAGGTTGTATCCATGCTGATGGGTGATGTTGTTGAACCACGACGTGATTTCATTGTTGAAAACGCCCTTAATGCGACAATTGATGTTTAATAAAGGCGATTGGTTATGGAAAGTTTTGCAAAATCTAGACCGATTAAATGCAGAAAAACACCTTCTAGAAACAGGTATAAACATAATGAATATATGAAAAGGGCCTATGAAGAATCGCAAAGAAATGCTGTTTCTGCATGGAAAGCAACACGTGATGTGGTTTTAGGTAATTGCCGATAAAAAGGGTTTAATATGAATCTATTTTCAAAGCAATGGTTTTTTGATTTAGATTCAAAATTGCGTGAAATTGGTTTGGATAATGATGATAAGTCTTTTGATGAAATAAAAGAAAATTTATCACATCCAAAAAAGTTATCACCTGATGAATTTGCGAGTGCAACAGTCTATGTAATCTTAGCAGGTGGTTTTTCGCAAAAAACAGCAAAGAAAATTCATAAAATTATTATGGAAATTCTTCCGAATAATCCATCAGAATCTGAATTATTAAAAATCTTTAATAATAAAAATAAAATAAATTCTATTTTAAAAGTGTGGCGCAATAGATGCGAATTTTGTGATGGTTTTTATAAGTGTAATTGTTTGGATGATAAACTAAATTGTTTGGTTCATTTACCACATATTGGAAAAATTACTGCAAATCATTTGGCGCGTAATTTGGGTGAAAATATTGTAAAATATGATATTTGGATTCAACGTCTTGGGGCGCTATACGCTGGAAATCTGGCGTTAAAACAAAAAATAGATAATAGACATTTAAGTTCCGATATAAAATATGCGTGTGATGAAATGTTTACACATCTGGAACGCGAGACCGGTTTGCCACGGGGTTATATCGATGTTGTTTTATGGAAATCTTGCCAACAGGGGTTAATAAAATTATGAATGTAAAAATAGAAGAGTCTTGGAAAGATGCATTAAGCGCAGAATTTAATAAAGATTATTTTATTAAACTTACTGACTTTGTTCGTCAAGAATATATGTCGGGCAAGGCGATTTATCCGGCACCAAAAAATATATTTAATGCGTTTAATTTATGTCCTTTGGATAAAGTAAAGGTTGTTATTATTGGTCAAGATCCGTATCACGAACCAGGTCAGGCGATAGGTTTATGTTTTTCTGTACCGGATGGAATTGCTTTGCCACCATCTTTGATAAATATTTATAAAGAAATTGAATCTGATTTAGGACATAAAAGTATTACACATGGTGATTTAACATATTGGGCAAATCAGGGTGTTTTGTTGTTAAATTCAACGCTAACTGTTATGGCACATAATGCCGCATCGCACGCAGGGCGCGGTTGGGAACAATTTACAGATGCCGTTATTCGTGTGGTTGCAAAACGTGATAATATTGTTTATATGTTATGGGGCAGTTATGCACAAAAGAAAGCAGAATTCGTCGATGAATCAAAGAATATGGTTCTTAAAAGTGTTCATCCGTCGCCACTATCGGCACATCGTGGATTTTTTGGTAATCATCATTTTAGCCGGGCCAATGAATACTTAAAACAACATGGAAAAACGCAAATAGATTGGTAATTTTTTAGAAATTATATGTTAAACCCAAACCATAAAATGCGTACGAATTATTTTCATCAGCAGTATTTGCATTTGAAAAGTGTTGTATGAATAATTCTGCTGCCCACACTTTGTTTATGTTATAACCGAATGTCACTTTGAATTGGAATAACAATTTTGCGCCCAAACGTTCGTTTTGTTTTGCCTGTAAACCAACGCCAGCACCCATACCACCGTACAGGCGATTATAACGAAATAATGCAACTTCTTCGGTGAAATATATCATTGGAATTGTATAATCTTGCCATTTCCAACCGTTTTTTTCACCCAAACCCAATGTTTCAGATATATTTATAGAACGTCGCGCAGGAACCCTAAAAAAAGTTGTTGGTTGTGAATACTGAAATGTTCCGATATAAAAAGGCACCGGTCTAACTGGTGGTGGTAATAATATACCAGTGTCAAATCCCTGACCAAAACCAAATGCGATTTGGTTTTGATATGTTCCCATAAATGGATTTTTCATTTCAGGACTACACACCTGGATTGGTTCACCAAACGCGAAGCCTGGAAAAACGGTTGCTGATAATAAAAATAGATTTAATTTTTTCATGCACAATAGTATATCATAAAATAACCTTATTTCCAAATAGTAAATGTAAATGATGCTTGCAATTCAGAATTTGTCTGTTATAATCACTGCACATTGGCGGCGTAGCTCAGTGGTAGAGCAGAGGAATCATAATCCTTTGGTCAGGGGTCCAAATCCCTTCGCCGCTACCAAAATTAAAATCGGGTTTATCCCGATTTACTTTTTAGTATCGTTTTTATTTGTTTTAAACTGCATATCATAAAGTGCTTTATAGGCACCGTTTTTGATTTCTACAAGTTCATCATGTGTACCAGATTCAACAATTTGACCTTCGTTAATAACAACAATTTTTGTTGCATTGCGAACAGTTGATAATCTGTGTGCAATAACAAACACTGTTTTGTCGCGCATAAGGTTTTCAATCGCTTTTTGAACGACTGCTTCGGCTTTATTATCAAGGGCTGATGTTGCTTCATCTAAAATCAGAATAGGAGCATTTTTCAGAAATGCACGTGCAATTGCAACGCGTTGTTTTTGTCCTCCAGATAACATAATACCGCGTTCACCAATTTGTGTATCCAAACCGTCTTTTAATGTTTTTACAAAATCGTCCAGATATGCCCTTTTAACAGCATTCTCAATTTCTTCTTGGGTTGCGTTTTCGTTTCCAAGCAATATATTTTCGCGTATTGTTCCAGCAAACAAGAAATTATCTTGGAATACAACACCAATATTTTTACGCAATGACTTTAATGTAAAATCACGAATATCGGTGCCGTCTATGCAAATTTCACCATTTGTCACATCATAGAATCTCGGAAGCAAGCTAACAACTGTGCTTTTCCCGCCACCAGAATTTCCAACCAGCGCAATAGTTTCGCCATGATTCACAGTAAAGTTTATGTCTTTTAATACAGGAACGTCAGGCAAGTATTGGAAAGAAACATGTTTGAATTCAATTTTTTTATGGGTTGATGGCATTTGTTTTGCATCTTTTTTATCTGTGATTGCAGGTGTTGCATCCAAAACATCAAATACACGTTCAATTGCCAAGAAAGACATTAGTAAAGAATTATAATTTTCACCAATAGTTTTCATTGGTGTATATAACAATATCAATGCAGTCAAAAACGATACAAAATTACCAGCAGTAATTGTGCCGTTCAAAATCAACATAGAACCAAACCAAATGGCAAGTCCAATACCAACAGATAAAATAACATGCATAACAGGAGTCAACCAACGTGTTCGCTTTAACATTTTTAATCTGATGTTAAATATATTATCTAATACACATTTGAATTTATCTTTCTGATGGCAATCCAGATTATACGAAATAACCGTTTTGTTTCCAGCATAAGATTCGTTATAAACAGTCAATAAGTAAGAATCTGCCTTGATAGATTCACTCATTACAGAGTTGACCTTTTTGCGTAAACTCGCCATAGGCAGAAACGCCCCAACCAAAACAAGTGTGCAAACAACAGCTAGTTGCCAAGAGTTATAGAATAATACCGCTGACAAAGATATTGCCTTAAAGAATTTTTCTAAAAACGATTTAAGATTAGAAATTAAACCTGAACATGCTATATCAGCATTGGTGCTAAAAGTGTATATAACGTCCCCAGATTGACGTTTATTAAAGTATTCGGTTTCAAATGTCAGCATTTTTTTATACAAATCAAGTTTCAACAGGTTTGTAATTTTTGTACCGACCCATGTATTAAGGTATGCAGAAATATATGTCAAAGCACCCTGAACACTGGTGAATGCGATAATAACGAGTGGAATATACCATGCTGTTTCAAGGGATTTTTCCACCATAACTAAATCCATATATGGTTTTAACGCTAATGCAATTAAAGCATCCATTGAACCAACAGGAATTGCAACCAATAATGATAACAAACCACGAACCCAAAAAGGCTTTATATAAGGCCACATGCGTTTATAGTTTGTGACGAACATATTTTCTAATATAATTTTTCTTAATTCTTTTGATATTTTTTCTGCCATTTTTTCACTCGTTTTAGTTTTCCGCCATTGTAGTATGTTTGTTTTCATATTTCCAGTATAATATTTATATGGTATTTTTTGGTTTTTTATTGATTTTTGACCGTCTTATGTAAAAATTAGGGTCATGAGATTGGATATAGCGCTGGTTGAAAAAGGCTTTTTTGAAACGCGTTCACGCGCCAAGGATGCAATTTTGTCTGGAATTATATTTTATGGCAAAAAACAAATAATTAAACCGGCTTTTGATGTTGAAAATATGGATGAAATATCGATATGTGGTGATGTTATGCCCTATGTTTCACGTGGTGGTTTAAAGTTAGAAAAGGCGTTGCATGTCTTTAATATAACCTTGGACGGGCGAAATATGGTTGATATTGGGTCGTCAACCGGTGGTTTTAGTGATTGTGCATTGAAAAACGGCATAGGGCACATTGTGGCGATTGATACAGGAACCGACCAAATGCATAAATCTTTGCGCAGAAATGAAAAAATAGATTTATATGAACAGACTGATTTCAGAACTATAGATGATGCCACTGTTGCGCAAGTGGACATTGCAACAATTGATGTTTCTTTTATTTCTGTATTGAAATTATTGGATAAATTGAAAACTTTGCCGAATTTGCGCGATATTATATGTTTGATAAAACCGCAATTTGAATGTGGACCGGTGATTTCTGAAAAATATCGCGGGGTTATATTAAATCCAGATGTTCATTTTGATGTTATCAAAAATACGTTAAAAGGCTTTGAAAACGCTGGTTTTGGTTTATACGGATTTACTTTTTCACCAATTCGCGGGGGCAGTGGGAATATAGAATATCTGGCGCATTTTGTGCGTGATGTGGAACCTCAGGAATTTGATGTTCGTAAAATAATAAATGATGCATTTAATGCATAATTTATGAATAAAACCTTGAAAAAATTGCAGAGTTCTGTAAATAACTGGTACATAAAAAACCTAGGTTTATGTCCATGATAAAAATTGACTTTTTTCACATTTTTCAAAATTCGTAATTTTATGCAGATTTGTGCGTCTTTGCACAATTTTTTGTAATTTTCTAAAATCACCCAAATCGACACATAA